>JAFANP010000004.1 GCA_019232625.1 Alphaproteobacteria bacterium | reverse complement strand
GGGCCTAGCGCGTCAGCTTTCGGTAGGTCATCCGGTGCGGACGGTCGGCTTCCGGGCCCATGCGGCGGCGCTTGTCTTCCTCATAGGCTTCGAAATTGCCCTCGAACCATTCGACGTGGCTGTCGCCCTCGAAGGCGAGGATGTGGGTGGCGAGGCGGTCCAGGAAGAAGCGGTCGTGGCTGATCACGACGGCGCAGCCCGCGAAATTCTCGAGCGCTTCCTCGAGGGCGCGGAGCGTCTCGACGTCGAGGTCGTTGGTCGGCTCGTCGAGCAGGAGGACGTTGCCCCCCTCCTTCAGCATCTTGGCCATGTGAACCCGGTTGCGCTCTCCGCCCGACAATTGCCCGACCTTCTTCTGCTGGTCCTGGCCGCGGAAGTTGAAGGCGCCGACATAGGCGCGGGTGCCCACCTCGTGCTTGCCGAAGCGGAACACGTCGGAGCCGCCCGACACCTCCTCCCACACGTTCTTGGCCGGATCGAGCGCGTCGCGGCTCTGGTCGACATAGCCCAGGTGGACGGTCTCGCCGATCCGGATCGACCCGGAATCGGGCTCCTCCGCGCCGGTGATCAGCTTGAACAGGGTGGTCTTGCCGGCGCCGTTGGGGCCGATGACGCCGACGATGCCGCCCGGCGGCAGGCTGAACGTCAGATCCTCGAACAGCAATTTGTCGCCATAGGCCTTGGTGAGGCCCTTCGCCTCGATGACGTTGCCGCCGAGGCGCTCGGGCACCTGGATGAGGATCTGCGCCTTGCCCGGCGTGCGGTTCTCCTGCGCCTCCACCAGCTCGTCGAAGGCCTTGATGCGGGCCTTGGACTTGGTCTGCCGGGCCTTGGGCGAGCGGCGGATCCAGTCCAGCTCCTCCTGGATCGCCTTCTGCTTGCCCTGCTCCTCCCGCTCCTCTTGCTCCAGCCTCTTAGCTTTCTTCTCCAAATAGCCGGAATAATTGGATTCGTAGATGTAGTAGCGGCCGCGATCGAGCTCGAGCACCCAGTTCACCACATTGTCGAGGAAGTAGCGGTCGTGGGTGACGAGGATGACGTTGCCGGCATAGTCGACGAGATGCTTCTCCAGCCACTGGACGCTCTCGGCGTCGAGATGATTGGTCGGCTCGTCGAGGAGGAGGATGTCGGGCTTCTCGAGCAGCAGCTTGGTCAGCGCCACCCGGCGCTTCTCGCCGCCCGAAAGGTTCTGGATCGGGCTGTCGCCGGGCGGGCAGCGCAGCGCGTCCATCGCGATCTCGAGCTGGTTGTCGAGCGACCAGCCGTCGACCGCGTCGATCTTCTCCTGAAGCTCGCCCATCTCAGCCATGAGGGCGTCGAAATCGGCGTCCTCGGGCGGATCGCCCATGAGCGTCGAGATGGCGTTGAAGCGGTCCATCATGTCGGCGACCGGGCGGACGCCGTCCATGACGTTCTCCTTGACCGTCTTCGTCGGGTCGAGCTGAGGCTCCTGCTCCAGATAGCCCACCCTGATGCCGTCGCCGGGCCAGGCCTCGCCGGAGAACTCCTTGTCGCGGCCGGCCATGATCTTCATCAGGGTCGACTTGCCCGAGCCGTTCGGCCCGATGATCGCGATCTTCGCGTCCGGGTAGAATTGCAGGTTGATGTTGTTGAGGATGGGCTTGGGCGCGCCCGGGAAGGTCTTGGTCATGCCCTTCATGACGAAGCTATACTGTGCGGCCATGGCGGCGCTCTGTCTCCGGTAGGTTTCGAGGATTTGGCGCCTAACTAGTGATCCGGGCGCCGATTGTCACCCGTCGATGGACGGACTAACGCCGCGGCATGAGCAAGCCCCTCCGCACCGCCGCCGCCCTCCCCTTCCTCCTCTTCGCTCTCGCCGGCGCTGCCCCCGATCCCGCCGGCAGGCTCCGCGACGCGGCGCTCGAGGGCGACAAGGTCGCCTGGGACATCGTCGAGGACCTCACCACCGAGGTGGGGCCGAGGCTCGCCGGCACCGAGGCCGAGGCGCGGGCCCGTGACTGGGCGGTCAAGCGCCTGAAGGCGCTCGGCTTCCGCAACGTCCATGTCGAGGGCGCGACCATGGCGACCTGGGTGCGCGGCGCCGAGACCGCCGAGATCGTCGCGCCCTTCCCGCAGCGCCTCGTCCTCGCCGCGCTCGGCGGCAGCGGCGCCACCCCGCCCGAGGGGCTCACCGCGGAGGTCGTGGGCTTCGACAGCCTCGACGACCTCAAGGCGGCGCCGGCCGACGCGGTAAGGGGCAGGATCGTCTTCGTCGGCCACGCCATGCGGCCCAACCAGGACGGCTCCGGCTACGGCTATTACGGGCCGGTGCGCCGCTCGGCGCCCGCCGTCGCCGCTCGGAAGGGCGCCGCGGCGGTCGTCATCCGCTCGCTCGGCACCGACTATCACCGCAACCCCCATACCGGCCTCACCACCTGGGGCGAGGTCGCGCCGATCCCCGCGGCGGCGCTGAGCCTGCCCGACGCGGAGAACCTCCAGCGCATGCTGAAGCGCGCGCCCAAGGTGACGATGCACCTCACCCTCACCCCGCGCTTCGTCGGCGACACGGCGACCGGCAACGTCGTCGCCGAGGTGCCCGGCACCGACCCCTCGGCCGGCACCATCCTGATCGGCGGCCATCTCGACAGCTGGGACCTCGGCACGGGCGCGATAGACGACGCCGCCGGAGTCGCGATCACCGCCGCCGCCGCCAAGGCGGTGATGGAGGCCGGCCGCCCGCGCCGCACCATCCGGGTGATCTGGTTCGGCGACGAGGAAACGGGCGGCGCCGGCAGCAAGGCCTATTTCGCCGCGCACAAGGGCGAGAACGTCGTCTTCGTCGCCGAATCGGACTTCGGCGCCGACCGCATCTGGCGCTTCGTCCCCGGCTTCGCCCCCGCCGGCAAGCCCCTCGCCGACCGCATCGCCGCCGCCCTCTTCCCGCTCGGAATCAACCGCGGCACGGGCGAGGTCGAGGCCGGAGCCGACCTCGGCGCCTGGGTGAAGGCGGGCGTCGCCGGCGCCGACCTCAGCCAGGACGGCACGCGCTATTTCGACTATCACCACACGCCCGACGACACGCTCGACAAGGTCGACCCGGCCCAGCTGCGGCAGAACGTCGCCGCCTGGACGGCGATGCTGTGGCACGTCGCCAACGCGCGCGAGGACATCGCGCGGGTGCCGGCGGCGCCGGCCGCGCCCTGATCCATGTTGCTTGACCTCGGCGGCGACCCGCCTGCAACATCGCGCCGCGGCGGAGGCACGCAGGGGTAAACGAAGACATGCGGTGCAAGCGTTGGAACGGCCTTCTGATCGGGACCGGCGCCTGTGCGCTGCTCGCCGCGCCGGCGGCGGGCGACGAGGCGGCGGGCAGCGTCCGCGAGCTCAGCAGCCTCTCGATCGAGGAGCTGGCCCAGATCGAGGTCCGCTCCGCGTCGAAGGAAGCCGAGCCGATCAGCCGCGCGCCGACCGCCATCTACGTCATCACCGGGGAGGACATCGCCCGCTCCGCCGCCACCTCGCTCCCGGAGGCCTTGCGCCTCGCCCCCAACCTCCAGGTGCAGCGGATCGACGCGCGGCAATATGCCGTCACCGCCCGCGGCTTCAACGGCGCCGAAAGCTCTAACAAGCTGCTCGTCCTGATCGACGGCCGAAGCGTCTACAGCACGCTCCACTCGGGCGTCTTCTGGGAGCTGCATTCGCCGCTGCTCGAGGACATCGACCAGGTGGAGGTGATCAGCGGGCCGGGGGGCACGCTCTACGGCCCCAATGCGGTGAACGGCGTCGTCAACGTCACCAGCCGCGACGCGCGCGAGACGCTCGGCGGCCTCGCCCGCGCCACGGCCGGAGAGTTCGAGCAGACTCTGGCGCTGCGCTACGGCGCGCCGCTCGGCAAGGATGGGGCCGTCCGTGTCTATGCCGACGGCTTCAGGCGCGACGACCTGCCCGGCGGCCCCGCCCCCGACTCCGACGACGCCTTCAAGGGCTGGCAGGCCGGCTTCCGCGGCGACTGGGGCGCGGGGAAGGACCATGTCACCCTCCAGGGCGACCTGTTCGACACCGACACGGGCGGCCTGAGCGGCGACGGCGACCGCGGCGGCAACCTCCTCGCGCGCTGGACCCACCGCACCGGGGCCGACGGCGCCCTCCAGGTCCAGGCCTATTATGACGACTATCGGCGACGATTCATCCTGGTCGACGATTCGCTCCAGACGTTCGACGCGGAGGCGCAGATCAATGCCCGCGCCGGCGACCACCATCTCGTCGTCGGCGGCGGCCTGCGCACCACTCGCGATCGGTTCATCAACAATCTCAACGGCTTCCATCTCGATCCTGAGAGCCGCCGGCTGTGGGTCGCCACCGCCTTCGCTCAGGACCGCTTCGCCGTCTCACCCCGGCTCGACCTCGTCGCCGGGGTGAAGCTGGAGCGCTCCTCCTTCTCCGGCGTCGAGCTGTTGCCCAATCTGAGGCTCGCCTGGCATCCCAGCGAGCGCACCCTGTTCTGGTCGGCCGTGTCGCGCGCGGTGAGGACGCCCTCGCGGATCGACCGGCAGCTCGTCTTCCTTCCGCTGCTCGCCCAGGCGACCGGCTTCCGCTCCGAGAAGCTCGTCGCCTTCGAGGCCGGCTATCGCGGCCAGCCCGGACCCCGCACCGCCGTTTCTGTGAACCTCTTCTACAATCGCTACGACGACATCCGGACGACCGAGTTCGCCCCGGGCGGAGTGTTGCCGATCCGGCTGATGAACGACCTCAAGGGCGACAGCTACGGAATCGAGGCTTGGGCGACTCAGCAGCTCGCGCCGTGGTGGCGGGCGAGCCTCGGCGTCTCCACCCTCCACAAGAGCTTCCGGCTGAAGGCGGGCGCGGTCGATCTCGCCAACCGCGCCTCCCTCGGCGCCGATCCCGACTACCAATTCGTCGCCCGCTCGACGATGGACCTGCCGCACCGGCTGCAGCTCGACCTCGGCGCCCGCGCCGTCGACGACCTCAACGAGACGCATGTCGGCGGCTATGTCGAGGCCGACGCGCGGCTGGGATGGCGCGCGGCCGACGGCTTCGAGCTCTACGTCGCCGGATCGAGCCTCCTCCACCGCACCCACGAGGAGAGCAGCGACCTCGGGCGCGGCCAGCGCAGCCGGCGGAGCGTCTATCTCGGGACCCGGGTCCGCTTCTGATGCGGCGGCCGAGCGCCCTCGCCGCGGCTGCTCTCCTGGCGGCCCTGGCCCTCGGCGCTCCCGCCGCGCGCGCGCAGCCGAGCGACCTGGCGGTCAAGGCGGCCTTCCTTCCCAAGTTCGCCGGCTATGTCGGATGGCCGGGCGGCGGCGGCGGGCCCCGCGCTCCGCTCGTTCTGTGCGTCATCGGCGGAGACCCGTTCGGGCGAATGATCGACGAGGCGGTCCGAGGCCAGCAGGTCGACGGACGGCCGATCGCGGTGCGGCGGCTGGCCGGGACCGAGGGGGCCGAAAGCTGCCAGCTCGCCTTCGTCCAGGGCGCCAATCCCCGCGCCACCCAGCAGATGCTCGCCGCGCTCCGCGGCCGCCCGATCCTCACCGTCACCGATTCCCGCGCCGGGCCGGCCCGCGGGATGATCTTCTTCGTCGTCGAGGGCGGGCGGGTGCGCTTCCACATCGACCAGGTCCAGGCGCAGCAATCCGGCCTCACCCTCAACGCGCGCCTGCTCGCCATCGCGCTCAGCGTCAGGACGGCGCGCTGATGCGGCCGCTCACCCGCCTCGCCGACCGCTGGCCGAACGTGCCTATCGCCGGCGGACTGCTCGCCGTCCTGCTGCTCGTCGCCGGGCTCCTCGTCATCTTCCAGAGCGCCGCCAACTACGTCGCGCTGAAGCGCCAGCAGACCGAGGTCCAGGCCCAGATCCTCGCCGCCAGCGTCACCGCCGCGCTCGATTTCGGCGACGTCGCCACCGCCGAGGAGGCGGTGCGGGCGTTCGGCGCCAATCGCGAGGTGAGCGCCGCGGGAGTCTACGATTCGCGCGGCCGCCGCTTCGCCGGCTTCGTCCGAAAGGCCCGCCCCCTCCCCGACCGGATCGAAGGGATCACCCGGAGCGGCGGCAACGTGCTGGACGCGACGGCGCCGGTCGTGCGCGGCGGCGCACGGATCGGCACCGTCTATCTCCAGGTCGAGCGCGAGCCGCTGTCGCGCCGGGCGGCGCGCTACAGCGTCATCGGCCTGCTCGCGGTGATGGCGGCGCTGGTCGTGCTCGTCCTGGGAGTCGCCCACACCGCCCTGCGCCGCGCCAATCGCGAGCTGGAGGCGCGGGCGAGCGACCTCGGCCTCGCTTACGGGGAGCTGCAGGTCCAGGTGGAGGAGCGGGCCAAGGCCGAGGAGCAGCTGCGCCAGGCGCAGAAGATGCAGGCGCTGGGCCAGCTCACCGGCGGGATCGCGCACGACTTCAACAATCTGCTGACCGTCATCCAGGGCTCGGCCGACATATTGAAGCGGCCCGGCCTCGAAGAGGCGAAGCGGATCCGCTTCGCCGAGGCGATCGTCCAGACCGCCGCGCGCGCCGCCGCTCTGACCGGGCAATTGCTCGCCTTCGCGCGCCGCCAGCCGCTCAAGCCGCAGGTGCTCGACATCAACGCCCGCATCCTCGGAATGACCGAGCTGCTCGACCGCACTCTGGGCGAGCGGATCGGGATCGTCACGCGGCTCTCCCCCGGACTATGCCGGGTGAAGGTCGATCCCGCCCAGCTGGAGGCGGCCCTGCTCAACATCGCCGTCAACGCCCGCGACGCGATGCCCGACGGCGGCACGCTCACCCTCTCCACCGGCGAGGCGCCGCCTCTCGAGGACGGCCGCGCCGCCATCGCGGTCGCCGTCGCCGACACCGGCACGGGGATCGACCCCGAGGTGCTGCAGCGGGTCTTCGAGCCGTTCTTCACCACCAAGTCCGTCGGCAAGGGCACCGGCCTCGGGCTGAGCCAGGTCTACGGCTTCGCCGCCCAGACCGGGGGCGAGGTCAAGGTGGCGAGCACGCCGGGCGAAGGGACGGTCGTGACGATGATCCTCCCCTGCAGCGACGCCCCGCCCGAGGAGGAGGCCGCGCCCGCCGCGGCCTCCGCGGCGCGAAGGCGCGGGCGCATCCTCGTCGTCGACGACAATGAGGACGTCGGCGCCCTCGCCGAGGCGCTGTGCGCCGAGCTCGGCCACAGCGTGGTGCGGGCGCGCAGCGCGGAGGAGGCGCTCGATCTCTCCGCGAGCGGCCGGTTCGACGCGGTCTTCACCGACGTGGTGATGCCGGGGATGAGCGGCATCGAGCTCGCCGAGCGGCTGCGCGAGCGGGCGCCGGGCCTTCCGGTCGTCCTCACCACCGGTTTCAGCGACCGCCTCGCCGAAGGCGGCGCCGGCGGCCTTCCCGTCCTCTACAAGCCCTACCGCGCCGACGCCCTCGCCGAGGCGCTGGAGGCGGTGCTTGCGCCGCAGCGGCCGGAAGAAGGCTGACGCGAGGCGGGCCCGGGCTGAAATGGTCGGGGAGACAGGATTCGAACCTGCGACCCTCTGCTCCCAAAGCAGATGCGCTACCAGGCTGCGCCACTCCCCGAATGATCGGCTCGAAGTGGTACTTCGAGCCGGGGCAGGAAGGAAGAGGAAAGCCTTTCCCCTCCCTCGGTCAAAGTGCCACTTTGACCGAAAGCGTGGTGGGCCCGGAGGGATTCGAACCCCCAACCAAGCCGTTATGAGCGGCCGGCTCTACCGTTGAGCTACAGGCCCTTTGTCCGTGCTCGCGCCCGGCGATAGCGAAGCCGGCCCGGGATTGGAAGCGGCCGCCCGGGCGGTGGCGGCGAGTATCTCCTCGAGCGAGGCCGGGCGGATGCCCTCCCCCTCGAGAAAACCGAAAATCTCCTCCCACCAGAGATGGAAGCGGGCGAGGTCGGCCGCGGTGCGCACGTAGGGCGTGTGGCCCGGCTCGAGCGAGGGCGAGTGGAAGGAGAAGGTGAAGAGCCGCACCCCTTGCGCGCTCAGGCGGCGGACGGCGTCGGCGACCTCGGCGGCGGGCATCCCCTCCGGAGTGAGCGAGACCCGGCTGAGAAGGTGCGTCCGCGCCGCGAGGCTGCGCAGCAGCGGCCGCCGGTCGATGGCGCGGTAGAGGCCGGCGCCGGCGCGGCCGAGCGGGCCGGTCAAGGCCGCGCAGAGCGGGATCTCGACCAGCGCGCCGGCCCGGAACGGGCGGGGCCTCGCACTCGAGAAGTCCGGGCCGCCCTCGCCGCGATAGTCGAAGAGCGGCCGCACCGACGCGTCGGCCGCATAGCCGAGCGACTCCAATATGTCGCCCGTATGGGGCCCGACGCCGTAGCGGCCGGCCCGGTAGATGCGCGGCCGGCGGCCGAAGCCGGCCTCGACCGCCTCGGTCAGCCGGGCGATCTTGGCGCGTTCCAGCGCGGCTGGAAGGTTGCCGGCGAAGCTGTTGCGAAGGTTGAGCTCTTCCTCGAAGGGCGGGCTCACCCAGGGGTGGAGCTGAGTGCCGATCTCGCATTCGCCGCTTTCCTGAATCGGCGCGAGGATGGCGATCGCGGCGGGGTCGGTCGCGATGGGATGGTCGACGAGGTAGACGGGGGCGACGCCATGCGAGCGCAGCCGCTCCTGCATCTCGGGAATGGCGGCGACGGCGCGGGTGGAGCGCGCATCGCGGCTGTGGGGCCGCGACCAGTCGAACTCCTCCTCGGTGTCGATGAACAAGGCGAAGCGGCGGCCGAAATCCGCGGGCAGGCTGAGATAGGCCTCGTCGGGCGGGGGACGGTCGAGCCGCACCGGCCCGGTCAGCCGTTCTGGCCCGAGCTGCGCTCCGCCGGCTCGATCGGCGGCAGGTAGAGGAAGAAGCGCTCTTCGCCGACGAGCAGAGCCCCGCCCGCCGCCTCGGCGAGGTTGCGCACGAGGCGCAGCGCGAAGCCGAGCCCGAGGGCCGGGGCCCCGGGCCAGTCGCCGTCGGGGCTGTAGCCGGGATCGAGCAGGGCGCGCTCGTCCAGCCCTTCGATGGCGCGCGGTCGGTCGATGGAGAGGCAAAGCATCTTTTGCCCGTCAGTCTGCCCCATAGCCATCGTCGCGGCAATCGTCTCCCCTTCCCCCGCGAGGCCGATGGTCGCGGCGAGCATCCGCGCGAACATCCGCTCGAGCGCGCCGAGCTCCACCCGGGCCGGCGGCAGGTCGCGCTCGATCTCGATGGCGATGCGGCTGCCGCGCTGGGCCGCCACCCGCTCGTAGGCGTCGTGCAGCCGGCAGAGCAGGGCGACGGCGTCGACCGACGCGTCGGCGAGGTCGAGGCGGCGGGTCTCGATACGGGCGGCGGTGTCGAGGTCGTCCACCGCGGAGAGGAGGCCGCGGGCCTGGTCCATGATCTCGGTGGCGCGCCAGCGGTAGGTCGCGGCCGCGGGCCCCATATACTGGCCCTCGATCATCTCGGCGAAGCCGATGATGGCGTTGAGGGGGGTGCGCAGCTCGTGGATCAGCTGGCGCAGCGAATCGGCGGGGAAGCGGGTGCCGAACAGGCCCTCGGCAGGCGCGGCGGCTCCTTCGGGCCGGGCCACTTCGTCCACCCTCGGCCGCCGGGCGCTGCCGCGATAGCCGAGGAAGCTGCCCTGGGCCGCGTCGAAGAAGGGCACGCCGGAGATGCGCCAGTCGCCCGCCGCCGCGCCGGAGCCGGCGACGCTGAACCGGGCGTCGCGGAACGGCGCCCTCTTCTCGAACGCGCCCGCCGCCTGGCCGTCGACGCCGAACTGGCCATGCTCGGCGATCGAGGCGATCGACTGGCCGATGAGCGGCCCCCTCGGCGCGCCCTCGACCCACAAGATGGTGCCGTCGGGCCCCGTCTCCCACTGGAAGGCCTCCGCCCGTGCCGGCGCCGGCGCGGGCTCGGGCGCGGGATCGGCCGCCTGGCGCTGGCGGCGGAAATTCTCGATGCGGGCGACGAGGTCGCGGATCTGCGCCTCGCTCCGCTCTGCGGCGGGGCTCCTCCCCGGCTCGGGCTCGGGCTGGGGCTCGGGCTGGGCCTCGGCGACGGTGCCGCCGAGCGCGAAGTCGGCGGCGCCGAAGCTCGCCAGGCCGTGGCGCACCTCGGCCGGCAGGTCGCGGCGATGGCGAAGAAGCGCCCGCGCGGTCGGGCCAAGCGCGGGCAGCACGGCGAGCCACGCCTCCGCGTCGAGCCTGGCGGTGCGCAGCAGCGGGGCGGCGACCGCGGCATCGTCCTCGGCGAAGAAGAGCAAGGCGTCGCGCGACACCCGGCGGCCGCCGAGCGCCGCCGCCGCCTCGCCGCGCTGCGGGGCCGGGATGGAGCGCCTCGTCCGGCGCAGCCACGCCAGCGCCTCGCCCGCGTCGCCCTCGCGACGCTGGGCGACGAGGTCGACGAGCTGGCGCCACTTGGCGGCGAGCGCCGAAGGATGCGCCTCCGACTGCCCCATCACCGTCGCGATCATGTCGTCGAAACGCAAGGCGTCGTCCTCAGCGGGCCAAAGCGGGGCCGCGGCGCAGCGGCTCCGGCGCAATCGTTAACGCGCGGCGCGGGCGGGCGGAAGAGCGCAAAACGCCGCGTCGCAATATGGGACGCCGCCGATGCGACGAGGGCGCCGGAATGACCCGGCGCCCCCATCCTCTTCCAGCATATCGGGCGCGCGTCAGGCGCGCTGCGACAGCCAGGCCAGCCAGTAGGCGGCGATGTCCGCCCGCGCCCCGGTCACCGCCCGGAAGGCGGCCTCGGCGCCGGCACGATCGTTCGAAGCCGCGAGCGCCATGCCCAGGTGCAGGTTGACGGTGCTGGCATCGACCGAGCCCTTGGTCAGCGCCGTCCGGTAGAGCGAGGCCGCCTTGGCATAGTCGCCATAGCCGTAATAGGCGTCGCCGGTGCTGAGCGCGAGCTGGCCCGTCGCCGAGGCCATCGCCTTGGTCTCGGCGCCGGCGAGGCTTGCCCGGTCGCCGGCGATACGGCCGCTGGTGGTGCGAAGCAGCTCGGCGAAGACCGGCTTCTTGAGGTCGACCATGCGCTGGCTGGCGCCGCTCTCGAGCACCGCCTTCGCCTCGCCGGGCAGGCCGCCATTGTCGAGCGCCTCGGCGAGCTCGAACCAGTCGCGCTCCCCGCTCAGCGAATTGGTCGCCCGCATAAGCCGCAGCAGGTCGATATTGGCGGCTTTGTCGAGATTGGTGAGGTCCCGGTAGATGAGCAGCGAATCGCGCCAATTCTCCTTGGTCGGATAAGCGGTGACGAGGTCGCGGCTCATCTTGAGGGCGAGCGGCGCCATCCGCCCCTCGTAGGCGATCTTGAGACCGTAGCGGTACCAGCTGACGTCGACCGGCTGCCCGGTCGCCTTCTTGGCGGCGATGGCCCGGTCGAGCAGGGTCGCCGCTTCCTGCGGCTTCTTCATCTCGGTCTTGAGCTTGGCCAGGTTGACGAGCACCTCCGGATCGTTCGGGGTCAGCTCGAGAAGGCGGGTGAACGCCGCCTCCGCCTTGGCGCGGTTGACCGGGTTGACCCGCATCGCGAGCGCCGCCTGGTTCGAATAGAGCTGCGGCAGGTCGGCCGCCGGGGCGGTGCCGCTGGCGATGATCGTATCGACCGCGCGGGCCTGCATCGCCTCGTCGTTCACGCCGATGCCGATCTGGAGGAGCATGTAGCCGAGATAGCGCTTGGCGTCGCCGCTGGTGGCGCCGGCTTCCGCCGCCGGCAGCGCCGCCTGCGCCGCCGCCCAATCCTTGGCCGTGACCGCCGTCTGCAGCGGCATCAGCGCGGCGCGTTCCTCCTTGCTGATCTGGAGCTGCGGCTTGGCCGGCTCTTCCTGCTTCTTCTTGGCCTCGGCCGGCGAGGTCGCGACCACCGCGCCGCCGCCGATGACGAGCGCCACGCCGAGCGCGAACCGGGAAACGAGCTTCATAAGGATGCCTCCTGTTGACCGGCGGTTGCCCCGCACACGGCCTTTTTTCGGTAAATGGGCGACTGGGCGGCCTCTACCGCCAAACGCGACGCCTTTCTAGCTTTGAGGCGCTGAACCGCGCTTGAACCGGGTCGGAAGCGAAAACCGGGCCTAAACAACGACTTGTGCGGTTTGACCTGTGGGCGGCAAGCCGGTACCGGGGCGGCCTTCCATGCTCGCCATCCTCTCGCCCGCCAAGACGCTCGACTATCGGCGTCCCCTCCCGCCGCTGCACCCGACGGCGCCGCGCTTCGAAGCGGAGGCGGAGCGGCTCGCCGCGGCCGCCGCCAAGCTGGGCGCGAGGCGGCTCGCGGGCCTCATGCACATCTCCGACAGGCTCGCCGAGCTCAACGTCGCGCGCTTCCGCGGCTTCGCGGAGGCGGAGGCGCGGCCGGCCCTCTACGCCTTCGCAGGCGACGTCTATGCCGGCTTCGAGGTGCACAGCCTCGAGCCGGAGGCGGTCGCCTTCGCCCAGGACCATGTGCGGATCCTCTCCGGTCTCTACGGCCTGCTCCGCCCGCTCGACGCGATCCGCCCCTACCGCCTCGAAATGGGCACGCGCTGGGCGCCGGGCCGCCGCCGGGACCTCTATCATCATTGGGAGGGCCGCATCGCGGAGGCCCTGGCCGAGGCCGCCGGGGACGGGGCGGTGATCAACCTCGCCAGCCGGGAATATTGGCATGCGGTCGAAGGGCGGCTGCCGGCCGGCATTCGGGTGATCGAGATCGACTTCCGCGAGGAGGGGCCCGACGGCCTTCGCTTCAACACCTTCGCCGCCAAGCGCGCCCGCGGCATGATGGCGCGCCATTTGTGCGAGCATCGCCTCTCCGACCCCGAGGCGCTCAAGGCCTTCGACAGCGACGGCTATGCCTTCGATCCCGAGCAGAGCGACGGCCGAAGGTGGCGTTTCACCCGATCGTGACTATCTAGGGTCCTCACGCGCGCGTACACACGCGTACGCGCCCGGGGTGGCGCCCGGCCGAGGCATCGGCTAGGCTCGCCCGATCCAAGCCGCGCCCGCCCGGGCGCCCGTCCAACGCAGCATTTCAGGAACCCCCCTTGGCCAGCGCACCGCCGACCATCGACAGCAGCGACATCTCTCCCGTCTCGATCGTCGAGGAGATGAAGACCTCCTATCTCGACTACGCCATGTCGGTGATCGTCGCGCGCGCCCTTCCGGACGTGCGCGACGGCCTGAAGCCGGTCCACCGCCGCATCCTGTTCGGCGCGCACGAGGCGGGGTTCACCCCGGGCCGCCCCTATCGCAAGTCGGCGCGCCTCGTCGGCGACGTCATGGGTAAGTACCACCCGCACGGCGACGCCTCGATCTACGACGCGCTGGCGCGGATGACTCAGGACTGGTCGATGCGGGTGCCGCTGATCGACGGCCAGGGCAATTTCGGATCGATGGACCCCGATCCGCCGGCGGCGATGCGCTACACCGAGGCGCGGCTTGCGAAGGTCGCCAACGCCCTGCTCGACGACATCGACAAGGACACGGTCGACTTCCAGCCCAATTACGACGCCTCCGAGCGGGAGCCGCAGGTCCTTCCGGCGCGCTTTCCCAACATCCTGGTCAACGGCGCGGGCGGAATCGCGGTCGGCATGGCGACCAACATCCCGCCGCACAACCTCGGCGAGGTTCTGGCCGCCTGCAAGGCCTATATGGACGATCAGGCGATCACCATCGAGCAGCTGATGGAGATCGTGCCCGGCCCCGATTTCCCGACCGCGCCGCTCATCCTCGGCCAGGCCGGCATCCGCAGCGCCTACCAGACGGGCCGCGGCTCGATCCTGATGCGCGCCCGCCACAAGCTCGAGGAAGGCCGCGGCGAGCGCCGCTCGATCGTCCTCACCGCGATACCCTATCAGGTCGGCAAGAACGGCCTCGTCGAGAAGATCGCCGAGGCGGCCAAGGAGAAGCGCATCGAGGGCGTCTCCGACATACGCGACGAATCCTCGCGCGAGGGCGTGCGCGTCGTCATCGACTTGAAGCGCGACGCCACGCCCGACGTGGTGCTGAACCAGTTGTGGCGGCATACGCCGGCCCAGGCGAGCTTCCCGGCCAACATGCTCGCGATCCGCGGCGGCCGGCCGGAGACGCTCAACCTCAAGGACTTCATCGAGGCGTTCGTCCGCTTCCGCGAGGAGGTGATCACCCGCCGCTCGAAGTTCGAGCTGGCCAAGGCGCGCGAGCGCGCCCACCTTCTGCTCGGCCTCGTCATCGCGGTCACCAACCTCGACGAGGTGGTGCGGCTGATCCGCGGCTCGTCCTCTCCGGCGGAAGCGCGCGCCTCCCTGCTCGCGCGCGAATGGCCGCTGGCCGAGATCGCGCCCTACCTCCGCCTCGTCGAGGCGGTGGAGCACGAGGTGGAGGGCGACAGCTACCGACTCTCCGACGCGCAGGTGCGGGCGATCCTGGACCTGAGGCTGCACCGCCTCACCGCGCTCGGCCGCGACGAGATCGCCGGCGAGCTGCGCGAGCTTGCCGGATCCATCGGCGAGCTGCTCGAGATACTCGGCAACCGCGCCCGCCTCTACGAGGTGATGCGCGCCGAGTTCGACGCCGTCGCCGACCAGTTCGCGACGCCGCGCGTCACCGAGATCGCCCCCGCCGCCGACGGAATCGAGGACGAGGACCTGATCGAGCGCGAGGACATGGTCGTGACGGTGACGATGGGCGGCTACATCAAGCGCACGCCGCTCGACACGTTCCGCGCCCAGCGCCGCGGCGGCAAGGGTCGCGCCGGCATGGGGACCAAGGACGAGGATGCGGTGACCAACCTCTTCGTCACCTCCACCCACACGCCCGTCCTGTTCTTCTCGACCGCCGGCAAGGTCTACCGCCTCAAGGTCTGGCGGCTTCCCGAAGGGGCGCCGCAGGCCCGCGGCCGGCCGATGGTCAACCTTCTGCCGCTGGCGGAGGGGGAGACCATCTCCACCGTCCTGCCGCTGCCGGAGGACGAGGAGGAGTGGGGCAAGCTCCACATCATGTTCGCCACCGCCCACGGCACCGTCCGCCGCAACTCGATGGACGCCTTCACCAACGTGCCGACCGCCGGCAAGATCGCCATGCGCTTCGGAAGCGACGAGGAGGGCGACGCCACCGACCGGCTGATCGGCGTGTCGCTCCTGACCGAGGAGGACGACGTGCTTCTCGCCACCCGGCAGGGCCGCGCAGTCCGCTTCGCCGCCACCGACGTGCGCGAGTTCCAGTCGCGCACCGCCGCAGGCGTGCGCGGCATCCGGCTGCGCGAGGACGACGAGGTCATCTCGCTCTCGATCCTCAAGGGATTCGACGCGAGCGTGGAGGAGCGCGAGGCCTATCTGCGCGCCGCGCCGTGGAAGGAGAACGAGAATCCGCCCTCGCTGCCGCCCGAGCGGATGGCCGAGTTCGAGGCCGCGGAGGAGTTCATCCTCACCGTCACCGAGAACGGCTTCGGCAAGCGCACCTCCGCCTACGAATATCGCCGCAGCAATCGCGGCGGCCAGGGCATCACCAACATCGAGACCTCGGCGAGGAACGGTTGCGTCGTCGCCTCCTTCCCCGCCCATAACGGCCAGCAGCTGATGCTGGTCACCGACCAGGCGAAGCTCATCCGCACCACCGTCGGCGACATCCGCATCGCCGGGCGCAACACCCAGGGCGTGACGATCTTCAAGGTGGCTCCCGGCGAGCAGGTCGTCTCGGCGGCCCGCATCGAGGAGAGCGAGGACGAGGCCGAGGCGGTGGTCGACGTCGAGGACCAGACGCTGAGCGCCAGCGACGCGGTGATCGAGGGGGACTGAGCGCCCGTCGCGGGCGGCGAGGCGCTTGAACGGCGGCCGCGGCGCGCTACGCTGCGGCCATGCCCCGCCGCCGCGCCGCCCGCGCCGTCACCTATCCGCAGCTCCTCCTCTACGGCCTCGCTCTGGCCGCGGGCGCGGCGGCGCTGGACTGGGTGCAATATCAGCGGCTCGCCCGCGCCCGCACGGCCGACCTCTATCTGGTGCTGGTCGCGGCAGGCTTCCTCGCCCTCGGCCTGTGGGCCGGCGCGCGCCTCTTCGCGCGGCGCGCGCCCTCCGCGCCGGGCGGGACTGCCGCGGCCCAGGCCTCGCCGGCATCAGCGATCGCGAGCTGGCGGTGCTCCGGGCGATCGCCGACGGGGGCTCCAACAAGGAGGTCGCCGCCGCGCTCCACATCTCGCCGCACACGGTCAAGACCCACGTCGCGAGGCTTTGCGAGAAGCTCGAGGCGCGCCGACGAACCGAAGCCGTTGCACGCGCCCGCAGCCTGGGGATTTTGCCCTAATCCCGCGAAATCACCCTTTCGGGCGATTGATTTTCCCGTCCGGCTGGGGCGCCTAGGGGAGGTTGTCGAATAGGGGGACAGGACGATGCTCAAGACCATCCTTGGCTACGGCACCATCGCCGGCCTCGTCGCGGGCGTGCCGCTCACCGTCATGACTCTGTCGATGAGCGGCGGCCAGATGATGGAATGGGGCATGCTGGTCGGCTACGCGACCATGCTCCTCGCCTTCACCACCATCTTCATCGCTATCAAGCAGCGACGCGACGGCCCCTGCGGCGGCACGATACGCTTCTGGCCCGCCTTCGGCCTCGGCCTCGGCATCGCCTTCGTCGCCGGGCTCTTCTACGTCGCGGCATGGGAGATCGGATCGGGATTGAGCGGCAGCGATTTCGCGGCGACCTATGCCGATGCGATGATCGCGCAGCGGAAGGCTGCGGGCGTGAGCGGGCAGGCGCTCGCCCGCTACGCCGCCGAGATGGCCGACTTCCGCCGCAGCTACGCCAACCCGCTGTGGCGGCTTCCGATGACCTTCGCCGAGATCTTCCCGGTGGGCGTGCTGGTCAGCCTCGTCGCCGCCGCCCTGCTCAGGAACAGCCGCTTCCTTCCCGCCCGCACCTAGGGCGGCCAGGAGTGGTCCCACTCGCGCCGCGCTAGGGCGCGACCTCGTCGAAGACCCGTATGATCGCGCGCTGGACGCTGTGGTCATCCGGATTGGGAAACGTCTTGTCCGGCTGGTTCTGCGGCCAGGCGGTGAACTGCTGGATGTCCTGGGAAAAGCTCCAGACCATCATCCCCATCTTCCGCCCGTTCGCCGGCTGCCAGCCGGCCAGCGCCTGCGCGGTCGGGATCGAGGTGAATTGCGGGCCGTGGCCCACCGGGCCGGCGCTGACCCCGATCGCCATCTTCTCGGGAGCCATGCCGTGCTCGACGTAGGAGTTGAAGATGCTCTCCAGGCCGCCCGCGTCGTCGCCGTAGGTCATGATGCTTCCGAAGCTCAGATCGGGGGCGATCTCCCTGATGATGCCCAGATCCGACCACAGGGCCTTGGAGATTATCTTCGTGCTCGGAAAGGTTTCGCGCATGGCCCGCACCACCGCTGGAAGCGTGCCCGTGCCCTGCCGGGCATATTCGGCGTCGATGTCGACCCCGTCGAGGCCGTAGCCGGCCTCACCCAATATGGTCTCGTCGAGATATTTGGCGAACGGGTAGATCGAGGCGGCCGGCACGGAATCCCAGCCGACGGAGTTGCCGCCCGATCCGGCGATGGTGAGGACGACCTTCACTCCGGCGGCCTGAAGCTTCTGAACGCTTCCGTCGGTGAGAGCCTTTTCCAGGTCGGGATCGAGGGCGAGAGGAATGGTGGGAAAGACGCTCGGCAGCGTGAAGCTCGCCCCCCACAAGTTGACCACATCGACCTGCAGGGAGCCATCGGCGCGCTTGTAGTTCAGGATGTCTAGAAGCGGCACATGAACGATCTTCATCTGCCCTTCTTGTCCGATGCCGACCGACGGAAGCCAGTAAGTGACCAGCGATTGTCTTTCTATCATCTCGAGCTTCCCTCCCCCTCTACAGTAAAGGCGATCAGCGATAAGCGATGGTCGCTGCTCCGCACAGCCTCATTGCACGCCCACCAAAGCCCAAAGTGAGACGAAAGCCGGACACCGAAGGCGAGGGTTAGCCGGTGGCGCGGTCCCTCGACGCCGGGCCACGCCGGATGGCGTCCTCAGGCGCCTCGGACGCACCGCCGCCCATCAACCCGTTGCGCCGCCGCCCCGCTGCTTCCAAGGTCGCCCGATGACTCACCAGGTTCATATCATCGGCGGCGGTCTTGCCGGGTCGGAAGCCGCATGGCAGCTCGCCGAGGCGGGGACGAAGGTGCGGCTCAGCGAGATGCGGGGCGGCGGCGACACGACTCCGGCGCATCAGGGCGACGCGCTTGCAGAGCTGGTCTGCTCGAACAGCTTCCGCTCCGACGATGCCGACCACAACGCCGTCGGCCTGCTCCACGCGGAGATGCGCGCGCTCGGCTCGCTGATCATGGCCGCGGCGGACGTGCATCGCGTGCCGGCCGGCTCGGCGCTCGCCGTCGACCGGGAGGGCTTCGCCGCCGCCGTCACCGCGCGCCTCGCCGCGCACCCCAACGTCGAACTGGTGCGCGAGCGGGTCGACGCCCTCCCCGCCTCCGGCGCCACGATCGTCGCGACCGGCCCGCTGACCGCGATGACGCTGGCCGAATCGATCGGCGCCGCCACCGGCACCGACGCCCTCGCCTTCTTCGACGCGATCGCTCCGATCGTCCATCGCGACAGCATCGACATGGACGTGTGCTGGATGGCCTCGCGCTGGGACAAGGGCGACACCCACGACTACATCAACTGCCCGATGACGAAGGAGCAGTATCTCGCCTTCCACCGGGGCCTGATCGAGGGCGAGAAGACCGAGTTCAAGGCGTGGGAGAAGGACACGCCCTATTTCGAGGGCTGCATGCCGATCGAGGTGATGGCGGAGCGCGGCGTGGACACGCTCCGCTACGGCCCGATGAAGCCGGTGGGCCTCGACGATCCAAGGACAGGCCGTTGGCCCCACGCCGTCGTGCAGCTGCGCCAGGACAATGCCCTGGGCACCTTGTGGAACATGGTCGGCTTCCAGACCAAGCTGAAGCATGCCGAGCAGGTCCGCCTGTTCCGCACCATCCCCGGGCTCGAGAAGGCGGAATTCGCCCGGCTCGGCGGCCTGCACCGCAACACCTTCATCAACAGCCCGATGCTGCTCGACCGGGAGCTGAGGCTGAGGAAGGCGCCGCACATCCGCTTCGCCGGGCAGATCACGGGCTGCGAGGGCTATGTGGAATCGGCCGCGGTCGGGCTTCTCGCCGGTCGCTTCGCCGCCGCGGAGCGGGCTGGGCGGGCGCTCGCGCCGCCGCCGGCGGAGACGGCGCTCGGCGCCCTCCTCGGCCACATCACCGGCGGCGCCGACGCCGCCAGCTACCAGCCGATGAACGTCAATTTCGGGCTGTTCCCGCCGATCGCGGGCAAATCGAGGAAAGCGGACCGCAAGGCGCTCTACACGGGCCGCGCGCGCGCCGCCCTCGCCGAGTGGCTGGCGCCGCAGGCGCGGCTCATTCCATCTCCAGCGTAGCCATCGCCCCGGACATGCCGAGCACCAGCTCGCGAACGGCCGGCGCGACGGTGGCGGGCAGGATCTCCTCGACCTCCTGGCGCGCGCTGAGATAGCCGGCGCTGACCCGGACCAGCTCCATCGACCAGTCGGCGAAGGATCGGGCGCCGACGAAGCGCTCGTCCCGCACCTCGATCGCGGAGTGGCGGGGATCGGTGCGCAACCGCTCGACGAGGTCGGTGACGGCTTCCTCGGACCCCTCGACGATCTGCAGGAAGCGGGTGCCGTCGAACATCAGCAGGCCGGTGATCCCGTCGAGCGCGTTCAGGTGGCGCGCGGACTGGTGGATGTCCGCCAGGTCGGCGGAGGAAAGATCGAGCCGTGCCCGGCTCGTGTAGGTCAAGGTCTTGAGGCGCAAAGCTTTTCTCCTCGCCCCCCCCGCTTCGCACACGGGGACGGCGCTGGGAAGCGCAATTTTCGCCTTCGCTATTTGCAGGCTTCCTCGATCACCGGCTCGATCGCGTCGAGGGTGAAGGGCTTGGACAGGACCGGCACGCCGGCATGGGCTTCGGGCGGCGGCTCGATATGGCCGCCGGTCGCCAGCACATAGGGTATTCCCTTGGCGGCGAGGCGATCGGCCACCGGCCAGATCCGCTCGCCGTTCAGGTTCACGTCGACGATGGCGACGTCGAAATCGCCCTGCTCGACCCGCTCGAGCGCGTCGCCCACCGTCTCGCAGGTCCCGGCGACGAGATAGCCGAGGGACTCGAGGAAATCCTCGAGCATCATCGAGATGAGCGATTCGTCCTCGACGATCAGCACGGAACGGGCGGCGGTCACCGCGATGCGCTTAAGGCCTTCGAAGCGCTGGCGAAACCATTATTTCGCGGGCTTTGAACCCGTTTGGGTTCATGTTAGCCTTCCCGCATGCGCGCCGCCTTCCTCCTCCTCGCCGCCGTCCTCCTCTCAGGCCCCGCCGGGGCGAAGCTGGTCTCCGCCGGCGCGGGGCGGAGCTGGGGCAAGGCGGGAGTCTCGTTCGCCGCCTATCGCGAGGATTCGCTCGCCTGCGCCCGCGAGGCCGCGGCGCTCGATCTCGCCGGCAGCGACCCGGCGAGGGCGCTCGTCGTCGCGTCCCGGATGATCGAGAACGACCCGACGGCGGGACCCGGCGCGACCTTCGACCCCAATGCCGGCGGCGGCGTCGCCGTCGACGCGGTGGCGGGCGCCGGCTCCACGGCCGGCGCGGTCCGCATGATCGGCCCGGACCGGCAGATCGCCAAGGCCGGCGACCTCATGAAGGCGTCGCTCGACCGGTGCCTCGCCGGGCGCGGCTATCGCGAGTTCCGGCTCACCGGCGCCCAGCGCAGGCACCTGGCGAGGCTTGCGCCCGGAAGCGACGAGCGGCGCGCCTATCTCCACGGCCTGGCGAGCGACGCCGAAGTTCTGGCGCGGCAGCACGCGGATTGAGCCGCCGCCGGCGGCCTATTTCGCCTTCATCGCCAGCGCGTCGCGGGTCGCTTCGGCGAGCTTCTGGACGCTGAACGGCTTGGCGAGGAAGGCGACCCGCTCGAGGTCGATCGACTCCCTGAGCTGCTCCTCCGCATAGCCCGAGATGAACAGGATCGGCAGTTGCGGGTGAGTCTTGCGGGCCTCGCGGGCGGTGGTCGGCCCGTCCATCGTCGGCATCACGACGTCCGAGATCATCAGGTCGAGCTCGGGCTCCCCGGCGAGGATCTCCAGCGCCGCCTCGCCGTTCTCGGCCAGGAGCACCGTATAGCCGTGGCGGGTCAGCGCCCGCTCCGCCACCGCGCGCACCGTCGCCTCGTCCTCGACGAGAAGGATGGTGCCGGTGCCCCATAGCTCGCCCGCCGTTTCCCGCGCCTTGCGCTGCGGCTTGACGGCCTCGGCGCGGTGGACCGGGAAATAGAGGGTGAAGCTGGTGCCCTTGCCCGGCTCGCTCTCGGCGAAGATGAAGCCGCCGGACTGCTTGACGATGCCGTAGACGGTCGAAAGGCCGAGGCCGGTCCCCTTCCCCACCTCCTTGGTGGTGAAGAAGGGCTCGAAGATCTTGGGGAGGAGATGCGGCGGGATGCCGGTACCGGTGTCGGAGACGCGGAGCGCCGTATAATCGGCGATCGGCAGTATCTCGCTCCCCATCCGGCGGACGTCGTCGGCGGTGACCGAATAGGTGTGGAGGGTGAGGGTGCCGCCGCCCGCCTCGTCCTTCGCCAGCATCGCGTCGCGCGCGTTGACGGCGAGGTTGACGATCACCTGCTCGAGCTGGCCCGGGTCGGCGCGGACGGCGCCCAGGCTGCGGCCGTGCTTGACCTGCAGCTTCACGGTGTCGCCCATCAGCCGCTTCAGAAGCGTCGACACTTCCGAGATCACGTCCGGCAGCTGCAGCACCTGCGGCCGCAGCGTCTGCTGGCGCGAGAAAGCGAGCAGCTGCCGCGTCAGGCTCGCCGCGCGGTTCGAGTTGGAGCGGATCTGCTGGATGTCGTCATAGTCGCTGTCGCCGGGCGCGTGGCGCATCAGCATGAGGTCGCAATGGCCGATGATCGCGGTGAGGATGTTGTTGAAGTCGTGGGCGACGCCGCCGGCGAGCTGCCCCACCGCCTGCATCTTCGTCGCCTGCGCGACCTGCCGCTTCAGGCGATCCTCCTCGCTATTGTCCTTGAGGCTGAGCAGCACGGCGGCGTCGCCGAGGCCCCGAGCGCCCGCGACGGTGAGGGCGACCGGCTCGTCGGCCCGGGTCTTGAGGCGCACCGCTATGTCCCCGGAGAGCGAAGGGCCGCGGGCGAAGCGCCGCACGCTGTCGGCGACCGCCGCCTTGTCCTCGTCGACGACGAGGTCGCTCGGCCAGGTGGGCGCGGCGTTGCGCGACAGGCCGGCGGCGCGGCGGAAGGCCGAGTTGAGATAGACGAAGCGCCCGTCCCGGTCGGCCAGAGCGAGCCCGAGCGGAAGGATCTCGAGGAGGCCGTTGAGGCTCCCGCCGCGGTCGTGCCCGCCACCCGTCTCGTCGAGGAGCAGGAAGAGGATCGGTCCGGCCTCGCCCGCGCCGACGGGGACGTGGAGGATGCGCAGCGGCCCTGCCTCGGCGCCTTCGCGGGCGAAGCGGAACCGCCCGTCCTCGCCCGCGGCGAGGATTTCCGCCAGCGGCGTGCCCGACTCGGCGGCGGAGCGTGCGAGAAAGGCGCGGTTGGCGGCGACGAGCCGCCCCTCCGCATCGGTGAGCGCGGTCATGACGCCGGCGCCGGCGAGACGCTCCCCGGCCTCGCCGCCGGTGAGGCGGCGGCCGTCGTCCGCGGCGGCGGCGCCCTCGACGGGGTGGAAGCGCCAAAGGAACCGGCCGCCGCCCGCGCCGGCGCGCGACACGTCGACGCGGTAGCGCTGGCCGGCGGCATGGCCGGCGCCGTCGCGCCGGGCCCCCTCGATCGCTTCCGCCAGCTCGGGGACGGCGCGAGGGTCGGCGCCGATTCCCGCGTCATAGGCCGCATTGGCGGCGACCAGCCTCCCTTCGGAATCCGTCACCGCGAGCGGGTCCGGGCTGCCGTCAAGCACGTCCCGAAGCAAGGCGCGGTCGAGCGCCGGCACCGGGTCCGGAGCCGCGGCCCGCGGCGCCCCGCGTCCGAGCCAGGCCAGCGGCGCCCCCAGCGCGACGAAGCCCGCGGCGAAGGCGGCGGCGAAGACGGGATTGCCGACCGCCCAGTAGAGAAGGCCCGCCGACAGGGCCGCGGCGGCGGCCACCGCGGCGAGGCCGAGCCCGAGCCGGGCCGGCGCTGCGGGGGCCGCGCTCGCCACTACCAGATTCGCACGCGCTGCGCCGGCGGCAGGTAGAGGCGCTGGCCGGCCTGAACGCCGAAGGCGGGATACCAGGGGTCGAGGTTGCGGACGACCGCGGCCCGCTGCTCGGACGGCGAGTGCGGGTCGGTGAGCAGCCTTTGCCGGAGGTTGGCCTCGCGATAATTGCGCCGCCACACCTGCGCCCAGCCGAGATAGAAGCGCTGGTCGCCGGTGAAGCCGTCGATCACCTTGGGCGTCTCGTCGCCGAGGCTCGCCTTCCAGGCGTCATAGGCGACGGTGAGGCCGGCAAGGTCCGCCACGTTCTCGCCCATGGTGAGCTTCCCCTGGACGTGGAGGCCGGGCAGCGGCTCGTAGGCGTCATATTCCGCCCCGAGCGCGTCGAGGCGGGCGCCGAAATTCTTGACGTCGGCCGGAGTCCACCAATCGACCAGCCGGCCCTCGCGATTATATTTCGCGCCCTGGTCGTCGAAATGATGGCTGAGCTCGTGGCCGATGACGGCGCCGATGCCGCCGTAATTGACGGCCGGGTCGGCCTTGGGATCGAAGAAGGGCGGCTGGAGGATGGCCGCTGGGAAGACGATCTCGACCATGCCGAAATTGGCATAGGCGTTGATCTCCATCGGGGTCATGCCCCATTCCCAGCGATAGATCGGCTTGCCGAGCTTGGTGACGTTATATTCGTAGTCGAAGCGGGCCGCCCGCATCGCATTGCCGAGCGCGTCGTCGCGGCGGATCTCCAGGCCCGAGAAATCCCGCCACTGCGAGGGATAGCCGATCTTGGGCGTGAAGGAGGCGAGCTTGGCGTGGGCGGCGGTCTTGGTCTCGGGCGCCATCCATTCCAGCTGGTCGATCCGCCGGTCCATCGCCGCGATGACGTTCCTCACCAGCTTGTCCGCCGCCGCCTTGGTCTCGGGCGGGAAGTAGCGCTGGACGTAGATCTTGCTGACCTCGTCGGTCAGCGCTTCGGTGGTGAAGCTCACCGCCCGCTTCCACCTTTCCTCCTGCTGCGGCGTGCCCGACAGGACGGTGCCGTAGAAGGCGAAATGCTCCTCGTCGAAGGCCTTGGGCAGGACGTCGGCATATTCGTCGAGCGAACGGACGAGGAGCTGGTCCTTGAGCACCGGCAGCGGCGTGCGCGCGACGAGGGCGGCGATACCGGTGACGGCGCTCGGCTGGGCGACGACGACGTCGCGAACGTCGGCGCCGAGGCCGCGGAAATAGGCCTGGAAGTCGAAGCCCGGGGCGAGCTTCGCGAGCTGGGCGACGCTCATCTTGTTATAGGTCTTGGTGGCGTCGCGGCTGTCGACGCGGGTCCAGTGCGCCCGCGCGATCCCGGTCTCGAAGTCGAGGAGCGCCTTGGCGCGGGCGGCGGCGTTCGCTTCGCCCGCAAGGGTCAGCATCTTCTCGAGATGGGCGAGATAGGCGGCCCGGGTCTCGGCGAGCTTGGGGTCCGGCTTCAGATAATAGTCCCGGTCCGGCATGCCGAGCCCCGACTGCACCAGCGACAAGGCATATTGCTCCGGCTCCTTGTCGTCCTGGCCGACGAAGGCGACCACCGGCCCGCGCAGCGAGTTGCGCGTCGCCTCCGCGACGAGCGCCGGATAGCCGGCCTTGCCGCCCAGCCCCCGGATCCGGTTCAGCCAGGGCTGGAGCGGCGCCAGGCCCTTCGCGTCGATCGCCGCTTCGTCGAGGAAGGCGGCATAGGCGTTGCCGATCTTGCTCGCCGAATCGGCCCGCGCCTCGTCCAGAATCTCGCGGGTGCGCTGGCGGGAGAGGTCGTCGAGCATGGTGAACATGCCGTAATTCGACTTGTCCGCCGGGATCGGCGTGTTCTTCGCCCAGGTGCCGTTGGCGAATTGGTAGAAATTGTCGCCCGGCGCCACCGAGCGGTCCATCCCCGCCTCGTCGAAGCCGAAAGTGCCGAGCTGCGGCCGGTCCGCGCCGGCCGGCGCGACCGGGCCTTCGGCGGCGGTGGCGACGGTGGCGGTCTGCTCGCGGACCTCGCCCGGCGAGGCGCCGCGGGTGGCGCAGGCGGCAAGGGCGGTGGAGGCGACGAGCAGGATGGCGAAACGACGCATGAGGGCGATCTCCCGGGGGGCGGAGCGGAACGGCGGCCTGATAGCAGGCCGCCCGAGGCTTTCAAATCCTCGCCGCGCGCCGCTCCTCCCGCCGGCGGCGCCATTTCGAGCGAATCCACAGCCGCCATCCGATCGCGCTCACCGCGTAGCCGAGCAGGGCCGCGGAGGCGGAGATGGTGAGGATGCCCAGCGCGATCGGACCCGAGGCGTGATGGATCCAGAACAGGAAGCGGCCGAGCTCGCCCGAGGCGTGCTCGGCCCGCGCCGGGTCGATGACCAGGCTGTCGTGGTGCAGCTCCCAGGCGCCGATCCGGTAGGCGGCATAATATATGGGCGGGATGGTGAGCGGGTTCACCACCAGGGTGAACGCGCCGGCCAGCGCCACGTTGGCGCGCAACGGGATGGCGACGATCATCGCGATGACGACGTGCATGAACGGGATGATCACGCCGATGCCGAGCCCGAGCGCCACGCCGCGCGGCACCGAGCGGTGGTTGAGGTGCCACAGATTGGGCTGGGAGAGCTGCTTGGCGAAGGGCCGGAGCAGGCGGTAGCGGTGGAGCGTGTCGCGGGTCGGCAGGTGGCCGCGCACCCACCCCCTGAGGCCCCTCGCCTCAGCCATGCTGGCGCATCAGGCGGCCCTGCTCCTTCTTCCAGTCCTTCTCCCGCTCGTGCTCCCGCTTGTCGTGCGCCTTTCGGCCCTTGGCGATGGCGAGCTCGACCTTCGCCCGCCCCCGGCCGTTGAAGTAGATGGAGAGCGGCACCAGGGTCATGCCCTGGCGTGCGACGGCGCCGAACATCTTGTTGATCTCGCGGGCGGTGAGCAGCAGCTTCCTCGCCCGCTTGGGCTCGTGGTTGAAGCGGTTGCCGTGGCTGAACTCGGGGATGTTGGCGTTGATCAGCCACACCTCCCCCTCCTTCACCTCGGCATAGCTCTCGGCGATCGAGCCTTCGCCGAAGCGAAGCGACTTCACCTCGGTCCCGGTGAGCGCGATCCCGGCCTCATATTTGTCCTCGATCGCATAATCGTAGCGCGCGCGCCGGTTCTCGGCGACGATCTTCCGCTTGTCGAACGCTTCCGGGCGGGGGCGGGCCATCTAGAATCCTGCAATTCCCCTCTCCCGCTCGCGGGAGAGGGTCGGTGTGAGGGGCCTGGGCAGGGCGCGGGAAACAGGGAGACCCTCACCCTGCCTTCCCCAGCGAACGGGAGAGGGGAAGAAGTCACACACCCCCTTCATGCAAGCCCCGCATGCGCGAGCGCGGCGTCGACCGCCTTGCGGCTTGCCTCCGAGGGCGGCGTCATCGGACGGCGCAGATCGGCCGGGAAATCCGGGCGTACGCAGTTCAGGGCATATTTGACCGGGCCCGGCGAAGCATCGCTGAACAGCGCCGTATGGAGCGGATAAAGCTTGTCCTGCAGTCTTAGCGCCTCATCCCAATCGCCTGACAAGCAAGCGTTTTCAAACCGGGCGCAAAGACCCGGTGCAACGTTGGCGGTGACCGAGATGCAGCCCCTGCCGCCCATGGCGAGGAAGCCGAGCGCCATGTCGTCATTTCCTGAGAGCTGGATGAAATCCTCTCCGCAGGCGAGGCGCTGGGCCGTCACCCGCGCCAGATTGCCGGTGGCGTCCTTCACCGCGACCACGTTGGGAAGCCGGGCGAGCCGCGCCATCGTCTCCACCGAGATGTCCGTCACCGTCCGCGCCGGCACGTTGTAGAGGACGATCGGGATATCGACCGCCTCCGCGATCGCCGCGAGATGGGCGTAGATGCCCTCCTGGTTGGGCCGGTTGTAATAAGGCGGCACGTGGAGGGCCGCGTCGGCGCCGCAGGCCTTGGCCATCGAGGTGAGCGCGATGGCATGCGCGGTGTCGTTCGAGCCGCAGCCGGCGACGACCGGAACCCTGCCCGCCGCAAGCTCGACGCAGATCTCGATCACCCGGCGATGCTCCTCCGGCCGCAGCGTTGCCGATTCGCCGGTGGTCCCCGCCGGCACCAGTCCGTGGCTTCCCTCGGCGATCTGCCAGGCCACGAAATCGCGATAGGCCTTCTCGTCCAACGCTTCGTCGCGAAACGGGGTCACCAGGGCCGGTAAAGAGCCGCGAAACAACGATTATCTCCTTCAAATGGAGCGGCTGACAGGACATGGTCTGGGGAAGGCCGTTCACTGCCTGATAAGGAGGGGTTCGCCATTCTGGCAAGCATGCAGAAAAAAGCGTTGGTGTTGAGCCTGTTGGGAGTCTCGGCGGGGGCCGTGGCGGCGGCCGGGATCCATATCCCGGCGACGCATGTCGCGAGGATGCTGCCGGCCGCCGTCCAGAGCGTCGTCCTTCCCTACGCACCGCCGCCGGCCCCGCCGGCGCCCCCCGCCTTCAACGTTCCGCCCGCGGTGAGCGCGGCGCTCGCCCAGTGGAACAGCTTGAGGCAGAGCGACAGCAATCCCTTCTCCGCCTACGCTTCCTTTCTCGTCGCCCACCGCGGCTGGCCGGGCGAGGCGGGGCTGCGCAAGTCGGCGGAAAAGGCGATCGATCCCGGCTCCTCCTCTCCCGCGCAGGTCGTCTCCTTCTTCCGGGCGCTCCCGCCGACCACCGCGACGGGCCAGGCCCGCTACGCCTGGGCGCTGCAGGCCAGCGGCCGGACGGGCGAGGCCGCCGAGGCGGCGCGCACGGCTTGGACGATGGGCGTGCTACCGCCCGAGGACGAGAGTCGCCTCCTCACCGCCTATCCGGGCATCCTCGGCCCATCCGACCACGACCGGCGCATCGACGCGCTCCTCGCCAACGGCGACCGCCAGAGCGCGACCCGGATGCTGCCGCTGGCCTCGGCGGGCCAGCGCGGCGGGTTCGAAGCCCGGCTCGCGCTCCAGACGCGGGCCGCCGACGCGGCGTCGCGCCTCGCCGCCCTTCCCTCCGGCCTCGAAGGCGATCCCGGCCTTCTGCAGGACCGCGCGAACTGGCTGCGCAACAGCGGCCAGGCCTATGCGGCGCGTCAGCTGCTCGCGCAGCGGCCGGCGCTCAGCAGGCCGCCGGCCAATGCGGAGACCTGGCTGGAGACGCTGCTGACGCTGGCGCGCGAGGCCGGGAACGACCGGCAGTGGAGCACCGCCTACGACATCGCCTCCAAGCTCGACGACGCCTTTCCGGCGGGCACCGACGTCAGCGACCGCAGCTATGGCGAGCGCGACGCCTATACGAGCCTCGCCTGGCTCGCCGGCTCGGCCGCGCTCAACCGGCTCGGCCGCCCGGGCGACGCCGTCCGCATGTTCGAGCGCTACGCCACCGCCGCCCGCTCCCAGCAGACCCGCTCCAAGGGCTATTATTGGGCGGCGCGCGCCGCCCACGCCGCCGGCAACGAGGCGCAGAGCCAGGACTATCTCGCCCGCGCCGCCACCGCTCCGGACCAATTCTACGGCCAGCTCGCCATCGAGCGGCTCGGGCGCTCGGTGCCTCCGCCGCCGTCGACGATGATCGCCGAGCCGGGGCCGGCGGAGCGCGCCGCGTTCGGCCAGCGCAGCCTGGTCGCCGCCGCCAAGGCGCTCGGCCAGATGGGCCGGTGGACCGACCAGACGCTCTTCGTCCGGGCGATCGCCCAGGCCGCCGAAACGGATTCCGATCGCGCGCTGGCCGCCGATTTCGGCCGAGCGATCGGCCGGCCGGACCTCGGCGTCTGGGTGGCCCGGGAGGCGCGCAACAAGGGCGCCACCTTCTACGCCCGCGGCGGCTTTCCCGAAGTGCCGGTCGCGCCCGTCTTCTCGCGCTACCGCACCGTCTCCCACGCCATCACCCGGCAGGAGAGCTCGTTCGACCGGGCGGCGGTGAGCAATGCCGGCGCGCGGGGCATGATGCAGCTCATGCCGGGCACCGCCCGCGAGACGGCCGGCAAGCTCGGCATCGGCTACGATTTCGGCCGCCTGACGTCCGACCCGGCCTACAACATGATGCTCGGCACCAGCTATTTCTCGACCCTTCTGGAGCAATGGGGCGGCAGCATGCCGCTCGCCATCGCCAGCTACAATGCCGGGGCCGGCAACGTCCGGCGCTGGGTGGCGCAGAATGGCGACCCCCGCACGCCGGGCGTCGACATGGTGCGCTGGATCGAGGACATACCCTTCTTCGAGACCCGCAACTACGTGCAGCGCGTGCTCGAGAACGCCGTCGTTTACGACACGTTCGGGGAGGGCGGCGGATTGGGCCAGAACCGGCTGAGCTTCTATCTCGGCAAGAGCGGGCCGGGCTAGTCCGGCCCGGCTCCGTCGATGACCGACCGTCCCAACTACATCACGCCGGAGGGCTATCGCCGGCTGCGCCAGGAATATGAAAGCCTGTTCGGCGAGGAGCGGCCGAAGCTCGTCGAGACGATCAGCTGGGCGGCGGCCAATGGCGACCGGTCGGAGAATGGCGACTACATATACGGCCGCAAGAAGCTGCGCGAGATAGACCGGCGCCTGGGCTGGCTGTCGAAGCGCATGAAGGCGGCGAAGGTGATCGATCCGGCGCAGCAGCCGGAGCGGGCGAGGGTCTTCTTCGGCGCCACCGTGACCCTGGCGGACGAGGACGACCGGGAGCGGATCGTCACCCTGGTCGGCGAGGACGAGACCGACCCCTCCGCCGGCCGGATCGCCTGGAGCTCGCCGATCGGCCGGGCGATACGCGGCGCGGCGGTCGGAGACCTGCGCCGCATCGCCCTCCCCGCCGGCGAGAAGGAGGTCGAGGTCGTCGCGATCGGCTATCCGGAGGCGGGGGCGCCCCGGTAGGCGCGGGGGCTGAGGCCCGTCCAGCGCTTGAAGGCGCGCGAGAAGGCCGCCGGGTCGGCGAAGCCGAGCCGATAGGCCGCCTCCTTCACCGCCAGCCCCTTCTGCCCCACCAGCCCCAAGGCGAGCCGGCGGCGGAGCCCGTCGACGACCGCTTCGAAGGTCGCGCCCTCCTCCTTGAGCCGGCGGTAGAGGGTCTGGCGGCTGAGGCCCATCTGCCGGGCGACCTCCCCGACCCTGACCGGCCCCTCCCCGAGCAGCGGCTCGACGAGCGCCTCGACCGCTCGGCAAGTCGGGCCCGGCCGCACCTTCGGCCTCGCCTCCATGGCTTTGGCGATCATTCCGACGAAGGCGAGGAAGGGCGTCTTGCCGGCCGGCTCCCGCGTCGGCCGGCCCGCGGCGAGCGGGCGGCGGCGCGAGAGCAGGGCCAGGAGCGAGGCGCAGGCGTCGCGGCGCTCGCAGTCCCCGCAATCGCCCGCCCGCATTTTCTCGATGCAACCTGCGATCATGCTTTTGGCGCCTCCGGTCATGGATGGAGCTGTGTTGCCGCCATAATACTCCAAAACAGAAGCCGCCGATAGGGGCGGGGCTTGGAGGGAGAGGGAAGATGAGGATCATCGCATCGAGCATCGCCGCGGCGTTGCTCCTGGCCGGAGCGGCGCCGGCGGCGGCGGACACGGTCGCCGACTGGTGGGATTATGCCGGCAAGATCGGCAATCCTCTCAGCGCCGCGGTGCAGACGCCCGACCAGTCGCGCGCCGTCACCCGGTCGCCCTTGCCATGTTCGAGGCGGTGGACGCGATCGACCGCCGCTACGAAAGCTATGTCGGCTTCCCCGCCGGGGACCCCGCCGCCTCGCAGGATGCCGCGGCGGCGACGGCGGCCTATCAGGTGCTGCTCGCCGCCTTCCCCGCCCAGAAGACGGCGCTCGACGAGAGCTACGCCATCACCATGGCGGAGATAGCCGACCCGAAGGCGCGGGAGGCCGGCCGTGCCATCGGGGAGGCGGCGGCCAAAGCGGCTCTCGCCGTCGGCGGCGTCGACCCCGCGATCGCGCAGCAGCCCTATCGCCCGCGCACCACGCCCGGCGCGTGGGTGGCGACGGCCCTGCCGGGGATCGAATCCTACATGTACGCCTTCCACCCCTGGGCGATCGGCAGCGCCGAGGCGCTCCGGCCGCCGCCGCCGCCGCCGCTCGGCAGCGCGCGCTGGGCCCGCGACTATGAGGAAGTGCGCCGCCTCGGCGGCCGCGCGAGCCGCGAGCGGACGCCGCAACAGACGCTGATGGCCCGCTATCGCCAGGCCTTCGACCTCACCCCCTCGATGCGCGTCATCGCCGACCAGCCGGGCCGCACGCCCGTCCGCAACGCGCGCATGTTCGCCCTCTACCAGATGGCATTCGACGACGCCGCCACGGCGATGATCGCGGCGAAGTTCCACTACGATTTCTGGCGGCCGATCACCGCCATCCGCAACGGCGCGGACGACGGCAACGACGCGACCGCCGCCGATCCGGCATGGCTGCCGCTCCTTCCGACCCCGAACTTCCCGGAATATCCGTGCGGCCACTGCACCGTCGCGGCGGCCATTGCCGGCATCATGGACGTCGAGGCGCCGCACCCGCCCGGCGGGGTGCGGGTCGGCTCGCTCGCCGTGCCGAACTCGATCGTCCAGACCCTGCCCGGCTGGGACGAATGGGCGCGCCAGGTATCGGACTCCCGCATGTATGGCGGCGTCCACTATCGTTTCTCGAACGAGGCGGGCGAGCAGATAGGGCGGGCGGCGGCGAGGCTGGTGCTGGAGAAGGTGATGCGCCCCCTTCCCGCCGCACCCAGGAAAGGCCGGGGGCGCTAGCCGGCCCCGCGCAGCGCCTCGCGCGCCAGCCGCTCCACCTCGGCGTCGACCTTCGGCGGCGACATCGGCACGGCCGCCTCGAGACGGTCGGCGACGGCGGTGAGGGCGGCGATCCGGGCGGCCTTCTTGTTGTTGCCGTCGATCGCCGTCCAGGGCGCCCAGGGGGTGTCGGTGTGGGCGAACATCTCCTCGGCCGCGGCGAGATAGGCCGGGCGCCTCTCCCGGTTGCGGAAGTCCTCCGCCGTCACCTTCCAGCGCTTCCACGGATGATCGAGGCGGGCGCGCAGGCGCTCGTCCTGGACGTCCTGGGTGACGTGGAAGAACAGCTTGACGATCGTCGTCCCGTCATAGCCCTGCTGAGCCTCGAACTCGTTGATCTCGTCATAGCCGCGGCGCCATTCGGCCTCGCTCGCAAGGCCTTCGACCCGCTCGACCAGCACGCGGCCGTACCAGCTGCGGTCGAACACCGCGATCTCGCCCGCACCCGGGAGCTTCGTCCAGAACCGCCACAGGAAGTGCCGCGCCTTCTCCTCCGGCGTCGGCGCCTTGATCGGCCAGACCTGGAAGGCGCGCGGATCCCAGCCGGCGGTGAGGCGCTGGATCGCCCCGCCCTTCCCGGCCGCGTCCCAGCCTTCGCAGACGATCAGCGCGCGGCGGGCGTGGACGATATGGGCGACGAGGATGCGGCCGAGCCGCTCCTGCAGGGCGCAAAGGTCGTCGTCGTAGCGCCCCTTATATTTGGCGCCGGTCTCATAGTCGGAAAGAGCGATCGTCATCGGCGGCTCCTAGGTCCTCCCCTGCAAATGCAAGGGAGGATTATTCATTCCGGCGCCACCGCCTTGGCGGGATCCTTCTTCGCCGCGCCGGCGGGCTCGACCAGGCGGATGTTGAGCTCCCTCAGCTGCTTCGCCGTCACCTCGCTCGGCGCGCCCATCATCAGGTCCTCCGCCTTCTGGTTCATCGGGAAGAGCACCACCTCGCGGATGTTTGGCTCGCCCGCCAGAAGCATGACGATCCGGTCGATGCCGGGCGCCGACCCGCCGTGCGGCGGTGCTCCATATTTGAAGGCGTTGATCATGCCGGAGAAGTTGGTGTCGACATCCTCCTTCGAATAGCCGGCGATTCCGAAGGCCTTGTACATGATGTCCGGCCGGTGGTTGCGGATCGCGCCGGACGAAAGCTCAACGCCGTTGCAGACGATGTCGTACTGGTAGGCGAGGATGTCGAGCGGATCCTTGGTCTCCAGCGCCTCGAGCTCGCCCTGCGGCATCGAGAAGGGGTTGTGGGAGAAGTCGACCTTCTTCGCCTCCTCGTCATATTCGAACATCGGAAAATCGACGATCCAGCAGAATTCGAAGCGATCCTCGGCGATCAGGCCGAGCTGCTCGCCCACCCGGGTGCGCGCCGCGCCGGCGAGCTTGGCCGCCTGCCCTTCCTTCCCCGCCGCGAAGAATACACCATCTGCCTCCTCGAGCTTCAGCTCACGAATGAGTCGGAACTGCTGAGCTGACGATAGGTGCTTGGCGATTGGGCCACTCAACATCTGAAATTCGGGAACTGTTTCTCCGTCAACCAAGCGCTGGAGGAGTTCACGATAGCTCTCTGGGCAGTCATCACGAACTCGGAGAGCCGGGTTTCCATTAACCCAAGTACTTTCGACGAATTCCAGACCCCTTGTGTGCCACTCCCCCTTCACGAAAGTGGCATAACCTAGACCCTGGTACCCCTCGGCCCGGGCCCACTCATTCATCTCATCGAAGAACTTACGGGACCGGTTTCCCGCTCCTGGTGCCGGGATCGCGCGCACGACACTCCCCGAGTCGATCATCCTAGCGAAAAGACCAAATCCGCTCCCGCGAAACACTTCAGTGACATCGCTGATGAGGATCGGATTCCTGAGGTCGGGCTTGTCCGAGCCGTAGCGCAACATCGCCTCGCGATAGGGAATGCGCGGGAAGCGGCCGGCCGGGGTCACGTCCTTGCCCTCGGCGAACTCCTCGAACACGCCGGCCAGCACCGGCTCGATCGCCTGGAACACGTCCTCCTGCGTCACGTAGCTCATCTCGAAGTCGAGCTGGTAGAATTCGCCCGGGCTGCGGTCGGCGCGGGCGTCCTCGTCGCGGAAGCAGGGGGCGATCTGGAAATAGCGGTCGAAGCCCGCCACCATGATCAGCTGCTTGAACATCTGCGGCGCCTGCGGGAGGGCGTAGAACTTGCCCGGGTGGACGCGGCTCGGCACCAGATAGTCGCGGGCGCCCTCCGGGCTCGAGGCGGTGAGGATCGGCGTCTGGAACTCGATGAACCCCGCCTCCACCATCCGCCGCCGGATCGAGGCGATGACGTTGGAGCGCAGCACGATGTTGGCGTGAATCCGCTCGCGCCTCAGGTCGAGGAAGCGGTAGCGCAGGCGGATGTCCTCGGGATAGTCGGCTTCGCCGGCCACCGGCAGCGGCAGCTCCTCGGCGGCGGACTGGACGGTGACGGTGTCCGCCACCAGCTCGATCTCCCCGGTGGCGAGGTTGGGGTTGGCCGCCTCCGGCCCGCGGGCGACGACCTCGCCGGTGACGGTGACCACGCTCTCGGCGCGAAGATGCTCGAGGATCCCCAGCGCTTCCGAATTGGCCTTCGCGACGACCTGGGTAAGGCCGTGATGGTCGCGAAGGTCGACGAACAGAACGCCGCCATGGTCGCGCTTGCGATGGATCCATCCGGAAAGCCGCACCGTCTCGCCGACGTCCGAGGCGCGGAGCTGGCCGCAATTGTGGGTGCGATAGGCGTGCATCGTCGGATCCGTTTTCCGTCAGGGCTGGGAGAGAGGCCGAGCGCTTCGGTTCCACGCGCCGCTTTGTCAAGCGCGAGCCGCCCCCTCAGGCGAGGCCCCAGTCGACCAGCGCCTGGCTTCGGAAGGTCGAGGCCATGGCCGGCGAGAGCAGCTGCGCGCGCGCCGCCCGCCAGGCATCCACCGCCGCGTCGCCATGGTCGCGGCGCACGCGCGCCGCGTCGAGCAGGCTGAGCTTGCCCCAATGCTGCCGCGAGGGGATGCCGGCGGCGTCGACGGCGGCCAGCACCCGCTCGTAGGCGCGCCGGCTCGCCTTCGAGCGCAGGCCGTCGAAATCGATCACGACATTATGCTCCCACCGGGTCGCCGCCAGCGTCCCCGGCGACTTGCGCACGAAGCGCAAGGTGCAGACCGCGTCGCCGCCGTCATGCTGGCGGAAGGCGGGAAGCATGGCGTCGAGCGCTTCCGGGAGGCGCTCGCGCTCGACCGCGATCCCGGTGCTGAACAGGTCCCCCACCTTGTGGTGGTCCGGCGTCGTCGTGCCCCAGGTGACGCCGACCGGCGGTCCTCCGTCCTTGGGCAGCTCCGGATAGAGCTTGCGCATGAGGATGGCGATGATCTCGCCGCGGGCGCCCGGCGGAAGCAGGGCGATGACGTCGCTCAGCGCATTGAGCGGGTCGAAGTTGAACAGCGATCCGAGGAAGGGAAGCTCCTCGAACAGCGCCTCCTCCGGGATCGGCACCAGCAACCTCACCAGAGCGGGCCGCGTGTCGGGGCGGAACGGGTTGAGGATGGCCTGGACGAAATAAGGGTCGGCGAAGCCGAAGCGGGCCGCGAACGCCTGGAAATCGCCGCGGGCGAGCTCCTCGAGCGCGTCCCGCTTCAGCACCGCCTTGCGCTGGACGATGCCCACCAGGAAGCGCGGCACCGCTTCGAAGAGGACTCCGCTGACGTAGCCGAGGCCGCCCAGGTGGACGACCGCGGCCTGGAACAGGGCGTCGCTGCGCACGACCTCGTCCGCGAACGTGCGCGCAAAGGCCGGATCCAGCCCGCCCGGCGCGGCCGGTTCCAGCCAGATCGACCTGCCCGGGGCGGTGACGAGATGGATCCCGCGCACATGCTCCTGGAACCCGCCCTCGCTCGGTGCCGAGCCGTGGGTGCCGGTCGCCATCGCTCCCGCGACGCTCTGGCCGTTGCTCGCCCCCGAGGTGCGAATCGAGAGACGTTCCGCCTCCAGCGCGACGTTGAGCTGCTTGATGATCGTCCCGCCGGAGACGAGGCGGAGGCGGCGCGAATCGAGCCCGCCGACCACCGTCGCCGGATCGAGGCGTCCGACCGCCGCGGTCTCGCGCGTGGTCAGGACGTCCCCGCCCGTCTTGTGAAGCTGGCTGAACGACCAGGCACCGCCGACCGGCCGGATGTCGCGGCCTCGCGCCAGCTCGGCGCCGACGAGGCGCGCCGTCCCTGCAAGCCGCGCCGCCGCGGCCTCCGCCGGGTCGAGATCGATGAACTGGAGCTGCGAGACGGTCTGCTTCACCGTCTCGTGATAATTCTCCCACGCCCGCGGCGCGCCCCTTGCAATCCGGACCATCGGCGGTCCCTCCCGGCGCAAGACTAGCACGGCTCCGCGGCGGCACCTACAGGCCCTTTGCCGCGGGCGGCGTCGCGCCTAAAGGGCGAACGATGCACATCCACCCGCTGATCACCGACACCGAGTCGCTTAAGTCCCTCTGCGAACGGCTTTCCCGCTCCGAGTTCGTCGCCGTCGACACCGAATTCATGCGCGAGAACACCTATTGGCCCGACCTGTGCCTGATCCAGATCGGCAATGCCGAGGAAGCCGCGGCCGTCGATCCGAAGGCGGAGGGGCTGGACATGCAGCCGCTTCTCGACCTCCTCGTCGACAACGAGGACGTGCTTAAGGTCTTCCACGCCGGCGGGCAGGACGTGGAGATCATCTACAATCTCACCGGCCGCACGCCCCACCCGCTGTTCGATACCCAGATCGCGGCGATGGCGCTGGGGCTGGGCGAGCAGGTCGGCTATTCCAATCTGGTCGAGAGTTTGATCGGCAAGAGCCTGGACAAGGGCGCGCGCTTCACCGACTGGGCGCGGCGGCCGCTCGACAAGCGCCAGATCGATTATGCGATCGGCGACGTCACCCATCTCGCCACCTTGTTCCCCAAGATGCTGCAGCGCCTGCGCAAGACCGCGCGGGGCGAGTGGCTGGACGAGGAGATGGAGCGGCTCGCCAACCCCGCCAATTACGAGAACGATCCCGGCCTCGCCTGGAAGAGGGTGCGCATCGCCAGCCGCAAGCCCGACGTTCTCGGCCGCCTGAAGGCGCTCGCCGCGTGGCGCGAGCAGGAAGCGCGGGCCAAGAACCTGCCCCGCGGCCGGATCATGAAGGACGAGACGCTCGCCGACGTCGCCGCGCATCCCCCGTCCGGACAGGAGGGGCTTGCGCGGGTCCGCGGCCTGTCGCCGGCCTGGGCGAACAACGACATAGGCGGACGCCTGATGGCGGCCCTGGCGCAGGCGAAGCCGCTTTCCGGCGACGAGCTGCCGCCGCGGGAGGATCGTCCGGGACTCGGCAAGGAGGGCGCCCTCGTCGCCGACCTCCTCAAGCTGCTGCTCAAGATCCGGGCGCGTGAGACCAATGTCGCCGCGCGCCTCATCGCCCGCTCCGACGAGCTCGAGCTGCTCGCGGCCGGCCGGCGAGAGGGGCTATCCATCCTGGAAGGCTGGCGCTTCGACCAGTTCGGCCGCGACGCCCTCGACCTGGTCGAGGGGCGGCTCGCGTTCGGCGTCAAGGGCGGCAAGCTGCTGATGACCCGCACCGAGGTGGGGCAGTGAAGCGGGTCGCCTCCGGCCTGCTGATGGCGATGGCGCTGGGTTGCACGACGGCCCCCGCCGACAAGGGCGAGCCGGAAGTGCGGGAGCGCGGCGCGGGCCGATGCGACGCCGCGGCGGCGCAGCGCCTCGTCGGCCGCGAGCGCAGCGACGCGCTCGGGGCTGAAGCGATGCGGGTGAGCGGCGCGGCGAGGCTGCGATGGATCGCGCCGGGCATGATGGTGACGATGGAGTATCGCGAGGACCGCCTCAACCTCCACCTCGGCCCGGACGGCCGTGTGCTCAAGATCGCCTGCGGCTAGGCTCGCGCCGCCGCGGCGAGCCTCCTCACGCGCTCGCCACCTCCGCCTCGCAGCCGATCGACGAGGCGAGCTTCCTCAGGCGCCGGTCCACCGTCTCGCCGTAGAGGGCCTCCTCCCCGGGCGGGAGGAACAGGCGGATGACGTTGCCGCCGCGGGCGAGCGCGGTCCGGCGGAGCGTCGCGGCGAGGCCGCCGGAGAGGCGCTGGCCGAGCCGCATCGCCAGCCCCCAGTGGACCGCGCGGCGGAGCTGCGCCTCGGTGCAGAGGGCGGCGATGGCCGGGTCCGGGAAGCTGCGCCCGCCGCCGAAGTTCGAGAAGAGCGCCTGCGCCATCATCACGCGCCCGGGAGCGTCGATCCCTACCCAATTGCCGTGAAGGGCCATCTCCACCCCGCGCTCGGCGCGAAAGTCGGGATGCGCGTTCCAGGCGACGTCGGCGAGGAGGCAGGCGGCGAGGCGGATGCGCGCCTCGGCCGGCGGGTCCGAGAAGATGGGCGCGATCCAGGCGTCGAGCAGGTCGCCATGCTCGCCGAAGCGGGACAATCCCTTGCCGGCCTCGCGCGCCGCCTCGATCAGCGGGTCGCGCTCCCGCTCGGCGGGCGACAGCCGGCCGTAGAGATAGCCTTCGCGGATTCCGAAGCTCGAGAGGATGAGCGCGCTCGGCTCCACCTCGTCGACGAGGGCGGAGAGCACGAGCTTCGCCGCCGGCAGCGTCGGGATGCGCGACGCCGTCAGGGTGCGGATGCTCTTCGGATCGGCCCGGTCGAGGTCGCGGATGAGGCGCCGCAGCTCCGCGGGCCGCGACGGGGGCATCACATGCTGGTGGGTGATCGGAAGGGGAAAGCCGCTCGAGATGTTGTCGAGGCGCACCAAGGCCCGCCACGAGCCGCCGACCATGTAGAAGGGCCGGCCCCGCCCACGTCCCGCCAGCCCGGATTCGTCGAGCGCCCGCCGCAGCGCCCGTCGCACGTCCCTCAGCGTGCGGGCGTTCGGCGGGCCGATACGGAGCACGCCCAAAGGCAAGGAGACGGCCGTTCCGACCTCGCCGCCGCCGACCTCCGCCAGCTCCAGGCTGCCGCCGCCGAGGTCGCCGACCAGCCCTTGCGCGCCCGGAATGCCCGACAGGACGCCAAGCCCGGCCAGCCGGCCCTCCTCCTCCCCGGAGATGACGGTCGGCGCGAAGCCGAGCCGGCGAACCTGCGCGAGGAAATCCGCGCCGTTCGAGGCATCCCGCACCGCCGCCGTCGCCAGGACGTGGGGATCGGGCACCTCCATCTCGTCGACCAGCAGGCGGAACCGGCGCAGCGCCGACAGCGCGCGTTGCTGCGGCGCCTCGTCGAGGCGTCCCGTCTCGGCCAGCCCCAGCCCGAGGCCGGCGAGCACCTTCTCGTTGAAGATCACCGAGGGGATGCGCGGCGCCCCCGCATAGACGACGAGCCGGATCGAGTTGGACCCGATGTCGATCATCGCCTCCGGACCGTTCCTGGCCATGCCCCCGCTCACCCCCGGCGGAAGCGCAGCTTGGGTACGGAGCCGCTGCTCCTCAGCGCCGCCCCGCGACCGGACAGGGACGGGTTCGTCATGAAATAATGGTGTAGGTTAAAAGACTTGTCCCCGACACCCGATATCCGTTCGTAGGTCCCGTCGGGGTGCAGCCGCCAGCTCTGCTCGGTGTCAATGAGGTTGGCCACCATCACCTGGTCGAGCACCTGGGCGTGGACAGTCGGGTTCTCGATCGGCAACATGTACTCGACCCGCCGGTCGAAGTTGCGCGGCATCCAGTCGGCGGAGCTGATATAGACCCTGGCCTCGGCGTTGGGCAGCGCGTCGCCGTTGCCGAAGCACCAGATCCGGCCGTGCTCGAGGAAGCGCCCGACGATCGATTTGACTCGGATGTTGTCGGAGAGGCCCGGGACGCCGGGCCGAAGGCAGCAGATGCCGCGCACGACGAGGTCGATCTCCACGCCCGCCCGGCTCGCCTCGTAGAGCTTGTCGATGACGATCGGGTCGACCAGCGCGTTCATCTTCGCCCAGATCGCCCCGGGCACGCCGGCGCGGGCGTTGATCGCCTCGGTCTCGATCAGGGCGAGCAGGGCGTCACGCAGGCCGTGCGGCGACATGACCAGCAGCTCGAGGCCCCGCGGCTCGACATAGCCGGTGATGTAGTTGAACAGCTGCGCGGCGTCGCGGCCGACGCGCGGGTCGGCGGTGAAGAAGCTGAGGTCGGTGTAGATGCGGGCGGTCACCGGATGGTAGTTGCCGGTGCCGAGGTGGCAATAGGTCCGGTACCGCTTCTCCTCGCGCCGCACGACCATCGACACCTTGGCGTGAGTCTTCCAGTCGATGAAGCCGTAGACGACCTGGACGCCAGCGCGCTCCAGGGCGCTCGCCCAGAGGAGGTTCTGCTCCTCGTCGAACCGCGCCTTGAGCTCGACCACCGCGGTCACCGACTTGCCGGCCTCGGCGGCGTCGATCAGGGCGCGGATGATCGCCGACTGCTTGCCGGCCCGGTAGAGCGTCTGCTTGATCGCCACCACCTCGGGATCGGCGGCCGCCTGCTTCAGGAACTCGACCACCACCTCGAAGCTCTCGTAGGGATGGTGGACGATGATGTCCTTCGACTGGATCGCCGCGAAGCAATCCCCGCCATGCTCCCTCACCCGCTCCGGGAAACGGGCGGTGAACGGCGCGAACTTGAGGTCGGGACGGTCCTCCTCATAGAGCGCGTCGAGGTCGGCGATGCCCAGGAAGCCGGTCGATTCGCTGACGATCGCATCGGCCGCGCCGACGCCGTCGCGCACCAGCGCGACCAGCTCCTCGGGCATTCCGGCGCCCAGCTTCAGGCGGATCACCCGCCCCCGGCGGCGGCGCTTGATGGCGCTGCGGAAGTAGCGGACGAGGTCCTCCGCTTCCTCCTCGATCTCGATGTCGCTGTCGCGGATGATCCGGAAGGCGCCTTCCCCGGCCAGCTCGGCCCCCGGGAAGAGGGTGCCCAGGTTGCGCCGGATCAGGGTCTCGACGGGGATGTAGCGCGCGGTCGGCCCCGGCAGCCGCACGAAGCGCGGCAGCGTCGGCGGGACCATCAGCAGCTCGCGCAGGGTCGCGCCGGTCCCCGGCTGGCGCAGGTCGAAGATCAGGCTGAAGCCGCGATTGGGAATGAAGGGGAACGGGTGGGCGGGATCGATCGCCTGGGGCGTCAGGACCGGGAATATCTGCTCGCGAAAATGCCGCTCGATATAGGCCTCCGCCTCCTCGTCCAGCGGCTCGTTGCCGAGCACGACGAGCCCCTCCCGGGCGAGGGACGCCCGCAGCTCCTCCCAGACCCGCTGCTGGCTGTCCGTGAGCCGATCCGCTTCCTCGGTCACCGCCGCGAGCTGCTGCGCCGGCGTCATGCCGTCGACCGACGCTTCCTCCACCCCGAGCAGGCGGTGCGCCTTGAGGCCGGCGACCCGCACCATGAAGAACTCGTCGAGATTGTTGCCCGAGATCGAGAGGAAGCGCAGCCGCTCCAGCAGCGGATGGGCGGCGTTGCAGGCCTCCTCGAGGACTCGCCGGTTGAACGCCAGCCACGACAGCTCGCGGTTGAAATAGCGTTCGCGGGGGCCGAAGGCCGCGGGGGGCTCCCTCTCCGGAGCCGGCGAGGCGACGTGGCTAACCATTGTCTCGGTACCGGGCCCTTCTCATGATCCCCGCTTCTGCGAGCGCGCGTTTGGCCATAGCGACGGTTATGCGACGATGATGTGACAATGCCGCGCGATCCAGCGCATCCACCACCTGCTGAACGGCGACGTAGGACCGTTCGATCCTCGGGATCAGGAATTGCGGCAGCTCGGGCGGAACGGCCACTCCGCGGTCGCCCATCAGCTTCATGATCAGGTTGCCGATGAGAAGGTCGTCGGGCTCGGCGATCTGGACGTGCGGCGTGGCGGTCAGGCGGGAGCGCAGGTCGGGCAGCGCGATGGTCCACATCGGCGCGGGCACGTCGGCGACGATGAGCAGCGGCTTGCGGCTCTGCTGGGCGTGGTTCCAGGCGTGGAACAGGGCCTCCTCGTCATGCTTCTCGGCGTCGTCGAACAGCCGCCCGCCGGTCTTGCGCACGAAGATGCGGCCGAGGAGGCTCCGGCCCGACTTGCGGGGGCCGGTCAGGATCGTCGCCATGACCGGCCAGACCGACCAGCGCTTGAGGTGGTCGAAGGCGGCCCGATTGGCGTCGCAGATCAGGAAGTCCTCGTCGGCGTCCGCCACCGGCCAATCGAGCGGCAGCGCGATCTGCGACACCTCAGTCGCCCCCGCCCCGGCTGATGCGCAGATTGGCGCCGGATCCGCTCACCTGCCAGCCCTGCGCCTGGAGCGCGGCGGCCAGCGCCGCGGGATCGCCGGCATAGGTGACCCGCATCACCGAGGTCCCTCCCAGCGCGAGGCTGGTGGTGAGGGCGGAGGCGACGCCGGGCACCCGGCTGACCGCGAGCTCCGCGGCGCTGACCGCGCCGGCGTCGGGCGTCGCCACCTGGATCGTGACGCTGGCGAGCGCCGCCGCGCCCGGCATCGGCGTCGCCGGCGTCGGCGTCGCGGCCGGAACCGCCTGCGGAAGCTCCGGCGCCGTCTCCTCCACCGGGGGCGCCTCGGGGACGGCCAGCGACGGATCGGGGGCGAGCTCGCCCGCCTCCAGCGCCTGCGCATAGAGGAGGTCGAGCCGGCGCACGCCCTCGTCGAGCAGCTTGGGCAAGGCGGCGCTATTCTCCACCCGCAGCGTGAACTGGCCGATCACCCGGTTGTCCGGCCCGTGGCGGGCGGTGAACGTGCCGATGGCGGGGCCGCCGGGATAGAGCCGCCTGAGGTGGACCTCGGGGACGATGACGTCGGCGGCGCCATATTGGTCGAGCAGCATCCGCCACCAGCCGCGCCCCGGCCGCCGGGTCTGCATGACGTTGAGCAGCAGCGGGTCGATGCCCGAGCCGGTCGGCCGCACATAGTCGACCGGGCTGCCGCCGGTTCGGAACCGCGCCCAGGCCGCCTGCCAGGCGTTGCGGGATTCGAAGCTCTGGTAGGACGAGCCGGTCAGCATCACCGGGATGACGAGCATCGGCGCCGAGCGGCGGACGACGCCGCCGACGCCGAGCAGCTGGCCGGTGCGGGCGCGGTCGAACAGGACGCCGAGGGTGGCGATGTAGCGCTTCGGGCCGATCTGCTCGTCCTCGACGACGATGGCCGAGACCATGCCGTTGAGCGCGGCGTCGGTCAGCGCCGGCGCCTCGGAGAGGGGGCGGCCGTTGGTCTTCGCCCACAATGCCTTCCAGCCGCGCTGCTGCGCTTCGCGCCAGCCTTCCTCCCGGGCCTTCTCGGCATTGGCGGCGACGACGTCGACGCGAACCCCGGTCACCTCGAAGGTCGAGGCGCTGTCGATCGGCGGGATGCCGCGATCCGCCCCCTCGAGCTGCGCGTCGACCGCGCCGCCCACCGACAGCGAGGCAGCGAGCGCAACGAGGATCCGGACGCGGCGGGAAGGCTTCACGCCCGCCTTTTGGCGAGTTGAGCGTGGAAATCCAAGCGCGATGTGGCTAGCGCGAGGCGATGAGCGAAGGCGAGAGCTATACCTACGCCGAAGCGGGCGTCTCGATCGCCGCGGGCAATGCGCTGGTCAGGGCGATCGCGCCGCTGGCCAAGTCGACGGCGCGGCCCGGCGCGGACGCCGCACTCGGCGGCTTCGGCGGATTCTTCGACCTCAAGGCGGCCGGCTATCGCGATCCGCTGCTGGTGGCGGCCAATGACGGGGTCGGCACCAAGCTGAAGCTCGCCATCGAGACGGGGCGTCACGACGGCGTCGGCATCGACCTCGTGGCGATGTGCGCCAACGATCTTATCGTCCAGGGCGCCGAGCCGCTCTTCTTCCTCGACTATTTCGCTACCGGACGGCTCGACCCGGCGGTGGCGGAGCGCGTCGTCGCGTCGATCGCCGACGGCTGCCGCATCGCCGGCTGCGCCCTCATCGGCGGCGAGACCGCCGAGATGCCGGGCATGTACGCCGAGGGGGATTACGATCTCGCCGGCTTCTGCGTCGGCGCCGTGGAGCGGGGCGAGGCGCTTGTCGGGGACCGGGTTCGGGCGGGAGACGTCATCCTCGGCCTCGCCTCGTCCGGAATCCACTCGAACGGCTTCTCGCTGGTCCGCCGCCTCGCCGCCGACAAGGGGTGGAAGCTCGATCGCCCCGCCCTTTTCGACCAGGACGTGCTGCTGGTCGAGGCGCTGCTCGCCCCGACGCGCATCTACGTGCGGTCGCTGCTCCCCCTGGTGCGGAGCGGGCGGGTCAACGCCCTCGCCCACATCACCGGCGGCGGCCTGCTCGAGAATATCCCCCGCGTCCTTCCCGAGGGGTTGCAGGCGCGTATCGACGCCGATTCCTGGCCGCAGCCGCGGCTCATGGCCTTCCTCCAGGCGCAGGGGAATATCGAGCCCGAGGAGATGGCCCGGACCTTCAACTGCGGCGTGGGCATGGCGGTCATCGTCTCCCAAGACAATGAGAAGAGCGTCTGGCAGACGCTTGAAGATGCAGGGGAAACAGTGCTTCGCCTCGGGCTCGTCCAAGCCGGGGAGAGAGGCTGCGCCGTGGCCGGCTCGCGGGGGACCTGGTCGGCGCGGGCGCCCTGGAACGCCGTCCACCATGGCTGAGCGAGTCCGGGTCGGGGTGCTGATCTCCGGGCGCGGCACCAACATGATCGCGCTCTCCGAATATAAGCGGCGCGAGCCGCGCTCCTACGCGCTCGCCCTCGTCGCCTCCAACATGCCGGAGGCGCGCGGGCTGGTGGCGGCGCGCCGCCTCGCCATCCCTACCTGGACGATGAGCCACAAAGGCATGGACCGGGCCGCCTTCGACTCCCTGCTCGACGCGGCGCTCCGCGCGCACGGCGTCGAGATCATCGCCCTCGCCGGCTATATGCGGCTGCTGTCGCCGGAGTTCATCCGCGGCTGGGAGGGGCGGATCCTGAACATCCACCCTTCCCTCCTCCCGGCCTACAAGGGGCTCGACACGCACCGGCGGGCGATCGAGGCCGGGGAGAGCTGGTCGGGCTGCTCCGTCCACCTCGTCACCGAGTCGCTCGACGACGGGCCGGTCCTCGCCCAGGCGAAGGTCAAGGTGCGCGAGCGGGACACGCCCGAGGCGCTGGCGGAGCGGATCCTCGCCGAGGAGCACCGGCTCTACCCGGAGACACTGGATATCTTCGCCGCGCGGCTGCTGGGCCGGCGCGAAATGGTCGAAAGCGGGAGAATCGAATGAGCAAGGCGGAGCCGACGCCGGAGGAGCGCCGGGAGGCGGCCGCGATCCGGTGGCGCTGGGTCACGCTGGGCGAGGTGCTGGCGGTGATCGGGGTCCTCATCTCGGCGCTGGCCTTGTGGAACAGCTATTCCGAGCGCAGCGCCGGCGAGGCGGAGCGGGCGGCCGAGAAGGCGGAGCAGGCGAGCGTCTCGCGCACCTTGCTCCTCAAGGCCGGCGGCGGCGGCAAGCGCCTCGCTCTGACGGCGCACGATCCGGATCAGGCGATCCAGAGCCAGACGCTCCTCTTTCCGTCCGCCTTCGGGCTCGGCGCGTTCGATACGACCGAGCCGCGGATCGAGGCGGAATGGGTCGAGCGGGCGGTGAAGAAGGCGCACGGGAAAGACGCCAAGGTGCGCGGCGACGCGCGCATCCCGGTGGCGATCGTCACCCGCTTCGTCACCGACGGCAAGGCGTTGACCGACACCGCCCTTTACGACGTCGGCTACAAGGAGAGCGGCGGCGGCCTGTTCGGCGGCAGCGACGTGGAGCTTCGCGGCCTCTCCTTGGTGGAGCGGACGGGCGCGCGCCAGGCGCAGGCGCGCCTCGACGCGATCTGGGCGGCGCGGACCAGATAACCCCCCTCCCGCTTGCGGGAGAAGGGAAGGATCCTAGCCGACTATCTCTTCGGGCTTGAAGAAGAAGTCGATCTCGATGCGGGCATTTTCGGCGCTGTCCGACCCGTGGACGCTGTTCGCCTCGATGGATTCGGCGAACAGCTTGCGGATCGTGCCGTCGTCGGCATTGGCGGGGTTGGTCGCGCCCATCACCTCGCGGTTGCGGGCGACGGCATTCTCGCCCTCCAGCACCTGCACCACGACCGGTCCGGAGGTCATGAACGTCACAAGGTCGTTGAAGAACGGCCGCTCGCGGTGGACTCCGTAAAAGCCCTCGGCCTGCTCACGGGTCATGCGGATCCGCCGCGAGGCGACCACGCGCAGGCCCGCTTCCTCGAGCTTGGCGGTGATCGCGCCGGTGAGGTTGCGACGGGTCGCATCGGGTTTGATGATCGAGAAGGTGCGTTCGGTCGCCATGGCCGGTCTCAAGCTCCGTCGAAGAAGGAATGGATTTCGCCGGCTCTCTAGGGGCCGCGCCGCTCAGGCGCAAGGCTCAGGGGCGCCTCACGGGCCCTGGAGCCACCGCCCGCGCTCGTCCTGCTTCCAATAGCGGGGCTGGACGTCGCTCCGCCCCTTCATCGCCCGCCAGACATTGCGCGCGCCGTCAAGGCGGCTGCCGTCGAAGAAGAAGAAAGCGCGCTCGAAGCCGAGCGCCTCGTCCCGCCATTCGCCGTCGGCAACGGCGATGTTGGCGGCGCCGTTCGCCGCCGCCGGCACTTCCGAAAGCAGGATCGGCTGGGCTTCGGGCGACTCGCGGCCGTGCGGAAGGAACGAATCCGGCGCGTAGCTCCAGAGCTGCTCGTCCAGCCGCCTGAGCAGGCCTGCCTCGGCCACCACCAGCAGCCGCCCGCCGCCCGCCAGCACCTTCTCGGCGACGGCGGGCAACACCCGCTCCAGCGGGGACGCGGTGAGGTGGTAGAAGTCGAGGATCATCTCCGCACCGGCGGCGACGCCCCCCGGCTCCTGCCTTCGCCGTCAGCCTTCGACATTGTCCGCGACGAAGCGGTCCAGGAGGGCGACGCCGAAGCCGGTGGCCCCCTTGTCGTAGAACGGCGTCGCCTTCTCCGACCAGACCATGCCCGCAATGTCGAGATGGGCCCATTTGACGCCGCTGTCGACGAACCGCTGGAGGAAGACCGCCGCGGTGATCGACCCGCCTTCGCGGGGGCCGACATTCTTCATGTCGGCGATCGGCGATTCGATCAGCTTGTCGTACGGATCGCCGAGCGGCATCCGCCACAGCTTGTCGCCGCTCGCCTCGCTCGCGCCGTGGAGCTTTCCGGCGAGCCCGTCGTCGTTCGAGAACATGCCGCCATATTCGTGGCCGAGCGATATGATCATCGCGCCGGTCAGGGTCGCGAGGTCGATCAGTATCTCGGGCCGGTAGCGCCGCTGCGCCCAGGTCATGGCGTCGCACAGGACGAGCCGGCCCTCGGCATCGGTGTTGATCACCTCGATCGTCTGGCCCGAGAGGCTCGTCACCACGTCGCCGGGCCTTTGCGCATTGCCGTCGGGCATGTTCTCGGCAAGCGCGCAGACGCCGACGACATTGGCCTTCGCCTTGCGTCCGGCGAGAGCCGCCATGGCCCCGGCGACGGCGCCCGCGCCGCCCATGTCCCACTTCATCGCCTCCATGCCCTGCGCGGGCTTGATCGAGATGCCGCCGGTGTCGAAGGTGATGCCCTTGCCGATGAAGACGATCGGCTTGGCCTTGGGATCGGCGGCGCCGTTCCAGCGCATCGCCAGAAGCCTTGGCGGACGTACCGAGCCCTGGGCCACTCCGAGGAGGGCGCCCATGCCGAGCTCCGCCATCTGCTTCTCGTCGAGCACCTCGAACTCGATGCCGAGCGGCTCCAGCCGAGTCCGGCAGCGTTCGACGAAGCTTTCCGGATAGAGGATGTTCGCCGGCTCGGTGACCAATTCCCGCGTGAAGGAGAGACCGGCGAGCAAGGCCGAGCGGCCTTCCCAGGCCGCGCTCGCGCCTTCGCCGCCGCCGACGACCACCACTTCCTTGAGCGTCGGCTGCTGCTTCTTGCCGAGCTTGGTGCGGTAGCGGTCGTACCGCCACCCGCGCACCGACGCGCCGTAGGCGAGGCGGGCCGCCGCGTCCGCCGGGAGGTCGGCGCCGGTCAGGTCGATGACGAGGCGGCTCTCCCCGGACGTGAGCAGGCGTGCCGCCAGCGCGCCGCCGGCCCGCTCGAGCGGCGCCGACTCGTCGCGGGCGGCGCCGAGCCCGACGAGGAGCAGCCGCCGGACCTGGTCGCCGTCCTGAACGAAGGTCTCGGCGATGCTGCCCGGCTCGCGCTCGAAGCGCTGCGCCTCGGCGGCGCGGGCGGCCAGCGTCCGCGACGGCTCGGCGAGCGACTGGAGGCGGTCGTTCAGCATGTCGTCGCTCCACACCGGGAGGGCGAGGGCATAGGCGCCGGTGGGGCGCCCTTCGGCGAAGCTGATCTTCATAAGGCGCGAAAACTCCTCGCATGACGCGTGTCGCGTGGGCAGCCCAACCCTCTAGGGTCCGCACTCGCTTCCCGCAATGAGCGTGATCGCCTGCAAGGCGCCGACGGCCCCGCGCGCCATTGCGGCGGAAGGGAAGCGGTGCGATAGGCGGCGCGTCGCGGCGTACCTCTTCCGAGCGGCGGGGAAAGTGAAGAAGCTCAACCTCATCTGCCTCACGGCCCTCCCCCTCCTGCTCGGCGCGCCGGCTTCCGCCTTCGCCCAGGAGGCGGCGGCGGCCTCGCCCGCCCCGGCGGAGCGCGAGGTCGCGTTCAGCGCGGGCCAGCTCGTCTACGACAGCGACGCCGAGGTGGTGACCGCCTCGGGTGAGGTGCGGATGAACAGCGAGGGGAACAACCTCCGCGCGGACCAGGTGGTCTGGAATCGCAAGGCGGACGAGGTCCGGGCCGAGGGCAACGTCCGCATCGTCACGCCCGAGGGCCACGTCGCCTATGGCGACAGCGTCCTCCTCACCGACGCGATGAAGAACGCGGTCGCCGACAACCTGCTTCTGGTCCTCGAGGACGGGGGGCGGCTCGCGGCGATCAAGGCGGAGCGCAAGGACGGCTACACGACCCTCTACCGCGCCGCCTATTCCCCCTGCGCCGTGGTCAACCCGAACGGCTGCCCGAAGCAGCCGACCTGGCAGATCACCGCCGTCAAGGTCGTCCACGACCCCTTCAAGCACCGCATACGCTACGAGGGCGCGGCGCTGAACGTGCTCGGCACCCCGATCATCGCCCTGCCCTGGCTGTCGCACCCGGACGGAAGCAACAGCGGCGGAACCGGGCTCCTCGTGCCCGACATCCGGCTGAGCTCCAGGAACGGCCTCGAGCTCGCTCTGCCTTACTACGTCAAGCTCGCCCCCAACCGCGACGCGACGCTGACCCCGCACGTCTATAGCGGCGTCCTGCCGATGCTGGAGGGCGAATATCGGCAGATCACCCGCCTCGGCGCCTTCCGGGTCGCCGCCTTCGCGACCTACGGCTCGCGCATCCCGCTCACCTCGACGACCGTGTCCACGGCGCGGGACGAGGGGTTTCGCGGCTATGTCGAAGGCAACGGCCGCTTCCAGCTCGACCCCTATTGGACCGTCACGACCGCGGCCCGCTACGTGACCGACCGGACCTTCCTGCGGCGCTACGACATCAGCCGCGACGTGCGCCTGCGCTCGTTCGTCGATGCCGAGCGGATCGACTCGAACAGCTACATCTCGATCGCCGGCTGGGCCTTCCAGGGGCTGCGCGCCACCGACGTCGCCGGCCAGCAGCCGATCGTGCTCCCGGCGGTAGACGCCCGCTGGCGCCTCCCCGCGCCGGTCTGGGGCGGCCGGGTCGAGCTTCAGGCCAACAGCCTCGCCATCCTGCGCACCGGAGGGCAGGACACCCAGCGCGCCTTCGCCTCCGCCCGGTGGGAGCGCCGCAGCCTCACCCCGCTCGGCCAGGAGCTGATCCTCACCGGCTATGCGCGCGGCGACCTCTACCACACCAGCGACACGTTCCTCACCGGCACCATCCCCTATCGCGGCGACGAAGGCTGGCACGGCCGGGCCATCGCCGCGGTCGCCGCGGAGCTGCGCTGGCCCCTGATCGGCCCGTTCATGGGCGGGACGCAGCGGCTGACGCCCCGCCTCCAGTTCGTCGCCTCGCCGCCGACCGCCAACCTCGACATACCCAATGAGGACGCCCGCTCGGTCGACCTCGAGGATTCGAACCTCTTCGCGCTCAACCGCTTTCCCGGCTACGACCGCTGGGAGGACGGGCCGCGCGTCACCTACGGCGTCGACTGGGGCGCGGACCTCCCCGGCGTGGCGGTGCGCACGACGATCGGCCAGAGCTATCGCCTCGACAACAAGCCGAGCATCCTGCCGCCGGGCACCGGGCTTTCCGACCGCTTCTCGGACCTGGTCGGCCGCACCACCGTCAAGATCGGCCGCAAGCTCAACCTCGTCCACCGGTTCCGGCTGGACAAGGACAATCTCGCCGTCCGCCGCAACGAGATCGACGCCGTCGTCGGCGGCCGGCAGACCTATGCGACGATCGGCTATCTGCGCCTCGACCGCAACATCGACCCGTCGATCGAGGATCTGAGGGACCGCGAGGAGATCCGCCTGGGCGGCCGCGTCAAGTTCGCCCGCTACTGGTCGATCTTCGGCTCGACGGTGATCGACCTCACCAGCCGCCGCGAGGACCCGCTGTCGCAGGCCGACGGATGGGAGCCGGTCCGCCACCGGCTCGGCATCACCTATGACGACGACTGCATCGAAATAGGGGTGACGTGGCGGCGCGACTATGACACGACCGGCGACTTCCGGCGGGGCAACACCTTCCTGTTCCGGGTGGCGCTCAAGAATCTGGGGCGTTAATACCGACGTTGGAAGGGCTTGGCGGGGGCGCTAAGCTGGGGTTCAGCAAATTTCGGGCAGGGCCGGGGGCCTGCTTTCACTGGAGGAACGATGAAGCTCGGCACTTTCTACAGGTCGGCGCTCGCGCTGGCAGGCGGCTGCATCGCGGCCGCCGCCCTCGCGCAGGCCGCCGCGGCGCCCCCTCCGCCCCGCACCGCCGCCGCGCCGCCGGCGCCTTCGGGCACCAACCTCCAGCTTCCGACCAATCCGGTCTTCCTCGGCGACACCGACGTCATCCGCAAGGCCACGGCGATCGTCAACGGGACGGTGATCACCGGCACCGACGTCGACCAGCGCCTCGCGCTCATCGTCCTCGCCAATGGCGGCCAGGTCCCGCAGGAGGAGATGACGCGGCTGCGCGAGCAGGTTCTGAGGAACCTCGTCGACGAGACGCTGCAGATCCAGGCCGCCGAGCAGCACGACATCAAGGTGGAGCCGCGCGAGGTCGACGCTTATTACGCCCGCTACGCCCAGAGCTTCGGGCAGTCGGCCCAGCAATTCTCGGCCTATCTGCGCAGCCACGGCTCGTCGGCGGAATCGGTCAAGCGCCAGATCCATGGCGAGATGTCGTGGCAGCGCCTGCTGCGCAACCGCATCGAGCCGTTCGTCAACGTCAGCGAGGAAGAGGTGAAGTCGGTCATCGACCGCCTCACCGCCTCGAAGGGCACGCAGGAATATAAGGTCTCGGAGATCTTCCTCTCGGCGACGCCCGAGACGGCGCCCCAGGCCCGCGCCAATGCCGACCGCATCGTCCAGCAGCTTCGGGCCGGCGGCTCCTTCCTCGCTTATGCGCGGCAATTCTCGGAGGCGTCGACGGCGGCGGTGGGCGGCGATCTCGGCTGGGTCCGCGCCGAGCAGCTTCCCGACCCCCTCGCGGCCGCGGTCCGGCAGATACCGGTCGGCGCCGTCACCGACCCGATCGCCATTCCGGGCGGTTTCTCGATCCTCGCCGTCACCGATACGCGGCAGATCCTCACCGCCGATCCCCGCGACGCCCAGCTCAGCCTGAAGCAGATCACCATCACCATCGCCCCGAACACGCCCCGCCCGCAGGTGGAGCAGCGCGTCCAGGACCTGGTGCGCGCCACCCAGTCGATGGGCGGCTGCGGCGGCGCCGAGGCGGCCGCGGCGGCGATCAAGGCGGAGGTCGTCTCGAACGACCAGGTGAAGATCCGCGACCTGCCGACGGCGCTTCAGCCTGTCATCCTCGGGCTCCAGGTCGGCCAGCCGACCTCGCCCTTCGGATCGCTGCAGGAGCGGGTCAGCGTCCTCGTCCTGTGCGGCCGCGACGATCCGCCGCCCGTGGCCGAGGTCTCCGCGGAGCGGATCCGCGAAGGCCTGTCCGAGGAGCGCATCAACATGCGGGCGCGGCGCTACCTGCGCGACCTGCGGCGCGACGCGGTCGTCGACTATCGCTAGGCCCCTGGGCTTGGCCAAGCCGCTCGCCGTCGCGCTCGGCGATCCTGCCGGGATAGGCCCGGAAATCGTCGCCGGCGCCTGGGAAAGGCGCGCGGCCGAGGACCTCCCATGCTTCTTCGCCGTCGGCTCGCCCGAGGCGGTGGCGGCGGTCTGGAGGGGGCCGCTGAGGATCGTCTCCGACCCCGACGAGGCCGAGGCGGCCTGGGACGAGGCATTGCCGGTCATCCGGGTCGAGGGGCCGGCGGACCCGATCCCGGGCCGCCCGACGATCGACGGCGCGCGCAACGCCTTCGCCGCGCTCGAGCTCGCCGTCGGCCTCGCCCGGACCGGCGCCGCCTCGGCGCTGGTGACCGGGCCCGTCTCCAAGGCGCAGCTCTACGGCGTCGGCTTCACCCATCCGGGGCAGACCGAGTTCGTCGCCGAGCGGTGCGGCGTCGCCGCCGACATGGTCGCGATGATGCTGGCGGGGCCGACCTTGCGCACCGTTCCCGTCACCACCCATGTCGCGCTGAAGGACGTCCCCGACCTCCTCACCACCGAGCTGATCGTGGCGAAGGGGCGCACCGCCATCCGCGGCCTCCGGCGTCTGTTCGGGATCGCGCGGCCGCGCCTCGCCGTGGCGGGGCTCAATCCGCATGCCGGCGAGGAAGGGGCGCTCGGCCGCGAGGAGATCGACGTGGTGATCCCCGCCGTCGAGCGGCTCCGCGAGGAGGAGGCGGAGGTCAGCGGCCCCCATGCCGCCGACGCGATGTTCCATCCCCGCGCCCGAGGCGGCTACGACGCCGCCTTGTGCCTCTATCACGACCAGGCGCTGGTGCCGTTCAAGACGGTCCATTTCGACGAAGGGGTCAACATCACCCTCGGCCTGCCGATCGTCCGCACCTCGCCCGATCACGGCACCGCCTTCGCGATCGCCGGACGCGGCCAGGCGCAGCCGGGCGCGATGATCGCGGCGCTGAAGCTGGCGGCCTCCTGCGCCGGGCGCCTCGGGCAGGCGTGAAGCCGCTGCCCCCGCTGCGGGAGGTGATCGCCCGCCACGGTCTCGCCGCCTCGAAGGCGCTCGGACAGAACTTCCTCCTCGACGAGCAATTGCTCGACCGGATCGCCCGTATCCCGGGACCGCTCGAGGGGGAGCGGGTCTACGAGGTCGGGCCCGGCCCCGGGGGCCTTTCGCGCGCGCTCCTGCGCGCCGGCGCCGAGGTGGTCGCGGTCGAGCGCGATCGCCGCTGCCTCCCGGCCCTGGCCGAGGTGAGCGAGGCCGCGGACGGCCGGCTGCGGGTGATCGAAGGCGATGCGTTGCGCGTCGACGAAGCCGCGGAGGCGGGACTCGGAGCCCATGTCGCCGCCAACCTCCCCTACAATGTCGGCACCGCGCTCCTCGTGCGGTGGCTCGGCGGCGAGAGCTGGCCGCCCTGGTGGGCGTCGCTGACATTGATGTTCCAGCTCGAGGTCGCGGAGCGGATCGTCGCCCGGCCCGGCACCCGCGCCTATGGCCGGCTCTCGATCCTGGCGCAGTGGCGGGCCGAGCCGCGCCTCGCGATGAAGGTCCACCGCTCCGCCTTCGTGCCCCCGCCCAAGGTGATGTCGGCCGTCGTCCACATCGTCCCGGCCGCGGCTCCCGAGGGAGTCCGCGCCGCGACGCTGGAGCGGCTCACCGCCGCGGCGTTCGGGCAGCGCCGCAAGATGCTCCGCCAGAGCCTGAAAGGGCTGCCGGGAGGGATCGAGGCGCTGGCCGCCGCCGGCATAGACCCGGAACGGCGCGCCGAGACTCTGTCGGTGGAGGAATATGTCCGGGTGGCGCGGGCGCTCGGCTGATCACTCGCTGGTGGGCGCGCCTACCTCGGGCCGCTGCGCCGTCAGCACCTCGGGCGGCGGGCCCTTGGCGATCGCGGCGGCGAGCGTGGTCGCCTGCGGGCACGGCCCCTTGCACAGGGTGCGGATGCGCTCGAGGTTGCGCTTGGCGCGCTCGACGGCGCCGCGCTGGACCAGCGCTTCACCCTGTCCCGCCAGGGCGGTGAGATCGTTGGGCTCGAGCTTCAGCGCTTCGAGGTAGAATTTGATCGCCTTGCCCGGCAGCTTCTCGCCCTGCGCGGCGCGGCCGAGGGCGATATAGGCCTGGCGATTGCGGGGATCGACGGCGAGCGCCGTCTCGAGCAGGTCGGTCGCGTCGGAATAGCGGCCCTGGGCGCTGAGCGCCTGCGCCTGCTGCGTCAGCGACGTGGAGCGCGGATCGATCTGATCGTCCGGCTTCTGCCCGTAACCGGCGCTGGCGACGGTCGCGAGCATGATCGCGGCGGAAAGGGCGATCGGGGTGAGGCGCATCAGAAACTCCATGACCGGTCGCCCGACGGCTTAGCATGGCGCCCGCCACCGCGCGACGAAAAACCCGTCCGTGCCGTCATGGCCCGGGGTGAGCAGCAGGCCCGGTCCGGCGACGCGTCCGCCGGTAATGGGCGCGCTTTCCGGAACCAGCGCTGAACGATCCGAGAAGGCGTCCGCCTGCGCCCTCCCCTCCTCCGCCAGGAGCGAGCAGACGGCATAGATGAGAATGCCGCCGGGGCGAACGAGTTCCGCGCCCAGGTCAATGAGATAGGCCTGCGTCTTCACAAGCTGCTCTAGCCGCCGCGCCGTCAGCCGCCAGCGCAGCTCCGGGTTCCGGCGCCACGTGCCGGTGCCCGAGCAGGGCGCGTCGACGAGGACGATGTCGGCGCCGCCGGCCAGGTCCGCCAGCGCCTCCCGCTCCCGGCCCGGGTCGAGCAGCCGCGTCTCGACGATGTCCACCCCGGCCCGGGCGAGACGCGGCGGCATGCGCGACAGGCGCGCGCGGTCGGTATCGGAGGCAAGGAGGCGCCCCTCGTTCGCCATCTCGGCGGCCAGGGCCAGCGTCTTGCCGCCCGCCCCGGCGCAGAGGTCGACGACCGTCAGGCCCGGCGCGGCCGTGCAGGCGAGCGAGAGGAGCTGGCTCCCTTCGTCCTGGATCTCGACCAGGCCGCTATTCCAGACCGGCTCCTCCTCGACTCGGATCCTGTCGGAAAGCCGGAGGCCGAGCGGCGAGAGCGGGGTCGGCGCCGCCTCGGGAAGGCCGGCGAGCGCCTCGTCGCGGGTGCCGCGCAGCCGGTTGACCCGCAGGTCCAGCGGCGCCCGGCCGAGCAGCGACGGCCATTCGTCCGGTCCGACGACGGGGTCCAGCCGGGGGATCAGCCAGGCCGGCACCTCGCCGGCGGCGGGAGCGGCGCCCGCTTCCGGGGCCGGGGCCGGGCCGTGGGGCGAGCCGTCGAACAGGGCGAGCAGCGCCGGGTCTCCCGCCGCGACGCCGAGCAGCGCCTCGCGGCCGGAGGCGGGCGGCTCAGGCCAGGCCCGGATGGCGCGGTAGACATGGTCGCGCACCGCCCGTCGGTCCTTCGAGCCGGCATAGCGGCGCGTCGAGAAGTAGCGCGAGACGACCGTGTCCGCCGCAGCGCCGCCGCGGCCGGCGGCGGCGATCACCTCGTCGAGGATCTCGATCGCCGCCTGTACGCGCGCGGCGGGGGTCATGGCTCAGGTCGCGGGATAATTGGGCGCCTCGCGGGTGATCGAGACGTCGTGGACGTGGCTCTCGCGAAGGCCGGCATTGGTGATGCGCACGAAGCGCGCCTTCGCCCTCAGCGCCTCGAGGGTGGCGGCGCCGGTATAGCCCATCGCCGCCTTCACTCCGCCGACCAGCTGGTGGATGACGTCGCGGGCATGGCCCTTATAGGCGACCTGCCCCTCAATCCCCTCCGGCACCAGCTTGAGCTGGTCCTTGATGTCGTGCTGGAAGTAGCGGTCCGCCGAGCCCCGCGCCATGGCCCCGACCGAGCCCATGCCGCGATAGGATTTGTAGGCCCGGCCCTGGTAGAGGAAGGTTTCGCCCGGCGCCTCCTCGGTGCCGGCGAGGAGCGATCCGACCATCACCGTGGACGCGCCCGCCGCGAGGGCCTTGGCAAGGTCGCCGCTCGTCCTGAGGCCGCCGTCGGCGATGATCGGCGTCCCCGATCCCGCCGCCGCGCGCGCCGCCTCCATGATCGCGGTGAGCTGCGGCACGCCGACGCCGGCGACGATTCGGGTGGTGCAGATCGAGCCCGGGCCGATGCCGACCTTCACCGCATCCGCGCCCGCGTCGATCAGCGCCTTGGTGGCCTCGGCGGTGGCGACGTTGCCGGCGACGATCTGGACCGCGTTCGACGCCTTCTTGATCCGCTCGACCGCGGCGGCCACGTCGGCATTGTGGCCGTGGGCGGTGTCGATGACGATGAGGTCGCACTCGGCGTCGATCAGCGCCTGGGACCGCTCGAAGCCCTTGTCCCCAACGGTGGTCGCCGCCGCCACCCTGAGACGGCCGGAGCCGTCCTTGGTGGCCTCGGGGTAGGTGACGGCCTTCTCCATGTCCTTGACGGTGATGAGCCCGATGCAGCGCCCGCTCTCGTCGACGACCAGCAGCTTCTCGATGCGCCGGCGATGGAGCTCGCGCCGCGCCTCCTCCTGCGTGACGCCGGGACCGACGGTGGCGAGGTCCTCGCGCGTCATCAGCTCGCTCACCGGCTGGCGCGGATTCTCGGCGAACCGCACGTCGCGATGGGTGAGGATGCCGACCAGCCGCCCGCCTCGCTCGGTCACCGGTATGCCGGAGATTCGGTGGCGCTTCATCAGCTCGAGCGCGTCCGCCAGCGTCTGGTCCGGGCTCATGGTGATCGGATTGACCACCATGCCGCTCTCGAACCTCTTGACCGCCCGCACCGCGGCGGCCTGCTCCGCCACGGTGAGGTTCCTGTGGAGCACGCCGAGGCCGCCGAGCTGGGCCATGACGATGGCCATGTCGGCCTCCGTGACGGTGTCCATCGCCGAGGAGAGGATGGGGATGTTTAGCCCTATCTCCCGGGTCACGCGGGTGCGGGTGTCGGCCTGGCTCGGCAGCACGCTCGACGGGCCGGGCTGGAGCAGCACGTCGTCGAAGGTGAGGCCGAGCGGAATGTCCATCTGTCTCTCTTTCGGATTCGGTGCCGCTCTATAGGAAGCGGCGTCGCGGGGCGCCACCGTCTCAGGTGAGCTTCAGCGCCTCGCCGGCGCTTTTCGGCCTCGCCCGGGTGACGGTCACCCGCGTGCCGAAATCGGTGAGGGCGTAGAGTCGGCGGGCGAAGGCCGGGGGCAGCCTGATGCAGCCGTGCGAGGCCGGATAGCCCGGCAGGTGCCCGGCGTGGAGGGCTATGCCGTAATTGGTGAGGCGCTGCATGTAGGGCATCGGCGCGTTCGAATAGCGGTTCGAGCGGTGATGAACCTTCTTCTGGAGGATGCGGAACCGGCCGAGCGGGGTCTCGTGGCCGCTCTTGCCGGTGGAGACGGGAGAGGTGGCGAGCAGCAGGCCGTCCCTGAACACCCAGGCCTTCTGCTGGGAGAGGCTGACCAGCACCTTGACCCGCGAGGGGGGCGGCGGCGGCGGGAGCGGCGTCGCGGCGGGCGGGCGTCCGGGAAGCACCTGGTCGGCGCATCCGTCGCAGCCGAGGTCGGCATAGCCGAGCTGCGGTGCAGCCGGCCGGTCGGCGGAGGGCGGCACGGCGCTTCCGAGCGCGAGTCCGAACAAGGCGACGAGAAGCAGGCGCAGCATCGCGCCAAGGCATAGCGGCGGCGAACGCGGCTGCAAATCCCGGCGTCATGACGTCGGCGCGTGCGCCGTCCGGAGGCTGCGATACGCTCCGCCCCGTGCGGGGACCCTAGCCAGGAGAACATCGTTCTGCCATCGCAGCCTGAAACACGCCAAGCAAAGGAGCTCTTATGGCCGCGCGCGCCAGCAAAGCACTGATCGCCGACAGCCAAGCCTTCACCGCCGCGGCCGACGCCGCCAGCATCGCCCCTTCGCTGGACCTGAACGGCCCCGCCGCGGGCACGAGCAGCACCGCCGCCTTCGACGAGAATGGGGCGCCGGTCGCCATCGCCCCCGACGCAGTGCTCACCGACCCCGATTCGCCCGATTTCGGCGGCGGCAGCCTGCGCGTCGCCTTCTACCAGGGAGGCGCGGCCGGGGATCAGCTGCAAGTCATCAGCGGCAACTTCACGGTGGAGGAGCAGGACCTCTTCTACGGCGGCGTCTATGTCGGCTCGATCGCCGGCGGCAACGACGAGTCGACGCCGCTGGTCATCACCTTCACGACGGACGCCACGCTCGAAATCGTCCAGGAGCTGGTCCGCTCGATCGGCTATGTGAACTTCAGCGACGATCCGGGCGCCGCCAGCCGCGGCGTCTACTTCGTCGTCTCCGACGGCGACGGCGGCACCAGCGACCCCGTGACGGCGTCGATCTCGGTCGCTCCCGACGACGATCCGCCCGTGGCCTATGACGACAATGTCGCCGCCACCGAGGACCAGCCGGCGACGGGGTCGGTCTTCGCCGACAACGGCAACGGCGCGGATTCCGATCCGGATCAGCCGCCCCTCGCGGTCGGGGCGGTGAACGACGACCCCAACGCCGTCGGCCAGACCGTCACCCTCGCCTCCGGCGCCCTGCTCACCGTCAATGCCGACGGGACCTACACCTACGACCCCAACCACGCCTTCGACTATCTCGTCGCCGACGGCAGCGGCGCGACCGGCACCCAGGCGACCGACAGCTTCACCTACACGCTCCTCGGGGGCAACGAGGCGACGGTGACCGTCACCATCAGCGGCGTCGCCCACGAAGGCGACGTGCTCGCCGGCGACAGCGACAATAACGACATCGCGGGCTCGCCCTATGGCGAGTATTTCGACCTCTCGCAGGGTGGGAACGACAACGCCCAAGGCAATGGCGGCGATGACTATTTCTGGTTCGGCGGCGCCTTCACCAACGGCGACAGCGTCGACGGCGGTGCGGGCACCGACGTGGTCGGCCTGCTCGGCACCTACGCCCTCACCTTCGACTCCAACGATCTCGTCAACATCGAGCGGCTGACCCTGTTCAGCGGCACCACGCTGCGCGGCGAGAGCCACGTCACCTACACGCTCACCACCGTCGATGCGAACGTCGCCGCCGACAAGGTGCTGACCGTGCTCGGCACCACCTTGCTGTCGGACGAGGTCCTCGTCTTCAACGGCCGGGCCGAGACCGACGGCCACTTCCTCATCCGCGGCGGCGCGGCCGGGGACACACTGGTCGGCGGGCAGCAGATCGACTTCCTCTATGGCGGCGCCGGCAACGACCAGCTCTACGGGCAGGGCGGCAACGACCTGCTGCAGGGCGATTTCGGAGCGGACCAGCTGCGCGGCGGCTTCGGCGACGACCGCTTCGTCTACCTGAGCGCCTCCGATTCGACCGACCAGGGCATGGACGTGATCCTCGACCTTGAGCCGGGCCACGACCGCATCGACCTCAGCGCCATCGACGCCGATCCCGAGCTGAACGGCGACCAGGCCTTCACCTTCATCGGCGACGGCGACTTCAGCGGCACCGCGGGCGAGCTGCGCGCCTATCAGGGCGAAGGATCGAGCTGGTTCGTCGAGGGCGACGTCGACGGCGACGGCACGGCCGACCTCCTCATCCAGGTCAACACGTTCGGCGGCCACGTCGTCCAGGCGAGCGACTTCATCCTCTAGCCGACAGGCATCCGGGGTCGGCCCGGCCCGGTCGGGGCCGGCTGCCGACCCTCAAGCCTGGGCGCGCGCCCGTTCCTCTACGCGCCGCTCGAGGATGGTGAGGGGCATGGCCCCGTCCTTCAGCACCTCGTGGAAACGCTTCAGGTCGAAGCGGGGGCCGAGCAGCGCCTGGGCGCGCTTGCGCGCCCGCGTCCAGGCCATATGGCCCACCTTGTAGCTGCACGCCTGCCCGGCCTGGGTGCAGTAGCGCTCGACCTCGCGCTGCGAGCGCGGACGGGCGAAGCCGGTCGTCTCGACGAGATAGTCGGTGGCCTTCTCGCGGCTCCATTTCCGGGTGTGGAGGCCGGTGTCGACGACCAGCCGCGCGGCGCGGAACAGGAAGGACTGGAGGTAGCCCGCCCGCTCGAGCGGCGACCCGTAGGCGCCGAACTCGTCGGCGAGCTGCTCGGCGTAGAGCGCCCATCCTTCCGAATAGGCGCTGAAGAAGCCGGTCTTCCTCAGCGTCGGTATGTCCCGCGATTCCTGGGCGAGGCTGATCTGGAGGTGATGGCCCGGCACGCCTTCGTGATAGGTGAGCGAGGGCAGCGAATATCTCGGCCAGTCGCCGACGTCCTTCAGGTTGATGAAGTAGATGGCGGGCCGCGAGCCGTCGAGAGAGGCGCGGTTGTAATAGCCGTTGGAGGCGCCGTCCTGGATCTCCGGCGGCACCCGCCGGATCTCGAGCGGCGCATTGGGCAGGGTGGCGAAGGCCTGCGGAAGGCGGACGTACATGTCCTTGACGCCCTGGTTGAGGCTGGCGATCAGGGCGGCGCGCCCCTCGTCCGTGTTGGGATAAAGCTGCGACGGCTCGACGTTGAGCGCCGCCAGCCGCGCGCCGACGCCGCCCCGGCTCATCCCCTGCCCGCGAAGGATCCGGTCGATCTGCGCGCTGATCTCCGCGACCTGCTGCAGGCCCATGCGGTGGACCTCGTCGGGGCTGAACTTCGTCGTCGTCGCCTGCTCGAGGGCGACGGCATATATCTCCTCGCCGTGCGGCACCCGCCATATGCCGTCGCCGGGCTGGCTCATGCCGCGCAGCTCGCGCAGCAGCGCCATCTGGCGATCGAGGGCGGGATAGACGCGCTCCTCGACGATCTTCGCCGCCCGCCGCTCCCAGCGGCCGTCAATGTCCTTGGCCTTGGCGCGGCGGACGAGCGACTGGACGATCGAGCTCTCCTCCGCCTTCTGGCCGCGGAGCTTCTCCATCTGGCCGAGCGACAGGTCGAGCGACCAGGCCGGCGCCACATAGCCGCGCGCCGCCTCGATGCGCTGCAGAGCGCTGTCCTGGTCGAGCGCGGCGGCGAAGCCCTCCAGCCGGTCGAGATAGGCCTCGGCATCGTCCCTGTCGTTGATCGTATGGGCGGTGTTGAGGAAGTCGGGAACCGAGAAATAGGCGCCGCCCTGCTGGAAGATGCGATAGGGCCGGATCGCGCTGTCGAGGCCGAAGCGGGTCGGCGCCACGGTCTGCCCGGTCAGCGAATAGATGACGATCTCGCGGTTGAGCGCGGCGGCGGGCGAGAGCGTCTTGGGATCGACCGCCTTCAGAGCCGCCAGCGCCTCCCTCGTCTGGGCGAGCTGGCGCGCCCGTTCCTCGTAGGTGCGCGGGCTCAGGCGGTGCTTGAGCGGCGCGTTCGCGCCCTTGTCGAGGCCGAGCGAGGTGGCGAGCTCGGGCGAGCGCGCGACGTTCTGCTGGAAGATCCGCTCGAACAGGGCGTTGAGCTCGGCGTCGCCGGAGCCGGGCTGGGCGAAGGCGCTCGTGGGCGAGGCGGCGAGAGCCGCGGCGGCGGCGCTGCTGGCGACGAGGAACTGACGGCGATCCAAGGGCTTCTCCATCGGCTTGGGCGATTCTGGCGCCCCGTCCATGCGAGCGGCGACGGTCGGACGCAATCCCTCTCACCCTCTCCCTCGAGGGGAGAGGGACGGCCGTCGCGAAGCGGCGGCAGGGTGAGGGCACTCGGCCGCGAAATGAGCCCTCGCCCTCCCACCGCCTGCGGCGGCGGGCCCCTCCCTCACCCCTGCAGGGAGAAGGGTTTCATGGCCTCACCAGATGTGGACGCGCTCCTCGGGCGGCAGATAGAGCTTGTCTCCGGGCTTCACGTCGAACGCCTTGTACCAGGCGTCGACGTTCCGGACGACGCCGTCGACCCGATATTCCGGCGGGCTGTGCGGATCGGCGAGCAGCCGCTCCCTCAGCGCCCCTTCCCTGACCTTGGAGCGCCAGCTCTGGCCGTAGGCGATGAAGAAGCGCTGGTCGCCGGTGAGGCCGCCGATCACCGGCGGCTCGCCATGCTCGGCGACGTAGCGGCGATAGGCGGCATAGGCCATTTCGAGGCCGCCCAGGTCGCCGATATTCTCGCCCATGGTGAGCTTGCCGTTGATGTGCGTGCCGGTGATCGGCTCGTAGGAATCATATTGCTTCCCGAAGCGGCCCGCGCGCGCCTCGAACTGGGCGCCCGACGCCGGAGTCCACCAGTCGCGCAGCTTCCCCGACGGGTCGAACTGCCGGCCCTGGTCGTCGAAGCCGTGGCCGATCTCGTGGCCGATGATCGCGCCGATCGCACCGTAATTGACCGCCGGATCCGCCCGCGGGTCGAAATAAGGCGGCTGCAGGATCGCGGCCGGGAAGGTGATCTGGTTCATCAGCGGGTTGTAATAGGCGTTCACCGTCTGCGGGGTCATGTCCCACAGCGAGCGGTCGACCGGCTTGCCGAGCCGGTCGAGCTGGAGCTTCCACTCGAAGTCCTCGGAGCGGACGGCGTTGCCGAGCAGGTCGTTGCGGTCCACCTTGAGGGCGGAATAATCGATATATTTCACCGGGTGGCCGATGCGCGGGTCGAAGGCGGCGAGCTTCGCCTTGGCCTGCGCCTTGGTCGCATCGTCCATCCAGGGCGACGCGGCGATGCGGGCCTCGAGGCCGGCGCGCAGGTTGCGGATCAGCTCCGCCATCTGCCGGTCGCTCTCGGGCGGATAGTGGCGCTCGACGTAGATCCGGCCGACCGCCTCGCCGAGCGCGTCGTTGATCAGCTGCACGCCCCTTTTCCAGCGGTCGCGCTGCTGCGGCTGGCCCCGCAGCGTCTTGCCGTAGAAGGCGAAGTTCGCCTCGTCGAACGCGGTCGGGAGGAAGGTCGCGTGGGTGCGGATGAAGTGGAAGGCGAGATACTCCTTCCAGGTGGAGAGCGGCACCGAGTCGAGCATCTTGCCGGTGTCCGAGATCGCGCTCTTCTCCGCGGCGATGACGGTGTCGACATTGCCCAGCCCCGAGGCCTGGAGATAGGCGGGCCACTCGAATTGCGGCGCAAGCTCGGCGAGCTGCGCGCGGTTCATCGGGTTGTAGACCTGCTTGATGTCGCGCTGCCGCTCGGGCGCCCACTGGACCTTGGCGAGCGCCGTCTCGAGGGCGATGATGCGGTCCGCCTTCGCCTCGGCGTCGGGGATGCCGGCGAGCGTCTGCATCTGGACCACGTAGGTGCGGTAGGCGGCGCGGATCGCGTCGTACTTGGCGCCCGGGAGCAGGTAATAGTCGCGGTTCGGCAGGCCGAGGCCGGCCTGGCCGGCCGCGGCGATGTAGCGGGTCGGATCGGCGGGATCGGGAAGGATGCCGAGGCCGACCGGCGCGGTATAGCCCTGCGTCGCGAACAGGCGGATGAGGTCGCCGCGGTTCCTGACCGCGTCGACTCGCGCCAGCCACGGCTTCAAGGGCGCGGTGCCGCGCGCGTCGATCGCCTTCTGGTCCATCCAGCTGGCGTAGAAGTCGCCGACCTGGCGGCCGATCGCGCCCGACTTTGCGGGGTCGCGGGCGAGGTCCTCGACGATCGTTCGCACCTGCCGCTCCGCCTCGTCGGCGAGCAGCACGCCGACGCCGGCGCTGGTCCGGTCGGCGGCGATCTCCGTCCGCTTGTCCCAATTGCCGTTCACGTAATGCCAGAAGCTGTCGCCGGGCTTCACCGACGTGTCCATGGCGGCGAGGTCGAGGCCGAAATCGCCGTAACGCGGCTTGGCGGCCGCCGCGGCGGCGGTAGGCGCCGGCTGCGGAGGCTGGGCAAGAGCGGGTACGGCTGCGGTGGCGAGCAGGAGGGCCGCCGGAACAGCGAAACGACGAACGTGCATGCGTGAATCTCCCCCGCGGCCGCAAACCGCCGCGCGCGACGGTGCTAACAGCGCGGATTTCGTCCGGCAATGCCGCGGGCTGCACAGAAATTGCGGGAATGGCGGCCCACCGCGACGTCCGGATCAGGCCCGCGCCTCAACCGGCGCCTTTCCCGGCCCTCGCCAGCATCAGGCGGGCCTGCTCGACGTGCATCCGCTCGATCATCTCGCCTTCGTGGCGCTCGGCGCCGCCGGTGGCGGCCGCCACCAGGCGGCGGGCCGCGGCGAGCTCCTCCTCCGACGGCGCGAACAGCCGGTTGGCGGCCTCGATCTGGTTCGGGTGGATGAGCGACTTGCCGTCGAAGCCGAAGCTGCGCCCTTCGCGGCACTCCGCCTCCAGGCCCTCCCCGTCCTCGAGCCGGTTGAACACCCCGTCGAACGCGGCCACTCCGGCGGCGCGGGCGGCGAGCAGGATGGTCTGCAGCGCCGTCAGCAGCGGCGCGCGCGGACCGCCGGGCCTGAGGCCGAGATCGGCGGCAAGGTCGTTGGTGCCGGCGATCAGCCCCACGGAGGACGGCGCGATCGCGGCGGCGTTCAGCACGCCTCGCGCCGTCTCGACCATCGCCAGCGCCGGCTTGCCGGTCGCGGCGCCGGTGCGGGCGACGTCGTCCGGCCCGGCGGTGCGGGGATAGATGACGAAGTCGGCCCGGCTGCCCCGCACCGCCTCCACGTCCGCCTGCCACAGCGCCTCGTGCGAGTTGACCCGGATCGCGCAGAGCCCCGCAAAGCCCTCCGCCGCGGCCGCCACCGCCGCCGCGCGGGCGCGTGCCTTGTCCTGCGCCTTCACCGCGTCCTCGAGGTCGAGCACGACCATGTCGGCGGCAAGGCCCCTCGCCTTCTCGACGGCGCGCGGATTGGAGGCGGGGAGGAAGAGGAGCGAGCGCACGAGGCGCAGTTCGGGGTGCGGAGCCATGGCCCGAATTTGCTTGGAAGCGGCCGCCATTGTCTACATTATAAACGCCGTCACCGCCCGGGGAGGGGCTTTTCACCATGGCACTTATCGGCATTCTCGCGGTCGTCCTGCTGGTCCTCCTGTTCCTGATGTCCAGCATCAAGATCGTCCGTCAGGGCTATCACTACACGATCGAGCATTTCGGCCGCTTCACCGCCGTCGCCCAGCCGGGCTTCAACTTCTACATGCCCTTCTTCTATCGCGTCGGCCGCAAGGTGAACATGATGGAGCAGGTGCTCGACATACCGGGCCAGGAGATCATCACCAAGGACAACGCCATGGTCGCGGTCGACGGCGTGGTCTTCTTCCAGGTGCTCGACGCCGCCAAGGCGGCCTACGAGGTGTCCGACCTCTACCTCGCCATCCTCCAGCTCTCGACGACCAACCTTCGTACGGTGATGGGCTCGATGGACCTCGACGAGACGCTGTCGAAGCGCGACGAGATCAACGCCCGCCTCCTCATCGTCGTCGACCAGGCGACCGAGGCCTGGGGGGTCAAGATCACCCGCGTCGAAGTGAAGGACATCCGCCCGCCCGCCGACATCGTCAACGCGATGGGCCGCCAGATGAAGGCCGAGCGCGAGAAGCGCGCACAGATCCTCGAGGCCGAGGGCCTGCGCGCCTCGGCGATCCTCAAGGCCGAGGGCGAGAAGCAGTCCGCCATCCTCCAGGCGGAGGGCACGCGGGAGGCGGCCTTCCGCAGCGCCGAGGCGCGCGAGCGCGCCGCCGAGGCCGAGGCCAAGGCGACGCAGCTCGTCTCCGACGCGATCGAGAACGGCTCGGCCCAGGCGATCAACTATTTCGTCGCCCAGAAATATGTCGAGGCGGTCGGCATGTTCGCGCGCTCGCCCAATGCCAAGACGATCCTCTTCCCTGTCGAGGCGACGCAGCTGATCGGCACCCTTGGCGGCATCGGCGCGCTCGCCAAGGAGGCGCTGGGCGGCAATGCGCCTCCCGCCGCCGGCGAACCCGCGCCGCCGCCGCCGCCGCGCCGGGCGGGGCCGTTCGAGGGCGGGCGGTGAACGACCTCGAGCCTCAATGGCTGTGGCTGATCGCCGGGGCCCTGCTCGGCATCGCCGAGCTGATCGTTCCGGGCGTCTTCCTCATCTGGATCGCCGCCGCCGCCGCCGCGACCGGCCTCGTCGTCCTGGCGACCGGAATCGCCCTGCCCTTCCAGTTCGCCCTGTTCGCGCTCTTCTCGATCGGCTCGGTCTATGCGGGGCGGCGCTGGTACGCGAACAACCCCGTTCCGAGCAGCGACCCCCTGCTCAACGACCGCGCCGCCCGGCTGGTCGGCCGCAACGTCACCGTCGTCTCCGCGATCCGCGGCGGCGAGGGGCGGGTCAAGGTCGGCGACAGCGTGTGGAGCTGCCGGGGCGAGGATTGCGACGAGGGCGCGCGGGTGCGCGTCACCGGCGCCGAAGGCAATTGCCTGCTCGTCCAGAGCGAGCCGGCGCGACTCATCGAAGGGAGGGAATGATGCGTATCGCGATCACCGTCGGCGCCGCGGCGCTCCTCGTCGCGGCCGCGGCCTCGCAGACCGGCGCGAAGCCGAAGCCGGCGGCGCGCTTGCTCTCGGCCGAGCAGGTGGTCGCCGCCCGCCAGGCCGGCATGGGCCTCTCGGCCGGAGTACTCGGCAGCTACAAGGGCGCCGTCGACGCGGGCGGCGAGGTGAAGCCCTTCGCGTTCAGCTCGCGCCAGCTGGTCAAGTGGGCGAACGCCATCCCCTCGCTCTTCCCCGCCGGTACGGCGCTGCCCGGGAGCGAGGCCAAGCCTTCGATCTGGGCCAACCGCGCCGATTTCGATGCCAAGGCGGCCGCCTTCGCCGCCGCCGCGACCAGGCTCAACGACGCCGCCAAGGCGGGCGACAAGGAGGCCTTCGCCGCCGCGTTCAGGGATGCGGGCGGCGCCTGCAAGGGCTGCCACGACCTCTACCGCGCCGAGCCGGCCCACTGAGCCGCGCCGCCTCGTCGGCAAAAGGGCGTGCACTTCCAACGGCTTGGGTGTAGGCTGCGCCGCGGTGGGAGGCGATGATGACGGATCCCCATGCGTACCGGGTCGACGGCGCCCAGGCCGCCGGCGACTATGTTTCGGCCTATAGGCGGAACGGCTTCGTCGTCCTTCGCGGACTGTTCGGCGGCGACGAGGTCGCCGCCCTCGCGGCCGCGGCGGACCAGGTCCACGACGAGGGGATGCGGCTCGGCCGAAGCTTCCGCCACGGCAATCTCTTCTACCGCGTCGCCGCCGGGGACGACGGCCCGCTGGTGCAGATGATCCAGTGGCCGTCCTACCACCAAGCCGTTCTCAACGCCTTCCGCCTCGACCGGCGGCTCGCCTCGATCCTCGCGCCCCTGCTCGGCGGCGACCTCAAGCAGATCATCAACCAGATCCACTGGAAGTCGCCCGTCAGCAGCGGCGATTTCGCCTGGCACCAGGATTCCCGATTCCGCAAGCCCGACGAGGCCTATCGCAACCTCGCCGGCTCCTACGTCCAGACCGGCCTCGCCATCGATCCCCACGATCCGGGCTCGGGATGCCTGCGCTTCGTGCCCGGGAGCCACTTGTGGGGCGAGCTCCCGCTCGAATGCCCGGACGAGGTGCTCGGCGCCGCGATGTCGGACCCGGTGCTCGAGGCGGTCGGCCTCGACGCCGCCGACGCCGTCGATATCCTCCTCGCGCCCGGCGACCTCGCGCTCTGGAGCCCCTATCTGGTCCACGGCTCGGGCACCAACCGGTCGGCCCACCGCCGCCGCTTCTACATCAACGGCTACGTCCGAGCCGAGGATTGCGACCGCGGCGAATGGGCCTTCCGCGGCGGCCGGCCGGTGCCGTTCGGACCCGAGCCCGCGCTCGTCCATTACGAGGCCCTGCGCGAACGCCGGGACCCCCACTTCGTCTGACGGGCGCGGGCGGGAGGCCCTAGTCCTCGCGCTCGCCGCGCCGGTTCCAGGTGAAGGCGGCCGCGCCCACCGCGACGGCCGCGGCGGCGGCGCCGATGCCGATGTTGCGCCAGCTGAACAGGCTCTGCTCGCCGAGGCCGGATCCGTCCGCCTCCTCCTCGAGCAGAACGGCATTGCCGCCGTTCGCCGACAGGCGCACCGTGTCGCCCTCGACCGCCGCGATCAGGCCTTCCGAGATGTAGTGATGATGGCCGCCATGCGATCCGCTGTCCGCCTTGATGAGCTTGAGCCGCGTCCCTTCGACCGAATCGACCGTGCCGACGTGCACGCCGTCGGCGCCGATCACTTCCATATGCTCTTTGACTTGGCTGATGCTCGCCATCGGGAGTCTCCGTTCCGGTTGAGAGGTTCGCCTCCCCAACGTGACGCGGCCCGATTGGATGCACGCGCTCAGAACGGCACGCGAGTCCCGAATCCCTCCGCTTTCGCCTTCTCGTAGAGATACCATCCCGCCGCCAGGTCCTGGACGATGCTGCCGAGCGACTTGTAGGCGGTGATCTCCTCCGGCGCCGTGCGGCCCGCGAGGGTCCCGGCGAACACCTCGCCTATCTCGCCGAGGAGATGGCCGCCGCCGATCGCTCCCTCCTCCAGCGCGTTCAGGAACTCGGCCCCCTGGCGGCGCACGCCCTCGGCATGGTCGGCGAAGAAGCGGGCGCGGGCGACGAGGGCGGTATCGACCTCCGCCGGCCCCGCCCGGCTCGATCCGACGAGGTTGAGGTGGGTCCCCTCGCCTATCCAGCGGCCGAGGAGCACCGGCTCCGGCGAGGCCGTGACGGTGCAGACGATGTCGGCGCCGGCGACGGCCTCCTCGACCCCGGACGTCGCCCGGCCGCCAAGCCGCTCCGCCAGCGCCGCCGCCCTGTCGCTCAAGCGGCCCCAGATCCGCACCTCCTCTATGTCCCGCACGCACCGCAGCGCCTCGACGTGCCGCAGCGCCTGCTCGCCGGTGCCCAGGACGGCGAGCCGCCTTGCGTCGGGCCGGGCCAGCGCGTCGGTCGCGGCCGCGGAGGCGGCGGCGGTGCGGATCGCGGTCAGCTCGGACGCATCGATCGCCGCCACAGGGGCGCCGCTCACCGGGTCGAACAGGGCGACGAGGCCCTGGTGGGACGGCGCTCCCGTCGCCGCCGCGGGGAAGACGCTGATCAGCTTCGCGCCGAACGCCGTCCCGTCCGCCGCCCCGGGCATTACGCCGAACGCGCCGCCCCCCTCCAGGTCGATGATCGCGCGCAGCGTCTGCCGCGTCCGGCCGCGCGACAGGGCCGTCATCGCCTCCCGCATCAACGGGATGCACGCCTCGTAAGGGAGGTGAGCCGCGACCTCGTCGCGCGAGACGACCAGCAGGCTCACCTTTGCTCCTCGCGCGCGATCGCCGGCCTGAAGCCGCGTATGAGGAAGGCGGCGTTGAGCAGCATGACGACGCCGTAGATGTTCTGCAGCACCGCCAGCGGCAGGTCGTTCAGCACCGTCAGCGTCAGGTAGATGGCGAGCGTCACGTTGTGGACGCCGACCTCGATCGACAGGGTCATGCGGTCCTTCGCTCCCGCCCCGATCGCCTTGGCGATGAGCAGTCCGGCGCCCATCGCGGCGAGGTTGAGCGCGTAGAGCGCCGGACCTCCCCGCACGACGTTGAGGAGGACGAGGTCGAGGCTGATCGCCACCGAGAAGGCGATGACGGCGACGAGGACGATTGCGGAGACGGGCCGCAGCCAGCGGGCGAGGCGCGCCGCGAAGTCCGGGGCGAAGCGGCGCACGATCATCCCCACCGCGATCGGCAGCACCGCCACCCGCAGCAGCTGCACCATCGTCGTGACGACCGACAGCTTCGGCGCCTCGCCGCCGCCGAGGAAGTGCGGCAACGCCCAGCTCAGCAGCAGCGGGATCGAGAAGACGGTGACGAAGCTCGACAGCGCGGTCAGCACCACCGCCAGCGCGACGTTGCCGCGTCCCAGGAAGGTGAGCGCGTTGGACGTCGTGCCGGCCGGGCATATGCCGAGGATGAAGAGGCCGAGCGCCATCGTCGGCGGCAGCCGGAACAGTATCCCGAGCGCCAGCGCAAGGAGCGGCATCGCGACGAGCTGGCCCGCCAGCCCGGCGATCACGGTCTTGGGGTGGGTGGCGACGAGGGCGAAGTCCTTCAGCGCCAGGGTGAGGCCGAGGCTGAACATGATCAGCATCAGCCCGACGGGGACGAAGACGGTGTTCACGAAGGCGACGAAGGCTGGGCTCATCCCCATATCTCCCGGGCGAAGGCGAGGAAGTTGAGACCCAGTATCTTGTCGATCCGCCGCTCGGGATGGCCGCGCCGCGCCAGCATCAGCGCGAGCCTCTCGAACTGGGTCGGGCCGGTCAGGTCCAGGACGAGGGGCAGCGTCTGGGCATTTTCCCCCGCCGCGCCGATTCCGGCCTGCCGCCGGTCCGCGACCTGCTTGGCGATGTGGGCGCGGTAGGCGGCGAGATCGTCTATCCCGGTCGTTCCGCCGTCGGTGCCGACACCGACATGGTCCTCGCCGCAGACGCCGAGCGCATGCTCGATATGGCGGACGACGTCCTCCGCTCTGGCCTGGCCGGAGCGGGCGAGGAAGGGCATGAAGTAGATGCCGACGAACCCGCCCTTGGAGGCGACCAGCCGAAGCTCCTCGTCGGTCTTGTTGCGCGGCAGGTCGTTGAGCGCGCGGCAGCCGGTGTGGTTGATCGACACCGGACGGGCCGAGAAACGGGCGGCATCGAGGCAGGTGCGCTCGCCGCTGTGGGAGAGGTCGACCATCAGGCGGTTGGCGTTGAGCCGCTCCACCACCTCCCGTCCGAACGGTGTCAGGCCCCGCCCCTGCGGCGCCGCCGCCCCGTCGCCCAGCCCGTTCGCGGGATTGTAGGTGAGCTGGACGACGCGCAGGCCCAGGTCGGCGAAGAGGTCCACCCGCTCCACCTTGTCGCCGAGCATCGCCGCATTCTGCACGCCGTAGACGATTCCGATCTTGCGCTCCGCCTGGGCGCGCAGCAGGTCCCCGGCGGTGAGGACCTGCATCAGCACGCCGGTGTGGCGGCGGAGGCGCCAGTCCCAGATTCCGATCTCGCGCACCGTCTGCTCGAACGGATCGCCGGGCCCGGCCACGTAGCCGAGGGTGACGTTCACCGCGTCCAGGCCGCTCGCGAGGGCGTCGCGCAGGATCCGCGGCGTCAGCGTCCTCCGCTCGGTGGGTCCGACGGCGTTGCTCCGGTCGGCGTCGCTCCAGACGTTGGGGTCGGTGAGGCCGCCCAGCGCGTTGACCACGAGCCTCGGGCCGCGGCGGGGCGCCGGTGCCGCCGCGCCCAGCGCCGCGCCCGCTCCGGCGGCGATGAAGCCGCGGCGGTCGAGCTCAGTCATCCTCCATCTCCTCCTTGCCGATCGGCCGGAAGTCGCCCCGCGGATAGGGCCGACCCCGCTTCACGATCATGACCACGCTGCGCAGGTTGGCGAGGCTGTCGAGCGGGTTTCGAGCGAGCACGACCAGGTTGGCGAGCTTCCCGGGGCGGATGCTTCCCATCTCCCGCGCCTGGCCGATCGTCTCCGCCCCGGTCAGCGTCGCCGCTTGGATCACCTGGAGCGGCGTCATGCCCGAGCGCCCGAGCAAGGCCATCTCCTCGAACAGGGCCGGCCAGGGAGACTCGCGCGGCGCCTCGGCGTCGGTGCCGGCGGAGAGGGCGACGCCGCTGCGCCACGCCTGGCGCGTCAGCTTCAGCGCAAGGTCGAGGGTGCAGCGGGGCGTCTTCCCCGCCCGCCGCTCGGCCCGCTCCGCCGCTGGATAGACGTAGTCGGTCGCATCGAGGATGATGCCGCGCCGGCGCATCGTCGCGAACAGCCGCGCCATCGCGGCATTGTCTCCCTCCGCGAACAGGCGGGCATCGACCGGGAAGCGGTTCTGGTAGCTGTCGGGGCGCCTGTCCATCGCCTGGTAGGCGAGGTAGCAGACGTGCGACATCACGTCCGGCCCCGCCGCGGCGACTTGCGCGGGCGTGGCGGGAAAGACCATGCCGTGGGCCCAGACGCGCAGCCCCTGGCGATGCGCCTCGCGGGTCAGAGCGGCGACCGTCGCGCCGTCGAGATTGGCGTAGATCTTGAGCGCCGTCGCGCCCGTGCCCTTGGCGCGCGCCACGATCGCCGCAATGTCGCTCCCCGGCGCGACCGCCTGCATCCACGGCGCCTGGCCGGGCTCCAGCCCCTGCGCCGCCGCCCGGGTCCGCGGATCGCCGAAGAAGCTCGGCCCCGCGACCAGGGCTGCATAATAGATGTCGGGCGCGGCGATCTCCGACTGCCGGGCGGCGCGGGCGAGCACGGTCACCTCGCGCAGGTCGTCGGCCATGTCGCGCATCGCCGTGACCCCACCGTAGAGGTCGCGTCTCAGCACGGCCAGCGCCCGCGGCCGGTCGGGCGGCGTCGCGATATGCTTGTGGCTGTCGATCAGCCCGGGGAGGAGGTAGCGGCCGGCGAGCGTCACCACCGCCGCGCCGGAGAGGTGGCGACGGGTCAGCCCCCGGTCGGGAAGCACCGCCACGATCCGCTCGCCCCGCACGATCACCGCCATGTCGCGCCTCACCGGGGCGCCGGTGCCGTCGATCAGGGCCGCGTGGCGGTAGACGGTCGTGGCGGCCGGAGGCGTCGCGGCGGCGGGCGGGCTTCCTGCGAGGAGGAGGAGGAGGAGGAGGAGGAGCGGGAGCGGGAGGAGGCGGCGCGGCATGGCCCAGTGTGGCGGGCCCCGCGCCCCCAGGGAAGGGCCCGTTCGCCGCGCCCTCGAAAATCGGCCGTGTCTGGGTGCTCGGGCGATTGCAAAAGCCGGGCCGGTGAGCATGATGAGGCGAGATGTTGCGAAGCGGGGATCTATGCGCGGGCAGGTATTGGGGGTGGATCTGAGGACGGGAGACGGCATGGTCGCGGGCGACGACGGCCGCCGCTACGCGTTCAAGCCGACCGACTGGGCCCATCGCGGTGAGCCGGCGGTCGGCATGTACGTCGATTTCGAGATCCAGGAGAATCGGGCGCTCAGCGTCTTCCCGGTGCCGGGCACCGCGCCGGTGCCGGTCGTCGAAACGCAAGCCGCGCCGCATTCGGACCGCAACAAATATGTCGCCGCGGTCATCGCCCTCCTCTTCGGCCCGCTCGGCATCCACCGCTTCTATCTCGGGCGGATCGGGTCCGGAATCGTCATGCTCCTCCTCTCCTGCACGATCGTCGGCCTGATCGTCTCCGCGCCCTGGGCGTTCATCGACATGATCCGCTACCTCGTCATGTCCGACCGCGAGTTCGCCGCCCGCTACGCCCGCGACTGAGGTCCGGCTCCGGCCCCTTCCCGGCCCATGCGCAAACGAGCCGCCTTCACGCCGGGACGAGCTGGCCCTGGAGCGGTGGGTGCTTCTATCGACCCAACCCCGTTCGGGCTGAGCTTGTCGAAGCCCTCCTTTTTCCATTGAAGGTAGGAAGGGCCCCGTTCGACAAGCTAGAGCATGGAGGGATTGGATTGGATCGCCCGCACCGTTCGCCCTGAGCCTGTCGAAGGGCTCTCCTTCCCTTGCCCAAGGCAGAAGGAAGGGGCTTCGACGGGCTCAGCCCGAACGGAGGGGCAAAGCTCATCGCCGACCGCCCCGAAGGCGAATGATGAAGCGGATCCAGCCCGATCCCTCGACGCCTTAGAGCAGGAAATCGGAGACGCCCAAGGTCACGCTCGGCGAGGTGGTGACGACCAAAATGGCGAGGTCGGCCGTGCCGTCGCCGTCCACGTCGGCCTCGACATGCCAGGCGCGCGAATAGGACGGGTCCTGCCAGGCGCGCAGCTCGCCGGCGGTGCCGTGGAATGGGGCGCCGCCGATGAAGGTGAAGGCGCTGTCGCCATTGACCGCCGCCCCGTCCGCGTCGATGGCGGCGAGCCCGATCCGGTCGCCCGGCGTGAAATCGAGGATCGTGTCGGGCGCCGCGGGCGTCGATTCGGCGGCGCTGCGATAGTCGAACAGGTCGTTGCCCCCGCCGCCGCGCAGCCTGTCGGCGCCGAGGCCGCCATGGAGCTGGTCGTTGCCGCGCCCGCCGGTGAGCACGTCGGTGTCCCGGCCGCCCCAGAGGTCGAAGGCGCCGTCCGTCTCGGCGGAGCCGTCGAAGACGAGATGCTCGCCGGCCTGAAGCGACAGCGCGGTCACGGTCAGCGTCGCGCCGGCCGCGACGTTGGCATCGTTCATGGTGAGGGCATAGACGTTCGGGCGCGCCGCATCGCCGGAGCTGTAGACGGCGAGCTTCTCGATCGAGGCGAGGTCGTCCGCGTCGAACCGCAAGGCGTAGCTGCCGAGCAGGCCGAGCGTGTCCGATCCCGCGCCGCCGTCGGCGCGGTCGGCGTTGGTGAATCCGCCGCCGAAGAAGATGAAATCGTTGCCGCCGCCGCCGTCCACACGGTCGTTGCCGGCATCCGCGTAATAATCGGCGGCATTGGCGAGCACGATCACGTCCGGGCCCGCACCCATCGTCAGGACATTGTCGAGGCCGTTGCCCCAGACCCCCTGGCCGCCGGCGGCGGTGCCGACGAGGTTCTCGACGCTCCCCGGAAGCATGTAGAGGCGGGCATAGTCGGTGCGGCTGCCGAGGAAGGTCACGACCGTGTCCGTCCCCTGCCCCGCCGCCTCCACGACGACGTCGCCCGGATCGTCGACCACATAGATGTCGTCGCCCGGACCGCCGACGAGGGTGTCGGCTCCGGCTCCGCCGTCCAGGCGGTTGCCGGCCCCGTCGCCGCGCAGAGTATCGTCGCCCGCCGAGCCGGTGAGGTTCTCGATGCCGACCAGCGTGTCGCGGCCGGCGCCCAGCGTGTCCTGGGCGATTCCGGCGAGGGCGAGGCTGACCGAGACGGCGCCCCGCGCATCGGCATAATCGGCGGTGTCGCTGCCCGGGCCGCCCTCGATCCAGTCGTCCCCCGCTCCGCCCTGCAGCCAGTCGTCGCCCGCCTCGCCGGAGAGCAGATCGTCGTCCTCGCCCCCCGTTATCCGGTCGTTGCCGGTCCAGCCGTAGAGACGGTCGTCGCCCGCGCCGCCGTCGATCGCGTCGTCGCCGCCGTCGCCCAGCACGAAGTCGGCGCCGCCGCCGGCCTCGATCCGGTCGTTGCCGTCGGCGCCGTAGATCGTGTCGTTGCCGACGGTCGCGGTCGGCTGCCCTGGCGGGGCCACGCGCACGGTGATGAGGTCGTCGCCGATCGTCCCGGGGATGAGGTGTCCGTCGGGAAAGGCGGCGTCGAAGCTTAACGTTGCGCCGTTGAACCGGAACCTCTCGACGTCGACGGCCGTGATCCGGATCCCGGTCGCGAGATCGGTGAGGACGATGCCGTAGCCGCCGCCGTCGACGATCCGCGCGCTATAGGCGGAGCGGTCCTTGGGCAGCACCAGGAGGTCGTCACCGGTGCCGCCGTCTATCTCCTGGACGGCGGCCGCGCCGATGACGATCGTGTCGTCGCCGCCGCGGGCGACGGCGCGCCACGACGGCCCGTCGAGGATGATCGTGTCGCCGGCCGCCGCCGACCCGATCGTCGCCAGGCCGAGCACGCTTCCCTTGAGGGTCGTCGCCGCGTTGAAGCCGCGCGACTCCGCCTCGAGATATTGCTGGAGCAGGGTGACGGCGATCGGCGTGTCGCCGGCCATCAGCAGGTCGAAATAGGTCGGATCCTGACGATAGTCGTTGGCGAAGTGCGCCAGGCCGATGAGGTTCTGGAGCTCGACCATCGCGTCCGGGCCGAAGAAGCCGAGCGAGGTGGCGCCCGCCGACAGCAGGCCGGCCTTCCACTGGTCGTAGGCGAGCGCGATGATCGGGTTGCCGCCGTGGAAGTTCATGTGGCTGAGCACCGCGCCGATCGACTCCGAGGCGACCCGCTCGGCGCTGCGATTGTAGCTGACCTTGTTGCTCTCGTTGTGGCCGATGAAGCTGGCATAGGATTCGTTGTAGTGCTTCTTCCCCCAGACGAAGAACATCTCGTCATAGGCGGTGTCGAAGGACGCCGGCTGCCCCACGAACGCGATGACGGCGTTCACCTTGTTCTGGAAGGCTTCCATGGTGGATTTGACGGCCAGGCGAAGCTGGTTGCTGCCGTCCTTGGAGTAGGAGTAGCCGCTCCAGTGGAAGGCGTTGAGGCCTGGATCGAACACGCTCTCGTAATAGGCTTGCGGGCTGTCGTTCCTGATCCACTCGATGACGGTGTTGAAGATGCCGGAGATAGCGCCGTCGAACAGGTCGTCGAGCAGCTCGAAGACGACCGAGCCGGCGACCGCGCCGATGCCGGCGCCGAGGATGGTGCCCAGACCCTGGAAGATCGAGATGCCGATGGCGTTGGCGGTGACCTCGCCGAAAATGTCGGCGACCGCGTCCATCGCGAAAGAGCCGAGCGCCTTGCCGAAGGCGCCCGAGGCGATCCACGAGCCGAGCTGGCTGACCAACGCTTCCGGCAGGCTGTCGATCTCGACGAACAGTTGCGCCAGCTCCGAGCCCGCATATCGCGTGAACAGGTTTCCGAGCAGTTCCTGGATGTTGAACTGGCCGTCGAAATGGTCGAACAGGGCCTGCACGTCCGACGCCTTGAAGTCGCCGGCGAGGAACCTGACGGCATCGACGAAGGTGTCCTGGACGAAGCCGTTGAGCTGATCGGTCAGCAGCTTGCCGATCTGCGTTTCGACCCAATTGTCGCCGTCAAGGCCAAGAAAGTCGTCGATCACCTTCTTGTCGAGAACCTGGAAATCGATGAGGAAGCCCGCCATGGTTTCGCCGAAGACCTTGGCGAAGTCGACCCCGTCGAACACCTTCACCGGCGACCTGTCGGGGTCGCGGAAATAATTGTCGACGATATTGTCGATCACCGGCGCCAGCACCCCTTCGCCGACATGCCGGATCGCCTCCGCCCAGGCGGGGCTGGAATCGGTGGTGGCGATGGTCAGGATCTCGCCGAGGCCTAGCTTGGCGAAGGTCTTGGTGACCTCAGGGACGAACGAACGGAAATAATCCGTGCCTGCACCGTCCAGCGCGCCGCCGAACACGGCCTGGATGTCGGCGCGCCTCGGCAGCTCGAACTTGACCGCGGCCTCGGCGAGATAGCCCGAGAGCGGCTGCAGGATCTCGCTGGCGAGGAGATGCTCGAGCGCGCCGGCGGCGGCCACCGCCACGCCGCGCTCGACGCCGTTCACCCCTTCCAGCTGCTTCTTGACGAACGCGTCTATCTGCGGGTCGAGATGGTCCTTGATTTCCTTCTGCAGCTCGAACTTGTAGCTGGCGTTCTTCGTAAGCTTGTCGAGGTTGATGTCGAACGGCAGCAACTCGACGACGTCGCGGATCCACGATCCTGGCGAAAACTTGAACTCGATCCTGAGGTAGCTGTCGCCGTCCGCCTTCTTGATCACCGGAGAGGCGACGACCTCGACCGCCTTGTTGGTCCGGTCGAGCCCGAGCACGTCGTCGAGCAAGTAATTCGCGACGGAAATCAGGTTGCTGCTCTGCTGCGACTCGCCCACGGGACCGCCCCTCCCCGCCCCCATGCTTGTATAGCGCCCCGCCTAAGTAAAGCGCTTCCCGGTCCATTTACGAATTCATTCGACCCACAAACCGGCGCTGCAAAGCGCGGCGAAATACCTCGCTGGTCTCGCACGAGAAGGGTCTGGATTCACATTTTGGGCCGCAAGCCGCTCACGCCTCGCCTGGAGGGTTTTTTGACGGATGCCCGATTGGCTAGGTTGAAGTAAAATCTGGGAAGCCCAGCACGTGGACGAGGCGGCAAGGACAATTGATTGTTCCCAAGAGCAGCACGTGGGTCGCGCCTACGCGTAGCCTACCGAAGAATCTACCGGAGCCTTGCGTCAACTCTAACAAGTTGCCGGCGATCACCGGAGGTTCGCTCCGTCCCTGCTAATTGACCAAAGTCGCTTCGAACTAGTCCAGTCGCTTGCCTAATGACCTATCTAGACGCGATACTAGCATTTCTACCTCAATACACCTTCCTCAAAATCGAGCTTTTCGTCGGCGAACGCACGATTCAAAAAAGCGACAACCTGCTCAACGGACTTTTTGGGTACGTTGATCGCGATCATACCGGGGGTACCGGTGCCCTCAATAGAGCACCCCAAATTGATTAGGTCACGCCTCACACTGGCTTCGTCACCAAGGTCATAAACCACGGCCCTGATCGTCGAATTATCAGAAGGATTAACAACTCCCTTAAATATATAATTGCCCCCATCTTGGGCTGCTTCTACAATGTCGTCACAGCTTAGGTTCCGCGCATAGAAAGGTATATTATCAATTTGAAAATGACCGTCCTCTAGCTGTAGTGCCCAGATACCTTCCCACTCCTCAGCTGGATAACCGTCTAAACTCTCGGTATAGACGAACACTTTAACATGCTGTCTTGGGAATTTATCGCTCAATCCTGCACCCTGTCCTTTTTCCTTAAGTTGCAATCCCGACAGAGAACCTGACCATTGCTGGGGACTCCATCTCCGCCTCGCGAACGAGGAAAAATGTGGTCTCTGTGCCGCTCATTTCCGGGAGGAGAGATCCCGCGTTGAGACCGCTGTCCAGGCGTAACATTTCTTCCGCAATTCTCACAGGTGGGTCTTCCGTGACTTTCAACGTTCCGCGCATCGATCGTTTGCCGCCCCCGTGGCGTAAATGGTCGACCCGCACGTTCGCCGCCAGCTGTCCCCCGAGCCGTCAGTTCGCCGGCGCGTTCCGCTCGGGCAAGTTCAGCCCCTTTGGCGCCAGCTCGTACCGCCACTCCAGCGCCGGTAACGCCAGGTATAACGGCCGCAACAACATCCGCGCCTAAAGCAGCGACGTTGGTAGCAGTCGCGCCTTCCTTGGCAATCTTGTAGCCGTCATAGACGATGAAGGCTAGGTCGACGAGCGTATCAATGATCTGACCGTCGGGATCGCGGCGATCCACCGGATCATTCCCCACATAGGCGTAGAGGTTGATCTGGTCGTCGTATCCGATCGGATCGACCTGCAGGAACCGTCCCAGCGCCGGCCAATAGATCCGCGCCTTGTAGTAATACATGCCGAGGTCGGGGAGCCAGGCTTGGCCGGTATATTGGAAGCGGCCGGCATTGCCCGTCGCCGGCACGCCCCAGGGGTCGTAGCGGTTGATCGCGACGGCGTTGCCGGCGAGGTCGGCGGCGGCGATGATCGAGCCCTGCTGGTCGGCGTGGAGGAAGTAGCGGGCGACTCCGCCGGCGCCGATCTCGTACCAGACGAGCGGCTCGTCCTCGCCCGGTCCGCGGACGTAGACGCGGGTGAGGCCGCCGCCCGGCGCCGTCTCGAGCAGCGCCTGGTCGCCCTCGTAGACGAACTCCACCGCCTCGCTCGGCCCGGTCGCGCGCCAAAGGCGGCCCAGCGGATCGTAGGCGAGCTGCGCCGTCCGCGCCCCGCTCGCCGAGACGAGCCGGTTCTCGACGTCGTAGGTGAAGAGGCTCGCGCCG
>JAFANP010000031.1 GCA_019232625.1 Alphaproteobacteria bacterium | reverse complement strand
GCTCCTGCTTTTAAAGGAGCACGCTGCATTTCGTAGCGCTTTCGAACCCAGTCCTCGTAGCCGCCGGCAACGATATCGACTTTGCCCGACCCTGAGAGGCCGAGCGTGATCGTCACCGTCCGATCGAGGAAGTCGCGGTCGTGGCTGACGATGAGGACGGTGCCGTCATAGTCGGCGATCACCTCCTGGAGCAGGTCGAGCGTCTCCAGGTCGAGGTCGTTGGTCGGCTCGTCGAGGACGAGGAGGTTGGAGCGGCGGGCGAACTCGCGGGCGAGGAGGAGGCGCGAGCGCTCGCCGCCCGACAGCGTGCCGATCTTCGCGTCGACAAGCGTCGGCTCGAACAGGAATTCCTTCAGATAGCCCTGGACGTGCTTCTTGTGGCCGCGCACCTCGATCCAGTCGCCGCCGTCGGCGAGGACGTCGCGGACCCTCTTGTCGGGGTCGAGCAGGCGGCGCTGCTGGTCGATCATGATCCCCTGCAGCGTCTTGGCGCGGACGATCCTGCCTTCGTCCGGCTCGAGCTCGCCGGTGAGGAGCCTCAGGAGGGTGGTCTTGCCCGTGCCGTTGGCGCCGACGACCCCGATCCGGTCGCCGCGCTGGATGCGCAAGGTGAAGTCCCGGACGATGGCGCGCTCGCCGAAGCGCTTGGTGACCCGGTCGGCGTCGATCACCATCTTGGTCTTCACGTCGTCATTCTCGAGACCGAGCCTGGCGGCGCCCGCCGGGCCGAGCATCGCCGCGCGCGCCGCGCGCATCTCGTGGAGCTTGGTGAGGCGGCCCTGGTTGCGGCGGCGGCGCGCGGTGACTCCGCGCTGCAGCCAGTGGAGCTCGAGCTTCAGCCGGGCGTCGAGCTTCTCGGCGGCGCGCGCCTCCTCCGCGTAGACCGCCTCGGTCCACGCGTCGAAGCCGCCGAAGCCGATCTCGGCGCGCCTCAAATTGCCGCGCTCCAGCCACAGGGACGAGCGGGTGAGGCGCTTGAGGAAGGTGCGGTCGTGGCTGATGACGATGAAGGCGCCGGTGAAGCGGCCGAGCCAGTCCTCGAGCCAGTCGATGGCGGCGAGGTCGAGATGGTTGGTCGGCTCGTCGAGCAGGAGCACGTCCGGGTCCTGCGCCAGCGCCCGGGCGATGGCGGCGCGGCGCCGCTCGCCGCCGCTCGCCGTGGCCGCCGGGCGGTCGAGGTCGATCCCGAGTTGGTGGGCGATCGCGTCCACCTCGTGCGCGGCCGGCGCGCCGGCCCCGTGGAGGGCGAAGTCGCGCAGGGTGGCGAAATCGGCGACCGGCGGGTCCTGCTCGAGCAGGACGACCTTCGTTCCCGGCTGGATGGTGCGGCGGCCCTCGTCGGTCTCGACCAGGCCGGCGAGGCATTTGAGCAGGGTCGTCTTGCCGGCGCCGTTGCGCCCGATCAGCGCCAGCCGGTCGCGCGCGCCGACGAACAGGTCGAGCCCGCGGAACAGCCAGCCGGAGCCCTGGACGAGGCCGAGGCCTTCATAAGCGAGAACGGGAGCAGCCATGGTCGGGGGGAGATAGGGGCCGACGGGCCCGCCGTCACCCCCGGCCGGCGAAGGGGTGGAACGCGCGGCTCAAGCGGCGGCGCGATCCTCCAGGCTAACCGGCTTGTAGCGGGCGTCGGGCACGGCGATGCCGCTTTCGCGCGCCGTCTCGAGCCACAGCTCGACCGCCACGCCAGCCTCCGCGACCGCTTGCTGGGGCGTGTCGCCGTGCGCGGAGCAGTAACGCAGGTCCGGCACATCCGCGATCCAGCATCCGTCGTCGTCGGACCAGAAGACATTGATGTGATAACGCGGTTCCATCAATCACCCGGCTCCAGCTTGTACTTGGCGACCATAGCGAGAAACAGCCTCACTTGATACGGCTGAGCGTCCTTCCCACGCGGCTGCAGGGTCAGGACCTCCTTCACCCGCGGGTGGTGATAGGAGCGGTGACTGCCCCGGCTACGTCGATGGACGAAGCCGAAGCCCAGGACGCATCGCTCGAACTCCCGGAACGAGATGGGGCGCGACGAGACGCTCAGCAGTCGTTCGTAGGTTCGGCTCGCTTTGGACATGGTGGCGGATTCGTCTCAAACCAGCCAAAGACGCTATGAGAAACCACGGAAATGTCAACGTCTCCGGCTCACGCCGGCGGCAGGGCGGGGTAGGCGGTGGGGGAGACGTGGGCGCCGGGGGAGCCGGCGGCGACCCAGTCGTAGAGGGAGAGGGCGACCGGAGTGCGAACGAACGTCTCGGCGACGAGCTGGCCGCCGACGACGACGGCGAGACCGTAGAGCCAGGCCGGATGGACCCTGCCCGTGCGCCGGCGGTCGGAGAGCAGGCCCCAGATCGGGAAGACGAGGGAGGCGGCGACGGCGGCCTCGCCGGCATAGGGGATGAGGAGCGGCATCGGCAGCAGGCGGCCGAGGCCATTGCCGGTGAAGGCCGCCATGCCGCAGAACATCAGCCGCCGGTGCCAGTCGTTGCGGCGGCGCATCCGGATCGCCGCGACGACGAGCGCGACGAAGCTCGCCAGGATCATCGTGTCCATGACGAGGAAGTAGACCGGCGTGAAGAAGAAGGGCACGGCGCCGCGCCGCACCATGGCGACGATCACGTAGAGCGCCGCAACGATCATCGCCGGGACGAGGCCGGCCGAAAGCCAGCCGAGCCGCTTGTGGACGGCGACGTTCCCGGTGGCGACGAGGGCGTTCTGGGTCACGTAGAGCGCGAGGAAGCCCATGAAGAGAAGCCCGTGGACGTGGACCGAGACCGGCGAGTGGATCGTCGAGCGGCCCATGATCGCGTTGAGCGAGAAGCCCGCGACGATGACGACCGCCATCGCCACCGCCGAGGTCATGAAGAAGCGCTCTTCCGCGGTCGCGCGGCGCGGCGCGACCTGCGTCGCCAGAGTTGCCATCGATTTTCCCTTCCCCAAGCATGGCGGCAGCGCCGCCACGGGCGGGCGCCCTTTGCCGCGCCGCCCTCTATCCGGGGCGTTGAATGCCCCGGACCGCGACGCGAAGCCACGGGACTTGACCGGAAAGTACGGCCGCGCCCCGCACATCTCTTCCGCGAGCGGCGGAATCAGGCGGCGCGGGGGACGATGCGATCGAGTTCGCTACCGCGCCCGCGGCGGACTTCCTCAAGGTCGAAATCGTTCTGAAGACCCAGGAAAAAGCCTTCCGACATTCGGAAGTAGCGGGCGAGCCTTAGGTCGACGTCGGCATCGACCGGCTCCGCCCCGGCGAGAATTGCGCTAAGGCGCGCGGAAGCGATCCCCGTGCCTTGCGCGACTTCCGCAACCGGAATGTCGGAGCCGATCAGAAAATCTTCACGCAGGATGTCCCCCGGATGGACGTTGTCCAGCCGGTCCTCATCCGCGATGGTAGTCCTCGATCCGGACATCGAGCGCGTCTCCCTCGACCCAGCGGAAGCAGATGCGCCACTGGTCGTTGATGCGGATACTATATGTCCCTTTGCGCAAGCCCTTCAACTCTTCCAGCCGGTTGCCACGCGGCACACGAAGGTCGTCGGGCTTTTGGGCACGGTTGATCTGACGCAGCTTGCGGCGGGCGACGTTCTGAATATCGGGCGGGAGCTTGCGGCTGCGCTCGCCGCGGAAGATGCGCCCGGTTTCTGGGTCTTTGAAGTCGCGGATCACGGACGCACTCCTCTTCCGCAAGCGGCGGAATCAGGCGGCGGCGGAAGGGGTTCTCCTGCCGGTCAGGCGGCTGCAGCGCGGTCATCAGGCTTGGCGGCGGTGTACCGCGCCTCGGGGATCGGAAGACCCTGGTCCCGCGCGACGGCCAGCCAGCCCTGCATGGCGTCGCGCACATTATCCAATGCCTCCGCGGCGTATCGCCGTGCGACGTGCAATAGCGAAGATCTGGAATGTCCGCGATCCAGCAAGCGTCCTCGTCGGACCAGAAGAGGTTGATATGGTAACGGGGCTCGGTCATTCCTCCACCCTCGAACTGTCTCCCGCGGAACCTGCGCGGTTGAGCAGCGGAATGAGCTAAAATCAACTAAAAACAGCTCCCGATTATCGGTTTTCGTTCAGCGCCGCCCGCCCATCCTCTTGCCGAGGCGGATCGCCTGTTGCTTGCCGAAGCGGGTCTTTCGGGTGCCGGGCTTGCCTTCCGTCGAGTTGCCCAGGAGCGGGGCTCTCTTCTCGTGGTCGGGGATGCCGAGCTCGTCGGCCTCGAGGCGGCGGATCTCGTCGCGCAGGCGCCCGGCCTCCTCGAACTCGAGGTCGGCGGCGGCCTTGCGCATGCGCTGCTCGAGGTCGGCGATATAGGCCTTGAGGTTGTGGCCGACGAGGTGGGGACGGTCCTCGTCGCCGGTCTCAACGACGACCCCGTCGCGCTGGCTGACGTCGGCGAGGATGTTCTGGATGTTGCGCTTGATCGTCGTCGGCGTGATGCCGTGCGCCTCGTTGTAGGCGACCTGCTTGTCGCGGCGGCGGCCGGTCTCGTTGAGCGCGCGCTCCATCGAGCCGGTGATGCGGTCCGCGTAGAGGATGACCCGGCCTTCCACGTTGCGGGCGGCGCGGCCGATCGTCTGGATGAGGCTGGTCTCGGAGCGAAGGAAGCCCTCCTTGTCGGCGTCGAGGATGGCGACCAGGCCGCATTCGGGGATGTCGAGGCCTTCGCGCAGCAGGTTGATGCCGACGAGGACGTCGTAGACGCCGAGCCTCAGGTCGCGGATCAGCTCGATGCGCTCCAGCGTCTCGACGTCCGAGTGCATGTAGCGGACCTTGAGGCCGGCCTCGTGCATGAACTCGGTCAGGTCTTCCGCCATCCGCTTGGTGAGGGTGGTGACGAGCGTGCGGTACCCCTTGCGGGCGGTGATCCGCGCCTCGTTGATGAGATCGTCGACCTGGTCCTCGACCGGCTTGATCTCGACCGGCGGGTCGATGAGCCCGGTCGGGCGGATGACCTGCTCGGCGAAGACGCCGCCGGTCTGCTCCAGCTCCCAGGGGCCGGGCGTCGCCGACACGGCGACCGTCTGCGGGCGCATCGCGTCCCATTCGTTGAAACGCAGGGGCCGGTTGTCGATGCAGGAGGGGAGGCGGAAGCCATATTCGGCAAGCGTGATCTTGCGGCGGTGGTCGCCGCGCGCCATCGCGCCGATCTGCGGCACGGTCTGGTGGCTCTCGTCCACGAAGAGGAGGGCGTTCTCGGGCAGATATTCGAACAGGGTCGGCGGCGGCTCGCCGGGAAGGCGCCCGGTGAGGAAGCGGGAGTAGTTCTCGATTCCGGCGCACGAGCCGGTCGCGGCGATCATCTCGAGGTCGAAATTGGTGCGCTGCTCGAGCCGCTGCGCCTCGAGCAGCTTGCCCTCGGCGTGAAGCTCCTTGAGGCGCTCGGACAGCTCGTGGCGGATCGCCTCCATCGCCTGCTTCAGGGTCGGCCCCGGCGTGACGTAGTGGCTGTTCGCGTAGACCTTGACGTAGTCGAGCGCGGCGATCTTCTTGCCGGTGAGCGGGTCGAACTCGACAATCTCCTCTATGTCGTCGCCGAAGAAATTGATCCGCCAGGCCATGTCCTCGTAATGCGAGGGAAAGACTTCGAGATTGTCGCCTCGAACGCGGAAGTTGCCGCGGGCGAAGGCCTGGTCGTTGCGCTTGTACTGGAGGGCGACGAGCTTGCGGATGATCTCGCGCTGGTCGACGGTGTCGCCCTTCTTGAGGCTGAAGGTCATCGCCGAATAGGTCTCGACCGAGCCGATGCCGTAGAGGCAGGAGACGGACGCGACGATGACGACGTCGTCGCGCTCGAGCAGCGAGCGGGTCGCCGAGTGACGCATCCGGTCGATCGCCTCGTTCACCGAGCTTTCCTTCTCGATGTAGGTGTCCGAGCGGGGGACGTAGGCCTCGGGCTGGTAGTAATCGTAATAGCTGACGAAATATTCGACCGCGTTGTCGGGGAAGAAGCTCTTGAACTCGCCGTAGAGCTGGGCGGCGAGGATCTTGTTGGGCGCGAGGACGAGCGCCGGGCGCTGCAGCGCCTCGATCACCTTCGCCATGGTGAAGGTCTTGCCCGAGCCGGTGACTCCGAGCAGCACCTGGGTCTGCTCTCCGTCGCGCGCGGAGTCGGTGAGCTCGGCGATCGCCGCCGGCTGGTCCCCCGCGGGCTCATAGTCGGAGACGATCTTGAACCTGCGGCCGCCCTCGGCCTTTGCCGGGCGCTGCGGGCGATGGGGAACGAAAGCCTGCCCCGTATCCGGCTCTTCGAGGCCGGTCCTGATCGCGATAGCCATGGCGTGCATATGGCTATTGCGGCGCCTCCGCGCTAGCTTGCGCGGATAACAGAAAGATCGGGGGGAGATGGATATGCGCAACTTGTGGGTCGTGCCTCTGTGCCTGGCCGCCGCGGCCTGTTCGGGCGGGGAGGGGGAGAACAAGGCGGCCGCCGCCGAGACTCCGGACACGCTTCCGGCCGGCAGCTGGAAGACCGATTTCGAGGTGAAGAGCTTCCGCTCCGCCGACCAGACCACGCCCGCCCTCAAGGCGAAGCCCGGGGACAAGGAGGAGGCCCGGGGCTGCGTCGCCGCCAATGAGCGCAGCAAGCCCTCCCCCGGCCTGTTCGCCGGCGCGGGCTATCAATGCACCTATGCGAACAGCTATTTCCGCGGCGGCATGATCAACGCCTCGATGACCTGCACCCGTCCCGAGCTGAAGGGGCAGATCAACATGACGGTGACGGGCAGCTTCGACGCCGACAGCTTCGACGTCACGGTCGACGAGGCCAGCTACCTGCCCGGCCCAGGCGATTTCGTGATGAGCCGCAAGGTAAAGGGCAAGGTGACTCCGGGCGCCTGCGAGCCCGTCGCGGCGCCGGCGGGCGCGGCGCCGGCGGGCGGCAAGGCCAAAGCGGGAGGCTGATGACGCTCATCCCGTGCCAGAGGCACCTCTTCGACATCCCCGAGGAGGTCGCCTATTTCGACTGCGCCAAGATGTCGCCGCTGCTCGTCGCGGCCGGCGAGGCGGGGCGCGAGGGGCTGATGCGCAAGGCCCATCCGTGGGAGCTCAAGGCCGAGCATTGGTTCGACGAGTCCGAGCGGGTGAGGGGGCTCGCCGCACGGCTGATCGGCGCCGCCGCCGAGGACGTGGCGATCATCCCGTCGGTGAGCTACGGGCTCGCCACCGCGCTTCGAAACGCGCGCGTCGCCGCCGGCCAGACGGTGGTGACCCTGGCCGAGGACTTCCCGTCCACCATCTATGCCTGCCGCGCCCTGGCGGCGCGCGAGGAGGCGCGGCTTGTGACGGTGGCGCGGCCGGCGGAGGGCGACTGGACGGCGGCGATCCTGGAGGCGATCGACGGCGCCACCGCCCTGGTCTGCGCGCCGCACGTCCACTGGGTCTGCGGCACGAGGATCGACGTCGAGGCGCTGGCGCGGCGCTGCCGCTCGGTGGGCGCCATCCTCGTCCTCGACACGACCCAGTCGATCGGCGCCCTGCCGCTCGACCTCCAGGCGGTCGACCCCGACTATCTCGTCGCCGCTTCGTACAAGTGGATGATGGGGCCTTATTCCGTCGGCTTCCTCTACGTCGCGCCGCGCCACCAGCAGGGGGTGCCGATCGAGGAGGGCTGGGTGACCCGCAAGGGCGCCGAGGATTTTCGAAGCCTCGCCGCCTACGGGGAGGCGCTGGAGCCCAACGCCCGCCGCTTCGACATGGGCGAGCGCTCGAACTTCGCCCTTCTTCCCGTCGCGGGCGCCGCCATCGCCCAGCTACTCGACTGGGGCGTCGAGAATATCCGCGAGACGCTCGACGCGTTCAACGCCGCGCTGGAGGCGAGGCTGGCGGCGGTGGCGGTGCGCGCGGCCTCGGGCCGCGCCCCCCATTACCTGTCGGTCGGCTTCGAGGGCGGCCCGCCGGAGGGGATCGAGGCGAGGCTCGCCGCGCAAGGCGTCCATGTCAGCCTCCGCGGCGACCGAATGCGGATCACCGCCCATCTCTACAATCACGAGGGCGACGCGGAGCGGCTGATCCGCCATCTCGCCTCGGCGCTGCAGGGCGGCTAAGGCTGGGACAAACCGAAGGGGGAGACGATCGATGCGGGTTTCAAGGTTCACGGCGGCGCTCGGCCTCGTCATGCTGGCGGGCTGCGGCAAATCGGGCGACGGCGGCGCGGGCGGCAACGCCGCCGCCGCCAGGCAGAGCGGCGGCGCGCCGGCGGCGTCGGCGGGGGCGGCGGGGGCGGCCCAGATCGACCCGGGCGAATGGGAGGTGGCGTTCGAGACGACCGACGTCAGCGGCAGCGGCCTTCCGCCGGCGGCCATCGCCGCGATGCGCGGGCAGAAGGAGACCCGGCGCGAGTGCATCACCCCCGAGGAAGCGCGCAAGCCGATCAAGATGAACGGCGAGGAGAATAAGGACTGCGACTATTCCAAGTTCAGCATGGGCGGCGGCCGGATGAGCGGGACGATCACCTGCGGCAACGCCAAGACCGCACGGGTCGCCCTGACCATGAACGGCACCTTCAGCGCGCGCAGCTACGATTATGCGGCGAGCATGACGACCGAGGCACGCGGCGTGAACATGACGATGGGCATGAAGGCGACGGGCCGTCGGGTCGGCGACTGCGCGCCCGGATCGGACGAGTCGAAGTGAGCGGCCGGGCCGCCCCCGCGTCCGACCCGCTGGACGGGGAGGGGAACAAGCGCCGCGCCTCCCGCGTCGGGCGCGGGTGAGCCGGAACCCGCCGAGAAAGATCAAGGTCGTCGTCAACCGGGGCGGAGGCTCGTTCGCCGAGGGCAAGGCGGCCGAGCTCGAGACCCTGTTCGAGGCGAAGGGAATCGCCGCGGAGATATTGGCGGTGGAGCCGGGCGACCTCGACCGCCATTGCGGCGAGGCGGCCAGGGCGCACGGCGTCGACGCCCTCGTCGCCGCCGGGGGCGACGGGACGATCGGAACGGCGGCGGCGGCGGTGGCGGGCACCGAGGTCGCGCTTGGAATCCTGCCGCTCGGGACGCTCAACCATTTCGCCCGCGACGCCGGCATCCCGCTCGACCTCGGCGAGGCGGTGGCGGCCATCGCCGGCGGCCGGACGCGGCAGGTCGACGTCGCCGAGGTCAACGGGCGGGTGTTCATCAACAACAGCGCGGTCGGCCTCTATCCGCGGCTGGTCCGCGAGCGGGAGGCGCAGCAGAAGCATCTCGGCCGCTCTAAGCGCGTCGCCATGGCGAGCGCTGCGCTGAGGACCTTGTGGCGCTTCCGTCACCACCGCCTCGCCATCCGCATCGCGGGGCGGGAAGGGGCGATCGAGACGCCGCTGCTGTTCGTCGGCAACAATCGCTACGAGACCGGGCTGCTCAGCCTGGGCAAGCGCGAGAGGATCGACCGCGGCGAATTGTGCCTCTACGCGCCGCTGGCGAGAAGCGCGTGGCAGTTCGTCGCCATCTCGCTTCGCGCGCTGCTCGGGCGGCCGGACGAGCAGGCGGACTTCCTCACCGTCGACGGCATCCAGGCGGCGGAGATCGATTCGGCGCGCCCCCGACTGATGGTCGCCACCGACGGCGAGGCCCAGCCGATGGACACCCCGCTGCGCTACCGGGTGCGGGCCGGGGCCCTCAAGCTGCTGGTGCCGTGAAGGGGAAGGGTTGGGGAATGGGGACGGTAACTATTTTCCGCCGCCTGCGCGGGAATGGGGACAGTAACTATTTTCCCCTGCCGTCTGGGGAGCGGCGAGGCCGGCGCGGGAAAATAGTTACTGTCCCCATTGGGCGAGGCCGGCGCGGGAAAATAGTTACTGTTCCCATTGGGCGAGGCCGGCGCGGGAAAATAGTTACTGTCCCCTCGGCACGTCCCAGGCTTGGCCAACTTCGGTGGCGAGGAAGCGGTTCGGGGGGATGGCGCGGCGGGCCAGGGCCGAGCGGAGGCGGCGGGGCGGGTCGTCGATCGCCTCGAAGGTGAGCTGGAAGGTGCCCCAGTGGACGCCGAGCGCGCTGCTTGCGCCGAGGCGGCGGAAGACCTCGACCGCCTCGTCGGGGTCCATGTGGTTGCCGCTCATCACGTCGCGCGGCAGATAGGCGCCGATCGGCAGGATGGCGAGGCGATAGGGGCCGTGGCGCGCCGCCTCGGTCGCCCAGCTCCCGTCGCCGAAGCCGGTGTCGCCGGCGAAGAAGAGGTTGCCGCCCGGCAGCCGCACGGTGAAGCCGGACCACAAGGCGCGGTTGCGGTCGGTGCCCCAGCGCGAGCCCCAATGGTGGACCCGCTCGACGACGGCGGCGCAGGGGGAGGCGTGGAGCGTCGCCTCGCTCCCGGGCGGCGCGACCCAGTCGCAGGTCAGGGGCGCGGCGCCGCCCCAGTCGAGCGCCTTCGCGGGGATCCCCGCCCTCGCGAGGATGGTGTCGTTGCCGAGGCTGGTGACGATGGTGGGCCTGTCCCGGTCCCAGAGGCGCTTGAGGGTCGGGAGGTCCATATGGTCGTAATGGTTGTGGCTGACGAGGACGAGGTCGATCTTCGGCAGGTCCTCGAAGCGGACGCCAGGCCGGCGGACGCGGCGCGGGCCGACGAAGGAGAAAGGCGAGGCGCGGTCCGACCAGATCGGATCGGTGAGGATGTTGAGCCCGGCGGTCTGAACGAGCACGGTCGAATGGCCGATCCAGGTGACCCGCATGGCCTCGCCGCGGACCCTGCGGGGCGGGACGGCGGTGCGGACGGGCACGCGCCCGGGCCATTTCGCCCGGCCCTCGCCGCCGGCCCAGCGATTGAGGAAGCGGCCCGGGCTCGCCGCCGGAGCCGGACGCGCCCGATCCTCGGGGTTGAAGAAGCGCTTGCCGTCGAAATGGCCGGTCGGCGGCCCCCGATAATAGATCCGGTCGAGGAAGGGCGGGACGAGCGCCGGAGCGAAGCAGAGCGCGACGGCGAGGAAGAGGAGGGCGGTGCCGAGGCGCCGCAGGAGGGTGCGCATCCTCCCTTCCTGCCCTAGCGGGGGGCGAGCGTGAAGCCCGCCGGCGCGCGCTGCTCCGCCTGCTCCTCGAAATACATGTCCATCATCAGCTCGACTCGGCCCGGCGCGGCGGCGCCGCAATCGAGCGGGAAGAGATCGACCAGGCTGCCGAAGGCGCCGACGCCGCCGGGCCGCCTGTCGCCGATCCTCGGCGGCTTGCCGTCCGCGCAGCGCAGGCGTCGGACATAGGCCCGCTCCCCCTCCGGCCCGCCGACCCGGACCGGGTTTGCGAGGCTTCCGAGCGGGAAGGCGGCGGCGGCGGCGATCTCCGCCTCGAGCGCCGCGTCGGACGAGGCCTCGCCGATGCCGGAGAGCAGCTTCTCGGGCTCCGCGGTGCGCTTCCCGAGAGGATCGGCGGGGGCAGCGGCGGGCGCTGCGGCGGCGGCCAAGGCAATGAGCAGAAACGAGATTCTGAGCATCGCCGGGCTATGGTGGGACGGGGCGCCGAAGTACAGCGCTTTCGAAGCATTTCGCCTCAGGAACAACCCGCGGGGCTCGGGCGTATTCCGCGTGACCGTCGCGCGAGCCGGGCTCCGGCGGCATCCAACAGGAGGTTGTAACATGGGTATCATCATTTGGCTGATCGTCGGCGGCGTCGTCGGGTGGCTGGCGAGCATCATCATGCGCCGGGACGCGCAGCAGGGCATATTGCTCAACATCGTCGTCGGAATCGTCGGCGCCGCCATCGGCGGCTTCATCATGAACCACGGCGACATCAACGAGGGCATCACGGTGATGTCCTTCCTCGTGTCGCTGGTCGGCGCGGTGATCCTCCTCGCGATCGTCAACCTCTTCACCCGCCGCAGCATCCGCTAAGGCCCGGGCGGGCCGCCCAGGCGGCCTTCCCATCCGGAAACCGCGAGGGGACCGCCCGCCACGGCGGTCCCCTCGTCGCTTCATTCCAGCTCGAACGTGACGTTGAGGCTGACCGCCAGCGCCTGCTCGCCGGGCTCGATCAGATTGGTCGCCGAGTCGCGCGCCATCGCCTGCATCGCGACCTTGCCGTAGGGCGAGAAGACCGGCCCCGCCTCGCTCACCGCCACCACCCGGCCGACCCGCTTGCCGAGGGCGCGGGCGTAAAGCTCGGCGCGCGCGCGGGCGTTGGCGACCGCCAGGGTCCGCGCTTCGTCGAGCGCCGCCTCCGGCTTGTCGACCGCCAGGGTCGGGCCGCTGATCTGGTTGGCGCCGACGGCGACCAGCGCGTCCAATATCCTGCCGGTGTTCGCGAGGTCGCGGAACCGGACCGCGAGCTCGTTGGAGGCGCGGTAGCCGATGAGCTGCGGATTGCCGCCATGCTCGTCCTGCCGATAATCCGGGAAGAGGTTGATGGCGCTGGTCTGGATGTCGCGGTCGGCGATGCCGGCGCGCTTCAGTGCGGCGCGGACCGCGGCGATCCGCCGCGCATTCTGCTCGAGCGCGGCGGTGGCGGTGGGGGCGCTGGTCACCACGCCGGCGGAGATGCGGGCGACGTCGGGGACGCGCTGAACCTCGCCGGTGGCGACGACGTCGAGCCGCGTGCCGCGCAGCGGCGGCTCGGGCGCCTGGGCGGCGGCGGGCGCGAGCGGCGCCGCGGCGAGGAGGGCGGCGGCGAGGAGGAGAGGCTTCATGACGGGCTCCCTGAGGGGTTGCGATCGACCCTTTGTAGACCCCGCACGGGCTGGACGCTTGCTGAATGGAGACCGGCACGCCGCATCGCCGGGCTTCCAAGGGCTTGACGGGGCGGCGTTTTGCTGTGAGTTGAAGGGTGATGACGCAGTTCGCGCCTTTCTCCCGCTTCGACGTCGCGGCCCCCGCCGCGGCGGCCCAGCAGGCTTGGCTCTGGTGGCGGAACGAGATTCCGGCGGCGGCGCAGCATCGATGGTGACGCGGATCTAATCCCAGGTCCGATCTTCCAAGAAGGCCCGCCCCTCCGGCGGGCCTTTCTTTTTTCACCCTCGTCGCCAGGAACCTGCGTCATGAATTCCCACAGCAACCTCGCCCTTCTCATCCCCGCCCGGACGGCGGCCGACGACGCGGCGGACGCCGCCCTCGCCCGCCTCTACCGGGGGGAGTCGCTGGACATGGAGGCGGCGGAGGGGCTCTTCGCCGCGCTCGTCGACGGGCGGCTGGAGGAGACCGCCATCGCCGCGATGCTGATCGCGCTCCGCCTCAAGGGCGAGACGACCGACGAGCTGATCGGCGCGGCCCGCGCGCTTCGCGCCGCCGACCTCGATTTCGAACGGCCCGATTATCTGTTCGCCGACAGCTGCGGCACGGGAGGCGACGGATCGGGGACGATCAACGTCTCGACGGCGGCGGCGTTCGTCGCGGCGGCCGCCGGCCTTCCCGTGGCCAAGCACGGCAACCGCTCGGTCACCTCGCGCTGCGGCTCGGCGGACGTGCTGGAGCGGCTCGGCGCCAGGCTCGACATCTCGCCGGCCGAGTCCCGGCGGGCGCTCGACCAGACCGGCTTCTGCTTCCTGTTCGCGCCGCAATATCATCCGGGGCTGCGCCATGCCGGGCCGGTGCGCCGGGCGCTGAAGGTGCGCACCGTCATGAACGTGCTTGGTCCCTGCGTGAACCCGGCGGAGCCGCCGGTGCAGCTGCTCGGAGTCGCCGACGCGCGCCTCGTCGAGCCGGTGGCGCACACGCTGGCGGCGCTCGGCACGGAACGCGCGCTCATCGTCCACGGCGCGGGCCTCGACGAGATCGCCCTCCACGGCGAGACCGAGGCGGCCAGCGTCCGCGGCGGCGCCGTCGAGCGGATGACCCTGGCGCCGGAGGCGGCCGGGCTCGCCCGCCGGCCGCTCGCCGAATTGAAGGGCGGCAGCCCGGAGGAGAATGCGGAGCGGCTTTCCGCGCTCCTGATGGGCTACGGCCTCGCCGCCGAGACCGACGCGGTGGCGCTCAACGCCGGCGCCTTGCTGATGACGGCGGGGCTCGCCGCCGACCTGGCGGAGGGCGTCGAGCGGGCCCTGGACGCGCTGCGCTCCGGCGAGGCGCGCCGCCGCCTCGCCCTGTTCGTGGAGGCGACGCATGGCTGAAGGCGTGCTGGGCGAGATCGTCGCCCGAAAGCGCGTCGACGTGGCCGAGCGGCTGCGCGGCATCGACCTCGCCTCGCTCCGGGCGCGGGCGGAGCCGACGCGGCGCAGCCTGCGCGCCGCCCTCGCCCGCCCCGGCGCCCGCTTCGTCATGGAGGTGAAGCGCGTCTCCCCCTCCCAGGGGGCGCTGCGCGGAAGCGTCGACCCGGCGGCGATGGCGCGGGCCTATCGCGGCGCGGCCGACGCGATCAGCGTTCTGACCGACGGCCCCTATTTCGGCGGCTCCTTCGCCGACCTCGAGGCGGTGCGGCGCGAATATGACGGCCCCATCCTCGCCAAGGACTTCGTCGTCGATCCCCGCCAGGTCGCCGAGGCGCGGCTTCATGGCGCCGATGCGGTGCTCGTCATCCTCGCGGTGCTGGGCGACGCCGAGGCGGTCGAGGCGATCGAGGAGGCGCGTCGGCTCGGCATGGACGCGCTGGTCGAGGCGCATGACGAGGCGGAGGTGCGCCGCGCGGTGGCCCTCGGCGCGCCGATGATCGGAATCAACAACCGCGATCTCAAGACGCTGAAGGTCGACCTCGCAGCGACCGAGCGGCTCGCCCGGCTGGTCCCGGCGGGGACCCTGGTGGTCTCCGAATCGGGGATCGCCGACCGCGCCGACGTGGCGCGGCTCGCGCCTCATGCCGACGCCTTCCTCGTCGGCTCGTCGCTGATGCGCGCTCCGGACCCAGGGCTGGCGGCCCGCGCGCTCGCCTTCGGCCGGGTCAAGGTCTGCGGCCTCACCGACGCGGGCGACGCGGCGATCGCCGCGGCGCAGGGCGCCTCCTTCGCCGGCATGGTGATGGTGCCGGATACGCCCCGCGCGGTGACCGTGGACGAGGCTTCGCCGATCGCCGCGGCGGCCTCGATCCCGCTGGTCGGCGTCTTCCGCGACGAGAGACCGGACCGGGTCGCCGCCGCCGCCCGGCGGCTCGACCTCGCCGCGGTCCAGCTCCACGGCGAGGAGGACGGCCTCTACATAAGCGGCCTGAGGGCGCTGCTGCCGGAGGGAACGGAGATCTGGGCGGCGGGCGCCGTCGATCGCGACCTCCCGGAGCCGCGGCCGGGCGCCGACCGCATGCTCTACGACACGAAGGCGAACGGCCGCTCCGGCGGCACCGGCGTCGCGTTCGACTGGACGCGCCTTGAAGGCCGGCCGGACCTGGGAACGGCGGTGCTCGCCGGCGGCCTCTCTCCCGCCAATGCGGCGGCGGCGGCGCGGGTCGGCGCCTATGCGCTGGACGTCGGCTCCGGCGTGGAGAGCGCGCCCGGGCGCAAGGACCCCGGCAAGCTCCAGGCCTTTTTCGAGGCCCTGCGCCTGCCGGCGCGGGGGGAGGCGCTGCCATGCTGATGTCGGGCCGGTTCGGCGCCTATGGCGGCGCCTATGTGCCGGAGATATTGATGCCGGCGCTGGAGCAGCTCGAGGCGGCCTTCCTCGCGGCGATGGAGGATGCGGCCTTCCAGGCCGAGCTCGCCGAGCTGCTCGCCAATTATGCCGGGCGGCCGACTCCGCTCACCCGCTGCCGCAACCTCGGCTCGGAACGGGTCCGGCTCTACCTGAAGCGCGAGGACCTGCTCCACGGCGGCGCTCACAAGACCAACCAGGTGCTGGGCCAGGCGCTGCTCGCGAGAAAGATGGGCAAGACGCGGCTGATCGCCGAGACGGGCGCCGGCCAGCACGGGGTCGCGACGGCTCTGGCGGGCGCGCTGTTCGGGCTGAAGACGCGAATCTACATGGGCGCGCACGACGTCGAGCGGCAGCAGCTGAACGTCTTCCGGATGGAGCTGATGGGCGCCGAGGTGGTGCCCGTCGAGAGCGGCAGCCGGACCCTCAAGGATGCGATCAACGAGGCGCTGAGGGACTGGGCGGCGAGCTTCGCCGACACCCACTATCTGCTCGGCACCGTCGCCGGGCCGCATCCTTTCCCGCTGATGGTCCGCGAGTTCCAGCGGGTGATCGGCAAGGAAGCGCGGGCGCAGGTGCTGGAGGAGGAAGGGCGCCTGCCCGACGCGGTGATCGCCTGCGTCGGCGGAGGGTCCAATGCGATGGGCGCCTTCGCCGACTTCGTCGGCGACGAGGGCGTGCGGCTGATCGGGGTCGAGGCGGCGGGGCGGGGTCTGGACGGGGCGGAGCACGGCGCCACCCTGCTGCGCGGCCGGCCCGGGATCCTCCACGGCTCGGAGACCTACGTGCTCCAGGACGCGGACGGGCAGATCGCCGAAAGCTGGTCGGTCTCGGCGGGGCTCGACTATCCGGCCGTCGGGCCCGAGCACGCTTATCTCAAGGACAGCGGCCGGGCCGAATATGTCGGCGCGACCGACCGGGAGGCGCTCGACGCCTTCGCCCTGCTCGCCCGGCGCGAGGGAATCATCTGCGCCTTCGAATCGGCCCACGCTTTGGCCCACGCCCTCAAGATGGCGGAGGCGGCGACGGAGGAGACGGTGCTCGTGGCCAACCTCTCGGGACGCGGCGACAAGGACATGGGCCAGGCGCAGCGCCTGCTTGGGCCGAGCGCATGAGCCGCTACGCGGCGATGTTCGCCCGGCTCGCGGACCGCGGGGAGGCGGCGTTCGGCGGCTTCGCCATGCTCGGCGATCCGGACCTGGAGGCCGGCGACGCCCTGCTCGACGCCCTGGTCGCCGGCGGAGCCGACATGATCGAGGTCGGCATACCCTTCTCCGATCCGGTGGCGGACGGGCCGGCGATCCAGGCGGCGGCGGTGCGGGCGCTTGCGGCGGGGGCGACTCCGGCGGGCTGCTTCGGCCTGCTTGCGGCGTTCCGCGCCCGGCATCCGGACATACCGGTCGGGATCCTCACCTACGCCAACCTCGTCGTCGCGCGCGGCCGGCAGGCCTTTTACGACTCCGCCGCCGCGGCCGGGGTGGACAGCGTCCTCGTCGCCGACGTGCCTTGCGCCGAGGCGGCGCCGTTCCTCGCGGCGGCCGCGTCGGCGTCGGTCGACCCGGTGCTGATCGCCGCGCCGAACACGCCCGGGCCGACGCTCGCCGCGATCGCCGCGGCGGGGCGCGGCTATACCTATTGCGTCGCCCGCGCCGGAGTGACCGGCGCCGACGCGGAGGTCCGCTTCGACGCGGCGCTGATCGCCAGGCTGCGCGCCCTCGACGCGCCGCCGCCGGTGCTCGGCTTCGGCATCTCCCGCCCCGAGCACGTCCGCCAGGCGATCGAGGCCGGCGCCGCGGGAGTCATCTCCGGCTCGGCGATCGTCTCGCTGGCCGCCGAGCGGGGGCCGGAGGCGGTGCGGGGGTTCGTCGCGGCGATGAAGGCGGCGACGAGGCTCTAGCGGCGTCCGGCGATCAGCCGCCACACGCCGAGGATGATCATCGCGCCGATGATGGCGGCGATCCAGTCGGCGCCGCGGCTCGGCGGGTAGATGTTGAGCGCGTGGCCGAGATAGCCGGCGAGCACCGCGCCGCCGATGCCGAGGAGGATGGTGACGATGCACCCGCCCGGGTCGCGACCCGGCATGAGGGCCTTGGCGACGGCGCCCGCGACGGCGCCGATGATGATCCACATGATCCAGCCATGATCCGCCAGCAGGTTCATTTGGCCCTCCTTGCTCATTTTAAGGCCGGCACAGCATGCGCCGCCACTTACGCGGTGGCAATCGCCCAACATTCCCTGTACAGCGGGGTTCCGTCGCGCTGGGGGCGCGGGCGGGAAATGGGGCTTGAGGCAGGTGACCTATTCGGCTAATACAGCAGCCGAAGCGGCCGGGCCGCCTTGTCGGTGTGGGGAAGATGGAAGCTATGAATTTCGAGTCGCCGAAATGGCGCCGCAGCGCTCTCGACGTTGAGGTGGCGGACGACGGCGCGGCGCGCCGGCGCCGGCGCAACATCATCCTCGCCGTCGTCGCGGTGCTCGCCGTCGCTGTCGCCGCCTTCCTCATGATGGGCCGCGGCTCCGACAAGACGGCGGTGACCGTGAACGCCAAGGGCGGCGCCGCCGAGGCCGCGCCCGCCGTGACGGTCGTCGTCCCCGGGCGGCAGCAGATCGCCCGCACCATCTCCGCCACCGGCCAGCTCGCCGCGCGCCACGACATGCCGGTCGGCGTGCCGGGCGAAGGCGGCCAGATCGTCCAGGTCCTCGTCGAGGCCGGACAATGGGTCGGCGCGGGCCAGACTCTGGCGGTGATCGACCGCTCGCTCCAGACCCAGGAGGCGGCGCAGCTCGCCGCCCAGATCCAGGTGGCGCAGGCCGACGCCCGGCTCGCCCAGCAGGAGCTGGACCGGGCGCAGAAGCTGGTCGGCCGCGGCTTCGTCTCCAAGGCGGACGTCGAGCGGCGCATCGCCACCCGCGACGCCGCCAATGCCCGAGTCCGCGTCGCCCAGGCCAATCTCGGCCAGAGCCGCGCCCGAATCGGCCGCCTCAGCATCCGCGCGCCCGCCGCGGGCCTCGTCCTCACCCGCAGCGTCGAGCCGGGCCAGGTGGTCGGGGCGGGCTCTTCCGCCCTGTTCCACATCGCCCGCGGCGGCGAGATGGAGATGATGGCCCGGCTGCCCGAGAGCGATCTCGCCCGGATCACCCCGGGGGTCCAGGCGATGATCACGCCGGTCGGCTCCGACCGCGCCTATCCGGGCGCGGTGTGGCAGGTCGCGCCGATCATCGATCCGCAGAGCCGGCAGGGCGTCGCCCGGGTCGCCGTCGCCTACAATCGAGACCTGCGTCCGGGCGGCTTCGCCACGGCCGAGATCAAGGCGGGCGCGGTCGACGCGCCGCTGCTGCCCGAATCGGCGGTGCTGAACGACGGCGGCGGCAGCTACGCCTTCATCGTCGACGGCCAGAACGTCGTCCGCCGCCGCGCCGTCAAGGTCGCCGCGGTCACCGACGACGGAGTCGTCGTCGGCGAGGGCCTCACCGGCAACGAGCGGGTCGTCCTCTCGGCCGGTCCGTTCCTCACCGAGGGCGAGAAGATCAGGCCGCAACGCGCCGCGGCCGCCGCCGCGACCCGCTGACCCCATCCTCCCGACGGAGTTGATCCGACATGCGTAACATCTCCAGCTGGGCGATCCGCAACCCGGTGTTTCCGCTGGTGCTGTTCGCGGCGCTGAGCCTGCTCGGCATCGTCAGCTTCCTGCGCATGGACGTCAACCAGATGCCGGACATCAGCTTCCCGGCGGCGCAGGTGACGGTGGTCCAGCCCGGCGCCGCGCCCTCGGAGCTCGAGACGCAGGTCACCCAGCGGGTCGAGGCGGCGATACGCGGCATCAACGGGGTCGACGAGATCGAATCGACCGCGCGCGAGGGGTCGAGCTCGACCTTCGTCCGCTTCGACATCGGCACGCCGGTCGACCGGGCGGTCAACGACGTCCGCGACGCCATCGCCAACATCCGCTCCGACCTTCCCGACGGCATCCTCGAGCCGCAGGTGGAGCGGGTCGACGCCGAGGGCGGGCCGATCGCCTACATGGCGGTCGAATCGACCGCCATGGGGCTCGAGGAGCTGAGCTGGTACATCGACAACACCATCTCCAAGCGCCTGCTCGCCATCCCCGGAATGGCGAACGTGTCGCGCGGCGGCGGAGTCAGCCGCGAGATCCGGATCATCCTCGACCCGGTGAAGATGCAGGCCCAGGGCATCACCGCCGCCCAGGTCAACGCGCAGCTTCGGCAGATGAACCTCAACACCGCCGGCGGCCGAGCCGAGATCGCGGGCTCCGAGCAGTCGGTGCGCGTGCTCGGCAACGCCGCCAACGCCTACGACCTGGGCGAGAAGAACATCTCGGTGGGCAACGGGCGGACGATCAAGCTCTCCTCGATCGCGACCGTTCGAGACCTCTATGCCGAGCAGCGCAACCTGGCGCTGATGAACGGGCGGCAGGTGCTGAGCTTCTCGATCGAGAAGGCCAAGGGCTCCTCCGACGTCACCGTCTACGACGCGGCCGCCAAGGAGCTGGACAAGCTGGAGAAGGAGAGCGGCGGCAAGTTCAAGTTCCGGCTGCTCTTCACCAGCGTCGACTATACGCGCGGCCAATATGTCTCCGCCATGGAGGCGCTGCTCGAAGGCGCGGCGCTCGCCGTCCTGGTCGTCTTCCTCTTCCTCCGCGACTTCAGGGCGACGGTGATCTCGGCGGTGGCGATCCCGCTTTCGGCGATCCCGACCTTCTGGTTCATGGACCTGATGGGCTTCACCCTGAACGGGGTGACACTGCTCGCCCTCAGCCTGGTCGCGGGCGTGCTCGTCGACGACGCGATCGTCGAGATCGAGAACATCGTCAGGCACATGCGCATGGGCAAGAGCGCCTATCAGGCGGCGATCGACGCGGCCGACGAGATCGGCCTCGCGGTGGTCGCGACGACCTTCTCGATCGTCGCCGTGTTCCTTCCGGTGGGAATGATGGGCGGCCTCATCGGCCAGTATTTCAAGAGCTTCGGCCTCACCATCGTCGTCGCGGTGCTGACCAGCCTCGCCGTCGCCCGATTGGTCACCCCGCTGATGGCGGCCTATTTCCTCAGCGCCAAGGGCATCGCCTCCCACGGCGAGGGCTGGCTGATGGACCGCTACATGGGCCTGCTCTGGTGGTCGCTCAAGCACCGCTGGAAGACGATGCTGATCGGCGTCGCCGCCTTCGTGGCGACGATCTTCGCCTTCGGCACCCTGCCCTTCACCTTCCAGCCCAACGTCAACAGCGACTACAGCTCGGTGGCGGTGGAGATGGCGCCGGGCGCGACGCTCCAGCAGACCCAGGCGGTGGCCAGCCAGGCCGCCAACATCATCCGCCGCGAGCCCGACGTGCTGAAGGCCTTCGCGTCGATCCGAGTCGGCGGCGCCAACATCTACATCACCCTGAACAAGGACCGGGAGCGCACCAGCACCGAGTTCGAGCGGGCGGTGGCGCCCAAGCTCAGGAACATCGCCGACGCGCGGGTCTATTTCCGCTCGCAGCAGGGCTTCGGCAATCGCGACATCTCGGTCATGCTGTCCGGGGACGATCCGGTGAAGCTCGACCAGGCCGCCAACGCGCTCGTCGCGGACATGAAGAAGATGCCCGAGGTGAAGGCGCCGCGGATCGAAGGCGACCTGCGCCGGCCCGAGATCACCATCAAGCCGCGCTTCGACCTCGCCTCCGACATGGGCGTGACCACCGCCGCGCTCAGCCAGACGATCAGGATCGCGACCCTGGGCGACATCGACCAGAACAGCGCGAAATTCTCGCTGTCGGACCGGCAGATCCCGATCCGGGTGGCGCTCGACGAGGGCTCGCGGCAGAATCTCTCGACCATCGAGAACCTGCCGGTGCCGACGGCGAACGGCGGTTCGGTGCCGCTCAAGGTCGTCGCCGACATCGGCTTCGGCGCCGGCCCGACGCAGATCCAGCGGTTCAACCAGCAGCGGCGGATCGTCGTCGGCGCCGACCTCGCCCCGGGCGTCGTCGAGGCGATGAGCAAGATCAAGCTGCTGCCTTCCTACAACAACCTTCCGGCCGGGGTGGAGCATGCCCGCCAGGGCCAGCAGAAGGCGGAGCAGGAGCTCGTCACCAACTTCCTCATCGCGGTGGTCGCGGGCATCTTCCTCGTCTTCGCGGTGCTGGTGCTGCTCTACAAGCGCATCGTGCCGCCGTTCGTGAACATGGGCTCGCTGCTGCTCGCGCCGCTGGGGGGCGCCATCGCCCTGCACCTGACCGGCAACGCCATGTCGATGCCGGTCATGATCGGCATCCTGATGCTGCTCGGCATCGTCGCCAAGAACTCCATCCTTCTGATCGACTTCGCGATCGAGGAGATGGCGAAGGGCGTGGAGAAGAACGAGGCGATCGCCGATGCCGGCCACAAGCGGGCCCAGCCGATCGTCATGACCACGGTGGCGATGGTCGCGGGCATGCTGCCCACCGCCATCTCGCTGTCGGGCGACGGAAGCTGGCGGGCGCCGATGGGAATCGTCGTGATCGGCGGCCTCATCCTCTCGACCGTGCTCACGCTCGTCATCGTCCCGGCCGGGTTCAGCCTCGCCGACAGCTTCGAGGGATGGCTGGCGCCCAAGTTCGGCAGGATCCTCACCTATCGTCCGGGCGACAAGGCGCCGTTGCCGCAGCCCGCGGAGTGAGGCGCGGAGGCCCCAGGCGGGGACCGGCCGCTCACGAACGGAAAATCGCGGCCCGGCGCCCGCCGGGCCGCGATCCCCGCAATCCCCCTTCGATCAGTCCTTCGGCGCGCCGTCGACCCGATATCCCTGGATCTCCGGATTGGCCCGCGGGGCGGTGCGCGGGCAGAAGAGCTTCTGGGCAAGCCAGCATTCGAAATTGCCGCACTCGACCGAGCAGAAATCCTCGCCGCGCGGCCCCTTGGGTGCGGACGGGGCCGCCATTGCCGACGACGCGGCGAACAGTCCCACAACGACAGCCGACATGAGCTTGATCCGGTTCATGGCCTTCTCCCTGCGGGGCGTGCTTACCCCGCAGCAAGTTGCGACTGAGAAGGGGGGGAGTCAATTGTCTCGACGCAGGAAAAAGCCGGCGGAGAGCGAAGTATTACTTGAAAATTCATGGCGGCTTAAACGTCTTTCATTTGGACATAAGCACGCTATACACGGCGGAAAGCAAACTCCGCCACGTTGTTACTATATTGCAAATCAAAGGCTGCCGGGAAGTAGCTTCCGGCAAAAGAAAGGGAGGGAGGCGGGTAGCGCCTCCCTCCCACTTCGCCCCTCAGGCGCCATTGCAATAGCCGAACGTGTGAGCGAACCAGGAGTAAAAAGAGGTGTTCGGGTCGATGTCGCAAATGCTGCCGGCGGCACGCGCCGGAGTTGCCGCAGCCAAAGACGCCAGAACGACCATGGATACGACAGTGAGCCCCCTCTTCATCTTCATATCGTTCTCCCAAATGGGCCGTCGTGGCCCGATGGGGAGGATGCGAAGATTCCAAACGCGAGTCAATGGGATGAAAAAGCCGAGGAAACGGGGACTTTTGGGCCGCGTTTGAGACACGGGACCAAGAGGCGGTCCGCTTTTTCTCCTCTCGTCTTGCGCAGCGACCTTGCCGATAGTGTGCGCTGCGTCGCCCGTCCGCGCCGAGCGACTCGGCGGCACGAGGCGCGTGAACCATCCCGCCGCTGGACGATTGGAGGCGCATGAACCCGGCCAAGAGCTCCGCCGCCCCGCGCGACGCCGCGCCGCAGAGCGGTGCGCGCCGGATGCAGGCGATCGCCACCTCGATGCTGGTGGCGATGGCGGTCCTCTTCGTCGTCGCCAACCTCTATGACGAAGCCTATCCGTGGCTCGGCTTCGTCAAGGCCTTCGCCGAGGCCGCGATGGTGGGCGGCCTCGCCGACTGGTTCGCCGTCACCGCCCTCTTCCGCCACCCGCTCGGCCTCCCGATCCCGCACACCGCCATCATCCCGCGCAACAAGGACCGGATCGGCGAGACGCTCGCGGCGTTCCTGCGCGACAATTTCCTCACCCCCTCGGTCGTCGCCCGGCGGATGCGAAGCGTCGACGTCGCAGGAGCGATCGGCCGCTTCCTCGCCAACCCGCCGCCGGAGGGCCGGATGCGCGAGGGCGCCTCGCGCCTGCTCGCCAGCCTGCTCGAGTCGCTCGACCAGGAGCGGCTCGGCGGGATGGTGAAGAGCGCCGTCGCCTCGCGCCTCCAGACGCTGCAGGTGGCGCCGCTCGCCGGCCGAAGCCTAGAGACGGCGATCACCGACGACCGGCACGTGCCCATCCTCGATTCGATCGTCACCTGGGTCGGCCGCACCCTCGACGCCAACGAGGACCTGATCCGCGACATGGTCCACCAGCGCGCCGGCTGGATCATGCGGCTGGCGGGCCTCGACGAGAAGCTCGCCGAGGCGATCATCGACGGGCTGAGGAAGCTCACCATCGACATGGCGGTGGATCCGCGCCACCCGCTCCGCTCCAAGGCGGAGGAGGCGCTGGCGGCGCTCGCCTGGGACCTGCAATACGACCCCGTCATGCAGGCGCGGGTCGACGGCTGGAAGAACGAGGTGATCGCCAACAAGGCGGTGACCGACTGGGTCGGGGGCCTGTGGGAGAATAGCCGCGCCGCCCTGCTCCGCGCCGCGCGGGACCCCGAGGCGGCGATGGCAGGCCGCTTCGGCGAGGCGCTGCGCCAGCTCGGCGACACGCTCCAGCAGGATGCGAGGCTCAAGCGCGCGATCAACCAGTTCGCCCGCCGAGCGGTGGTCGGCGCGGTCAGGACCTACGGCAGCGGCATCGTCAAGCTCGTCTCCGAGACGGTGCGCGGCTGGGACGCGCGGACGATCACCGGCCGGCTGGAGAATGCCGTCGGCCGGGACCTCCAGTATATCCGGGTCAACGGAACGCTGGTCGGCGGCCTGGTGGGGCTTGCGATCCACGCGGTCGAAGTACTGACCTGAGCGCGGGCGCGGTGAGGGGCAGGCGCACGCGCTCGCCGTCGGCGCCCCGGTCGAACAGCCTCCGCCGTTCGGGCTGAGCCTGTCGAAGCCCCTTCCTTCTCCTTTGCGCAAGGGAAGGGAAAGCCCTTCGACAGGCTCAGGGCGAACGGTTCGGGCGATCCGATCCAATCCCTCATCGCCCTGGGCGTCGTGGCGTCGGCTGAACCCCGACAGCCTATTCAGCGGGGTCTTCGGCGAGCGTGAAGGGCCGCGAGCGGACCAACTCGAAACCCCTGCCGTCAGGGCAGGCAAGGGAAACGTCGGAGCGTTTCCTGTGCACCCACGCCTTCTCTCGGCGGAAGGACCCCCTGTCCTCGCGAAAGGCGTCGTTGGAGGCATAACGATGGGCGACGATCGCGATGCAATTCCGCTTAGCGCCCGAGCGGACGGTCCCCGGTCCAAGGACGAGCGACGCTATCGCGACGGGGTCAGGCTCTCCGCGGGGCGTGGCTCGAAGGGCGTTCCGGGTCACCGCCATGACGTAGATCTCGTTCCGGATCGTCGGATCGACGGTGTAGTAGGTGACGTCGAGGTGATCAAAGCTGGGATAGGCGCGGAGCGTGTAGCTCTCCGGACCCTCGCCGAAGCAAGTCGCTCCGGTCGTGCTGCCGCGCAGCAATGCGTCGAAGGCCTGGCGGTGGCAGGGGGACAGCGCCCGCACAGATACGACAGCTTCCAGGTCCCGGAGGCGGCTAAAGCCGTCGAGGGCTTTCAGCAGACGCGGTCCCCACCTGGCCTCCGCCCTAGACTGAAGCGCCGCCTCCCTGGCATCCCTCGCCGCGCGCCGCATCGATGCGCTTTGTCCGCCGCCCCCCAGTAAGAGGATCGCGAGCGAGGCGGCGGCGAGCGCAAAGGCGATCACATCCCCGCCGCCCGACGCGGCGGCGCCTTGATGAGAGATGGGCGGACCCGGCGAGGATGACGGGCCGTAGGTCCGGTCGCGCATGGCGGCCAGCTCCCGCTCGCGCACGCGGTCCATGATCCCCTCGTTGAACTTCGTCCAATTCCCGTCCGATGGCCTGGCGAGGCCGTCATAACCTTCTTGGCGCGCCGTCATCGAGCTGCTCCCTCGAGTGCCTATACTAGCACATTTCGGGATAAGCTCCGAGCGGCCGGGTCAGTCCCCGCCGGCGCGCTCTATGTCGGCGCCGACCGCCTGGAGCTTCTCCTCGAGCCGCTCGTAGCCGCGGTCCAGGTGGTAGACGCGGTGGACCTCGGTCTCCCCCTCGGCGGCGAGCCCGGCGAGGACGAGGCTCATCGAGGCCCTGAGGTCGGTGGCCATGACCGGGGCGCCGACCAGCCGGTCGACCCCCCGCACCACCGCCGAGCGGCCGCGCACCTCGATGTCGGCGCCCATTCGGTTGAGTTCGGGGACGTGCATGTAGCGATTCTCGAAGATCGTCTCGGTGAGCAGGCTGGTGCCGTCGGCGCGGGTCAGCATGGCCATGAACTGCGCCTGCATGTCGGTCGGGAAGGCGGGGTAGGGGGCGGTGGAGAGGGAAAGCGGCTTCAGCGCGCCGTCGGCCGAGACCCGGACGCCGTCCGGCGTGTCCTCGACGAGGAGGCCGGCGTCCTCCAGGCCGGAGAGGATGGAGGGCATGGTCTCCTTGCGCGCCCCGACCAGCTCCAGCGAGCCGCCGGTGATCCCCGCCGCGCAGGCGTAGCTGCCCGCCTCGATCCGGTCCGGCATCACCGCATAGGTGGCGCCGTGGAGGCGCTCGACGCCCTCGACGGTGAGCGTGTCGGTGCGCAGCCCCTCGATCCGCGCACCCATCGCGATCAGGCATTTGGCGAGGTCGGTGATCTCGGGCTCGCGGGCCGCATTCTCGATTACCGTCGTGCCGCGGGCGAGGGTGGCGGCCATCAGCGCGTTCTCGGTGGCGCCGACCGAGACGAAGGGGAAGCGGATGGTGCCGCCCTGCAGCCGCCCCTTCGGCGCGACCGCCTTGACGTAGCCGGCGGCGATCTCGAGCTCCGCCCCGAGCGCTTCCAGCGCCTTCAGGTGGAGGTCGACAGGGCGCATGCCGATCGCGCAGCCGCCGGGCAGCGACACGGTCGCCTGGCCGGCGCGGGCGACGAGCGGGCCGAGGACGAGGATCGAGGCGCGCATCTTGCGGACGATGTCGTAGGGGGCGACGGTGGAGGTGAGCTTGGACGCCCTCAGCGTCATCACCCGGCCGAACTCGTCGGGGCGCGCGCCCTCGACCGTCGTCGACACGCCGAGCTGGTTGAGGAGGTGGCCGAAGCTGTCGACATCGGCGAGGCGGGGGAGGTTGCGAAGCGTCAGCGGCTCGTCGGTGAGCAGGGCGCAGGGCAGGAGCGTGAGCGCCGCATTCTTGGCGCCGGAAATGGGGATTCGACCCCAGAGCGGCTTGCCGCCGCGGATGACGATACGGTCCATGGAGGGGTCTTAGGGGATTCGGGTGGGGAGGCAAGCGGCCCGTCGGGGTCGGCGATGGGAGACGCGTACGGAGGGACTGGGGACAGTAACTAATTTCCCCCAGCCGCTTATGCGCCCCGCGGCCTCGGGGGGAAATTAGTTACTGTCCCCAGTCCCGGCGTCTCCGAATGGGGACAGTAACTAATTTCCCCAACCGCCCATTCGCTCCGCGGCCTCGGGTGGGAAATTAGTTACTGTCCCCAGTCAGTCCCCTGTCCCCGACCGCCTACGCTTTCTCCAGGGTGCATTGGAGGGGGTGCTGGTTCTGGCGCGCATAGTCGATGACCTGGGCGACCTTGGTCTCGGCGACCTCGTAGCTGAAGATGCCGCAGACGCCGACGCCGCGCTGGTGGACGTGGAGCATGACCCGGGTCGCGTCCTCGATGTTCATCTTGAAGATGCTCTGGAGGACTTCGACGACGAACTCCATCGGCGTGTAGTCGTCGTTCAGCATCAGCACCTTGTAGGGCGAGGGCGTCTTGGTGCGGGTGCGCGTGCGGGTGGCGACGCCGAGGCCGGTCCCCTCGTCGTCCCCGCGCCGCTCCCCGGCGGCGAAGATCAGATAGTCGTCGCGTCCCATCGCTGGGCTCCAATATGGCAAGCCCGCGGCGGCGGGCAAGAGATTCGGAAGGGCCGAACCGGGCGGAATGGGGGGGATGGGGCCAGTTGCCGGCCCGCCCGGGCCATCGCGAGGCCGCGCGGGCCGGCGGGGCCGGTAACCGTCCCCTGCGCGGGTGGATGGGGACGGCTAAAGAAAAGGGCGGCCGCTCCGCGTGGAGAGACCGCCCCGTTCCCTAAGGTGCCGGCGCTCAGATCGCGACGGCGGCCTTCACCTTGTCGGCGGCGACCGAGTAGCGGCTGGTCAGCGGCTCGGCGACGTCGCCGGCGAGCTTGATCATCGTCTCGGACAGGCGGCTGGTCTCGGCGACCATGCCGTCGAACTGGGTGCGGGCGAAGTCGCTCTGAAGGCGGAAGAAGTCGGTGGCCGACTTCACTTCCGCGAAGCCCTTGAGGGCCGCCGAGGCGTCCTCGAAGCTCTTGCGGCTATATTCGGCGACTTCCTGGCCGATCGTCTCGAGGCCCTTGGCGGCGACCTTGGTGGAGGCGACGACGGCTTCGATATTGCCCTTGGAGAGCTCGGTCAGCTGCTCGGCGAGGCGGGTGTTGCGCTCGATCTGGGTGCGGGCGCGCTCGTTGACGTCGCCGAAGGCGGCCTGGACGCGGTCGGCGATCTTGTTGGCTTCGTTCTTCATCTTGCGGGTTCCCTCATTCACGTTGCTGTTGATCTTGTTGACGCTGCGCGTGACGGCGGCCTTCTGCGGGGCGGCCTTCTGGGCGGCGGTCCGGCGGACGGCGGCCTTGCGCGGCGCCTGGGCCCCGCGCGGCTTGCGAGCGGCCTTGGCGGCGGCCGGAGCGGCCTGGGCGGCGGCCTTGGCCGGAGCCTCGGCGGCCTTGGCGACGGCCGGAGCGGCAGCCGCGGCGGCCTTCGGAGCGTCCGCCTTCGGGGCGGTCGCGGTGTCGGTGTTGTTGTTGTCGGCCATGTCTACTACCCCTTGGGTTCTATGCTGCAATGCAACATAAGGCAGGGGCGCGGGGGTTTCAAGGTAAAAATGTTGCGGTGCAGCAGAGTTGCTTCCCGGGACCGGAAGGACGCCCCCCTAAGCGGTGGGGGAGGGGGTGCTCGGAGTTCGTGCCGGCCCCTCCACCAGGCTTCGCCTGGTCCCCCTCCCCGTTCCGGGGATGATCTTAGCGGGCCCTTACATATTCGCCGGGGGCATCGCAGAGGGCCTTCAATTTGCCCTGGCCGGGGATGCGGGGGCCTTTGGCCGCCACCTTCTTCGGCGACAGCGCACCGATCCAGGCGGCCCAGTCGGGCCACCAGCTGCCCTTGTGCTCGGTCGCGCCGGCGATGAACGCCTCCAGGGTCGGCACCTTCTCCTCGTTGGTCCAATATTGGTATTTCCGGGCCTCGGGCGGGTTGACGACGCCGGCGATATGGCCGGAGCCGGCGAGGACGAAGCGCAGCGGGCCCTGAAAATAATGGGTGATCTTCCAGACGCTGTGGGCGGGGGCGATATGGTCCTCGCGGCCGGCCTGCACGTAGGTCGGGGTCGTCACGCGGTGGATGTCGATCGGCGTGCCGTCGACGACGATCTCGCCCGAGCGCACCAGCTTGTTGTCGCGGTAGAAGTCGCGAAGATAATTCTGGTGCCACACCGCCGGCAGGTTGGTGGTGTCGCCGTTCCAGTGCAGAAGGTCGAACGGCGGGTAGTCCTCGCCCATCAGATAGTTGCTGGTGACGTAGTTCCAGATGAGGTCGCGGCCGCGCAGCAGGTTGAAGGTGGCGGCCATGTAGCGCCCGTCGAGATAGCCCTTCTGCCCCGCAACCTGGTCGATGAGCTGCAGCGTCTCGTCGGCGACGAACAGGTTGAGGTCGCCGGCCTCGGAGAAATCGACCTGGGCGGTGAAGAAGGTGGCGCTCGCCACCTTGTCCGCCTCGCCCCGCGCCTCGAGCAAGGCGAGGGTCGCGGCGAGGGTGGTGCCGGCCACGCAATAGCCGATGGCGTGGACGGCCGGCGCGCCGGTCAGCGCGCGGATCGTGTCGATCGCGTCGACCTGGCCGCGCAGCACGTAATCGTCGAGCGTGGTGTTCGCCATCGTCTGGTCGGCCGACTTCCAGCTCACCATGAAGACGGTGAGGCCCTGGCTCACCGCCCACTGGATGAAGCTCTTCTTCGGGTTGAGGTCGAGGATGTAGAAGCGGTTGATCCAGGGCGGGAAGATGACGAGCGGCGTCTCGTAGACCTCGTCCGTCGTCGGGCCGTATTGGATGAGCTCGTAGAGCGGGGTGCGCTTCACCACCTTGCCCGGCGTGACGGCGATGTTGCGGCCGACCTCGAAGGCGCGCGGATCGGTGTGGGTGAGCTGGCCCTTGGAAAGGTCGTCGAGCATGTGCTCGAGCCCCTTGAGGAGGCTCTCGCCCTTCGTCTCCATCGCCCGCTCGAGCACCTGCGGGTTGGTGAGGGCGAAGTTGGACGGGCTCATCGCGTCGACGAAGCTTCTCGTCATGAACCGCAGCTTCTCGCGCTGCCTCTCGTCCAGGCCCTCGATGGCGTCGACGCCGCCGAGCAGCCGCTCGGAGACGAGGAGATAGGATTGGCGGATCATGTCGAAGAGAGGATTGTCCTTCCACGCCTTGGCGGCGAAGCGCCTGTCGCGATCGGCCTTCTCCTCGAGCGCGGTGCGCGGCGCCTCCATCCCGAGCGCGCGCTGCCAGACGGAAAGGCCCTCGGTCCAGAGGTCGACCTGCTGCCGGGCGACCTTGGCCGGGTCGGCGAACAGGTTCATCCAGGGGAGCTGGCGCCATGCGTCGGGATCGGGCGCGGGCGCCTCGCCCATCGCCTTGGCGACATGCTCGAGCATCATCTGCTGCGCCCGGCCCATCACCCAGGTCCAGTGCTGCATCTCCTCGAGCGTCGGCAGCGCGGGCGCCGCGGCGCCGCCCGCCCCGGCGGGCGCGTCGCTATCCTTGGTGGCCATGGGCTTTCTCCTGTCGCACGCAATCTAGGGAATGCGCAGGGCGGGGGAAAGGTTCGCGGCGCGCGCGGGCGGCGGGCCCGGCCTCTTCAGTGCCAGGCCTTTTGCTGTTAACCCTGCTACGGGGAGGCGTAGATGGATGCGCACGCCATAAAGGAATGGTCCAACGCCCTCGCGCCTTACGTCGCCTTCTTCACCGCTTTCTGGGCGATTCTCACCTATCGGCGAGCGAAGAAGGTGGAGGTCGCGCGGCTGCAGAAGCAGATATTCGACGACGTTTATCTGAGCGGCAGGTTCGGGCGCATCCGGCACGCCCTGGACCTGGATTTCCAGGCAAAGATAGTTCCGATCCTGGTCAGGATAAAGGAAGGGAGGGAGGGCGAGCTGGGACAGGAGGAACGGGCGCTATTGCTCGAACTGGACGACTTCCTGAACCTGATCGAATATGTGCTATACCTGGAGCAGGACAAGAAGCTGATCACCGCACACGATCGTGAGGCGCTTCTCGCCTATTGGATAGAGCTGGTCGGCGACACGGAGCATGCGGCGCTGAGGGACTATCTCGCCTACGGCTATGAGAGACTGGCGAAATGCGTGAAGAGCAAGGACAAGCCGGAGTGAGCGGCGAAGAGCCGCCCTTCCTGCTTCTGTACGGGTCGCTCCGCCGCGGCGAACCCATGTTCGGCGAACTCGCGCTCGAGGAGGCGCTCGACTTCGTCGGCGAGGTCGATTTTCCCGGAGAGCTCTACGACCTCGGCGACTATCCGGGCGCGGTCGCGGGGGAGGGTAGGGTGCGAGGCGAGCTCTACCGGATGATGCGGCCCGAGATCCTCGAGGCGCTCGACCGCTACGAGGAATATGACCAGGCCGACCCGGAAGGTTCGCTGTTCGTGCGGCGGCGGGTCCCGATCGAGGGGATTGGCGAGGCCTGGGTGTATCTGTTCAACGGGCGCCCGACGGGGCGCTGGCGGATCGCCTCGGGGGACTGGCGCAAGCGCCGCCCGGCGGCGTGAGCCGCCCAGGCGCGGAGACGGCCTTGAATCGCGGGGCGGGGCGCTTCAAGGCGGGGGGCATGGACTCCGATTTCTACCGCATCCGGCGGCTGCCGCCCTACGTCTTTGCCGAGGTGAATGCGATGAAGGCCGCGGCGCGGGCGCGGGGGGTGGACATCGTCGACCTCGGAATGGGCAATCCGGACGGGGCGCCGCCCGCCCATGTGGTGGAGAAGCTCGCCGAAGTGGCGCGCGACCCGCGCGCGCACGGCTATTCGGCCTCCAAGGGGATAAGAGGGCTGCGGCGGGCGCAGGCCGGCTATTACGCCCGGCGGTTCGGAGTGGAGCTCGACCCGGAGCGGGAGGTGATCGTCACCCTCGGCTCGAAGGAGGGGCTCGCGAACCTCGCCCAGGCGATCACCGCGCCGGGCGACGTGGTGCTTGCGCCCAATCCTTCCTATCCGATCCACCAGTTCGGCTTCATCATCGCCGGCGCGGCGATCCGTTCGATCCCCGCCGCGCCCGGGCCCGATTTCTTCACCCGGCTCGACTTCGCCATACGCTATACCGTGCCCAAGCCCTCGGTGCTTGTGATCGGCTATCCCTCCAACCCCACCGCCTATGTCGCCGACCTCGATTTCTACGCGGAGGTGGTGGCGTTCGCGCGCGCCCACGGCCTGTGGGTGATCAGCGACCTCGCTTATGCCGAAATCTATTTCGGCGAGACGCCGACGCCGTCCATCCTCCAGGTGCCGGGGGCGAAGGACGTGGCGATCGAGTTCACCTCAATGTCGAAGACCTATTCGATGGCGGGATGGCGGATCGGCTTCGCGGTCGGCAACGAGACCTTGATCGGCGCGCTGGCGCGGGTGAAATCCTATCTCGACTACGGCGCGTTCACGCCGGTCCAGGCGGCGGCGGTGGCGGCGCTGAACGGCCCGCAGGACATCGTCGCGGCGAACCGCCGGCTGTACAAGGCGCGGCGCGACTGCCTGGTCGAGAGCTTCGGCCGGGCGGGGTGGGAGATACCGCCGCCGGCCGCCTCGATGTTCGCCTGGGCGCCGATCCCCGAGCCGTTCCGGGCGCTGGGATCGATGGAATTCGCCAAGCGGCTGCTCGCCGAGGCGGGGGTGGCGGTGAGCCCCGGCGTCGGCTTCGGCGAGGAAGGCGAGGGGTTCGTGCGCATCGCCCTCGTCGAGAACGAGCAGCGTATCCGGCAGGCGGCGCGGGGGGTGAAGCGGTTCCTGGCGAAGGGGTGAATGGGGACAGTAACTATTTTCCCAAACCGCCGGTGAGCGTGGGCGCCTGCGCGTGGAAAATAGTTACTGTCCCCACACACAGCCGTCCCCACCCACGGCCTCAATCCTTGCCGAGCAGGCGGCGGATGGCGGCGGGGGCGCGGGTGACGAGATTGACGACGTTCACTCGCACCCCGACCGTGCAGAGGCGCGTGCAGCCCGCGCCGGCAAGGGCCTCGCCGGCCGGAACCGGCTCGCCGGCGTGGCGGACGATCTCGCCTTCCTCGCGCGGGAATTCCATGCGCTGGCCCGGCCCGGAGCGGCCGCAGACGACGATGTCGCCGCTCGCGCCGTCGGAAGGGCAAAGCGCGTCGGCGCCGCCGTGGAGCCAGGTCCGCTCGCGCTCGATCGCTTCCTCGGCGGTGAGCGGCGGGGCGGCGGCGAGCGCGGGCGCGGGCGCCAGGGCGAGGAGGACGAAGAGGGACGCGTGTCGCGGCATGGCTGGCCTCGCTCGAGGCGGCGAGGATGACAGAAAAGCGGCTGCGGGCAAGGGGCTGGCGGCGGCGGGGGGATGGGGACAGTAACTATTTTCCCCCGGGCGCCTGGGCGCGCCGAGGCTTGCGCGCGGAAAATAGTTACTGTCCCCAGTCCGGTCCCGGCGCGGTGGAAAATGGGGACGGTGGGAAATGGGGACAGTAACTATTTTCCCCGGTCGCCGGTGCGCGCCGGCGCCTGCGCGTGGAAAATAGTTACTGTCCCCATTAGTGCGCGTCGCCGGTCGCCGGTGCGCGCCGGCGGCTGCGCGCGGAAAATAGTTACTGTCCCCATTAGTGCGCGGAGGCCTGAGTGCGGAAAATAGTTACCGTCCCCATTCTCAGGCGGGAGGGTCGGGGGGCGGGGAGTCCTGGCCGGCGGCGGGGCGGCTGGTGAAGGCGGCGCGGTCGGAGAGCCAGCCCGCCGCCTGGTCGGAGAACATGCCCGAGAGGATTCCGAAGGCGGAATAGGCCATGAGGTTGTGCGAATTGCCGCTCGCGCCGCCGCCGCCGAGGATCGCCACGCCCGAATAGAGGAGGACGAAGACTCCGAGCGCGATCAGCCCGCCCAGGAGGATGCGCCCCTCGTAGGAGGCCGAGCGGGTGAAGTTGAAGCGGTTGTCGGGATAGACGAACAGGACGAGGGTGATGAGCAGCGCGCCGAACAGGCCCGACACGGCGGCGAGCACGATCGCGGTCAGCGACGGCGGCATGTAGACGAGCTGGCGGAGCAGCGGCCAGCGGCTGTCCTCGAAGACCCGCAGGATGGTGATGATGCCCGACGCCTTGCCGGCGCTCTCGAACTGGCCGGCGATGGTCGCCCTCTCCTCCTGGAGCAGCTTCAGCTGGTCGTTCTCGTCCTCGACGTCGCGGTTGAAGCCGGCCATGTCGTCGAGGCTGCGGCGGACGTCGCTCGCCCCCTGCGTCACCTCGGCGAGGATCGGGCGGATCGCCCCGGCCGCGTCGCCGCGGCCGCAATGCTGGGCGGTGCCGGCGGCGGTGAGGAGCGAAACCGGGTCGGGATTGGCCTGGACGGCGATCTGGACCTCGGCGCAGCCGGCGGCGGAGAGGCGGGCGAGGTCCTCCTGGAGGTCGGCGGCCTGGCCGGCCAGCGCGCGCTGGGCGCCGGCGACGCCGTCATTGGCGCGGCGCAGGCGGTCGGTCGCCTGCTTGATCTGGCCGCTATTGGAGTCGCGAAGCGCCTTGAGGTTCTCCTTGCCGAAATAATAGCGCACCGCGACGTTGTAGTCGTAGCCGACATTGTCGGCGGCGAGCGCCTCGACCACCTTCTGCTGGGCGGTGGCGACGAGCAGGATGGTGACGAAGACGTAGGCGACCGCGGCGGCGAGCGCGCCCCGCCAGACCGCGCGGGCCGCGTTGATCGTGCGCGCCGGTATCTCCATGGCTCTTCCCCCCAAGGCGCCGCGGCCCCCCGGCCGCCGCCGGGCGATATAGATCATCATCGCCGCGGCGTTGCAACGGGCGGGAGGCGTTGGGAAAGGGACACGTACCTTGGGAAAGCGGACGCGTACCTTGCCGGGGGAAGGTACGCGTCCCCCGAGCGCGCGCCCGAAGCGGCCTCGGGCGTTGCGGGGGCGGCGGCGCTCGCCTATCGCCGCGGCGAACCCAAGGGAGATCGCCGCAACATGGTCCTTTCCAGCCACGTCCTCGACCGAGTCCTGGTGCTCGAGATGGTCCGAGTCACCGAGGCGGCGGCGGTCGCCGCCTCGCGCCTGATCGGCCGCGGCGACGAGAAGGCCGCCGACCACGAAGCGGTGGAGGCGATGCGCGCCGCGCTCAACACGCTGGAGATAGACGGAACGGTGGTGATCGGCGAGGGCGAGCGGGACGAGGCGCCGATGCTCTATATCGGCGAGAAGGTCGGCTCCGCCCAGGGCTCGGGGCCGCGCATCGACATCGCCCTCGACCCGCTGGAGGGGACGACGATCACCGCCAAGGCCGGGCCGAACGCGCTCGCCGTGCTTGCCATCGCCGAGCAGGGCTGCCTGCTCAACGCCCCCGACGTCTACATGGAGAAGCTGGCGGTGGGGCCGGGCTATGCGGACGGAGTGATCGACCTCGCCCGCTCGCCCGGCGACAATATCCGAGCGGTGGCGGCGGCGAAGGGCGTCGACCCGTCCGAGATCAACGTCTGCGTGCTCGAGCGGCCGCGCCACGAGGCGCTGATCGCCGAGCTGAGGGCGCTGGGCTGCGGCATCCAGCTCATCTCCGACGGCGACGTCGCCGGGGTGATCGCGGTCACCAACCCGGAGACGACGATCGACGTCTACATGGGCTCGGGCGGAGCGCCGGAGGGGGTGCTCGCCGCCGCGGCGCTCCGCTGCGTCGGCGGCCAGTTCCAGGGCCGGCTGCTGTTCCGCAACGACGCCGAGCGGGCGCGGGCGGACCGCTGGGGCGTCACCGACCTCGACCGCATCTACCGCCTCGAGGACCTCGCCAAGGGCGATTGCATCTTCGCCGCGACCGGGGTGACCGACGGGTCGCTGCTCGAGGGGGTGAAGAGGCGGCCCGGATCGATCACCACCGAGAGCATCGTCATGCGGGCGAGCACCGGCACGGTGCGGCGGGTCAAGGGGCTCCACCGCCACGAGCCGGGCGGGCGGGGTTGAGATCCCATCCCCCTCCCGCTCGCGGGAGGGGGCAGGGGGGTGGGGACGATGGGGGAGGATGGGCGACGCGGCGCGAGGCGAGGCCCACCCCTCGGTCCCCTCCCGCTCGCGGGAGGGGAGGATTTGAGGAGGCGGGGGAGGATCTGAGCCCATGAGCCTCGCCGTCTTCCTCGCGGTGCTGGGCGCGGCGATGCTTCACGCCGGCTGGAATGCGGTGGTGAAGCTGGGGGTGGACCGCTTCTCCTCGGTGCTGCTCCTCGCCCTGGTGCAGGGCGGGCTCGCCTTGCTGCTGGCGCCGCTCTTCCCGGCCCCCGCGCCGGCGGCGTGGCCGTGGGTGGTGGCCGGCTCCTGCCTCCACACCGGCTACAAATTGTTCCTGATCCGCGCCTACGGCCAGGGCGACCTCAGCCAGGTCTATCCGCTCGCCCGCGGCACCGCCCCGCTCATCGTCACCGTGGCGGGCGCGCTCTTCCTGGGCGAGGCGCCGACGCCGGTGCGCGCTGCGGCGGTGCTCGCCATCGCCGGCGGGATCATGCTGATGGCGGGAAAGGGCGGGCTGAGCCGCGCCGCCCTGGCCTGGGCGCTCGGCACCGCCGGCTTCACCGCCGCCTACACGATGGCCGACGGGGTGGGGGCGCGGCTCGCCGGCTCCGCCTCCGGCTTCGCGATGTGGATGTTCGCGCTCGACGGACTGCTCATGCTCGCCGTCGCGCTGGCGACGCGGGGGCGGGCGGCGGTGGCGGCGCTTGCGCCGGCGTGGCGCGGCGGCGCAAGCGCCGGGGCGATGTCGCTGGGCTCCTACTGGATCGCGATCTGGGCCTTCACCCAGGCGCCTCTGGCGATGGTCGCGGCGCTGAGGGAGACGAGCGTGCTCTTCGCTCTGCTCATCGCCTTCTTCCTTCTCAAGGAGCGGGTCGCGCCGCGGCGCTGGGCGGCGGGGGCGCTGATCCTCGCCGGGATCGTGCTGATGCGGGCGTAGGGGGGAATGGGGAATGGGGACAGTAACTATTTTCCCGCTCGCCGTGGGGTGGCGGGGACGGGGCGGGAAAATAGTTAATGGGGAATGGGGACAGTAACTATTTTCCCTTCCCGCCGTGGGGTGGCGGGGACGGGGCGGGAAAATAGTTACTGTCCCCATCGCGGCGGGGACGGGGCGGGAAAATAGTTACTGTCCCCATCGCGGCGGGGATGGGCGGGAAAATAGTTACTGTCCCCATTTCTTTTTCCACAGCTTTTCGGGCCGGGAGGATTCACGGCGAGTCCGCGATGGCGTAGGACGGGCCATGCTCACCCCCGCCCATGTCTGCGGAGTCTCGCATTCGATCCTCGGCCAGCCCTGGCGGTGGCGCGGATCGGCCGGGGACGGGGTCGAGGCGGGGTTCGAGCCGGACGATCTCGTCGACCAGCTGCTGACGGCGCGCGGAGTCGCCCGCGAGGTGCTGGAGCGGCACCGCCGGCCGACCCTGCGCGGCTTCATGCCCGACCCCTCGATCTTCCGCGACATGGATCTCGCCGCCGCCCGGCTTGCCGACGCGGTGGCGGCGGGAGAGGAGGTCGCCGTCTTCGGCGACTACGACGTCGACGGCGCAACGTCGGCGGCGCTGCTGGTGCGGCTGCTGCGCGCGCTGGGGAGCGACCCGCGCGCCTACATTCCCGACCGGCTGATGGAGGGATACGGCCCCTCGGGCGAGGCGCTGGTGCGGCTGGCGCGGGAGGGGGCGCGGCTGATCGTCACCGTCGATTGCGGCGCCCAGGCCTTCGAGGCGCTGGACATGGCGCGCGCGGCGGGGGTCGACGTGATCGTCGTCGACCACCACAAATGCTCGAGCGCGCTTCCAGCCGCCCACGCGCTGGTCAATCCCAACCGGCTGGACGAGGCCGCGGACGCCGCCGAGCACGGCCACCTCGCCGCCGTCGGCGTCTGCTTCCTGCTCGCCGCCGCCCTCGTTCGGACGCTGCGCGGGAGGGGCTTCTTCGCGGAGCGGCCTGAGCCCAGGCTCACCGACCTGCTCGACCTCGTCGCCCTGGGCACGGTCGCCGACGTCGCCCAGCTGCGCGGCCTCAACCGCGCCTTCGTCACCCAAGGGCTGAAGGTGATGGCGCAGCGGCGCAACGTCGGCCTGGCGGCGCTGGCCGACGCGGCGCGGCTGACCCGGGCGCCGACCTGCACCGACCTCGGCTTCGCGCTCGGCCCTCGGATCAACGCCGGCGGCCGAGTCGGCAAGTCGGACCTCGGAGTCCGCCTCCTCTCCACCGAGGACGAGGCCGAGGCGGCCGCCATCGCCGCCGAGCTCGACCGGCTGAACGAGGAGCGCCGGGCGATCGAGGCGGCGGTGTGCGAGGCGGCGGAGCGGCTCTGCGGCGCCCAGGCGAACCGCGCCGTCGCATTGGTGGCGGGCGAGGGCTGGCATCCCGGCGTGATCGGGATCGTCGCGGGGCGTCTCAAGGAGCGGCTCGGGCGGCCGGCGCTGGTGGTGGCGATCGGCGAGGACGGCGTCGGCAAGGGCTCGGGCCGCTCGATCCCCGGCGTCGACCTCGGCGCGGCGGTGCTCGCGGCCAAGGACAAGGGGTTGCTCGCCGCCGGCGGAGGCCACGCCATGGCGGCGGGAGTGACGGTGCCGCCCGGCGGCTGCGACGCGCTCGCCGACTTCCTGGAGGAAAGGCTGGCGCGCGACGTGGCGACGAGCCGCGACGGCCGCGCCTTGCTGCTCGACGCGCTGGTGGCGCCGGGCGGCGTCTGCCCGGACCTGTGCGACGCGCTGGAGGCGGGCGGCCCCTACGGCGTCGGCTGGCCGGCGCCGCGAGTCGCGGCGGGGCCGGTGCGGATCGTCAAGGCCGACATCGTCGGCAACGGCCATCTGCGCCTGGTCGTCGCCGGCGACGACGGGCGGCGGATCAAGGCGATCGCCTTCCGCACGGCCGACGGCCCGCTCGGGCAGGCGCTGCTCGCCGCGCCGCCGCACCGCAAGCTGTGGCTGGCGGGGCGGATCCGCCGCGACGAATGGGGCGACCGGATCGCCGCCGAGCTCCACCTCGAGGATGCCGCCTGGGCGGATTGACTCGCGCCCGGCGCGGGCGTCTTATCGCCGACCGGCGCTCCCAGGGGGGTGGCAGCATGGCGGAACGGCACCTTTCGATATGGCTGAGCGGCCCGGGCGGACCGGAAGCGCTGGAGGCGGTGGAGGCTCCGGCCCGTCCGGCGCGACTCTCGATCGAGTTCCTCGATTCCCGCGGGCGGCGGGTCGGCCGCCGCGCCAGTGTCGCGGTGCCCGATCCGCTGCCGGTGGAGGTGCCCGCCGAGCGCGGCCGCCTCGACTGGGCGCGGGTGACGCCGCCGCTCAGCCTGGCGGGGCGCGAGGTCGCCGACAGAGCGGTGTCGCTGCGCGCCTTTTCGGACGAGGCGGTGTTCGCGGAGATGCCGCTCGAGGCCGCCGCCGCGCCCGCGCCGGCCAAGCCGACGGCGCGGCGGGTGTTCAACCCCCGCGGCAAGTGGACCCTGCTGCTCGTCTCCGAAGGCTTCGCCAGCGCCGACGTCTTCTTCGCCGCGGCGGCCGGGCTGGACGCCTTCGTCCGAAGCCAGCCGCCCTTCGTCGAGGCGGCCAATTCGGCGCGCTTCCGCATAGAGGCGCTGTTCTGGCCGAGCCCCAAGGAGGGCCTGTTCTCGACCCGCGTCGACGGGCGGCTGGTGTTCGGAGACGGGGAGCTCGTCAAGCGCTTCGTCAAGGCGAGCGGCGCCAAGGGCAGGCTGATCGTGGTGCTGGTCGACAAGCTGGTGCGGGGCGGCGCCGGCGGCTCGAAGGACCGGCCGGCCTGGGTGACGACGACCAGCGCGCCGGGCGAGAAATGGGAGGCGGTGGCGCTCCACGAGCTCGGCCATTCGTTCGGCCTCGCCGACGAATATGCGGATTCGAGCCAGACCGTGCCCGAGCCCGCCAAGCTCGAGCCCAACGTCACCGACCAGCGAAGCGCCGCCAAGGCGCCCTGGGCGGCGCTGCGGACGCCGGGGGTGCCGAGCGACCCGACCTGCGACGCGAGCGTCTCGCCGCCCTCGCCGCTCGGCGTCGTCGGCACGTTCGAGGGCGCTCGCTACCGCAGCACCGGCCGCTACCGGCCGACCGCGGAATGCCTGATGCAGCGCACCGACCGGGGTTTCTGCCCCGTCTGCCAGGCGCAGATCCGCAAGGTGCTCGCCAAGGCCTGATCCGAAGCCCGGGCCCGGGCTTGCCAGTTGACCCGCTCCGCCCCAAAACGTAAGCCGCGCCGCGCCGGCCCCATCGTCTAGCGGTCTAGGACGTCGCCCTTTCACGGCGAAAACACGGGTTCGAGTCCCGTTGGGGTCACCACCGCGCCGGAACGCGGGGGCTTTTCGGAAAAGTCCGCCAGTATCCGTCCGGCCGGGGAGGATTGTTGAACCGTGTCCGCCGGGGATGATAGGGCCGCGGACACGTCGACGCAGCGAGAGAAGCTTCCCTGACCGCAGCCGAATCGAGACCGGAGGAGGGTGGCCTCAGGGCGTTGGTCCTGGAGAACGGGCCCGCACTGCGGCGCTTTCTCGCCGCCCGGCGAGTGGCCCCCGACGAGGCGGAGGACCTCCTGCAGGAACTGTACGTGAAGCTTTCGCTCAAGGCGACCGGACCGGTCCTCGACGCCCGCGCCTATCTCTACCGAACGCTCGACAACATGATCGTGGATCGCCGCCGGGCGGACCTGCGCCGCGGCGCTCGCGAGGAAGCCTGGGCCGGAGCCGATCTCACCGACGGGTCGGTCGCGGACGAACCGACGCCCGAGCGGATCGTCTCGGCGAGGCGGCAGCTGGGCGCGGTGGAGAAGGCCTTGTCCGCGCTGCCCGAACGGACGCTCCTGGTCTTCCGCCGCTTCCGGCTCGACGGCGCGACGCAGCGAGACATCGCCGCGGAACTCGGCATCAGCATCAGCGCGGTCGAGAAGCATCTCCAGCGCGCCTACAAGGTCGTGGCGGATATCCGGCACCGGCTGGATGCGGATTCCTCGCCCTCGCGCCGTCCTCCCGGTGAGGACTCACGGTGATGGCGGGCAACGGGAATGCGGACCTTCGAAGGGAGGCGATCGGCTGGCGGATCCGTCTTCGCGACGGCGGCGCCGAGGAGTGGGAATCCTTCGCGGCGTGGCTGGAGGAGGATCCGGCCCGGTCCGCCGCCTATGACGCGGTAGCGGCGGCCGACCAAGCCTTGCGTGCGGCCGACGTGCCGCCGCCCCGCCTCTCGGCCAATGACGACTTCGTCCAGCCCACGGGTCGCTCCGTCCGGCGCTGGATCCTCGCCGGCGGGGCGGTCGCCCTCGTGGCGGGGATCGTCGGGCTGACGCTCGGCGATCAGGCTCCGGCGCCGACGGAGATCGCCACCGCCGCCGGCGAGCATCGCACGATCACCCTTGCCGACGGCACGGCGGTCGCGCTCAACGGCGGCACCCGCCTTCGCGTCGGCGGCGGCGACCGCAAGGTCGAGATGGTTTCCGGAGAGGCGACGTTCACCGTCCGCCACGATTCCCGCCGTCCGTTCGAGGTCCGAGTGGACGGCCGCGTCGTGCGCGACGCCGGCACCGTGTTCAACCTGCTCAGCGACCGGGGGCGCTTCTCCCTCGAGGTCATCGAGGGGGCGGTGGAATATGATCCGGGCGGCACCCCGACGCGTCTGTCCGCCGGCCAGGCCCTGCGCGGCGACGGGGAAGGCCGGAGCGTCTCGACGGCGGATCCGAAAATCATGGCCGGCTGGCGCAGCGGCCAGCTCAATTACGACCTGGCGCCGCTCTCCGCGGTGATCAGCGACCTCTCGCGGACGACCGGGGCCACGGTCTCGCTCGACCCCTCGCTCGACCAACTGCCCTTCACCGGCTCCATTCGGATCGATCCCGACCATTCGGTGACCGTCCGGCGGCTGGCCGAGGCGCTCGGAGTGGTCGCCGTGGGTCGCGAGGGGCGATGGCGGCTCGAGCCGCATCGGCGTGCGCGTCGCTGATCCGCTCCTAGCCCTCGCCCTCCTCTCCCTGGCGGCGCCGGCCGCAGCGGCCGGGGAGACGAGCTTCGACATTCCCGCCGGCACCCTGGCCGGGTCGCTTGCCGCGCTGGGAGGGCAGGCGCACATCACCATCGTCGCGAACGACCCCGCGCTTTCGCGGCTGCGGTCGCGGCCCGTGCGCGGCCGGATGTCGGCAAGGGCGGCGCTCGGGCGATTGCTCGCCGGCACCGGCTATACGTTCGTCGAGGTCGCTTCCGGCGCGATCCGGATCGTCGCCGCCCCGCGGCCGCTCGGCCCGAAGCCGCGCCCCGCCCCGCCGCCCGCGCCGGCCGCTATCTCCGGGCCGCCGTCCGCGCCCCAGGAGATCGTCGTCACGGCCAGCAAGCAAGGGGTTCCCCTCTTCGAGCTGGCGGCTACGGCGCGGATCGTCGACCTGTCGGAGGAAGACGGAGCGCGCCGCGGCGGCCGCGGCAGCGAGGCGGTCGTGTCGAGGCTGCCGATGCTGGCCTCCACCAGTCTCGGGCCCGGCCGCAACAAGATCTACATCCGCGGGATCGCCGACAGCAGCTTCAACGGTCCGAGCCAGTCGATCGTCGGCCAGTATCTCGGCGACGTGCGCCTGACCTTCAATGCGCCGGACCCCGACCTGCGCCTCTACGACATGCGCAGCGTCGAGCTGCTCGAGGGGCCGCAGGGGACCCTCTACGGCTCCGGCTCACTTGGCGGGATCTTGCGTCTCGTTCCAAACCCGCCGGATCTCTCGGCCTTGGGCGGCGCGATTTCGGGAGGCGCGTCGTCGACCCGCCACGGCGCCGCCGGCGGCGATGCCGCCCTCACACTCAACCTGCCGCTGGTCGACGAACGCCTGGGCTTGCGGGCGGTCGGCTACAGCGTCTCGGAAGGGGGGTGGATCGACGACCTCGGCCGGGGCCTGCGCGACGTCAATCGGACCCGGATCCGCGGCGGGCGCGCGAGCTTGCTCTACGCGCCGGGAGGCGGGTGGGCGGTCGAGGCCGGCGGCGTGGCGCAGCTCATCGGCGGCCGGGACGGGCAATATGCCGAGCGCGGCCTGACGCCGCTGACCCGCGTCGGCCATGTGCCTCAGCCGTTCGACAACGACTATTTGCTGGGCGAGCTGACCGTCCGCCGTCGCTGGAACGGGCTGGAGCTCGTCTCCGCCACCAATGTCGTCGACCATGCGCTCGACAGCCGCTTCGACGCCACCGGCGGCCCGGGCATCGCGGGCGTCCAGCTTTTCGGCGAGGACGTCCACATCCGGATGATCGCCCACGAGACCCGCCTTTCCCGGTCCACCGGAGAGGGCAGGGGCTGGATCGCCGGCTTCAGCTTCGTTCGGGACTTGAGCCGAATCGAGCGAAGACTGGGCCCGCCGTCGGCGCCCGCGCCCTCGACCGGCGTCAGGACCAGCATCGATGAAGGCGCGCTGTTCGGCCAGGCCGGCGTCGGGGTCGCGCCCGGGATCGTTCTCACCGCCGGCGGCAGGGCGACCTGGTCGAGGAACGCGGGAAGCCTCCTAAGCGCCCCCGACCGCGAGGAGAACGAGCCGACCCGGACCGGATTGCGACTTTCGCCGACCCTCGCGTTGAGCTGGCGGCTGCCCGGGCGCTTTCTGCTCTACGCCCGGTATCAGGACGCCTACCGCGCCGGCGGGCTTGCCGTCGCTCCGGCAGGGCCGCAGGCGGCTCGAAGGTTCAAGCCGGATGAGCTCGGATCGGCGGAAGCGGGCCTTCGCTACGGCGCGCCGACGAGCCCCTTCTCCGCGGACCTGGCCGTCTCCTACACGAAGTGGACGGACATCCAGGCCGACCTCATCGATCGGAACGGCCTTCCGTTCACCACCAATATCGGCAGCGGCCGGGTCTATGCGCTGGAGGGGCACGCGGCCTGGCGGCCGGCGCCCTGGATCGCGCTCGACGCCGCCGCCTTCCTGGCCGACAGCGCCCTGCGGTCGTCGGCCGCTCCTGTCGTCGCCGCGGACGAGCGCAGCCTGCCCGACATCGCCGAGGCGGGAGGCCGGGCGGGGGTCCGGCTGGAGCGGCGGCTCGGACCCTCGGCCCGGATCGGGCTCGATGCCTCGGTGCGCTATGTCGGCCGGTCCAGGCTCGCCGTCGGCGCCCCGCTCGATATTCCCCAGGGCGATTATGTCGTGGGCGACGTGGGGGCGAGGCTGGGCCTCGGCCGCTTCGGCATCGCTCTCGACGTCGAGAACGCCACCGACGCTCGCGGCAACCGCTTCTCCTACGGCAATCCCTTCACCGTCGCCGACCGGACGCAGTCCACTCCGCTCCGGCCGCGAACGATCCGCCTCGGCCTGGACCTCGCCTTCTGATCGAAGGCGCTGCGGGTTTTCGCGGGCCGCGCCGTCTCGACGATATGCAGAGGATCGCCCAGCTCCGCCGTGTCGAGACCCCTCGCCCCTTCCCGCCGCCGCCGCCCGCACTCAGGCCGGCCGGCATCCAGTCGGGGGCGGTCTTCCGGCGGCGCGGGCCATGGGGCGGATGGGAGATGTTCGTCCGGCTGCTGATCTTCGCGACGCGCAACAATCATCGCTAGGGGACGTCGGGCGTCCCCCGGCCCGGCCCCGGAACGCACGGAAGGAAAGGCCCATGACCATGAAGCGACTGCCGGCGGCCTCGGCCGCCGTCGCGGCGATCCTGCTCGCGACCGGAGTGTCGGCCAAGGGGCCCCAGCCGAAGATATCGATGCAGTCGGCCCGCGACCGGGCGCTCCGATATGTCCCGCACGGGCGCATCCGCTCGGCCGAGCTCGAGACCGAGAAGGGCCGGCTGATCTACAGCTTCGACATCGAGGTCCCGCACCGCTCCGGCGTCGAGGAGGTCCAGATCAGCGCGCTCGACGGCCGGCTGATCTCACGCGGGCACGAAACGCCCGCCGCGGAGAGGCGCGAGTCGAAAGGTGAAAAAACGCGTCGGTGAGGCGCGGCCCATCGGCCTCAAGCCGGTGGAAAGGAACCGCTGGCTTCCGTTCTGACCTGGTCTCCCCTCCCTGCACGCAGGGAGGGGCTGGGGGGTGGGTAGGTCAATGAAGGGCGGTGCCTCGTTCGGAGACGCACCCACCCCCGACCCCTCCCTGCGTGCAGGGAGGGGAGGCAAAGGGGTCACCCCCTTATGAACGCCTCGAGCTGCTCGTAGGCTTCGTCGTCGGTGATCTGGCGGGGCGGGTGCTTGCAGAAATAGGCGGCGGCGGGATAGATCGGCCCGGCCATGCCGCGCTCCTTGGCGACCTTGGCGCAGCGGATCATGTCGATC
>JAFANP010000056.1 GCA_019232625.1 Alphaproteobacteria bacterium | reverse complement strand
TGCTCGTTGGCGCCGCCATTCTGGTAATGGGCAAGGCCCTGCACGAGCGAGCTCGCGCAGTTGCCCACGCCGACGATGGCGACGTTGATCGCCTTGGGGTCATGCAGACTCATCAGGCGACGGCCTTCTGCTGCTGGGCGGGGGCGTAGCGCTCGATCATGCGGGCACAGAAATCAGCGAAATACATCGGATCCTTCGGGGGACTGGTGTGGTGGGGGGCGATCCCCTGCGAGTCGGGCGTGAAGCAGAAAGTCACGGTCGTTTCAAACTCTTCTAAAGCTTCCATCTGCCGGTCGAACCAGGCTTCCCACCCCGGGCGGTAGCTGTCCGCCCAGCTGAGGCCGGTGCGAAGATGGGTCACGCCGAGCCGCCGGAGCCACCGGACGGCGTCGTCCAGCCGCGGATCCTCGAAGTGGAACCACTGCATGATGCCCATCGCGGGGCTGTGCGCCCGAAAGCGCTCCAGCGCAAGCTTCGGCGTACCGTCCTCGCGGATCAAACCCATGTAAAAGTGGCGATAATAGCTCGATCCCTCGGCTTCGCGGTGGCGCGTCGTCGCGCCCCAGCTCTGCGGCAGGTCGAACAGCGAATACCAGAAGACCCGCGGCACGCGGCCGACGAGCAGCTCGGCGGTGCGCTCGACGCCGAACAGCTGGACCTCCTCGGCGCCGAAGCTGCCGACGCCCACCTCGGTCGCCCATATCTCGTGATCGGGCGCCACCGCCTCGATCTCGGCGATCTTGTCGGGCCAGGCGTCGATCGGCCACAGGTTCCAGTCGAGCGGGAAGCCGTGGACGGCGATCACCTCGACATGGTCGAGCACGCCGTAGCCCTCGAGGCGCCGGATGAAGAAGGGATCGATCGGCGAGATGCCGCCGAGCACCCGCTTCACGGCCGGGTTGACGGAGGCGATCGCCTTGGCCGCGGCGGTCACGGTGTCGCCGAACATCGTCCATTCGGGGTCGATCTCGGGGTCCCAATGCGACTTGTTGTTGGGCTCGTTCCAGATCATCGCCGCTTCGATGGACAAGTCTCACCCCTTCCGCGGATAGACCGCGCCCGTGCCCCACGCCCCATAAGGCATTTCCGCGCGGCGGCAAATGTAGACCTCCTCCTCCGCCCGCGTCTCGATGCGGAAGCCGGACGCCCTCAGCATGGCCTCGGCGCAGGCGCGGTTCGGCACCCACCAATTGGTCCAGTCGTGGGCATATTCCCGCTCGATGAAGTGGAGCTTGGGAAAGCCCGTCTCCCAGAACGTCGCCGTCTCCTCGAACGGATAATCCTCCTCGAGCGGAAGCACCCGCGCCGAGCCGCGCTGCATCGACTGGAAGAGGAGGATGTCCGCGGCGACATGCTCGTGGATGAGGTCGAGCGCCAGCAGGGGGTGCCGAAGATGGTAGAGGACGCCCATGAAGATGACGAGGTCGAACCGCTCGCCGAGCGCGCCGACGTCGTAGACGGAGAGGTTGCGGAACTCGATACGGGCGTGGCCCAGCGTCTCGGCGGCGAAGCGGGCCTGGGCGAGATAGCGCTCGTCGCTGTCGATGCCGACCACCCGCTCGGCGCCGCGCCGCATCATTTCCATCGAATAGAAGCCGGCGTTGCAGCCTATGTCGAGCACGCTCTTGCCGGAGAGGTCGTCGGGGAGGTGCGGCGCGAAGCGCCGGAACTTCACCCCCGGATAGTCGCCTAGGAAGTGGTCGGGCGCGGTCCAGACGCCGCCGAGGTCGATATTGTGGAACCAGGGGCCGAGCGCGTCGACCTTTTCCCTGATCCCGCGAACGTCCGGCTGGAGGGTTCGGGCGGCGACGTTCATTGATAGAGCCTCTCGTTGACGGTCATGATGCGGGCGCCCCAGCTTCCCAGCGCCAGCCGGGAGACCGACGCGGGGTCGATGTCGAAGCGCAGCAGGTTGCCGAGCGGCAGCCCGAGATAATGCGCGATGAGGCCGCGGATGATGTCGCAATGGCTGATGCACGCGACGGTGCCGCCGGGGTGCGCGGCGGCGATCGCCTGCAGCGCGGCGGCGGCGCGGGCCACCGCTTCCGCCATGCTCTCGCCGCCCGGCGGGCGGGCGGTGGCGCGCTCCTCGTTCCAGGCGTTCCAGGCCGGATCGCCCTCCAGGTCGTTGAACGACATGCCCGTCCAGTCGCCGAAATCGACCTCGTCCAGATCGTCGGCCACGTCGACCTGGAGCTCATGGGCGTCAGCGATCGCCCGGGCCGTGTACCAGGCGCGCTCGCGCGGGCTCGAATAGACCGCGACGAGCGGCTCGACCGCCAGCAGGTCGGAAACGATCTCCGCCTGCTCGAGCCCCTCGCCGCTCAGCGCCACGTCGCGCCTGCGTCCGGAGAGCGTCCGCCCCAGCTCCACATGGGCGGCATGGCGGATGAGGAGGAGGGTCGCGGTCACGCCTTTCGATACCGTCCTGAAACGATTCAGCTGCGGCCGCCAAACCGTCCGCGGCGGGCGCTTGTTCCCTCCCCCGCGACGGGCGCGCGGGCGGAACAAAGAACAGGCGGCCGTGTTTCGCCACGGTTGAAGAAGAAGATGCAAGTTACTGATAAATATACATTAATAACATAGATTAATGGATTGGGGGTTCTACTTTGCCGGAGACGATTCTGATCACCGGCGGCGCCGGATTCATCGGCCGTGCCGTCACCAGGGAGCTTCAGGCCAGGGGTCATGAAGTCCGCATCCTCGACTCGCTGATCGAGCAGGTGCACGGCGACCGGGAGCGTCCCGAGGGCCTCGATCCGGGGGTCGAGCTGATCCGCGCCGACGTCCGCAATGGAGATGCCGTCACCCGGGCGCTGAAGGGCGTCGACAGCGTGGTCCACCTCGCCGCCGAGGTGGGCGTCGGCCAGTCCATGTACGCTGTGGAGCGCTATACGTCGGTCAACGACGTCGGCACCGCCGTGCTGTTCGAGAAGCTGATCGACAGGCCCGTCCGCCGCGTCGTCACCGCCTCCTCGATGAGCATCTACGGCGAGGGCCTCTATCTCGATCCCGACGGGAAGGCCGTCGAGGACGCGAAGCGCCTGCCCCGCACCGGCGACGCCCAGGGCTGGGATCCGGTCGATGCCGGGGGCCGTCCGCTCATCCCCGTCGCCACGCCGGAATGGAAGCGGCCCGATCTCGCCTCGATCTACGCGCTCGGCAAATATGTGCAGGAGCGCACGACGTTCATCATGAGCGAAGCCTATGGGATGGAAGGCGTCTGCCTGCGCCTGTTCAACGTCTACGGGCCCGGCCAGGCGCTTTCCAATCCCTATACCGGCGTCCTCGCCATCTTCGCCTCGCGCCTTCTCAACGGGCAGCAGCCGATGATCTTCGAGGACGGCGGGCAGCGGCGCGACTTCGTCTATGTCGGCGACGTGGCGCGCGCCTTCGCCGACGCGCTCGAATTGCCGCAGGCCGCGGGCGGCGTGTTCAACGTCGGCTCGGGCGAGGACCGCTCGGTGACGGAGGTGGCTCAGGAGCTCGCCCGCGCGATGGGCAAGAACGACATCGCGCCGCAGATCGTCGGGAAGACCCGCATCGGCGACATCCGCCATTGCTTCTGCGACACGGCGAGGGCGCAGGCAGGCCTCGGCTTCCGGGCACGCAAGGATTTCCGCGAGGGTCTGGCCGAGCTCGCCGAATGGGTCGCCGCGCAGACCGCCGACGACCGCGTCGACCAGGCCCGGGCCGAGCTCGAGTCCCGGGGGCTCGTGGCGTGAGCGCGCGCGCGGCGCCCCGTCCTCCCTTTCCCTGCCGAAGCCGGAGAGCAACCCGATGAGCCGGCACGATCTCATCCGCCAGCCGGACGGGCGGCCGGTGCTGGTCACCGGCGGCGCCGGCTTCATCGGCTGCAACATCGCCGATGCGCTGGCGGAGCGCGGCCACGAGGTCCTCGTCTACGACGCCCTCTCCCGCCCCGGCGTCGAGCGCAACCTCGCCTGGCTGAAGGACCGGCACGGCGGCAAGGTGGAGGCGGTCGTCGCCGACATACGCGACGAGGATGCGCTGGCCCGTGCGGCGCGCGAGGCCAAGGCGGTGTTCCACATGGCCGCCCAGGTGGCGGTCACGACCAGCCTCGTCGATCCGCGCGAGGATTTCGACGTCAACGTCCGCGGCACCCTGCACCTCCTCGACGCGCTTCGGCTGAAGCGGGACGGAACTCCGATCGTCTTCGCCTCCACCAACAAGGTCTATGGCGACCTCGCCGATCTCGACTTCCGGCTCGAGGGGGAGAGATATGTCGCCGTCGATCCCGAAGTCGCGGCCTCCGGGATCTCGGAGGCGCGGCCGCTCGACTTCCACACGCCCTACGGCTGCTCGAAGGGCGCGGCGGACCAATATGTGCTCGATTACGCCCGCAGCTTCGGCCTCCGCGCGGCTGTCCTGCGGATGAGCTGCATCTACGGCCGCAGGCAGATGGGCACCGAGGACCAGGGCTGGGTCGCCCACTTCCTGATCCGCGCGCTCGAGGAGCAGCCCATCACCCTCTACGGCGACGGCTATCAGGTCCGCGACATCCTCGACGTGTCGAACGCGGTCGAGGCCTATCTCAACGCCTGGGAGCGCATCGACGCCGTAAAGGGGCGGGCCTTCAACCTCGGCGGGGGCACCGCCAACGCCGTCTCGCTTCGCGAGCTTCTCGCCCACATGGGCGACCTGCTCGGGCGGGAGCCGGACGTCCGCTTCGCGGATTGGCGGGCCGGCGACCAGCGCTACTTCGTCGCCGACACGAGCGCGGCCCGCCGCGCGCTCGGCCTCGCTCCCGCCGTGCCGTGGAAGGAGGGCGTCGCCCGCCTCGCCGGATGGCTCGGGGAATCGCGGCGACTTCCCGCCCATCCCGCCGCCGAGCCGCCCCGCCTGCCGGGCGCGGCCGGGCCCTCCCTCGTCGGGAGGGGAATGTGACCGCCGCCCATCTGCGGGTCCTCGTCACCGCCGACGCGGTGGGCGGGGTGTGGCAATATTCGATCGACCTCGCGCGCGGACTGTCCCGCCTCGGCGTCGCCACCGTCCTGGCCGTCACCGGTCCCTCGCCGTCCGAGGAGCAGAGGCAGTCGGCCTCGACGGTGCCGGGCCTCAAGCTCGTCGACACCGGCCTTGCGCTCGACTGGCTCGCCGAGAACGAGGCGGCGCTTCGGCAGGCGGCCGAGGGCATCGCCGCGCTCGCCCGCGAGACGGAGGTGGACCTCGTCCAGCTCAACGCGCCGGCGCTGGCGGCGCTGGCGGATTTCCCGGTGCCGGTGGTGGCGGTCCATCACAGCTGCGTCGCGACCTGGTGGGAGGCGGTGCACGGCACCGCGCTTCCGGCCGACTTCGCCTGGCGGACGGCGCTTGTCGGCTCGGCGCTGCGCAAGGTGGAGGCGGTGGTGACGCCGACGGCCGCCTTCGGCGAGAGCGTCCGGCGCCTCTACGGCCTGGCGGCGGCGCCGGCGACGGTGCACAACGGCCGCACGCCGCTGACGCTGAGGCGCGGCGCCGTCCACGATTTCGTCTTCACCGCCGGCCGTCTCTGGGACGAGGGCAAGAACCTCGCCACCGTCGACGCCGCGGCAGGGTCGGTCGCGGTTCCAGTCCGCGCCGCCGGTCCGCTCAAGGGGCCGAACGGCGCCGAGGTCATGTTCGATCATATCCACTGCCTCGGCGCGCTGGGCGAGGAGGAGATGGCGCGCTGGCTGTCGGCGCGGCCGGTGTTCGTCTCCGCGGCGCTCTACGAGCCGTTCGGGCTGGCGGTGCTGGAGGCGGCGGCGGCGGGCTGCCCGCTCATCCTCTCCGACATCCCGACCTTCCGCGAGCTTTGGGGGGAGGCTGCCCTGTACGTGCCCGCGCGTGACGAGAAGGCCTACGTCGAGGCCGTTTCCGGGCTCGTCAGCGACGATTTCGAGCGTTCCGTGCGCGGTGCCGCCGCGGCCGAGCGCGCGGCGCGCTACACGCCCGACGCGATGGCGGCGCAGATGGCCTCGCTCTACCGCCGCCTCCTCCCCGCCGTGCGTCGCCCCGTCCTGGCCGCGAGGGCGGCGTGAGGATCCGCTACTTCACCCATTCCCTCGCCTCATGCTGGAATCACGGCAACGCCCACTTCCTGCGCGGCGTCCTCAGCGAGCTTGGCGCGCGCGGCCATCAGGTGGAGGTCTGGGAGCCTGAGGGCGCCTGGAGCCTCGAGAACCTCCTCAAGGACCATGGCGAGGAGGGGCTGGACTCCTATCGACGGCTCTACCCCGAGCTGTCTTCGCGGCCCTATGGCGAAGACGCGGATCTTCGCGCGATGGTCGGCGACGCCGACCTCGTCATCGCCCATGAGTGGAACGATCCGGCGCTGGTCGCCGGGCTAGGGCGCCTGCGCGCCGCCGGCGGCCGCTTCACCCTGCTCTTCCACGACACTCATCACCGCGCGGTCTCGGCGCGGGCCGAGATGCGCGCCTACGACCTTGGCGCCTATGACGGCGTCCTCGCCTTCGGCGAGACGCTCGCCCAGGTCTATCGCCGCTGGGGCTGGGGGGACCGCGTCTTCGTCTGGCACGAGGCCGCCGATATCCGCCGCTTCCATCCCCCGGCCGAGGAGGTGGCGCGCTCGGGCCTCGTCTGGATCGGCAATTGGGGGGAGGGCGAGCGCACCAAGGAGCTCAAGGAATTCCTCTTCCGGCCCGCCCGCGCCGCCGGCCTCGGCCTCGACGTCTACGGGGTGCGCTACCACGAGACGGCCAAGGCCACGGTCCGCCGCTACGGCGGCCGCTACCACGGCTGGCTTCCCAACGCCCGCGCCCCCGAGGTCTTCGCCCGCCACCTGGCGACGGTGCACGTGCCGCGCCGCTACTACACGAAGCTGCTGCCGGGCATCCCGACGATCCGGCCGTTCGAGGCGATGGCGTGCGGCATCCCGCTCGTTTCCGCTCCCTGGGAGGATGAAGAGGGGCTGTTCCGGCCCGGCCGAGACTATCTCGTCGCCCGCGACGGCGAGGAGATGACCCGTCACCTCCTGGCGCTCCGCGACGATCCGCAGCTGCGGGCGGCGCTGGCGAGAAGCGGCCTGGAGACGATCCGGGCCCGCCACACCTGCGGCCACCGCGCCGACGAGCTGATCGCCATCGTCGCGCGCTTCGCCGCGCCCGCCGAATTGAGGCTCACCGCATGAAGATCGCTTTCTACGGCTCCAGCCTTCTTTCCTCCTACTGGAACGGCGCTGCGACCTATTATCGCGGGCTGCTGCGCGACCTTGCCGGGCGCGGCTACGACATCACCTTCTACGAGCCCGACGCGTTCGAGCGTCAGCGGCATCGCGACATCGATCCCCCCGAGTGGGCGAGATCGATCGTCTATCCGGCGACTCCGGAAGGGCTCCGGCAAGTCCTCGAGGACGCCCGCAAGGCCGATATCGTCGTCAAGGCGAGCGGCGTCGGCGTCTTCGACACGGAGCTGCTGGAAGGCATAGTCGAGCATAGCCGCGACGGCGCGCTGCGGCTCTTCTGGGACGTCGATGCCGCAGCGACCCTGGACGAGATGCGCGCCGACGAGAGCCACGTCGTCCGCCGGGTGCTGCCGAGCCTCGACATGGTCCTGACCTACGGCGGCGGGCCGCCGGTGATCGACGCCTATCAGGGCTTCGGCGCGCGCCGCTGCGTCCCCGTCTACAATGCGCTCGATCCGGCGACCCACCACCCCGTCGCGCCCGATCCCGCTTTCTTCGCCGACCTCGCCTTCCTCGGCAACCGCCTCCCGGATCGGGAGGCGCGGGTGGAGGAATTCTTCCTCCGCGCCGCCGCCCTGCAGCCCGAGCGGAGCTTCCTGATCGGCGGCAACGGCTGGGAGTCGAAGGCGATGCCCGGCAACGTCCGGCACCTCGGCCACGTCTACACGCACCAGCACAACGCCTTCAACTGCACGCCTCTGGCGGTGCTCAACGTGGCGCGCGATTCGATGGCCCATGTCGGCTTCTCGCCGGCCACCCGAGTCTTCGAGGCGGCCGGCGCCGCCGCCTGCCTGATCACCGACGCATGGGAAGGCATCGAGCTGTTCCTCGCGCCGCAGGAGGAGGTCCTCGTCGCCCGCGACGGCCGGGATGTCGCGGAAATCGTCGAGTCGCTGACGCCCGAGCGGGCGCGGGCGATCGGCCGTGCGGCGCTGGCGCGCGTCCGCGCCGAGCATAGCTACGCCCATCGCGGCGAGCAGGTCGACGCACTGTTCCGCGAAGCGCGCCAGCCCGCGCGGAGCGCCGCGTGATGAAGTTGGTCGTCCTCGGCCTTTCGCTGTCGTCGAGCTGGGGCAACGGCCACGCGACGACGTTCCGCGCGCTGCTCAAGGCGTTCGCCGCCCGCGGCCACGACATCATGTTCCTGGAGCGGGACATGCCCTGGTACCGCGACCATCGCGACGTCACCCGGCCCGATTATTGCCGGCTGGAATATTATGCCGACCTGGAAGGGCTGGAGCTCTGGCGGCGGGAGATAGCGGAGGCCGACGCGGTGATGGTCGGCTCCTACGTGCCCGAAGGAGTCGCGGTCGCCCGCTTCGTGCAGGACCATGCCCGCGGCGTCGCCGCCTTCTACGACATCGACACGCCCGTCACCCTGGCGAAGCTGGAGCGCGGCGATTTCGAATATCTCTCGCCCGAAGTGATACCGGGCTTCGACCTCTATCTGTCGTTCACCGGCGGGCCGACCCTGCGCCACATCGAGCGGCGCTTCCACAGCCCGGCGGCGCGGGCGCTCTATTGCTCGGTCGATCCCGAGGCCTATCCGCCGCTCGACATCCCCAAGCGCTGGGACCTCTCCTATCTCGGCACCTACAGCCCCGACCGGCAGCCGACCCTCGAGCGGCTGCTGATCGAGCCGGCGCGGCGCCTTCCCGGGCGGCGGTTCGTCGTCGCCGGGCCGCAATATCCCGGCGACATCGCCTGGCCCGCGAACGTCGAGCGGATCGAGCATCTGCCGCCGGCGGGGCATCCCGCCTTCTATTCCGCGTCGCTCTTCACCCTCAACGTCACCCGCGCCGACATGATCGCCGCCGGCTGGTCGCCGTCGGTCCGTCTGTTCGAGGCGGCGGCCTGCGGCGTCCCCGTCGTCTCCGACCGGTGGGAGGGCTTGAGCGAGCTGTTCGTGCCGGGGCGGGAGATAGTGCTCGCCGATGGCCCCGGCGAGGTCGTCGCCCTGCTGGAGCGCGGCGACGCGGCTTTCGCGGCGCCGATCGGCGCGGCGGCGCGCTCCAGGGTGCTCGCCGCGCACACCGCCGCCCACCGCGCCGGCGAGCTGGAATCGTACCTCGCCGAAGCCGCCCGTCCCAAGGTGGGGCTGCGGCTGGAGACGGCGGGATGATCAGGACGGCGCAAAGCCTGCTGCCGTTTTCCGGATTAACGAGCTAAGGAGCTGGCTGTGAGAACTGCAAATTCAAAGATCGCACTGGTTGCGGGCGGCTCCGGCTTCATCGGTTCGCACCTCGTCGATGCGCTGCTGGCCGAGGGGGCGACCGTCGTCTGCCTCGATTCCTTTACGACGGGCAGGCCCGGCAATTTGAGGCACCTGCACGGCGAATCCCGGTTCGACTTCGTCGAGGCCGACGTGATCGACGAGCTTCCCGCCGCCGTGTCGCGGCGCCGGTTCTCCCACGTCTACAATCTCGCCTGCGCCGCCTCGCCGCCTCACTACCAGATGGACCCGGAGCATACGATGCTGACCAACGTGGTCGGCACCCGCAACCTCCTCCGCCTGGCGGAGGAGAAGGGCGCCCGGTTCCTCCTCACCTCGACCAGCGAGGTCTACGGCGACCCGGAGCAGCATCCGCAGACGGAAAGCTATCGCGGCTGGGTGAACTGCACCGGCCCGCGCGCCTGCTATGACGAAGGCAAGCGCGCGGCGGAGACGCTGGCCTTCGACTTCCAGCGCCTCCGCCGCGCCGACGTCCGGGTGGCGCGCCTGTTCAACACCTACGGCCCGCGCATGCGGCCCGACGACGGCCGCGTCGTCTCGAACGTCATCTGCCAGGCGCTCGCCGGCGAGGACGTGACGATCTACGGGGACGGAAGCCAGACCCGCAGCTTCTGCTACGTCTCCGACCTCGTCGATGGGCTGATGCGGCTGATGGCGAGCGACGTGCGGGACGGGCCGGTCAATCTCGGCAATCCGGTGGAGCTCACGGTCAGCGACCTCGCGGAACGGGTGCTTCGGATGACCGGCTCCCGCTCCCGGATCTCCTATCGGCCGCTGCCCATCGACGATCCGCGCCGCCGCCGCCCCGACATAGGCCGGGCCAAGGCGCTGCTCGGCTGGGAACCCAAGGTGACGCTTCAGCAGGGCCTCGAAGCCACCGCCGCCTGGTTCGCGCAGGAGCGGGACTCGGCGGAGCCGGTCGATGCCGAGGGGGAGAGCGAGGCCGCCGAGGCCCGCCGCCTGTCGCTGGGCGTGGCCGCCGAATAAGGCGCGGCGGCTACCCTATCTGGCGAACAGGTTCGCCGGATCCGCCATCGCCTTGAGCTCGAGCGCGTTCCCCGACGGATCGAGAAAGAACATCGTCGCCTGCTCCCCCGGCTCGCCGCGAAAGCGGACGGTGGGGGCGATGACGAAGTCGGTCCCGGCCGCCGTCAGCCGGTCGGCGAGGACCTGCCACTGCGCCATGGGCAGCACCGCGCCGAAATGAGGCACCGGCACGTCGTGGCCGTCGACCGGATTGCGATGCGCCGGAGGGCGAAGCGTGGGATCGAGATGGGCGACGATCTGGTGGCCGAAAAAGTCGAAATCCACCCATTCGGGCGCGCTCCGGCCCTCCGGGCAGCCGAGCAGGCCGCCGTAAAAGGCGCGGGCCGCCTCGATGTCGTGGACCGGAAAGGCGAGGTGGAAGGGCGGCAGCGTCATGGAGAGCGCCTTAGAACGTCGAACGCCCGAAGGTAAGCCGATCCGCGCGAGGCCGGGCGGCGCCGCGCCGCGATCATCGTCATTGAACCGGCAGGCCATCGTCCCGATAAGCGGCGCTCGATGAGGCCGCACCTTTACGCTTTTCTCGCCGGCCTCGCCGCCGCCTGCGCCTTCCAGCCGTTCGGCCTCTGGCCGCTGATGCCGGCGGCGTTCGGCTTCCTCCTGCACGGGCTGGACCGGGCGGCCTCGCTTCGGGCCGCGCTCGCCCGGGGCTGGTGGTTCGGCCTCGGCAACTTCGTCCTCGGCCTCAACTGGATCGCCACCGCCTTCACCTACCAGTCGGCGATGCCGGCCTGGCTGGGCTGGGTGGCGGTGGTGCTCCTCTCGCTCTACCTCGCCGTCTACCCGGCGCTCGCCTGCGGCCTGGCCTGGCGGCACGGCCGCGGCGACCCGCTTCGCCTGACGCTCGTCCTCGCGGCCGGCTGGATCGCCACCGAATGGCTGCGGGCGACGATGTTCACCGGCTTCGCCTGGAACCCGGCGGGCGTCGCCCTCCTCCCTACATTCTGGGCGCGCGCGGCGACCCTCGTCGGGACCTACGGCACCTCCGGCCTCGCCGTCCTGCTCGGCGGCGCGCTCTGGCAGCTGGCCGGCCGCCGCTGGCGGAGCGGCGCCTCGCTCGTCGCGGGAGCCTGCGCCGTAGCGCTGGCGGGGCTGCTGGCAAGCCCGCCGCAGCGGGCGCCGCCGGGGCCGGCGATCCGCATCGTTCAGCCGAACATCGGCCAGGACGTCAAATGGGAGGAGGGCGTGGTGGCGCCCACGCTGGAGCGGCTGGGACGGCTTTCGGCTCACGATCCGGCGACGCCGCGGGCCGTCCTCTGGCCGGAATCCGCCGTCACCCGCCCGCTCGAGGTGGGCCTCCCCGATCCCTATGCGCAGGCCGAGACGGAGAGGCTGAGGCGGGCGGTGGGGCGGCTGGTCGGGCCGGGAGACCTTCTCCTCACGGGCAGCGACACGGCACAGTCCGAGGACGGGGTGAGGGTGACGAGCGCCACCAACAGCGTCTTCGCGATGACGCGCGAGGGCCGCATCCTCGCCCGCTACGACAAGGCGCACCTCGTCCCCTACGGCGAGTATCTGCCGATGCGGCCGCTCCTCTCGGCCCTGGGCCTCTCCCGCCTCGCCCCCGGCGACACCGACTTCGTCCCCGGCCCTGGACCGCGGACGTTCGACCTGCCGATCGTCGGCAAGGTCGGCTTCCAGCTCTGCTACGAGATCATCTTCTCCGGCGAGGTGGTCGATCCCAAGGATCGTCCCGCCTTCCTGTTCAACCCGTCGAACGACGCCTGGTTCGGTCGGTGGGGTCCGCCCCAGCACCTCGCCCAGGCGCGCATGCGGGCCCTGGAGGAAGGGCTGCCGGTCCTTCGAGCGACCCCGACCGGAATCAGCGCCGCGGTCGACGCGGACGGCCGCCTCGCCGCCAGCCTTCCGTGGCGGACCATGGGGGTGATCGACGCGCGCCTTCCGCCGCCGAAGCGGCCTACCCCCTTCGCGTTGCTCGGGAACTTCGCGCCGTTCGTCTTTGCGCTTCTGCTCGGCGCGGTGGCGATTGCAGTCGGCCGCCGGACGCGCTACGGGCGGATATAAGGATATCCTTATATCCGCATTCCCCCCGATTCGAAGCTTCAGGAAGGCCGTTTCTCCCGATGCGCAGCAATTATCTCTTCACGTCCGAATCGGTGTCCGAGGGTCACCCGGACAAGGTTGCGGACCAGATTTCCGACGCGATCGTCGACCTCTTCCTGTCCAAGGACCCGGAGGCGCGCATCGCCTGCGAGACCCTGACCACCACCCAGCTCGTCGTGCTGGCCGGCGAGATACGCTGCCGCGGCGTCTATGAGGACGAGGAATGGGCGCCGGGCGCGCAGGAGGAGATCGAGCGCACGGTGCGCGAGACGGTGCGCCGCATCGGCTACGAGCAGGAGGGATTCCACTGGGAGAGCTTCCGCTTCCAGAACAACCTCCATGGCCAGTCCGCGCATATCGCGCAGGGCGTCGATGCGAGCGGCAACAAGGACGAGGGCGCCGGCGACCAAGGCATCATGTTCGGTTTCGCCTGCGACGAGACGCCGGACCTGATGCCCGCCACGCTCTATTACAGCCACAAGATCCTCGAGCGCATGGCCGCCGACCGCCATTCCGGCCGAGCCCCCTTCCTGGAGCCGGACGCGAAGAGCCAGGTGACTCTGAAGTTCGAGGACGGCAAGGCGGTCGCCGCAACCGCCATCGTGGTCTCCACCCAGCACGGCAAGGGCTATGACGAGGGCGACCGGGAGGCCGAGCTCAAGTCTTACGTCCGCGAGGTCGTCGCCGACGTCCTTCCGGGCGAGCTGCTCGCCAACGGCACCGTCTATCACATCAACCCGACCGGCAGCTTCGAGATCGGCGGGCCCGACGGCGACGCCGGCCTCACCGGCCGCAAGATCATCGTCGACACCTATGGCGGCGCCGCGCCGCACGGCGGGGGCGCGTTCTCGGGCAAGGACCCGACCAAGGTGGACCGCTCGGCGGCCTATGCCGCGCGCTACCTTGCCAAGAACATCGTCGCGGCCGGCCTCGCGCGCCGCTGCACGATCCAGCTCGCCTACGCGATCGGCGTGTCCGAGCCGCTCTCCCTCTACGTCGATACCCACGGCACCGGCGCGGTGGAGAACCAGGCGATCGAGAAGGCGATCATGTCGCTGACCGAGCTCGGCGGCCTCACCCCGCGCGGCATCCGCACCCATCTCGGCCTCAACAAGCCGATCTACGAGAAGACCGCCGCCTACGGCCATTTCGGCCGCAAGGCGGAGGGGGACTTCTTCCCCTGGGAGCGCACCGACCTGGTCGAGAGGCTCAAGGCGGCGGTGTAGGAGAGACGCGGCGCGGCGCCGGCGCGATGAGCGGCGACCCCACCACTCTGCGCCGTCTCTACGGCCGCCGCTCCGGCCACAAGCTGAGGCAGGGCCAGGCGGCGCTGTTGGAGCAGCTGCTGCCGGCGATCTCGGTCCCCGACGAGGGCCGGGTCGACTCCCGCAACCTGTTCGGCGACGACCGGCCGCTCCACCTGGAGATCGGCTTCGGCTCGGGCGAGCACCTCGCCTATCGCGCCGACCTGCTGCCCGATCACGGCTTCGTCGGCGCGGAGCCCTTCCTGAACGGCGTGGTGGGGGCGCTGGGCCACGTGCGGGACCGGCGCCTCGCCAACGTCCGGTTGCACATGGGGGATGCGCTGGAGGTGCTGGAACGGGTGCCCGACGGCGCGCTGACCATGGTCTACCTGCTCCACCCCGATCCTTGGCCCAAGGCCCGCCACGCCAAGAGGCGGATGGTGAACGACGGCCCGCTCGACCTCATCGCCGCCAAGCTCAAGCCGGGCGGCGAGTTCCGCCTGGGTACCGACGATCCGACCTATTGCCGCTGGTCGATGATGATCATGAACCGCCGCCGCGACTTCGAGTGGCTGGCCGAGAGCGCCAAGGACTTCCTCACCCGCCCCGGCGGCTGGCCCGAGACGCGCTACGAAGCCAAGGCCCGCCGCAAGGGCCACGAGGTCTGGTACTTCCGCTACCGCCGGACCCAAAGCCTTTGAAGGATCGGGCTGAGCGGATCGGGACTACCTCCGGCCAGCGGGCGTGAGCCTCAGCAGCCGGCCGCCGGGGGCGTCCTCCAGCAGGTAGATGGCGCCGTCGGGGCCCTGCTCGACCTCGCGGATGCGCTGGCCCATGTCCCATTGGTCGGCCTTGCGGGCGTTGCTGCCGTCAAGGGCGACGCGGATCAGCGCCTTGCCCGAGAGGGCGCCGATGAAGGCGCTGCCGCGCCATTCCGGAAACAGCCGTCCCGAGTAGATCATCAGGCTGGAGGGCGAGATGGAGGGGTTCCAGAAGACCTTCGGCGCGGCGAACTCCGGCCGGGTGGGATGGTCCGGTATCGGGCTGCCGTCGTAATTGTCGCCGTTGGAGACGGCCGGCCAGCCGTAATTGCCGCCACGCTCGATGAGGTTGACCTCGTCGCCGCCTTTGGGGCCCATCTCGTCCTCCCACAGGCGTCCGCCGGCGTCGAAGGCGAGGCCGAGCAGGTTGCGATGACCGAGCGACCAGACCGTCGCGGCGACGCCGCCGCGCGAGGCGAAGGGGTTGTCGCCCGGAACCGAGCCGTCGTCGTTGAGGCGGATGACCTTGCCGAGGCTGGAATTGAGATCCTGCGCGGGGGTGAACTTCATCCGCTCGCCGCTGGTGATGAACAGCTTCCCGTCGGGCGAGAAGGCGATGCGGTGGCTATGGTGGTAGCGCCCGTCGACCTTCTCGGCGCGCCAGATCACCTGCAGGCCGTCGAGGCGGGCCGAGCCCTTCTCCTCGACGAGCCGCGCCCGGCCGACCACCGGGCCGCGCGTGTCGCCGGGGCCTTCCTCCGACCAGCTGAGATAGACGAGACGGTTGCGCGCGAAGGCGGGGTGGAGGACGACGTCGCCGAGGCCGAGCTGGCCGCCATAGGCGACCTTGGGGACCCCGGCAACCGGGACCGGCGACCCGCTTTCCTTCCAGATCAGCAGCCGTCCGGCCTTTTCCGTGACCAGGGCGCGGCCGTCGGGCAGGAAGGTCATCGCCCAGGGCTCCTCGAAGCGGGCCAGCGCGCGGACGGCGAAGGGCCTTGCGCCCCCCGAAGCCGCGGGGGCGGCGTCGCCGGAGCCGTTGCAGGCGGCGAGGATCAGGGCGGCGAAGGCGGCGAGGCGAAGCTTGAGCGGCATGAGCGGGTCTCCGGGGGGACCGCGCGGCTCTAGGGTCCCGGCGCGCGCCCCGCAATGCCGGGCGCCGCCCCGCCGTCCACCGGAAGCAGATAGACGTCGTATATCTCGTCGCTCACCGAGGGCGACAGCGTCGCGAGCTTGCGCGTCGACGCGAGGAAGTCGCGGACCGATGCCGGGGTGGTGGAGAAGGTGCCGAGATAACCTTCGTCGGCAATATGGGGCGCGGTCTCGTCGAGCAGGTGGTGGAGGAGGATGACGACGGGACGGCCGCTGCGGGCGCGGATCGTTCGGGCGTCGGCGAGCAGGTCGGCCAGAGTCAGGCCGGTTCGGGCGTGACGGGTGAAGCGCACCACCTTCCCGAACTTCCGCTCGCGCAGCAGGAAGATCGGATTGGATGCGTAATAGGGGATCGGCTCGAGCAGCACGTCGGGATCCGCCATCAGCGTCGCATCCTGAAGCCGCTCGCGGACGAGGAGGCGGCCGAGGTTGCGAGACTGACTGTAGGGAACGCCCTGCACCTCGCGCTGGAGAAGGAGGAGGCTGTTGGGGAGCTGCAGCGCGAGGAGGAGCACGAACAGCGCAGCGCCGACGGCGGCGACGGCGGTCGTGCGCTCGCCGATCCGCCAGCGGGCCGGCCATGCGCCGCCGCGGCCCCGCGACGCCAGCCAATAGGCGGCGATCAGCCAGACGAGGAGCAGCGCCTGGTGCCGGTAGCTGCCGGGATAGACCAGGCGGAAGAACAGCTCGAAGCCGACCAGAACGAGCGCGCTCGGGAGGAAGGCGGCGGGCCGGCGGATGAGCCCGAACAGGCTTCCGACGAGGATGACGGCCAGGCCCGTGCTCATCGCCGCGCTGCCGGCGAACAGGTCCGGCGCGAGGTTGGGGAAGGACTCGGCGGGGAAGAGGATGGCCGAGGCCACCGTCCTCAGCGTGATCCCGCCCGGATGCTGGACCACCGCGGCGTCGTGCACGGTGGGAAAGACGGTGAGGAAGCAGGCGAGGGCGCCGAGCGCCGCGAGCGCCGCGTTCAACGCGAAGAGGCTGTGCTTGCGGGTCCAGCGCAGCCCTTCCTCGGCGGTGATCTCGATCAGCCAGAACAGGCAGAAGGCGGCGGCGAGGAGGGCCGAGGGAACGTTGGTGTTGCACAGGAGGAAGAGCAGAGCGCCGATCGTCACCCCCCGGTCGCGCCAGCGCGGGTAGAGCGCCGCGATCGCGAACAGGAGCAGCATGCTGATCCCGTAGTTGCGCGCCGTCACGGCATATTCGAACAGGCCGAACTGACCGAAGAGGATGAGCGCGATCAGCCCCGCTTTGAAGGGCGAGCGGAAGGCGAGCAGGGCCATCGCCCCCGCCGCGACCAGGGCGGCGACGGCCGGCAACACCTCGCGGACCGGGACCAGCGCATGGACTCCGCGGAGCAGGAGGTACCACAAAGCGGGATGTCCCTCGCCGTGGAGGCCGCGCAGCATCCCGCCAATCCCGTCGCCGGCAAGGGCAATCGAGAAGGCGCGAACCTCGTCGCGCCAGAAGACGTGGCGGGAGGCGAGGACGAGGAGGAGCGCCAGCCAGGCGAGGAAGAGGGCAAGCCGCACCCTCTTCTGGACTGCGCTCAACCCATTCGGAACCGCAAGCTCCAAGACGTCCTCCCCTTGCCGCGGGTCCCTAGCCCGCTTAGCCTTGCAAAGCCCCTACTTTTTGCCGGACCGTAGGAGCTTGTTAACCACCCTTGCTTAACCGTTCGGGGCCGGCGCCGGAGGACAGCCGGCGGACAGGTGGGAGGAAGAGGATGATCGACGGTCGCAAGGTAGCGGTGGTGCTGCCGGCCTATAATGCGGCGAAGACGTTGCGCCAGACCTGCGCCGAGATACCGCGGGACGTGGTCGACGACATCATCCTCACCGACGATTGCAGCGTCGACGACACGATCGGGGTGGCCCGCGAGCTCGGCCTCCACACCATCGTCCACGACCGCAACCGGGGCTACGGCGCCAACCAGAAGTCCTGCTATTCGGCGGCCCTGGCGCGCGGCGCCGACATCGTCGTCATGCTCCACCCGGATTATCAATATTCGCCGCGCCTCGTCACCGCGATGGCGGGCATGATCGCGTCGGGCCATTACGACGCCGTCTTCGCCTCGCGCATCTTGGGCCGGGGCGCCATCGACGGCGGCATGCCGCGCTACAAATATGTCTTCAACCGGCTCCTCACCGCCTTCCAGAACCTGGTGATGCGGCAGAAGCTCTCCGAATATCATACCGGCTATCGCGCCTGGAGCCGGGACGTGCTCGAGAAGCTGCCCCTTCTCGCCTGCTCGGACGACTTCGTGTTCGACAACCAGATGATCGCGCAGGCCGCCTGGCACGATTTCCGGATCGGCGAGATATCGTGCCCGACCAAATATTTCCCCGAGGCCTCCAGCATCAACTTCCGCCGATCCTGCATCTACGGCCTGGGCGTGTTGAGGACGGCGATCGACTATCGCCTCTGCCGCTGGGGCCTGAAGGCGCCGCGCCTCTATCGGCCCGAGACCGAATCCCGCCTGGCGCCCGCCATCGCGGTGAGCGACCTGCCGGCGGCGATGGAGGCAAGGCTGCAGCGGACGGCGGCGTGACGGTGGAGCGGATCGGCCGTCTCTGGACGACGCTGGAGGGGGTCCATCCGGCCTTCGGAAGCGAGGCCTTCCGCCAGCTCGTCCGCTACGTCGCGGCCGGGCTCGGCGTCACGCTCTTCTCGGTGCTCGTCTATTCGGCCGCCGCCACCCTCCTTCACGTCCGGCCGCTCCTCGCCAACAGCCTCAGCTGGATCTGCGGCGTGGGCGTCGGCTACGCCGTCCACAGCCGCTGGAGCTTCGCCGCCGACAAGGACAAGGGCGAGGGCGTGATGGTGGTGCGCTTCCTGATGGCCTCGGGCTTCGCGCTCGCCCTCAACAGCTTCTGGGTGTGGGTGGCCACCGGGCTCCTCCACCTGCCGCCGCTTGCGCCGGTGCCGGCGATGATGTTCGTGACCCCGCTCGCGAGCTTCCTCCTCAACCGCTATTGGGTGTTCGAGGCGGCCTGAGCCGATCTTAGGCTTTGGTTAACCTTGTTGCGGCACCTTCCCGGTCAAAGGGAGAGACGCCGATGTTCATGAACAGGATCGAGGCCGCCGCCGCAACGCCGGTGAAGCCCAGGCCGCTGGCGCTGAAGCTCGGCGCCGGGCTGGCGGTGACGCTCGTCGCCGCCGCGGCGATGCTGCCCTGGACCCTGCTCGTCGCGGCATGGGCCGCCGCTGCGATGATCGCGACGGTCGCCGCACGCACCGCCCGCGCCACCTATGCGGCGATCCTCTACGCCGGCGAGGCGGTGGTCGGCCGCTGAGCCGGGGGCGACAGGTCCGAACGGTCCGGAAGGTCAGCGGCGGACGTTGAACGTGTAGGTGAGGGCGAAACCGGCCGAAGGCTGGCTAGGAGCTGGCGGTGAGGTCCGTCAGCAAAGAGCACGTCTGCCTGATCTCGTCGCGGAGCCGCGCCTGCTCGTCCAGCGTCAGCATCACGCCGCGCTCGAACCAAGCGGTGATGATTCGCTCCCGCAGCCGACGGAGGTCGCTGAGTATCAGTTCGGCTTCGGACGTTCCGATGGACACCACGTTCGACGTGGATTCAGAACCTTGGGACATACGGCGCTCCTCGTTACAAGCGGGAGCTCTCCAGTCTCTCTCGGTCATCGCTGGCTTGAGTCAGTTGGCGACGATGCCCGATCGTACTCGAAATGGAACCGATTGGCGAATCGCACATGCCAAGAAGGGGACAAGCGCCGCGAAGCGGGAGGGATCGGATGAAGGCGAAGCAGGCGGTGGGATGGGCGGCCGGAGCGGCGATGCTGGCCGCCGTCGCGGGGCTGGCCTGGCCCTCGGCGACGCCGGTGCCGGTCACGGCCGGTCCGCGTCTCGAGGCGCGGAGGGTCGCGGTCTTCAGCGACGACCGCGCCCCGGCGCGCGAGGCGGCGTTCAGCCGGGACGGGCGGCTGCTGGCGACGACCAGCGCCGCCGGCCCCGTCGCGGTCCGCCGTCTCCCGGGCCTAGTCCTCGTCCGGCGGCTCAGCCATCCGGGCGGCGCGACGAGCGCCGTCTTCGCGCCCGACGGATCCTGGCTCGCCACCGGCGGATATGACGGCAAGGTGCGCCTTTGGGACCCGGCGAGCGGCCGGCCGACGGGCCGTCTCGACGGGGCCGCCGGAACGGTGTGGACGGTGGCGGCGAGCCCGGACGGCCGCCGCCTCGCCGCGGCCGGCGAGGACAAGACGATCCACGTGTGGGACGTGGCGGCGGGACGTCCGGTCCTGCGGCTGTCGGGTCATGGCCGCAACATCTGGGAGGTGCGCTTCAGCCCCGACGGCGCCCGCCTCGCCAGCGGCAGCTTCGACACGACGACGCGGCTGTGGGACGCCGCGACGGGGCGCCCTCTCGCCGTCGGAAGGGAGCATGAGGAGGCGGTGGTCGGCCTCGCCTGGAGCCCCGACGGGCGCCTGCTCGCCACCGGCGGCGACGATTCGACCATCTTCCTCCGCCGCGGCGCCGACGGCGCGCCGCTCCGGCGGATCGCGGCCGGCAACCACGTCTACAAGCTTGCCTTCAGCCCCGACGGCCGATGGCTGGCCAGCGCCGGCCGCGCCCGCGGCGGCGTCGGCACCTTCCTCCACCAGCTCACCGGCTTCGGCGGCGAGACCGACGTCGTCCGGCTCTGGCGCGTGGCCGACGGCGCGCTCGTCGCGGCGCTCAAGTTGCGGGAGGATGCCCTCTACGTCGCCTTCTCGCCCGACGGCCGGAATATCGTGGCGGCGGACGAAGACGGGAAGGTGACGCTCTGGGCGCTGAGTCCGGCCGGATGATCTTGTGCGGCGGCAATGCTTTTCGGCCAGCCGGCCCTGCAATCGTGGAAATATAGCGTGCGAAGAAGAGCCGAGAGCTGGTCGTCCTAGGTTGAAACGCCGGCGGCGTTTCAACCTGAGGCGTGAATCAGGCTCTCGATAATATGTCTGGACCATGATTCACGCCTCAGGCTGATTCAGCCTGAAGCGATCACGGTCTAGGCCGCTTGTCTAAGTGCGGCGACGGTGTAGTCTCGCGCTCCATCAGGCGGAGGGGAGCGTCATGTTCGTTGGCGCGCTCGCCTACAGGAGAGTAGAATGGCCGGGACCGATCTTCAGGTGATGCACACCCTTTACAATAATCTTTTCAGTACAATCACTTACGCTCCCACTTCGGACCAGCCAGCGCCATTCGACAAGACCTCGTCGATGATCCAGTTCGCCTCGAACCAGGCGATTAGGGAGGCGGACTTCGCCAATGCCTTTTCACCCGTCAATCCCAACGGAGACATGCGGGCCGCGGAGGCCTTCTCGCGGATGGTGGACGTCGTGCCGGCGCCGCAGGTGCTGTGGTCGGACTCCACCAAGCGGGTCTCCGACGTCTACAACACGATCGTCCGCAATGCGAACAGCACGGCCGCCGTCGATCCGAACCAGCTGAAGACCTACAACATGGCCTTCAACTTCCTCAACACGACGCAGACCATGACCGACTTCATGGGCAATTCGACGACCCAGACGGTGCCGAGCGGGATCTACAAGACCTACCAGGTCAATCTGCAGAGCTACATCGCCGCCATCTCCTCCTACCGGCTCACCTTCAACAATTACGACCTGTCGGACCCGAAGCAGCAGCGTGAGTGGATCGCCAAGGAGCCGGTGCTTTCGGCCGCGGTCAACGCCGCCTGGAACAACCTCCAGCAGAGCGGGGCGCCGCTCGTCATCCAGGCGCTGAACGCCCTCACCACGACCGTGAACTCGGCGAGCCGCGACGTCATCAGCCAGGCGCAGCAGGCGATGCGCAACGCCGCGCTCGCCTCGATGACGGTGGGCAGCCCGCCCTGGTATCTCGCCTACGCGACGCCTTCCGACTGGGCCGACGCCAGCGAGGCGCAGAACATGACGACGATGAGCATCAGCTCGAGCACACTCAACCAGTCGGCCGACTCCTCGTTCGACAGCTGGTCCTCGGGCGCCTCGGGCGGCTGGGGCCTGTGGTCGGTGGGCGGGAGCGCGAGCGGCAGCTCGAGCACCCAGACCTTCCAGAGCCAGGCGACGAGCTTCAACCTCACCGCGACCATCGGCGTCGTGCGCATCTACCGCCCCTGGTACAACCCGATCCTGTTCCAGATGCAGAACTGGTCGGTCGAGGGCATCCCGACCGACGGCATCTCCGACGGCAAGGGCGGCGGCCTGATGCCGCTGGTGCCGACGGCCTTGATCGTCGCCCGCAACTTCCAGCTCAGCGGCACCTTCTCGACGGAGGAGAAATCCCACATAGAGTCGGCGGTGAGCGGCGGGGCGAGCGTCGGCTGGGGTCCGTTCCAGGTCGGCGGCAGCTATTCGCACAGCGAATCGCACGACCGGCTCAACACCACGTTCGACGGGACGACCATCACCGTCCCGGGCATCCAGGTGATCGGCTACGTAAACTCCGTCACCCCCTCCTCGCCGCCCGCGGCGAGCTAGGATAGAGGCCGCCCTCCCGCTCCGCCGGAGCGGGAGGGCGCCACTTCAGGAACAGGCATGGCGGACCCCATCACCACCGCTCTGGCGCGGGTCGTGCCGGATCTCGACCTGTCGCTTTTCGCGCAGCCCGGTCCATCCCCGCCCAACGAAGGCGTGCCGGCGCCTCCCCGGGGGCCGATGGTCGGCGCAGGGATCGGCGTAGGGCCAGCCGCGGCACCCGCGCCGCCAAAGCCGGTGCTGCAGACCGCGGCGCTGCCGATCACCATCAACCCGGCCCTCTACAAGAACGCGTTCAGCAGCTCGAACACCAACGGCGACTTCCGCGCCGCTTATGCGTTCCGCCAGCTGGTCGATCCGGTGCCGCTGTTCCAGCAGCATTATTTTCCGTCCGGAAGCTCGTTCGAGAGCGTCTACGGCACGATCGTGCGCAACGCTAACGCTCTCCCGGGGATAACCCAGAGCGTGCTGGCCGACGCGCAGAGAGCCTTCAACGCCGCCGCCCTGGCGCCGCTGACGGGAACCCCCGACGCCTCCTGGCGGCTGGTGGAGGCCAATCCGCCGACGTGGTGGGACATGAGCGTGCCCGGCCAGTTCCAGGACATAAGCCTGGACCTGCTCGATTCCGGCAACGGCAACTTCACCATCCTCGGCGGCGCGGATGCGCTGGCGCTGCGCGTCGGGACCACGCCCGCGCTGCCGCCAGACCCGGGGACGAGCGTCAAGGCGATCACCCTCAAGGCTCAAGCGGTCGTGCTCAAGCGGTCGTGGTTCTCGCCGACGCTGTTCAGCCTCGCCGGCTGGTCGGTCGCCTCGATGCAGGCCGGCGCCTGCTCGAGCGGCGAGACGACCAGCAATCCGGGGCTGCTCCCGCTCGCCCCGACCTGCTTCCTCGTCGGGCGCCAGGTCCAGGTCGACGCGGTCTGGGGCCCGTCCGACAGCGCCGCCCTCAGCTCCGCCGGCTCAGCGCCGGTTTCGCTCGGCCCCTTTCCCCTCCAGGCGCAAGGCGGCGCGCTGCCGCCGCTGTTCGTGATCGGGGTCATAAGCGCGCTGGTCCCCTTCTCCCCGCCGAGCTGAGCCGGCGGGGGAAGGGGCACGGACGTCAGGCGAGGATGAACCCGCTTTCGCCGCCGAGATGGGCCAGGGTGGCGCCGTAGGGCGCGTCCGCAGAGCCGCTGTTCGGAGACTCGCTGAAGGTGAAGGGTCCGATGGGATCGAACGCGTCGAAGGCTACACCCAGCGCCATGTCGTCCGAGTCGAGAACGGACACGAACAGCGTCTGCACGTCCGTGTAGGTTCCGTTGCCGGCGCTGACGATTACTTCGTAGACATTGTCCGCGTCGGCATCGCCCGGAGCTTCGTAGTCGGGCGCCGCGAGGAAGGTGAGCCCGCCGGTCGCCCCGTCGATCGCGAACAGGGCGGCATCGGCCCCGCCGGCGATCGCGTAAGCGGGCGCGCCGGCTTCTCCGTTGACCGCGATCACGGTGGTGACGGCGGCGCCGTTCTCTTCGACCGCGATCGCGGCCGTGTCGCCGCCTCCGTCGGAGGTTATGGCGACGCCCTCGACGACGTTGCCGACCGTGACCGAAAGCGCCTGGGTATCGGCGAGGCTGCCGTCGCCGGCGCGCACCGTCACCTGATAGACGTTGTCGCCGTTCGCGTCGGCGGGCGCCTCGTAGTCCGGCGCGGAGATGAAGCTGAGCTCGCCGGTGGAAGCGTTGATCGAGAAGAGCGCGGCGTCGGCGCCGCCGGCGATCGAATAAGAGAGGGCCGCGTGCTCCGGATCGGCGGCGGCGACGGTCGTCACGGCGTTGCCGTTCTCCGCCACCGTCACGGCGGCGGCGTCTCCGCCGCCGTTGGAGCCGATCACCGGCGCCTCGTTCTGGTTGGTCACGGTCACGGACAGCGCCTGGGTGTCGGCGAGGCTCGCGTCGCCGGCACGGACCGTCACCTGGTAGACGTTGTCGCCGTTCGCATCCGCGGGCGCTTCGTAATCGGGCGCTGCGAGGAAGCTGAGCGCGCCGGTGGAGGCGTTGATCGTGAACCGTGCCGCATCGGCGCCGCCGACGATCGAATAGGAAATGGCCGCGTGTTCCGGATCGGTGGCGGCGACGGTGGTCACGGCGGTGCCGTTCTCCGCCACCGACACCGCGGCGGTGTCTCCGCCGCCGTTGGAGCCGATCACCGGCGCCTCGTCCTGGTTGGTCACGGTGATGGAAAGGGCCTGGGTGTCGACGAAGGTGCCGTCCCCGGCCTGAACCGTCACCTGGTAGACGTTGTCGCCGTTGGCATCGGCGGGCGCCTCGTAATCGGGCGCGGCGACGAAGCTCAGCGCCCCCGTCGCGGCGTTGATCGTGAACCGTGCGGCGTCGGCGCCGCCGACGATCGAATAGGCGATGGCGGCGCTCTCGGGATCGGTGGCGGCCACGGTGGCGACCGCAAGGCCGTTCTCGGTCACCGACAAGGCCGCGGTGTCGCCGCCGCCGTTCGAGGTGATCACCACCGGCTCGTTGACGTTGGTGATGGTGACGGTGATCCCCTGCGTGTCGGCGAGGCTGCCGTCGCTGGCCCTCACCGTCACCTGATAGGTGTTGTTGTGGTCGGAGTCCGACGGCGCCTCGTAGTCGGGCGCCGCGATGAAGCTGAGGACGCCGGTCGTCGCGTTGATGGTGAAGCGGGCCGCATCGGTGCCGCTCTGGATCGAATAGGTGACGGCGCTGTTCTCGGGATCCGTGGCGCGGACCGTGGTCACGAAGGTCGCGTTCTCGCCCATCGAGATGGCGGCGGTGTTGCCGGCGCCGTTGGTGGTGATGACCGGCGCCTCGTTGACGTTGGTGATGGTCACGGAGACCGCACGGGTGTCGAAGAGGAGGCCGTCGCTGGCTCGGACGATCACCTCGTAGACGTTGTTGCGGTCGGCGTCGGCGCGGACCTCGTAGTCGCGGGCGGTTAGAAAGCGGAGCTGGCCGGTGACCGCGTCGATCGCGAACAGGGCGGCGTCGGCCCCGCCGGAGATGGAGTAGGAGACGGGCTGAGGCGCGTTGTCGTCCGTGGCGGTGAGGGTGGTTACCGCGGTGCCGTTCTCCGCGACCGACACGGCCAGGGTCGGTGCGCCGAGCTCGGGCGCGGTGTTGGGCGTCGTGTCCGAGAGGAAGCGCTGGGCGCGGATGTCGAAGCCGTTGCTGCCGGTGAAGAGCATCTGGTTCCAGGCGACGACGAAGCCGCCGCCGGACAGAGCGGTGATGGACCCGTCGCTGAGGACCGAGTTCGAGGCCGAGTCCTCGGCGACGATCGTCTCCGTCCCGATGCGCTGGCCGGCCGCGTCGAAGCGCTGCACCCGGATGCCCGTCGACGTTCCGGTCGTGTCCCAGCCGATGACGAAGCCGCCGTCGCTGAGCGCGACGATGTCCGGCCGCCCGCCGCCCGAGGTGGTGTTGGCGGCGAACTCCGCGCCGATCTTGGTGCCGCTGGCGTCGTAGATCGCGGTGCGGATGCCGTTTATCGTGCCGCCTCCGGTCGACCAGGTGATGACGAAGCCGCCGTTGGTCAGCGCGGCGACCCGGCCGCCGATCTGGGAGCCGTAGTCGGTGCTGACCTGCCACTGGGCGCCGAAGGGCGTGCCGTCGGCATTGTAGGCGCGGGCGTAGACCTCGGCGTTGACGTCGTTGCCGGTCTGCCAGGTGAGGACGAAGCCGCCGCCGGAGAGGCCGGCGACGTCGATATTGTACTGGCTGCCGAAGGTGACGGTGTTGACGAGGAACTCGCTGCCGACCTTGGTGCCGGCGGCGTCGAAGCGCTGCGCCTTGACCGCCCAGCCGGCGCCGTCCTGGGTCGTGTCGGTGGTGTGCCAGGCGACGACGAAGCCGCCGTCGGCGAGGCTGGCGACGGTGGGCTGCTGCTGGTCGAGCGCGGCCGCGGTGTTGACCTTGAACTCGGCGCCGACCTTGGCGCCGGCGGCGTCGTAGAGCTGGGCCTTGACCGCCGTCCCGCTGCCGTCCTGGAGCGTGTCGGTGGATTCCCAGGTGAGCACGAAGCCCCCGGAGGGGAGGCTCGCGCCGCGGACGTAGAGCTGGTTGCCTGCGGCGGCGCTGTTGATCAGGAACTCGGTGCCGATCGCCGCGCCCGAGGCGCTGTAGCGCTGGCCCTTGACGGCGCCGAGGCTGCCGTCGGCGGTCGTGCTGTTCGTCTGCCACACGACGAGGAAGCTGCCGTCGGCGAGGCCGATGGTGCTCGGCTTCAGCTGGTCGCCTGCGGTCTGGGTGTTGACCGAGATCGGCGCCCCCCAACGGATATAATTCGGCATGTCGCGTTTCCCCCCCGATGTTCCGGGCACGGGGTTAACGCGGCAATTGTTGAGGCTTCCTAAAGCCCTGGCGACATTTGCATTCGACGCTTGTCTCGTGGCCCGGCCTCACCTATATGCGGCCTACCTCCTCGACATCGTCAGACGTTGAGGCTGGTCCCGGGGACGGGGCCGGCGCGAGAGGGTTTTTGCCTGGGAGACGGCGTGACCGACCTTGCTGGACTGACCGAGCTGATCGAGCCCGCGGCCAAAGCCGAGGGGCTGGCGCTGGTGCGGGTGAAGATGCTCGGCGGCGCGTCGGACCCGACGCTGCAGGTGATGGCCGAGGATCCCAGGACCCGGCAGCTGACTCTCGAGGATTGCGCGCGTCTGTCGCGGCGCCTCTCCGACCTGCTCGACGAAGCCGACCCGATCGAGCACGCCTACCGCCTGGAGGTGAGCTCGCCCGGCATCGACCGGCCGCTGACCCGCCTCGCCGACTTCGACGACTGGAAGGGCCACGAGGCGAGGGTCGCGCTGGCCGAGCCGCTCAACGGCCGCAAGCAATATAATGGCGTGCTGCTCGGCACGGAGGGGGAGACGATCCTCCTCGACGTTCCCGGCCTGGGGGCGGCCGGCGTCCCCTTCGCCGCCCTCCATTCCGCCAAGCTGGTGATGACCGACCGGCTGATCGAGGCGACCGCGCCGCTAGATGCCGGCGACGCCGACGAGATTTACGAGACCGAACCGACCGAGACAGAGGAAGACTGATATCATGGCCACCAATGCAAGCGCCGCCTCGCAGGGCGGAGTCTCCGCCAACAAGGCCGAGCTGCTCGCCATCGCCGACGCCGTCGCGCGTGAGAAGCTGATCGACAAGGCGATCGTCATCGAGGCGATGGAGGACGCGATCCAGCGCGCCGCCCGCGCCCGCTACGGCGCCGAGAACGACATCCGCGCCAAGCTCGACGGCACGAGCGGCGACCTTCGCCTGTGGCGGGTCGTCGAGGTGGTCAGCGAGGTCGACGATTACTTCAAGCAGGTCAGCCTCGAGGACGCCCAGAAGCTCCAGCCCGGCGCCGTGCTGGGCGACTTCATCGTCGACCCCCTGCCGCCGATCGAGTTCGGCAGGATCGCCGCGCAGGCCGCCAAGCAGGTCATCTTCCAGAAGGTCCGCGACGCCGAGCGCGAGCGGCAATATGAGGAGTTCAAGGACCGCGTCGGCGAGATCATCACGGGCGTCGTCAAGCGGGTCGAGTTCGGCCACGTCGTCGTCGACCTGGGCCGTGCGGAGGGCGTCGTCCGCCGCGACCAGCAGATCCCGCGCGAGGTCGTCCGCGTCGGAGACCGGGTGCGCTCGCTGATCCTGCGCGTCGCCCGCGAGAACAGGGGGCCGCAGATCTTCCTCTCGCGCGCCCATCCCGACTTCATGAAGAAGCTGTTCGCCCAGGAAGTGCCCGAGATCTACGACGGCATCATCGAGATCAAGGCCGCGGCGCGCGACCCGGGCAGCCGCGCCAAGATCGGCGTGATCAGCTACGACAGCTCGATCGATCCGGTCGGCGCCTGCGTCGGCATGAAGGGCAGCCGCGTCCAGGCGGTCGTCCAGGAGCTCCAGGGCGAGAAGATCGACATCATCCCCTGGTCGGAGGACCTCGCCACCTTCGTCGTCAACGCGCTGCAGCCGGCGACGGTCAGCCGCGTCGTCATCGACGAGGAGGAGAGCCGGATCGAGGTGGTGGTGCCCGACGACCAGCTCAGCCTGGCGATCGGCCGGCGCGGCCAGAACGTGCGGCTGGCCAGCCAGCTCACCGGCTCTGCGATCGACATCATGACCGAGGCGGACGCGAGCGAGAAGCGGCAGCGCGAGTTCATCGAGCGCTCCGAGATGTTCCAGAACGAGCTGGACGTCGACGAGACCCTCGCCCAGCTGCTGGTCGCCGAGGGCTTCGGGGCGCTCGAGGAGGTCGCCTATGTGGAGCTCGACGAGCTCGCCTCGATCGAGGGCTTCGACGACGAGCTGGCGACGGAGCTGCAGAGCCGCGCCTCCGAGGCGCTGGAGCGGCGCGAGGAAGCGGCGCGCGAGGAGCGGCGGGCGCTCGGCGTCTCCGACGAGCTGGCCGACATGCCCTACCTCACCGAGGCGATGCTGGTGACGCTCGGCAAGGCCGGCATCAAGACGCTGGACGACCTCGCCGACCTGGCCACCGACGAGTTGGTCCAGAAGAAGCGCCCCGAGCAGCGCCGCCAGCGGGAGAGCAACCGCAGCGAGGACAAGGGCGGGATCCTCGCCGAATACGGCCTCAGCGACGAGCAGGGCAACGAGATCATCATGGCCGCCCGCGCGCATTGGTTCGAGGACGAAGAGCCCAAGGGGGAGGACGCGGTTGCGGAAACCTCCCAATGAGACCTTAGGGGCTGACGACAGAAGCGCCGAACTCTCCCCTCCCTGCTCGCAGGGAGGGGCCGGGGGTGGGTGCGTATCCGGAAGAGTCGCTGCGGGTGGAGACGTACCCACCTCCGGCCCATCCCTGTATTCGGGGACGGGGCTATGAGCGAGCCCGAACGCACCTGCATCCTCTCGCGCGAGACGCGGCCTCGAGAGGGGCTGATCCGCCTTGCCCTCTCCCCGAACGGGGAGCTTCTCCCCGACGTGCGCGCCAAGGCCCCGGGGCGGGGGGCTTGGATCGGGGTCGATCGGCACACCCTCGAGGAGGCCCAGGCGAAGGGCCGTCTCAAAGGCGCGCTGGCGCGCGCGTTCAAGGGCGCGCCGGTGCGCGTGCCGGACGACCTCTCAGCCCGCATCGAGGCGGCCCTGCGCCAGGCCGCGCTCGACAGGCTCGGCCTCGAGGCGCGGGCGGGCACGCTCCTCACCGGCTCCGAGAAGATCGAGGCGGCCTGCCGCAAGGGCGAGGTCCGCCTCCTCCTCCACGCCGCCGATGCCGGCGGCGACGGCAACCGCAAGCTCGACCAGGCCTGGCGAGTCGGCGGGGGCCCCTCGACTTCGCCCGGGACGGAGGCCCAAGGTCTGGTTATTCCACTACAAAGGGCCATATTGTCGTTGGCGCTGGGGCGGCAGAATGTGGTACATATCGCCCTGATCGATCGTGGGGCTGCCGCCCGCGTGCGCCAAGCGCTCGACCGGTGGCGCGCTTTTATCGGACCTGACTCTGGGCTAAGCGCCGCGACGGCGGGCACGCCGGATGCGTCGGCTGTGGATGTGAACGAAGGATAGTATGAGCGATACGACTGACAAGCCGAAGCTGGGGGCCAGGGCGCCGCTGGGCCTCAAGCGCACCGTCGAGGTGGGGAAGGTGAAGCAGAGCTTCAGCCACGGCCGCTCGAACACGGTGATCGTCGAGACGAAGAAGGCGCGCACCCTCCGCCGCCCGGGCGATCCCGCGCCGGAAGCGCCGAAGCCCGAGCCGGCGCCGGCGCCTCAGCCGGTCGCGAGGGCGCCCGTCCAGCCCGCGCCGCGGCCCGCCGCCCCGCCGCAGCGGCCGATGACCGACACGGCGAGCCGCCGCGAGCTGCAGGACCGCCTGCTCCGCGAGGCCGAGGAAGCGCGCCTCTCCGCGCTCGAGGAAGCGCGCCGGCGCGAGGACCGCCAGGCGCAGGAGGCGACCGAGGAAGAGCGCCGCCGCGCCGAGGAAAATCGCCGCGCCGAGGAGGAGGCCAAGCAACGCGCCGAGGAAGAGGCCGAGGCCGCGCGCCGCGCCGCCGAGGACGCCGCCAAGCCCGCGGAGGCGCAGGGCGCCCAGCCGCAGCCGGCCGCCGACGAGGAGGATGACGATCGTCGTCCCGCCCATGCCCGGCCCAAGCCGCACGCGCCGGCCGCCAAGCGCCCCGAGCCCGCCCGTCCCGGCCGAGGCCGCGACGACCGCCGGCACGCCGGCAAGCTCACCGTCACCCGCGCCCTTTCCGACGAGGACGACAGCCGCGCCCGCAGCCTCGCCGCGCTTCGCCGCGCCCGCGAGAAGGAGCGGCGCCACCACATGCAGGCCGGCCCCGCCGCGAAGCAGGTCCGCGACGTCGTCGTGCCGGATGCGATCACCGTCCAGGAGCTCGCCAACCGCATGGCCGAGCGCGGCGCCGATCTCGTCAAGGCGCTGTTCAAGATGGGCACGCCGGTGACCGTCACCGAGACGATCGACCAGGATACGGCGGAGCTCCTCATCGAGGAATTCGGCCACCGCATGGTTCGCGTCTCCGAATCCGACGTCGACATCCAGGCCGATGCCGACGTCGACGCGCCCGAGACGCTGCAGCCCCGGCCGCCGGTCGTCACCATCATGGGCCATGTCGATCACGGCAAGACGTCGCTGCTGGACGCCATCCGCGGCGCCAACGTCGTCTCCGGAGAGGCGGGCGGCATCACCCAGCATATCGGCGCCTATCAGGTGAGCCTGCCCGACAAGTCGAAGATCACGTTCCTCGACACGCCGGGCCACGAGGCGTTCACCGAGATGCGCGCGCGCGGCGCCAACGTCACCGACATCGTCGTCCTGGTGGTGGCGGCCGACGACGGCCTCAAGCCGCAGACCGTGGAGGCCATCAACCACACCAAGGCCGCGGGCGTGCCGATGATCGTCGCGATCAACAAGATCGACAAGGAGGGCGCCCGTCCGCAGCGGGTCCGCGAGGAGCTGCTCCAGCACGAGATCGTGGTCGAGGATCTCGGCGGCGACGTGCAGGACGTCGAGGTCTCGGCGCTGAAGAAGACCAATCTCGACAAGCTTCTCGAAGCGATCAGCCTCCAGGCGGAACTGCTCGAGCTGAAGGCCAACCCCGACCGGCCCGCCGAGGGCGCGGTCGTCGAGGCCAAGCTCGACAAGGGCCGGGGGCCGCTCGCGACGGTGCTCGTCCAGCGCGGAACGCTGAAGGTGGGCGACGTCTTCGTCGTCGGCGCCGTGCCGGGCAAGGTCCGCGCGATGATCGACGACAAGGGCAAGCAGGTGAAGGAGGCCGGCCCCTCGGTGCCGGTCGAGGTGCTCGGCCTGTCCGGCGTGCCGTCGGCGGGCGACACGCTCACCGTCGTCGAGAACGATGCGCGGGCCCGCGAGGTCGCCGCCTACCGCCAGGGCCTGATCGACCGCAAGCGGACCACCAGCGCGCCGGTGAGCCTGGAGAACATGTTCGCCTCGAAGGCTTCCACCACCGTCGAATATCCGCTCGTCGTCAAGGCCGACGTGCAGGGTTCGGCCGAGGCGATCGTCAATGCGCTGAACCGCATCTCCAACGACGACATCAAGGTCCGCATCCTCCATTCGGGAGTCGGCGCGATCACGGAGAGCGACGTCATCCTGGCCTCCGCCTCGGGCGCGCCGATCATCGGCTTCAACGTGCGTCCCAATGCCAAGGCGCGCGAGGTGGCCGAGCGCAACCGGGTCGAGTTCCAATATTACGACGTCATCTACCACCTCACCGACGCGGTGCGCTCGGCGATGGCGGGCGAGCTCGGGCCGCTGATGATCGAGAACGTGCTCGGCCGCGCCGAGGTCAAGGAGGTCTTCCCGGCCGGCAAGCGCGACAAGGCGGCGGGCCTGCTGGTGCTCGAAGGCGTCATCCGCAAGGGGCTGCACGCGCGGCTCACCCGCGAGGACGTCATCGTCTCCAAGACGACCATCTCGTCGCTGCGCCGCTTCAAGGACGACGTGCCGGAGGTCCGGGCGGGCCTCGAATGCGGCGTGTTGCTGGCCGACACGAACGACATCAAGGCGGGCGACCACCTTGAGGTGTTCGAGGTCGAGCAGCGCGAGCGGACCTTGTGACGGCTAGGCGACATCCCGGCGAAGGCCGGGATCTCGCGGGATCAGACCGCGACCAGGCATCTTGAGGCGCCGGCCTTTGCCGGGGCGACGGTAGGCGATGAGACGCAACGAAAGCCCTGAAGGAAAGTCGGTTCGCCTGCTGCGCGTCGGCGAGCAGGTGCGCCACGCGCTGTCCGACATACTCATGCGCGGCGACGTTCACGACGAGGTGCTCGCAAGCCATCTCGTCTCCGTCACCGAGGTCCGGATGTCGCCCGACCTGCGCCACGCCACCGTGTTCGTGAAGCCGCTGCTCGGCCAGGACGAGGCGGTGGTGCTCAAGGCCCTGCGCACCCATACCGCCTTCCTCCAGCGCTCGGTGGCGGCCCGGGTGAACACCAAATATGCCGCCAAGCTGAAGTTCCTCGCCGACGAGAGCTTCGACGAGGGCAGCCATATCGACGCCCTGCTCCGCGCCCCCAAGGTCGCGCAGGACCTGGGAAACGACGAAAATTGACCCTTGCCGCGCCGATGGCGGAGGGCGGGCTTCGCCTCGATCCGCTGGCGGAGGCGCACAGGGAAGCGCTCAGGGCGGCCTGCGCCGAGGACCGGGAGATATGGCCGATCTACGCCATCTCCTATGACCCGGAGCATTTCGACGATAGCTTCGCACGCCTCAGGTCGCGCGCCGGCGGGCAGGCCTTCGCGGTCCTGCTCGACGACGAACTGGTGGGCATGAGCGCCTATCTCGGCATCGAGCCGGAGCGGGGCGTGCTCGAGATCGGCAACACCTATTACATCCCCCGCCTCCGGGGGACGGGGCTGAACCGAAGGGTCAAGGACCTGATGATCGGCCGCGCCGTCGCCTGCGGCTTCCGGCGGATCGAGTTCCGCGTCGACGCGCGCAACGCCCGCAGCCAGGCGGCGATGGCGAAGCTCGGCGCCGTGCGGGAAGGCTGCATCCGCGCCGAGCGCATCACCTGGACGGGACACGTCCGCGACACCATCTTGTTCTCGATACTGGCCGGGGAATGGAGCGAAGCGGGTGGGTCCTGACAACATGGTCTTCCAGGTCGCCACCTGGCTCATCCCGCTCGTCTTCGCGATCGTCTTCCACGAGATCTCGCACGGCTGGGTGGCGAATGCGTTCGGCGACCCGACGGCGCGCGAGCGGGGACGGCTGAGCCCCAATCCGGTGCGCCACGTCGATCCCATCGGCACCGTGGCGCTGCCCCTGATCCTCGCCGTGACGGGGGCGCCGGTCTTCGGCTGGGCCAAGCCCGTTCCGGTGGTGTCCGAGCGGCTGCGCAACCCGCGCCTCCACATGATGCTGGTCGCGCTCGCCGGCCCGGGCATGAACCTGCTGATGGCGCTGCTGGCCGCCTTCGCGCTGGCCGGGCTCCAATGGCTCCGGCCCGCGGAGACGGTCGCCTGGGCCTTCGTCGTGGCCAACCTGATCAACTTCCTGACGATCAACGTCTTCCTCGCCGTGTTCAACCTCCTGCCCATCCCGCCCTTCGACGGCGGCCATGTGGTGGAGGGGCTGCTGCCGCGCCCGCTCGCCGTCCACTTCGCCAAGCTTCGCCGTTTCGGATTCCTCCTGCTCATCTTCCTGCTGCTGGTCCTGCCGATGCTGTTCCCGGCGGCGCACGTCGTCGATCGCCTGGTCCTCCCGCCGGTGCGCTTCCTCACCGGGCTGATCGCGTCGTTCGCGGGGCTTGGCTAGCGTCGCGGCGGCGACGCGCTACAAGGAGGGGGATGGCCAAGCTCTATTTCTATTATGCCTCGATGAACGCCGGCAAATCGACGGTGCTGCTGCAGACGGATTTCAATTATCGCGAGCGCGGCATGGGGACGATGCTCTGGACGGCGGGCATACACGACCGCTCCGGCTACGGGATCATCGACAGCCGCATCGGCATCACCGCCCCGGCCAATACCTTCGAGGCCGCGACGGACCTCAGGGCGGAGGTGGAGGATGAGCTGGAGCGCGGGCCGCTCCATTGCGTCCTGGTCGACGAAGCGCAGTTCCTCGGCGAAGGCCAGGTGCTCCAGCTCGCCTCGGTCTGCGACGAGCTCGACGTGCCGGTGCTCTGCTACGGCCTGCGCACCGACTTCCAGGGGCGCCTGTTCGAAGGCAGCGCCGCCCTGCTCGCGCTCGCCGACAAGCTGGTCGAGCTGAAGGCGATCTGCGAATGCGGCCGCAAGGCGACGATGAACCTGCGGGTGGATGCGCAAGGCCTTGCGGTGCGCGCCGGCGCCCAGACCGAGATCGGCGGAAACGACCGCTACATCGCGCTCTGCCGCCGCCACTTCATGAGCCGGTTGCGTGAGGCCGAGGATCGCCAGCGCTCCCTGGGGCTTGCGAGCGAGATTGCGACGCCGCGCTGATGCACGGCTGGCTGGTGATCGACAAGCCGGCGGGCCTGGGCTCGACGCAGATCGTCTCCGCGGTCAAGCGGGCGCTTCGCGACGGCGGCTATCCCAAGGTGAAGGTGGGCCATGGCGGAACCCTCGACCCGCTGGCGACCGGGGTGCTGCCGGTGGCGCTGGGCGAGGCGACGAAGCTCGCCGGCCGCATGCTCGACGCGGACAAGCTGTACGGGTTCACGATCGGCTTCGGCGAGGAGACCGACACGCTCGACGCGGAAGGCGCGGTGGTCGCGCGCTCCGACGTGCGCCCGACCGTGGAGGCGGCGCAGGCGGTGCTCGGGCGCTTCCTCGGGGAGATCGACCAGGTCCCCCCGGCTTTCTCGGCGCTCAAGGTGAACGGCAGGAGGGCCTACGACCTGGCGCGGGCCGGTGCCGGGCCCAAGATGCAGAGCCGGCGGGTGACGATCTTCGATCTCACGGCGACCGGGGAGGCGCAGGGCGGACTTCTTCCCTCCCTCACCCTCACCGCCCGCGTGTCGAAAGGTACGTACATACGCTCCCTCGCCCGCGACATCGCGCGCGCCTTGGAAAGCGTCGGCCACGTCACCATGTTGAGACGGCTGAAGGCGGGGCCGTTCACGCTGGAACGGGCGATTTCGCTGGACAAATTGGGCGAACTCGCTAAGGCGCGCGAGCTTGAACAGGCACTCTTGCCGCTGACGGCGGGGCTGGACGACATCCCGGCTCTGCCCGTCACGCCCGACGAGGCAAGGGCGCTCCGCGAGGGGCGCCGGATCGCCGGGACCGCCGCAAAGCCAGGGCTCCATCTTGCAACCGAAGGGTCTGTTCCGGTTGCCCTCGTGGAGCTTGCCGAAGGGTCGCTTCGGGTGGTGCGCGGCTTCAACATTGAGACATAAGGAGTGAACGATGTCGGTGACCGCCGAGCGCAAGCAGGACATCATCAAGGACAATGCCCAGTCGAAGGGCGATACGGGTTCGCCCGAGGTGCAGGTCGCGATCCTCACCGAGCGGATCAACAATCTGACCGAGCATTTCAAGACCCACGCCAAGGACAATCACAGCCGGCGCGGCCTGCTGATGCTGGTCAACAAGCGCCGCTCGCTCCTCGATTATCTTCGCAGGACCGACGCCGAGCGCTACAGCGAATTGATCGCGAAGCTGGGTCTTCGCAAATAATCTGAGGCGGCCCCACGCGGGCCGCTTCGCATATCGGGCGACCGCAATCCGGCGGCGCCTGGTGGGCCAATTCAGGCCCGAAAACGCGGGAATCAGCCCGCAATGGCTCCAACGAAACTGGAGCCGCACAGGCCCCCGCGGCATCCGGCCGCGGGCGTTGAAGGAAAAAACGAATGTTCGACACGAAGAAAGTGGA
>JAFANP010000043.1 GCA_019232625.1 Alphaproteobacteria bacterium | reverse complement strand
TGCTCGTTGGCGCCGCCATTCTGGTAATGGGCAAGGCCCTGCACGAGCGAGCTCGCGCAGTTGCCCACGCCGACGATGGCGACGTTGATCGCCTTGGGGTCATGCAGACTCATCAGGCGACGGCCTTCTGCTGCTGGGCGGGGGCGTGGGGGCGGGAGAGCGGAAGGCGATTCGCGGCCGGGCGCGACGACATGGGTCGGATCATAAGGCTCTTTTCGGACAGTACACCGCTCTTAGACGGCGCCGGGAGGCCGAGTCCGCATCGGCTCATCGGGAATCGGCGCCGCGGCGGGCCCGGACCGTTTCGAAGCGGGAAAATCGGCGGCCCCGGGCGGGCGTATCGAGCCTTTCCCCTTGCGTCCCCCGGGGGAAAGCTGGTTCGCTCATCGGTGTCGCACCCTCGACATCGAAAGGACCGTCCATGGGTTCAAACCGCCGGTCTTCGCCGCCGCGGCCCCGGCTTCGACCGCCCGGGCGCCCGGCGAGTCGTCCGCTAGGGAGACCGCGCCGGTGACGAACTCCCGCCATGCCCCGACCAAGGTTCCCGCCGTTACCCTTGGATTCTGGATCATCAAGATCCTCGCCACCACGCTCGGCGAGACGGGCGGGGACAGCGTATCGATGAGCTGGCTCGGCGAGACCACCCCGGAAGCCGGGGCGGGCGGGCTGAACGGCTATCTGGTGGGGACGGCGATCTTCGGCCTGCTGATGCTGGCGCTCGTCTCCCTCCAGATCAGGGCGCGCCGGTTCAATCCGTGGCTCTACTGGGCGACGATCGTCGCCTCGACGACGGTTGGAACGACCCTCGCCGACTTCTGCACCCGCTCGCTGGGCATCGGCTATCCGGGCGGCTCGCTCCTCCTGTTCGGCTGCGTCCTCGCCTCCCTGCTCGCCTGGTATCGGACGACGGGGACCATCTCGGTCGACTCTATCGTCGGGCCGCGCGAAGAGATGTTCTACTGGATCACGATCACCTTCTCCCAGACCCTCGGCACCGCGCTCGGCGACTGGATCGCCGATTCCAGCCTCGGCTATGGCGGCGGCGCGCTGTTCTTCGGGGCGCTCCTGCTGGCGCTGGCGGGCCTCTACTTCGCGACCAGGGTCAACCGGGTGCTGCTGTTCTGGGCGGCCTTCATCCTCACCCGCCCGCTCGGAGCCACCCTCGGCGACTTCTTCGACAAGCCGTTCGACAAGGGCGGCATGGCGCTGAGCCGCCCGCTCGCCTCGCTGGCGCTGTTCGTCCTCATCGTCCTGCTGATCCTGGTGATCCCGCAGCGCGCCGGGCGCCATCCCGGATCGGAGGGAGCGGCAAGCTGAAACGGCAAGCCTCGATCGCCCTGGCGGCGCTGCTGATCCCTTCGGCAGCCGCCGCGGGCCCGCCCTTCCTCACCGACGATCCCGAGCCGACCGACACCGGCCATTGGGAGATATACGCGCCGCTCTTCGAGGCGGAGGGGAGCGGGCGGGACTTCGAGGGTTCCCTCGGCGCTGAGCTCAATTACGGCGCGGCGAAGGACGTGCAGCTCACCGTCGGCCTTCCCGCTTCCTATTCCCACGACGCGGGCGGCTGGCACTGGTCGGCCGGAGACCTGGAGGCGTCGGTCAAATATCGCTTCTTCCACGACGAGGAAGCGGGGCTCCAGATCGCCGTCTTCCCCGGCCTCACGCTTCCGACCGCCGGTCGCGGGGGAGGGGCCGATCGCGTAACCGGCCTGCTGCCGGTGTGGGCACAGAAGGATTTCGGCGACTGGTCGGCGTTCGGCGGCGGGGGATATGCGATCAACCCGGGCGCCGGAAATCGCGACTATTGGACCGGGGGCGCGGCGCTGGCCCGGCAGTTCGGCAAGCGGCTGCTCGTCGGCGTGGAAGCGGACCGCCAGGGCGCGGACACGGTCGGCGGGAGCCCGTCGACCAGCCTCGGCCTCGGCGCCGTCTACGACCTGCCGGGCCCGCTTCGGCTGCTCGCCTCCGGAGGGCCCACGTTCGAGGATCGCGGCGGCCCGGGGTTTCACGCCTTCGTCGCCCTGGGGCTCGATTTCTAGCCTTCCGGCCGGTCCCCGGTCGGACGAAACCGCGCCTCTCGGACGGCAACCGGTGAAGCGGGTCGAACGGGGCGGACGGTCGTCACCCCGTCCACTCCACCGCCGTCCGGCGATTTCGGCCGACGTGCGACACGACGGCACGGCCGAGGGAAAGAACGATCCTGCTGCGAAGGACGTGCCAAGGGCTTGGCCTCAGCCGGCCTGCGTCAACCGCCTCGCCCCGCATCGGCCGAAGCACCCTTTCGACGAACGTCTCCACCAAAGCGGGCTCGTCGATCAGCGCGAGATATTCTTCCATGGAATAATAGCTGGGAAAGTCGAAGTTGCTCGATCCGAGCGCGAGCCGCCGTTCGTCGATCAGCATCCCCTTGAGGTGGAACATGCCTGGCACCAGGCGGAGGTGAAGTCCGAGCTTGGGCGCCCGGTCGAGGAGGAAGTGCCGCACCATCGGCTTGTTGTTGGCGAGCGGTGCGACGAGCTCGACCCGAACGCCCCGCCGGGCGGCGGCGCCGAGCGCCTCGACGAACGGCGAGGAGAGGTAGGGGCTGACGACGTCGATCCGGCGCTCGGCGCCCGCGATCGCCCGAAGGAGGTCGGCAAAACCGGAGGGATTGCGGCGGCCGTCGAGCGCGTAGAGATCCAGCCCGTCGAAGGAGGCGGTGCGGAACGTCGACCGGCTCCGCCACGTCGCGTCGAAATCCTCGGCGAGGAAGCCGGCCGGCCCGCGAGCCTCGATCCTGAGCATGAGGTCGTGCCAGGCGAAATTGTGGTCGCTGAAATTGACCCCGCCGATATAGGCGACGTTGTCGGCGACGATCAGCTTCTTGTGGTTGCGAAGGCCGTAGCGCGGCAGCCGGCCGGCGATCGGATTGGTGGTACGCACGCCGACGCCCTCGTCCCTCAGCGACCGGAACATCGCCCGGGTCGAGCCCACCTCCGCCCTGAAGGCCGGGCTGGCGAGATAGTGCGGCGACAGGACGAAGCGGTCGCTGACGACGACGCGCGTATAGTCGTCGACCAGTATCCGGCGGTCGCCGGCGCGGCTCCGGCGGACGGCGGCGGCGACGGCGAGGCCGGCGGAATCGCCCTCGAAGGTCATGGCCTGGACCAGAACGCGCCGGCGGGCGGCCAGAATATCGGCCTCGGCGCGCGTCCAGAAGGCCTGCGCCCCGAGCAGCAGGTCGAAGCGCCGCCGTAGCGGGCGCTCCGTCGATCGCGGACCGGTCGAGCGGACGCAGGTCGTCATCGTCGCGGGTTCAGAATGGACCTGGATCGCGGGGGCTCATGCCGGGAAGACGCCGCCGCCCGCCGCGACCCGCATGCCGCGAGCGATCAATCAGCGCGCCGAGCGACGCTCGGGCCCGAGCGCGGGATGGAAGCCCTGCGGCACCAGCGCCGGCCGCCCGATCCTCACCCACAGCCACAGGAGGCCGGCGTAGGCGGAGAGCCCGGCCGCCGCCGCCAGCGCCGCGCCGAAGGTGCCCCGGGGCCGGCCGGCGTCGGCCGCGAGGAAGGCCGCCACAAGGCCGCCGATCCCGCACAGCGCGGGGCCGGCCCAATATCCGATCCCGACCTGGCGGGAAAAGCGGCGGCCGAGAAGGATCCGCCGTGCCGCCGCCCGGCCGCCATAGCCGAGCAGCACGGCGAGGGCGATTCCCGAGAGGCCGAACGGCCGCTCCAGCGCCAGGGCCAAAGCGATGCACAGCAAGGTGAAGCTGAGGGTCAGCGCCGCCGCCATTTTCGGCAGCGCGTAGATCAGGACCAGCTCGCTCGTTCCGAAAGCCCCCTGGATCGTCTCCGCCGCGGCGAGAAGCATCAGGGCCGGAAAGCCCGCGTCGAAGCCGCTTCCGACGAGGCGGAGCAGCGGCAGCCCGATCGCCGCGAGCAGGATGAGCGCCGGCAGTTGAGCCAGCAGGATCAGCCTCGCCGCCCCCGCGACGGGAACCGCGGCGCCGGCATGGTCCCGGCCTGCAACCGTCCTCGCCACCACCGGGACCAGCATCCCGTCGAAAGCCTGGCGGATTTGTCGGATCGGGACGCTGAGTTGCCGCGCCATCGCGTAGACGCCGGCCGAATGCTGGCCGAGCAGGGCGGCGACGACGTAGATGTCCAGGCGGGAATAAAGCGCGTCGGACGCGTCGACGCTCAAGGTGGGAACGACCGCTCGAAGCTTGCCGCCAAGGCCGTTCCGATCGATCCGATAGCCGGAGAGGCCAATCGGCGGGAAGCAACGGCGAAGCGCCAGAAACGAATAGGCCAGGCTGGCCAGCGTCCCGGCGATGTAGGACAGGAACAGGCCCTCGCCGCGCCAGCCGCAGGCATAGGCCCCGACAGCGACGAGGATGCCCGCATAAGGCTGGATCAGATTCTTGGCGACCAGCTCGTGGCGCATCGTTTCGGTCCACCGGGTCGCCGCGAGGAGCAGTTCGATCAGCGCCTGCAGCGGGATCATGAGCAGCATGGCGATCGCCGCACCGCTGGCGCCGCCGCCGATCAGCGCCGTCGGCGCCGCGAGCGCTCCGGCGACGAGGAAGCCGGCGATGGCGGTGCTCGCCAGGAGCACGAGCAGCGCCGCGTCCAGCAGAGTGTGGAGGGTCGGCCGCTTCGTGTTCTCCTCGTCCAGCCATTTGAACAGCATCCATTTGGTGCTGAGGCCGCCCCCGATCACCGCCGCCTCGACGGTCGCGGCCGTGAGGCTGTAGGCGCCGAACAGGGAGCCGCCATAGAGTCGTCCGGCGACGAGGAGGAACAGGAAGCGGGCGCCGAAGCGGACGAGAAAGCCCAGCCCAGACGACAGGGCTCCTCTCACGACGAGAGGCCCCGTATCGCGGGCGGCTCGGCTCGTCATGCGCTTCGTGCCAAGCCCGCGGTCTCCCGGAAGAGGCGGGCATAATGCGGCAGGATCGCCTCGATCCTGAGATCGCCGACCCGCTTCCAGCCTCCGGCGGCGAGCCTGGAGCGCAGGGCCGGACTGCCGGTCAGGACGTCGATCGAGTCCCGCAGCGCCTCGGCATCCTCGGGCGGGACCAGCCAGCCGCTGACGCCGTGCTCCAGCAACTCCCGGGGCCCGAAGCGGCAGTCGGCGGAGAGGGCCGGGGTGCCGCAGGCCAGCGCCTCGGCGAGCGCGTTGGGAAAGCCTTCCCATCGCGAGGGCAGGACGAACAAGCGCGCCCCGCGGATCCACGCCCACGGATTGGCAGCGAAGCCGGCGAAGCGGACCCGGTCCGCGATGGCAAGGTCCGCCGAGAGCTGGCGCAGCCGCCCCTCCTCGGGCCCCTCGCCGACCAGAACGAGATCGTGTCCGGAGCGGGCGAGGCTGGCGGCGAACGCCCGCAGCAGGAGGTCGTGGCCTTTCTGCGGCTGGAGCCGGCCGACGCTGACGAGATAGGGCCGCGGCGGCGCATCGGGCAGCGGCTCGGACGCGCGCCGTGCGACCGTCTCGACGTCGACCGGGTTGTGGATGACCCTGAGCCTCGACCATTCTAGGCCGAGGGTGCCGGCGAGGCTCGTCGCGAGCTCGGCCGAGTTGACGAGCACCCGGTCGGCGGCACGATAGGCGCTTCGGGTGAGGGCCATCGCCGCACTCGCGCCGATCGAGCCCGACGCTTCGTCGCCGGTCGCCCGGACGAGGTTGTTGCCTTCGCGCGCGATCCACCGCGGCCGGTCGCGGCCCATGCCCGCCAAGGCGCGCCAGGCGATGAGGTTGGTCCCCTTGGCGAAGCTCATCACCACGTCCGGCCGCACCTCGCGGATGATGCTCCGGAAGACGCGCGGCGCGAGAAAGGCGCCGAGAGCGAGCCTGTCGGGTCGGTAGAAGCTCGAGTCCGGCCCGGCCGGGAACAGGCGTTGGCCCCAGTCGCGATGATGGATCAGGCTCTGGTCGGCATCCTCGAGATACGGGCCCTCGCGCCGAAGCAGGCCCATGCCGATCTCGCCGCCTGCGAGCGCCTGCCGGTTGAGGAGGTGCACCGCGACCCGCTCCGCGCCGCCGCCGTTCAACCAGCTCAGGAGCAGGAGAACCTTGGGGCCCCGGACGGTCGCTCTTCGATCGACGCAAGGCGCGCCAACGGCCCTGGACGCTTCGCCCGGCTGCTCCGAAACGCAATATTCCATCGCCGGGAAGACGGCGCCCTACCCGGCATCCCGCACCGATATCGCCCGAGAGGACGTCGAGAGGCCTCTACGCCTGGAACGCAGAGGCCCCACGGCGGGCCAGGCGGGCATTTCATCATTCCGGAGCGTCGAAGTTCAGCCTCATCGTCTCGGCGCGCCGTCCGCGGCCGCCGACTGCCAGCCGCCGCCTAGGGCTCGGAAGAGATCGACCTGGGCCTGCGTTATCCGGGCATCGGCTTCCGACAGCGCCGCGGCGGCGTCAGCGGCCGTGCGTTCGGAGTCGAGAAGCTCCAGGGAATCGATCTGCCCCTCGCGCTGGCGCGCGCGGGTGATGCGCGCCGCCGCCTCCGCCTGGTCGCTCGCGTCCTTGAGAGCGCGGCGCCGTTCCAGGCTTCGGGCGTAGTTCGACAGCGCCGTCTCCGTCTCCTGCAACGCGGTGAGGACCGTCCCGTCGAACGTCGCGAGCGCCGCCTGGCTGTCGGCTTCCGCTCCGGCCACCCGGGCCCGGGCCGCGCTGCGGTTCGCCGTCCAGTTGATCAGCGGGCCGACGAGCCACCCGACGGGATTGCCGAGCAGGCTTCCCAAGCCATTCCCGCCCGCGGCCAGGGACCCGCCGAGGGTGATCCTCGGATAGAGGTCGGCGGTCGCGACTCCTATGCGGGCCGTCGCCGAGGCCAGCCGCCGCTCGGCCGCCCTTATGTCGGGTCGGCGGGCGAGCAACCCGGCACCGTCGCCGACCGGGATCGGCCGGTCGAGCCGAAGGGTCTCGCCTCTCGCGCCCGCCTCGGGCGGCAGCTCGGCGGGCGCGCGGCCGGTGAGCGTGGCGAGGCGGAACAGCGCCGCCTGCCGCTGCGCCGCGAGCGCGGGCACGTCGGCGCGGCGCTGGTCGCGCAATGCCGCGATGCGGGCGGTGTCGAGCCCCGTCGCCAGGCCGACCGAGTGGCGGCGCTCGGTGAGCTTCAGCGACCGGTCCAGAAGCGAGACGATATGCTCCGCCACCGCCATCCGCTCGGCCGCGGACGCCGCGTCGGCATAGGCCCGAGCGGTCTCGGCGACGACCGCCACCCTCACCGCGTCGGCGTCCGCGGCGGACGCGGCGACATCTCCGCGCGCCGCCTCGACGCCGCGGGAGACCCGACCGAACAGGTCCACCTCGTAGGCGACCTCCAGGCCCGCGCCGAGCTGCAGATCCCTCTCGCCCGCCATCCCGTCGGAGCCGGGGCGGCCATATTGCGCGCCGCCGCCGACACCGACCTGGGGCTCGCGGGCGCCCCGGACCTCCCGAAGCGCCGCCCGCGCCTTGGCGAGACGCGCGACCGCGACCCTGATGTCGGTATTGGCCGCGAGCGCGTCGCCGACGAGGCGGTCGAGGACCGGGTCCTGGTAGAGCCGCCACCAATGCGCGTCGGCCGGGGCGGCCGTGACGAGACCGGGATCGCCGGCGGAAAGGAAGGGCGCGGCCTGGGTGGGGGTAGCGGGCCGCGCCACGTAGTCCGGGCCGGTCGCGCAGGCGGCGAGGGCGAGCGACGACGCGGCGGCGAGCAGGATTCGGTGAGTCATCGGTCTGATCCTATTCGGCGGGCTGAAGGGCGGGGGCGGCAAGGCCGCGCCCCCCGCGACGGCGGGCGGCGAGGCGGAGCGCGAGGGCCCGGCAGACGACGTAGAAGGTCGGCGTGAAGAGCAGCCCGAAGCCCGTCACCCCGATCATCCCGAAGAAGACGGCGGTGCCTAGTGCCTGGCGAAGCTCGGCGCCGGCGCCCGTGGCGATCAGCAGCGGCACCGATCCGAAGATGAAGGCGAAGCTGGTCATGAGGATCGGGCGGAGCCTCATCTGGGCTGCCTTTACGGCCGCCTCGGCCGGCGAGAGCCCCTCATGGTCCTCCGCCTGCTTGGCGAACTCGACCACGAGGATCGCGTTCTTGGCGGCGAGGGCGATGAGCACGATCAGCCCGATCTGGGTGAGGACGTTGTTGTCCATTCCTCGAAGGTTGACGCCCGCCATTCCGGCGAACAGGCACATCGGGAGGATGAGGATGATCGCGAGCGGCAGAGTGAGGCTCTCATACTGGGCCGCGAGGACGAGGAAGACGAACAGGATCGCCAGCGCGAAGACGATGCCGGCGGTGTTGCCGGCCGCCTTCTGCTGGTAGGCGATGCCGGTCCATTCGCTGCCGAAGCCCGAAGGGAGCGTCTCCGCCGCCACCTTCTCGACGGCGGTGAGCGACTGGCCCGACGAGAAACCGGGGGCGGTGTCGCCGTCGAGCTCGACCGCCGGGAACAGGTTGTAGCGCACGACCCGGTAGGGGCCGGTCTTGTCCCGGAAGGTCGCGACCGATCCCAGAGGCACCATGGGGCCCGAGTTCGAGCGGGTCCTGAGGTTGGCGATGTCCGCCTCCGTCGAACGGAACGGCGCGTCGGCCTGGGCGGTGACCCTGTAGGTGCGTCCGAGCAGGTTGAAATCGTTGACGAAGGCGGAGCCGAGATAGACCTGAAGCGCTTCCGACACCCGCTCCGGCGGCACGCCGAGCATGTCGGCCTTGCGCTTGTCCACATCGGCGAAGATCCGCGGCGTGGAGGTGTTGAAGAGGGTATAGACCTGCTTCAGCCCCGGGGTCTGGTTGGCCCTGCCCATCATCGCGTAGGCCTGGGCGGCGAGGCCGTCATAGCCGTGCTGGCCCTGGTCCTGGATCATCAGCCGGTAGCCGCCGGCGGAGCCGATGCCCTGGATGAGCGGCGGCGGCAGGATGAAGAGCTGCGCGCCGCCGATACCGGCGGTGCGCTTGCGCGCCTCGTCCATGATCTGCTGGAAGGAGACTCCGAGCTTGCGGCGCTCGTCGAACGATCGGAGCGGGATGTACGCGGCCGCGGCGTTGGGCGCGAGCGTCTGGGAGGCGCCGTCGAACCCGGCGAGCATCACGGCGCCCTTGACGCCCCCGATCGGCAATATCCTGGCGACGACCTCGCGCATCACCTTGTCGGTCCGCTCGAGCGAGGCGCCGGGCGGGAGCTGGATCGCGGTGAGGAAATAGCCCTGATCCTGGGCCGGGATGAACCCGCTCGGAGTGGCCCAGAACAGGCCCAGGGTGGCGGCGATGAGCACGCCGTAGGCCAACATCATCCGCCTGGGCGCGGCGATCAGCCGGGCGGTCAGCGCGCCGTAGCCGGCGCTCAGGCGGGCGAAGCCGCGATTGAAGCGGTCGCCGGCGGCGGCCGCAAGTCGGCGGAGCGGGCCTCCGGCGCTTTCATGCTCGCGGCCCTTGAGGAGTATCGCGGCGAGCGCGGGCGACAGCGTCAGCGAAAGCAGGAGGGAGATCACCGTCGCGGCCGAGATGGTGACCGCGAACTGATGGTAGAACTCGCCCGAGAGGCCGTCGAGGAAGAGGGTCGGCAGAAACACCGCGCAAAGGACGAGGACGATGGCGACGAGCGCCTGCGACACCTCGTTCATCGACGTCTTCGCCGCCTCGAGCGGAGTGAGGCCCTCGTCGAGGTTGCGCTCGACATTCTCGACGACGACGATCGCGTCGTCGACGACGATGCCGATCGCCAGCACGAGCCCGAACAAGGAGAGGTTGTTGAGCGAATAGCCGACCGCCGCGAGCACCGCGAACGTGCCGATCAGCGACACCGGGATCGCGACCACGGGGATGATCGCCGCGCGCCATTTCTGGAGGAAGGCGACGATCACCAGGACGACGAGGAACATCGCCTCGAGGAGCGTGTGCCCGACCGCGTCGATCGACTGGGCGATGAACTCGGTCGGATTGTAGATGACGCGGTATTCGAGGCCCTTGGGAAAGGTCTTGGACAGCCGTTCCATCTCCGCTTTGACGGCGTCGGCCGCGGCCAGCGCGTTCGAGCCCGGGCGCTGGAAGACGCCGAGGATCACCGTCGGCTGGTTCGACAGATAGGTATTGGAATTATAGTCGGAGGCGCCGAGCTCGACCCGGCCGACGTCGGAAAGCCGTACCTGGTGGCCGTCCGCGTCGGTTCGGACGACCACGTTCTCGAACTGCGACGGGTCGGTCAGCCGCCCCTGGGTCTCGACCGCGATCTGGTAGGCCGCGCCCGTCGAATAAGGCGGCTGGCCGAGGCTGCCGGCGGCGACCTGCACGTTCTGCGCGCGAAGCGCCGCCACTATCTCCCCGGCGGTGAGGTCGAGGGCGGCGGCCCGGCCGGGGTCGATCCAGATGCGCATGGCGTAGTCGCGCGCGCCGAACAGCCGCACATCGCCGACGCCGTCGATCCGGCTCAGCCGGTCGCGTACCTGGGTGAGGGCGTAATTGGAGATGTAGCCGCGATCGAGCGAGTTGTCGGGGGAGATGAGGTTCACCACCATCAGGAAGTCAGGCGAGGTCTTGCGGGTGACGACCCCGAGCCGCTGCACGTCGGTCGGAAGGCGGGGCACGGCGATGGCGACGCGGTTCTGGACCAGGACCTGGGCGGCGTTGAGGTCGGTGCCCTGCTTGAAGGTGACGGTGATGGTGACCGCACCGTCGCCGGTCGATTGCGACGACAAATAGATCATGTTGTCGACGCCGTTGATCTCCTGCTCGATCGGGGCGGCGACCGTCTCCGCGACCGTCTCGGCCGAGGCGCCGGGATAGACGGCGGTGACCGTCACGGTGGGCGGAACGATGTCGGGATATTGGGAGACCGGAAGGCCGGAATAAGCGAGCGCGCCGACGACGACGATGATCACGGCGATGACGGCCGCGAAGATCGGCCGGACGATGAAGAATTGCGAGAAGCGCATGATCTGTCTCCCGGCCGGGCGGCGCGTGGATTGAAGGCTGGGGGGCGGGCGGCGTTCAGCGCGCGCTGAGCGTCGCCCCGCCGTTGAGCGGCGTCGCGACCGGCGCGGCGGCGGCGGCCGTCGGGACGGGCTCGATGCGCCCGGCGCGCGCCCGCACCCGAAGGCCCGGCATGGCCCCCTGGGCGCCGTCGATGACCACTCGATCCCTCGGCGTGAGCCCCGAGCGCACGACCCTCAGGCCGTCGACCAGCGGCCCAACCGTCACCGGCTTCGGGGCCACGGTTCCGTCGGGGGCGAGCACCATCACGATCTTGCGCGCCTGGTCGGTCTGCACCGCCGAGTCGGGGACGAGCAAGGCGCTGGTCCGGCCGCCGCTGGCGAGGCGCATGTTGCCGAACATGCCGGGCGTGAGGAACTGCCCCGGATTGCGCAGCACGGCCCTCAGGCGGATGGTGCCGGAGCGCGGGTCGAGGCCGTTGTCGGCGAAGTCGAGCCGGCCCCTCCACCGATAGTCGGTTTCGTCCTGAAGCCGGATTTCCACGGGGGCGGGAGCCGCTCCCTGGGTTCGGGCCCGCCGCGCCTTGAGGAACAAGGCCTCGGAGGCATCGAAGCCGAAGTGGATCGGGTCGAGCGCGTTGATGGTGGTCAGCAGGCTGCCGGCCGAGCCCTCACCCGCTGCGACGAGGTTGCCGGGATCGACGCGGCGGTCCGAGATGCGGCCGCCTATCGGAGCCCGCACGCGGGTGAACTCCAGGTCGAGCGAGCGCGCCCTTGCCCTTGCCTCGGCGGCGGCGAGGGCGGCGCGCGTCGCCTGCACCTTGGCGCGCAGCCGGTCGACGTCGCTTCTCGAGACGGCGTCGACGTCGAGCAGGCGGGTCGCCCGCCCGAGGTCGGCTTGCGCCAACGCCAGGTCGCTGCGGGCCCCCTGCACCGCCGCGCGCGCTTCCGCCAAGGCGGCGGCGAACGGGCGGGGGTCGATCGTGAAGAGCAGCTGCCCGGGGCGGACCACGGCGCCGTCGGCGAAGTGCACGCCGACGATCGCGCCGGACACGCGGGGGCGCACCTCGACGCTTCGGCTCGCCTCGAAGCGGCCTATATAATCGTCCCATTCCTCGACGTCGCCCACGAGCGGCGCGGCGACGGTCACCGTCGGCGGCGGCGGCGCGGCCAAAGCGGGCGTATCGTGCCCGCCGTACGAGGCGAGGCCGGCGAGGAGCGCCAGGGGAAGGACGATGAGCGCGCCGCGCTGGCCTTTGCTCAGGCGGGCGAGCCAATTCCGCCGCCCGGAGCTCGCCACGTCGCCGGCCTCGCTGTGGATCGGTCCGACCATGTTCACGAGCCGATCCTCCGGCGGCCGGCGCTGCGCCCGCGGGCGATGCTCGTCTGGACGAGCTCATATTGGTCGAGCGAAAAGCCGGCGTCGACGAAGGCGCGAAGCTCGCTCGTGGGCACCTGCCAGCCGCGGTCCCAGGCAAGCACGGCGATCCGGCGAAGCGCCTCCAGTCGGGTATCCGGCGCCTTGCGGCCGGAGCGGCGGCCGAACAGGCCCGACAGCGCGCTCGAGAGCCGTCCCGGGTCGCGCAGGCTCGAAAGCCCGTCGCGGCGAGCGACCGCGACGATCGACCATTCCAGCGCCGACAGTCGCGGTTCCGCGGCCTGGGACGGCGGCGTCGGGTTGGTGAAGCAGGACCGGTTTCCAATCGGCATGGAGGCCATGATGATTTCTCCCTGTTGTCGGTGGCGCGGACGTGCCTCGCCGTTCGGCCGTTCGGCCGTTGCAGCAGCTTGGCGGTGGACGGGGCGCGCCGCTCCGCTCGCCGGGCGCCCGAGGCCCGGCGACGGTGACGCGCCGTGTGAAATTGAAACGGGGGGCTTGCCCCGCGGCCGCTACGGGCCCTCGCTTCGCCTGTTCATGTGAAGAGCGTGCATCGCTGCCTTCCATCCCGAAGCCGGTTGTCCGGCCTTTTCATACCAACTGGTATAGAAAGCAGCGGGGGCGGCGTCAACCGCTTTTCGTACCGGCCGGTATTTTTATTTTCCGGGCCACATGGCGAGGCTCGTCTCGACGAGGTTCCTGAGCTGCTCGCGGCTGGCGCCCCCGCCCGCCTGGACCGCCATGCCCTGGAGAAGGGCGCCCAGGTAATTGGCCAGGCTTTCGCCATCGACATGCTCGGGAAGATCGCCTTCGGCCTTCGCGCGTTCGAGCCGCTCCTTCAGCGCGGTCTGGGACGAGGCGCGGCGCTTCAGGACCTCCGACCGGATCGATTCGGCCTCGGCGCCGCAGGCGACGGAGCTGATGACCCGAAGGCACCCTTTCGGCTCGCTTTCGCTGGTCTGCATCTCGAGCGCGCCGTAGAGCAGCCGCTCGGCGACCGCCCTGGAGGTCGGCGCCGCGAGCGCCTCCGCGATATAGGCAAGCTTCTCGCGCTCGTAGAGATCGAGCGCCTTGCGAAACAAGGATTCCTTGTTGCCGAAGGCGGCGTAGAGGCTCGGCCGGGTTATCCCCATCGCTTCGGTCAGGTCCGAGAGGGAGGCGCCTTCGTAGCCCTTGCTCCAGAACACCCGGAGGGCGGCCGCGAGCGCTTCCTCGACGCAGAATTCGCGGGGCCGGCCTTTCGCGGCGGAGCAGATCTCGAGTTTCATAACGAGCGGTATATAAGAGGGCGTCGATCGGAAATCCATCCCGAATCAACAGCGAGCCGCCGAGCAGGCCGCTTTAGCGGCGGGCCGAGCGAGCGCGGGCGATCTAGGCCGCGGCGCGGAGCGCGCCGGCGCGTCGCAGGTCGTCGGCGTGGAGATCGGCACGGCCCATCGCCTTGTGGATCTCGGCGCGATTTTCATATTGCTCGGGGTTGCCGGCATCGAGCGCGACGACATGGTCCATGTCGACGAGCGCGAGGTCGTATTGCGCCCGGTTGAAGCGAAGCACGGCCCGGTTGACCCGCGCCGTCACCGCGTCGCCGTCGGCCGCGACGACGGCATCGAGGTCGGCAAGCGCCTCCTCGTCGCGGTCGAGCGCGCTCAGCACCTCGGCGCGCAGCAGATAGGCCTCCGGCTGCCGGGGCTCCATCTCCAGGCTGGTGGCGAAGCTGGCCAGGGCCTCCTCCCACCGGCCGAGCTGCGTCTCGCAGACCGCCTTGTTGAAGAACACTTCCGGATAGGGCGCGCTGTAGCGGATCGCGAGATCGTAGGCCGCGAGCGCTTCCTCGTACCGCTCCTGCCGCTGAAGGATGTTCCCGCTCTCGTTGTAATATTCGGAATAATAAGGGTCCATCTGGATGGACTTGGCATAATGGACGAGGGCGGCGTCCAGCTGGTCGAGCGCGACGTAGACCTGCGCGGTATTGTATTGCAGCACCGAGCGGTGCAGCCGGTGCCGCTCCTCGCCGAGCGCCGTGGTGAGGCGTTCGTAGCCGGCCTGGCAAAGATGCAGGGCTTCGGCCTGGCGGCCCTGCCTCACCCGAAGGAAGGCGAGGCCGTTGTCGATGAACACCTTCATGAAATGGAAGTCGTCGGGATCGATGGTCCCTTCCGCGGCATCGATATAATCGACCGCCGCGAGGATGTGCTTCTCCGCCAGAGCGAGGTCGGGCCTGGCCGCGTAGCGCAGGTAGACCATCGACAGGAGGTAGCTCATCTTGGCGCGCAGATCGGGCCGGGTGAGCTGCGGCTCCGCCAGCGTCTCGATGATCCGGCGCGCTTCATCGAGGCGGCCGATCGTGACCAGCCCCTGGAAGATGTTGCCGATATAGTTCCACCGGTCCGCCTCGTCGCGGACCAGCGCGTCGAACTGCGGCAGCACCGTGTCCACGAAGCTGCCCGATTCATGATAATAGCCGTAGTGATTGTAGAGGCAGAGCGCCTTGAGCGCGATCAGGGCGGCGGAGCGGTCGTCGCCGATCCGCCGGTAATGGGCCAGCAGCTCCGGATAATGCTCCTCCATCGTCTCGAGGCGGACCGCTTCGGCGAGCCGCCCGTTCCCGTCCTCGCCGTCCGGCCGCTCGAGCGACTCCAGCGCCTGCCGGGCCTCGGCTCCGAGCACGACCGGCGCCGAGGCGTGCAGGTCGAGCGCTGTGCCTCCGGGAAGCGAGCCGGTCTCGGCGAGGACGAGGATGTCGCCGCGCGGCGCCGCCCGCCGCGCCAGCTCGATGAAAAAGCGCCGGGCGAGATGCTGGCTGTCGTCGAAACGGCCGACCAGGATGGTCCAGGTGCCGGGCTCGGGCGAGGCGGCGCGCCATTCCAGGACCAGGCCGACCAGGCCGTGAACGAGGCGATAGGCGCGGTCGAGCGGGAAGTTCCGAGTCTTCTCGGCCCCGGTCGCGGTGTCGGTCAGCGACGCATAAGCGAGCGGCATCCCGTCGCGATGTCTGGGAAGCGCCAGGTGCAGCTCGTAATTGTGCCTCTCGAGGACGTCGCCCAGCCCCTTGGCCCGGAGATCGAGATAGGCCTGCTCGACCAGGTCCTCGACGCCGGCCCAGACGCCTCTGCGCGCGAAGTCGGCGTTCAGCGCGATCGTGCGTCCGGGGCTCGGCGCTTCGGGGGCGGCACCCGCCGTTGGGAGATCGTCCGGAACCGGCCGGTGGAGCAGCTTCGCGTCGGGAGTCATCGGGAATCCTTTCGAAGGGTTCGACGCGCCGACCCGCGGCCCCTCAGCCACATGTACAGGCCGACGACGAGGATCGTCAGTGAAAGCAAGGTGAAGATGCCGAGGTCGTAGACCGTGCCCGAGGAAGCGCTCGGATCCCGATAGGCGCGATAGGTCCTGGCGACGTAGAGATAGATGGTCGGGATGAAGACCAGAACGAGGGTCCCCACCGCGAGGAGCCGGCCGACCACCCAGAAGACGGTGAAGAAGTTGAGGATGCGGACATCCTTGTAGTTCGGAGACTCGGCCCGCGCGCCGAGCCGGCCGTTGCTGAGCCGGTGGAGCCGGTCGCGCAGGTACAGGCGCGCATCCGCGTCCAGATCCGGATAGCTCCAATAGTTGCTGAGGACGTAGTAGATGTCGGTCTTGAGGAAGAAGTTGAACTGCCAGGTGATGGTGACGACGATCTGCAGGATGAGCGCCTGCAGGAGCGGCACCGCGAACCCCGTCCTGCCTCCCAGCGTGCCGGTGCGCACGAGCGCGGATATCGCCAGCGTCAGCAGCGCGATGACGAGCAGGTCGACCATCATGCCGGCCATGAGCGGCAGGTAACGCTGCCGCTTGGGAAGCGCGAGCACCCCCGACAGATCCGCCTCGGCGACGATGTTCCAGAGACGATTGCCGATCCCGAGCCTCGAGCTGATTCCGTGGCGGGCCGCGGCGGTCATATGCCCGAGCTCGTGGAGCATCACCGCCACCGACGACAGGAGCAGGAGCAGCACCAGCGTCGGCGCGAGGTTGCGTTCGATGAAGAAGGCATGGGGGTTGAGCCGCAGGCCCGGGTCGGAGACCGCGAGCACGACCGCATAGCCGACGATGCCCAAATAGCAGAGGAGGGTGAGGGGCGAGAATATCGCCCGGGCGATCCTCGCGTCCATCCTGAAGAGAATGCGCCGGTCGGCCGGTCCGGACTCGACCCGGACGCGGTGAAGGGCGGCGTCCGCGATCGGATAGAGGAAGCCGATTTCCCGCAGCATCGCCACGAACTCGTCGACGTCGACCGGGTCGCCCGTCTCGCCCTCGGCGAGGCTGCCGCCGGCGGCGGCCGCGGCGTCCGCCCGCAGCCTCGCCTTGATCGTCCCCGGCGTGTCCCCCTGCTGCAGCATCGCCAGGATGGCGCGCCCCTGAGCGGGGATCTGATAATAATCGTCCAGCTCGGCGTTGCCGACGATATAATCCTCGCCGTCCGGCTGGATGGACAGAGGGACCACGTAATAGGTCTCGTCGTCGGCCGCGGGCATGGCGAGTTCGGCGGGCTGGGGCGAAAATCCCCCTGCCGCGGGCAGGTCTTCGCCGACCGAGGGGGAAGCCGCGCCCTTCATCGCGCCGACGACGGACGGATCCCGGTATAGTGCGCCGACGCGATCTTCCAGCCGCCGGGGACTCGGCGGGCGACGAAGCTCGCGCGCATCGCCATGACCCGCGGCGGCTGGTCGGGCGCCTGGGCCGGCGGCTGCATCGTGTAGGCGATCCGGGCGACGAGCACGGCGGCCTCGCCGAACGTCCTGACGCTCACCTCGCTCATCGCGAGCCGGGGCGCCGGGGTCTTCCTGTCCGGCGCGTAGAAGCCGAGCATCTTCTCGCGGGAGTCCACCTCCCCCAGCGGCGAGATTTCGAGATAGTCCGGCGTCGTCAGCCGGGCGAGCGTGGCCGGGTCGAACGCCTGCTGCGCCCGGGTGAATTCCTCGACGGTGCGGACCAGCGAGTCCGGCGCCGCGGGCGGCCGGACGGGGTGCGGGGGCGCGGCTCGCGCCGCGCCGGCGGCGATCGACAAGCCGAGCGCGAGCGAAAGCGCGGCCGCCGCGCTCCTCGTCCGATACAGGTTGGCGGAGGGTCGATCAGGCATGCTCGTTCCTAGCTTCCCCGCTTCCGGCGTCTGACGGACGATCGAGGCAAGGCGGGCCGTCACCCCGCCGGCGCGCCGTCGTCCGGCGCCGGCCTCCACGGGATCGGCATGGATGAAAAGCGAACCGGCGACCCGCGCCGGTTCGCCCTTCGCAGAAGCCCTTAGAACGGGAAGGGCCAGCATTCCCAAATCGGGTAGAAGGCCACCGACGTGGTCTTCAGCTTCTGCACTTTGAGAACCGAGATCTTTTTCATCGAAGACGCTCCTTGGTTCATCTTAACGCACAACGGCTACATGTCGCTCGCAATGACGCAAGCCAAACGAGCGACAAGACCACGCTCCGTTGCAAGAGAACGCTTCCCCACGAAGAATCCCCCACGTGACCCGGCCACTAGTCTGGCACAATAGAAAAGCGCGTCAAGAAGGAACAAACGTAAACGAAATTTTATATTGATAATCGAAAGAGAACGACTCTGGCGGGCCGATTCATTATTTACACGATTCTGTCCGCAATGGACTATTTTGTTCCGGAATAAAGCCGGGTTTCTCGCCGCAAGAGCGCCCCCGCGAAGGTGCGAGGCGGCTGAACCTAAAGCGAAAATCGGCAGGGCGGCCCCGGGCCGCGGAGCCGGCCTCCGCACTGCGCCGAAGCGGATGCAAGTCGGTCCGCCGGGCCTTTCTAAGCTGTCGATGACGCCGCCGCGCTTGCGCTATAGCCCGCAGGCGGCGGACGCCTGGCCGTGTCGATCGGGGGAGAGGCATGCATCCTGTCGAGACGTTCGAGCTGGTCCTCGTCCTCCTGGCGACGGTGGTCGCGCTGACCTGGGTCGCGGGCCGGATCGGCCTGCCGCCCTCGGCGGCTCTGCTGGTCGGGGGAGGGGCGCTCGCCTTCCTGCCGGGGATCCCGCAAGTCTCGCTCGACCCCGAACTGGCGCTGGTCCTGTTCCTGCCGCCGCTGCTGATGGACGGCGCTTATTATACCGCGTTCGGCCGCTTCCGCCGCCACCTTCCGGGCATCTTGTCGCTGTCCGTCGGGGCGGTTCTGTTCACGACTCTCGTCGTCGGCGCGGTGCTTCACGCGATCGTCCCGGCGCTTCCCTGGGCGGCCTGCTTCGCCCTGGGCGCGATCGTCTCGCCGCCCGACGCCGTGGCGGCGCGGGCGGTGCTGCAGCGCGTGACGCTGCCGCGGCGGCTGCAGGCGCTGCTCGAGGGCGAGAGCCTGCTGAACGACGCCACCGGCCTCGTCCTCTTCCGGTTCGCCGTGGCGGCGGCGCTGGGCGGCGCCTTCGACGGCGCCGCCGCGGTCGGCAGCTTCCTGCTGCTCGGCATCGGCGGCGCCGCGGTGGGGCTCGCCATCGGCTTCGCCTGGGTCGCGGTGATGCGCCGGATGCACGACGAGACGCTGATCGTGGCGACCGGGACCCTGCTCAGCTGGGCGGCCTATCTGGCGGGGGAAGCGCTTCACGTCTCCGGCGTGATCGCCACCGTGGCGGCGGGGATCGTGTTCGGCTGGCAGCAGCATGTCGTCCTCCCCGCGCGGGTGCGGATGCAGGGCTCGGCCTTCTGGCGCACCCTGGTCTTCGGCCTCGAGGCCCTGGTCTTCATCCTCATCGGCTTCTCGCTGCGCGGCGTCCTCGACCGAGTCGGCATCGGGACGGCGGCGACGACGATGGCGATGCCCGTCCTCGCCATCCTCGCCGCGGTTCTGCTCGCCCGCTTCGCCTGGATCTTCGGAGTCGAGGGCCTGCTCGCCGCCTTTCGGCGCCTCGGGATCCGGCGCGCGCGGCCGCTCGGGTGGCGTCAGGCGACGATCCTCGCCTGGACGGGCATGCGCGGGGTGGTGACGCTGGCGGTCGCGCTCGCCCTGCCGGCGCGGATGCCGGGCCGGGACCTGATGCTGGTCGCGGCCTTCGCGGTCATCCTCGTCACCGTGGTGATCCAGGGATCGAGCCTCGGCCGGCTCATCCGGCTGGTCCGTCCGGCCGACGCGGACCCGCCGGCGCAGGTCAGCCTCGCCGAGGCGGAAGCGGCGATCGCCCACGCCAAGTACGAAGAGGTGGCGGTGAAGGCCCATGACGGCGACGGAGCGCTGATCCATCCGCGGCTGCTCGAGGAATATCGCAAGCGGGACCAGGCGGTGGAGCGCTATGCCGGCGACGCCGAGGCGTACATGCCCGACATCCAGGCCCATTTCGACGTCGTCCTGGCAGCGGTCGCCGCCGGCCGGGCCGAGCTCATCCGCCTGCACCGCGCCGGCAAGATCGAGGACGAGGTGCTCCACGATCTCGAGCGGGACCTGGACCTCGAGGAATTGAGTGCCCTGTTCCAGCGCGGCTAGAGCATGCTGGGTTTAGGTTGACCCGCTCATCCTGAGTAGGGACTGAGCTTGGCGAAGCCTGTCCTGAGCGACGCCGCAGACGGCGTCGAAGGGGACCGTATCGAAGGACCGTCCTTCGAGACGCCGCTTCGACTTCGCTCAGCGGCTCCTCAGGATGAGCGGAAGCAGTGCGTCAACCTAATTCCTCAATGCTCTAGCGAGGCCCCCCTCAGCGCGCGCCGGCGGCGCGGGTGAACACCGCCAGCTGGTCCGCGAAGGCGCGCCGGTAGGCCGGCCGCGCCTCGCCGCGCGCGACGTAGGCGGCGAGGTTCGGATGCTCCTCGACCAGACCGGTGCCGTCCAGCCGGCGCAGCACCATCACCATCAAGAGGTCGCCGGCGGTGAAGCCGCCGTCGAGCCACTCGGCCTCGCCGAGGCGGGCGGAGAGCTGGCCGAGCCTCTGCCGGATCCGGTCGTCGAGCAACGGCCGCCTCGCCGCGTACCAGGCTTCGTCCCGTTCGAGCAGGTCCGCCGCCTCGCGCTCGACGATCGGCGGCTCCACCGTGTTGAGGGCAGCGAAGATCCAGGCGACCGCCCGCTCCCGCGCGTCCGAGTCTTCGGGAAGAAGCCCGGCGTGGCGGTTCGCGATGTGGAGGATGATCGCTCCCGATTCGAACAAGGCGAGCCCGCCTTCCTCGTAGGTCGGGATCTGGCCGAACGGATGGAGGGCGAGGTGCGCCGGCTCCTTCATCTGCGCGAAGGAGAGGAGGCGGACGTCGTAGCTCTGGCCGACCTCCTCCAGCGCCCAGCGCACCCGCATGTCGCGCGCCAGCCCCTGTCCCTCGTCCGGCGAGCTTTCGAAGGCGGTGATGGCGATGGTCATGGCGAGGCTCCCCGCCCGTGCAGATGCCCTCAAAGTCGCGGACGGGCAACCGGGGGGTTGCGCCGGCGGGCCGCGCGATCGACTGAGAGACGCGGACCAAAGGATGAGTGAAGACGATGGGCATCGGCAGAGATCCGTTCGGCCTCGAAAGCCCCGCGCAACGCCTGTTCCGGGAAGAGCGCGAGCGGCGGCGCCTGTTCGACGATCTCGGCGCGCACCGGGGCGGCATCGAGCGGGAGATCGAGCGGGTCAAGGACGAGCTCCTTGGAACGAGGCGGTTCACCAGCCCGTTCGGCGGGCAGACCTTCCGCACCGTGCGCGAGGAGATCGAGCGCAACCGCGCCTATACCAGGGCGATCGACGATCTCATCAGTCCGGCATCGGTGATCGCAAGGCAGCAGACGGCGATGGCGATCGCCGCGCGCGTACCCCTTTTGCGAAAGGAGGCGGAGGCCCTCGCCTCCACGCTCGGATCGGCCTTCAACTCCACCACGCGAGCGCTGGAGGCGCAATCGCAGGCGATCGCGGCGCTGCTCGGCACGTCGGACTGGCAGCGCGAGCGGGCGTCGCTCAGTGCCGCGGCCGAAGCGATGCGGCCCAGCATGGCGGCCATCGCCCGCTCCGCCGCGCTGCGTCGCGCGACCGATGCCGCAACCTTGCGCCTGAGCGCCGGAAAAGGCGAGGCGGAGGATCCCCACCTCGCCGCCTTCGCCGAGGAGAGCGCCGTCGCCAGTGCCGTCCTCTCTAGCCTTGCCGAGGCGGACGACCCGCAGGAGAGCATCCGTCACCTCGCCGAGTTCCTGAAGGTCCTGACGCGAATTTTCGACCGGCTAGGGAAGAACACCGTTCGCGAGATAACCGAGGCAGGGCTGGTGACCTTGTTCGTCATGGCGGTCACGCTGCTCGACGCGTTTGGGCCGAAGGAGCCCGCGGAGCTCGGGCAGGGCGACAAAGCGGCGCTGGCAGACATAAGGGGCGAGGTAGAGACGCTGCGTGAGCGGCTCTCGGCCTATGAGCGCGTCCTTGAAAGCGCCGACAGGGAGTTCACCGAAGATCTTCCCAGGGCGACGGCGCGGACCCAAGCGAAGGTTCGCTTCCTGCCTGACGGGTCCAGCCCGCTCGTCTATCGCCTCAAGAACGGCGAGGTCGTCGCCGTGGCGTCGCGCAAGGGGCGGTGGCGGCAGGTGATCTTCCGGGACAGCCTGACGGATCAGCTGTCGCGCGGCTGGGTATATGCGTCGTCGCTGAGCGAGTCTGCGGTGCGCCCCTAGCCGCAGGGCGCGTAGCGCGGACAACGGCACGCGTCCGGCCGAGCGCGCCCCCGGGGAACAAGCCCGTCCCACCCGCATTCAGGATTCGGCGGGGCGTTCCCCCGCGGAAAGGATTCGCGCCGTGGCTGCCAGCGCCGCCGGAAGACCGCCCAGGCCGATCCATCCCCTTCATGCGGCGCTGCTCGCCGCCGCGCCGCCGCTGTTCCTGGGCGCGCTGCTCAGCGACCTCGCCTACGGCGCGAGCGCCGAGGTCCAGTGGAGCAATTTCGCCGCCTGGCTGCTCGTCGGCGCGATGGTGCCGACCGGCTTCGTCCTGCTCTGGACGCTGGTCGCGCTGATCTGCGCGCGGCGCGGCTGGCCGCTATCCTGCTTCCTGCTGCTGCTCGCCGCCTTCGTCCTCGGCCTCGTCGACTCGTTCGTCCACGCGCGCGACGCCTGGGGGATCATGCCGGCGGCGCCGATCCTGTCGGCGCTCGTCAGCCTCGTCGCCCTCGCCGCCGCCTGGGCCGGCTTTGCGAGCCTCGGCCGCGGAGAGCGGCGATGAGGCGCCTCGCCCTTGTCGCCCTGCTCGCCGGTCTCGCCGCCTGCAACCGCGACGGCGGCAGCGATCCCGCGCAATATGGCGCAAACCCGCAGCTCCCGGGGCAGCAGCGGGCCCTCGTCCCCAGCATGAAGATCGCCGACCCCGCGCCCTGGGGCGCTGAGCGGCCGGTCGTGCCGGAAGGCTATGCGATCACCGCCATCGCCACGGGCTTCGGGATCGCCCGGCAGACCCTGGTGCTGCCGAACGGCGACATATTGGTCGCCGAAGGGCGCGGCGGCGGCGAGCCCGCGCTGCGGCCCAAGGACTTCATCGCCGGCTTCATCAAGGCCAAGGGGACGAGCCAGGCGAAGAGCGGCAACAGGCTGACCCTGCTCCGCGACTCCGACGGCGACGGCGTCTATGAAGGCCGCACGATCTTCGCCGACAAGCTCAACGCGCCCTATGGGCTCGCCTTGGTCGGCGGGCAGCTCTACGTCGCAAACCAGGATTCGCTGGTGCGCTTCGCCTACGCGACCGGCCAGACCCGCGCCGCCGGTCCGCCGGCGAAGGTCACCGACCTCCCGGCGCGGATCAACCACCACTGGACCAAGTCCCTGGCGGCGAGCCCGGACGGGCGCTTCCTCTATGTCGGAATCGGCTCGAACAGCAACATCACCGAGCGCGGCATGCCGGCCGAGATCGACCGGGCGATGGTGTGGGAGGTCGATGCGGCGACCGGCGCCCACCGGCCGTTCGCGACGGGCTTGCGCAACCCGACCGCGCTCGCCGTCCAGCCCGGCACCGGCCAGCTCTGGGCGGTGGTGAACGAGCGCGACGAGCTGGGCCCGAACCTGGTGCCCGACTATCTGACCTCGGTGCGCGACGGCGCCTTCTACGGCTGGCCGTACAGCTATTGGGGACGCAATGTGGACAGCCGCGCCCAGCCGCAGGACCCGCAGAAGGTCGCCTCGGCGGTGCGCCCGGACTACGGCCTCGGCTCGCACGTCGCGGCGCTGGGCGTCGCCTTCTCGACCCCCGCCATGGGCGCGCGCTTCGCCGAAGGCGTGTTCGTCGGCGAGCACGGCAGCTGGAACCGCAGCAGGCCGTCCGGCTACAAGGTGGTGTTCGTGCCCTTCCGCGGCGGCCGCCCGGCCGGGCCGCCGGTCGACGTTGTGACCGGCTTCCAGGGACGCGACGGGAGGACGCGGGGCCGGCCCGTCGGAGTCACCGTCGATCCGCGCGGCGCGCTTATCGTCGCGGACGACCTTTCGAACACGATCTGGCGCGTCGTCCCCGTCCGCAAGGCCCCCGCGGCCGAAGCGCCGACCCGGCCCGCCGCCCCGCCCCGAAGCGACACCCCGCAGGCCTCCGCGCCCTACTGACGGGGCGCGGGTGGGGGCTCAGCGGGGCGAGTCTCCCGCATCCGCAGGAAGAGCGGCGCGACGCAGAGCGCGACGAGCGCGATCATCCACCCCGGCAGGTCGGCGCGGCCGGTGCGCTCGATCCCCACCTGGGCGAGATAGGGCGTGAGGCCGCCGAAGACGGCGGTGGCCAGGGTGGCGCCGAGCGCGAGTCCGCTGACCCGCGCCTCGCCGGTGAACTGCTCGGCCGTCGCCACCGCGCCGACCGCGCTCACCCCGCCGGCGACGAGGGCGAGGACCACGGCGCCGAGGAGCGCCCGGCCGGCCGGGCCGGCCGCCATCAGCGAGAACATCAGCGCTGGAAGGACCAGGCTGAGCGCCGTCAGGGCAAGCAGCACCGGCTTGCGGCCGACGCGATCGGAGAGGATGCCGACCGCCGGAGTGACGAGGATGACGGCGACCGCCGCCAGCGTCGAAAGCCAGAGCGACTGCGCCTCGGTCGCCGACCCGACCGACGTCAGGAAGGCGGGAACGTAGGTGATTCCGACATAATAAGTGATCGAGCCGAGCGCCGAGATGGCGAAGGCGAGGGCGACGCCGCGGCGCTGGCGGGTCAAGGCGTGGAGGAGCGGGCTGCGGGGCACGGTGCCCTGCGCCTGCTGCCGTTCGAACTCGGGCGATTCCACCATCGTCGAGCGGGCCAGCCACACCACCCCGGCGAGCGCGGCGCCGACCAGGAACGGGATGCGCCAGCCCCACGCTTCGAGCGCTTCATTGGGCATGGCGCTGACCGTCAGCGCCGAGACTCCCACGGCGAGAAGCGCGCCGACTTCGCTCGCGGCCGCAGCGGAGGAGGCGACGAGGCCCCGGCGGGAGGCGGGCGCGCTCTCAAGCAGATAGGCGACGACGCCGGTATATTCGCCGCCCACCGAGAAGCCCATCACGCAGCGCAGCAGGACGAGGAGCCAGGCGGCGACGGGGCCGATCTGCGCCTGGGTGGGAAGAAGGGCGGTGGCGAGCATGGCCAGCGACATCAGCGCCATCGACAGAAGCAGCATGAGGCGGCGGCCGCGCCGGTCGCCGATATGGCCGAAGACGATCGCTCCGACCGGCCGCATCAGATAGGCCACGGCGAACCCGCCCAAGGCGGTGGCGAGCGAGGCCGCGCCGCCGCCGAAGAACACCCTCGACAGCACGGTCGAGAAATAGAGGTACAAGGTGAAGTCGTACCACTCGACGACGGTCGAGAGGGCCGCGACGGCGATGGAGCGGCGGTGGACCCGGGCGTCGGTCATGCCCCACCTTGCCCCGCCAGGGCCTCCGCGTCGAGCCGCGGCGCCGGCGGGGGCGCCGGCAGGGGTGGTGGCGATGGCGAGGGCGATCGCCGTCGGCGCGAAATCGGGCGGCACCAACTCTCGTCGCGGACGTTTGAAAGCCGCGGCGTGTGCTGCCGTGCTTGAGTGAGGACAGGAAGATGGTGCGTGCGCCTTTGCGTTTCGCACAGCTCATGGCTGTTGCGTTGCTTTTCGCTTTCCAGGCCGCTCCGGCCGCCGCCCTCCAGACCGAGGCGGCGGACAGGGAGGAGGCGGTTTCCCTCCCGCCCGGACGCTATGTCTGGAACGACGTCGATGCCGCCGCGGGGCCGGTGACGATCGTCGTCAGCGTGCCCACCCAGCTCCTCTTCGCCTTCCGAGGATCGACCCTGGTCGGAGTCTCGACGGTCTCCACCGGCCAGCCCGGCTACGACACGCCGACCGGCACCTTCGCGATCCTCCAGAAGGAGGTCGACCATCGCTCCAACATCTACGACGATGCGCCGATGCCGTTCATGCAGAGGCTGACCTGGGACGGCGTCGCCCTCCATGCCGGGAAGATCACCGGCCAGCCCGAATCGCATGGCTGCGTGCGCCTGCCCTTGGCCTTCGCGAAGAAGCTCTACGCCGCCACCGGCCTCGGCGCGCGGGTGACCGTCACCGACGTGCCGCTTTCGAGCGCCGACGAAGCGGCCGCCCTGGCGCGCGACGGCGTGCCGGCGGGCGATGCCGGGGTCTCTACGGCCGAGTAAGGGAAGAAGGGACGGTCTCTGCCGCCGTCCCGGTCCAGACAAGCGGTGACAGTCTCGTGACTGTCACCGGACTGTCCCCAGGTTACTTGACCCGTTCGACCTGCTCGAACTCGAGCTCGACCGGGGTGGCGCGGCCGAAGATGGAAACGCCGACCTTCACCCGGCCGCGGTCGAAGTCCAGCTCCTCGACGAGGCCGTTGAAGCTGGCGAACGGGCCGTCGAGGACCTTGACGCTGTCGCCGATCTCGTAATCGACGTTGATCTTCTGCTTGGGCGCGGCGGCGGCGGCCTCGTCCTTGGTGTTGAGGATGCGGGCCGCCTCGGCGTCGCTGATCGGCTGCGGCTTGCCCGAGGAGCCGAGGAAGCCGGTCACCTTCGGCGTGTTCTTGACGAGGTGGTAGACGTCGTCGTTCATCGCCAGCTTGGCGAGCACGTAGCCGGGGAAGAACTTGCGGTCGCTGGTGATCTTCTTGCCGCGGCGGACCTCCGTCACCTTCTCGGTCGGCACCTCGACCGCCTCGACCAGCTGCTCGAGCCCGAGGCGGCGCGCCTCCGACTGGATGGCGTCGCGGACCTTGTTCTCGAAGCCCGAATAAGCGTGGATGATGTACCAGCGAGACACGTGTCGTTCGTCCTTCAAATCCGTGGCGCGGCCCCGCTCAGGAGAGCAGGCCGAGCAGGGTCTTGACGATCAGGTGGAACAGCGAGTCGACGCCGAAGAAGAAGAAGGCGAGGATCGTCGTCATGATCAGCACCATGACTCCGGTCGTCACCGTCTCTCGCCGCGTCGGCCAGACGATCTTGCCGCTTTCGATCCGGACCTGCCGGAGGAACTCGCCTGGGCTGACCTTGGCCACGTCGCTTCCATTCCCTGATGTGAGGGCAGCCGCCCGGGACCGTTAGAGACGGTCAGCCGAACCTTTGCCGATGCATGCGAAGGGCGGGAGATAGCGCTGGCCGGGGGCGATGGCAAGGGCGCGGTGGGACGGAGACCCTTGCCTTCGCGCCGGGGCCGGATTAACCGGGCCGCGGCCTAGGAGTGTAGCTCAGCTGGTAGAGCATCGGTCTCCAAAACCGAGGGCCGGGGGTTCGAGCCCCTCCACTCCTGCCAGGCCGCAGCGAGGCGCACGGCGAAGCCGCGCGCCGGTCGGCGAGGCCGATGCGGAGCCGCCGGCCGGCCCGCGCGAGCATCACGAAGCGACGGGACCGACGTCACGGGGTTCGACCCCGTGACGGCCCTCCTCGTCCTTCTCCCCTCCCTGCACGCAGGGAGGGGCCAGGGGTGGGTGCGTTTCCGGAAAGGGCGCCGCGCTGCATTGACGGACCCACCCCCAACCCCTCCCTGCGTGCAGGGAGGGGGGTAGTGCGCCGGCCGGGCGTCGCGCTCTCTTCGCGCTGCGCGACGATCGCTGCGCAATCCTCGCGCTGCGCTCGGGCGCTACGCCTGGCGGGGGCCGTCACGGGAGTGAATCCCGTGACGTCGGTCCTGTCGCTTCGCGCAGGCCGGCCGGGCGTCGCGCTCTCTTCGCGCTGGGCGACGATCGCTGCGCGATCCTCGCGCTGCGCTCGGGCGCTACGCCGCGATGTCGTAGGGCTGGATCTCGCCGGTGAGGTAGAGGCTCCTCGCCTTGGCGCGGGAGAGCTTGCCGGAGCTGGTGCGCGGCAGGGTGCGCGGCGGGACGAGCTCGACGACGCAGTTCATGCCGGTGATGGCGCGGACCCGGTCGCGGATGGCGTCCCTGAGGCGCGACCGCTCGTCGGCGTCGGAGGTGCGGCACTGGACGAGGACGGCGGGGGTCTCCTCGCCGCCCGGCGTGGTGATCGAGAAGGCGGCGATGTCGCCCGCCTTGAACCCCGGCAGCTGCTCCACCGCCCACTCGATGTCCTGGGGCCAGTGATTCTTGCCGTTGATGATGATCATGTCCTTGGCGCGGCCGACGATGTAGAGATAGCCGCCGGACATGTAGCCCATGTCGCCGGTGTCGAGCCAATGGTCCGCGTCCATGCAGGCCTTCGTCGCCTCCTCGTCGCGGAAATAGCCGACCATCACCGACGTGCCGCGGCACCAGACCTTGCCGATCTGGCGGTCGGGAAGCGGGGTGCCGTCCTCCTCGCGGATCTGGATCTCCATGCCGCGCGCGGCGCGGCCGCAATTGACGATGGCGCGGTAGCGCTGCGGCCGGTCGCGATGGACCTTGCCGTCGCCGGCGAGCGTGGTTTCCTCGACCAGCTCGACGACGATGCCTTCGCCCGGCGGCATGATCGACACGGCGAGCGTGGCTTCGGCGAGGCCGTAGGAGGGGACGAAGCTCTTGGCGTTGAACCCGGCTTCGTGGAAGGCGTCGACGAAGGCCTGCATCACGTCGGGTCGGATCATGTCGGCGCCGTTGCCGGCGACGCGCCAGCGCGACAGGTCGAACCGCTCGGACACCTTGGACTGGCTGCCGATGCGGCGCGCGCAGATGTCGTAGCCGAAGGTCGGCGAGTAAGAGAGGGTGGTGCCCTGGTTGCGGCTGATCAGGTCGAG
>JAFANP010000022.1 GCA_019232625.1 Alphaproteobacteria bacterium | reverse complement strand
GATCGACATGATCCGCTGCGCCAAGGTCGCCAAGGAGCGCGGCATGGCCGGGCCGATCTATCCCGCCGCCGCCTATTTCTGCAAGCACCCGCCCCGCCAGATCACCGACGACGAAGCCTACGAGCAGCTCGAGGCGTTCATAAGGGGATAGGGTCCGTCGAACGGAGAATGGGGACAGTAACTATTTTCCCGAACGGCGTGAGCGCCGCCGAGGCCTGGGCGGGAAAATAGTTACTGTCCCCAGCCGGCGCGCGAGAATGGGGACAGTAACTATTTTCCCCAACGCCATGAGCGCAGCCGAGGCCTGAGCGGGAAAATAGTTACTGTCCCCAGCGGCCTCGAAGGACCGCCACCGCCTCGGACGACGTCCCCCCGGCCACCGGCGCGCCTTTTTCCGGCCCTCTAGCTTCCCGCGATGGCGGTGACCTCGTAGGCCGTGTTGGTGAACTTCATGGCCTTTCCGAGCGCGCCCGCCACGGGCCGGCCGGAAAAGCCCCCGCGGCTCACCGCCCTCCAGGTCTCGTCCGCGACCAGCACGACGTCCCGCTTCCGGTCGGCGACGGCGCAAAGGCTCGCCGCAACCGAGATCGGATAGCCGACGATGGTGTGGCTCTGGCTCTGCCAATGCCCCAGCTCCGCCCGCAGCAAGGGGCCGGAGGCGATGCCGGCCCGGAAATGCATGTCGGCGAAGCGCGCGTTGAGCTGCGTCCAATAGGTCTTCAGCGCGGCGAAGCCCGCGACCATCCCGAGCGCCGACCGCACCGCGGCGAGCTCGTGCTCGGCGACGGGGCGCGGCACGTTGAAACGGACGAGCGCCCCATCGCCCATATAGGTGTCGAGCGCCCCGCCGTGACGGAAGGCGACGTCGCACATGGCTTCGAAATAATCGTTGAGAAGCTGGAGGGCGAGCGAGGCCGAAGCTTCCTCGAAGAGCAGCGAGGAGCCCGAGAGGTCGAAATAGAGCACGGAAGCCTGAACCGTCCGATCCTCCTGGGCGAGACCCAGCACGCGCAGGTAGTCGGGAGACTGGACGATCTGCTCGATCTTCGCCGGCAGGTCCTCGAGCGCCCCGGCGACGGTGGGCAGGTCCTCTTCGCCGAACCCACGCTCCCCCTCCTTCGAGAGGAGCTGCAGAACCGCTATCACCTCCTCGCCGCGACGGATGGGCAGGTTGAGCATGGTGGAAGGACGGTAGTCGGCGAGGCGCGCGCCCTCCTTGAAGTGCTGCGGATCGGCGGAGGCGTTCCGGGGCGCGGACGCGGTGCCCCGGGTGAAGCAATGGCCGGCCAGGCTCTTGAGCGGAATGACCTTGCTCTTCAGCGCCTGAGTCTGCGGGGTGAACGGCTCCATGCTGAGGAAGGCGAGGCCGATCACCTCGCCCCTGGGAGAACGAACGGGAACGTAGACGGACGCTCCCGAGGCGCCGAGGTTCCGCATCAGCGTCTGCACCCGCTCGTCGATGGCGCTCTTCAGCGCGAGCGCCGCGTCCCCAAGGCGGCCCGACAGCGCGACCTGCTCGCGCAACCCCGCCTCGCGCGCCTGGAGCGAAGCGACGGTCGCGGCCAGAGCCGCCTTCTCCCGCTCGAGCCTCTGGCGCTCGAGCTGTTCCTGGACCCTGGTGAAATGGCGGGTGACGGTCGCCACCACCCCCATGAGCGCGATCAGGCCGGTGACAATACCGACCCACGTGTCGATATCCTTCATATGCCCCTCCCCAAGGGGGCCGCGACTCGCGCGGCAGGGGGAAGGATGCCCTAGGCGCGGATCGTCATCAACACGGAGCCACCCGGGTCGTGCCGCGGCTCAGAACGGCAGCCAGCGGTTGCGCTCGGAGAAGCGCATGTAGCCGGCATTGACGCCGAGCCGGGCGCCGACGCCGAGGCGGACGGGGATGAGGACGATGTCGCCCCGCCTCAGGTAGCTGGCGGTGAAGCCGCCGACCGCATAGGCATTGCCCTCCGCGGCCGGATAGCGGCGGTAGAGGCGCTGGCTGTCGTGGAGGTTGTAGACCAGCACGAACACCTTGCTGGCGTCGGCGCCGGCGTCGAAGCCGACCGACGGTCCGGTCCAGTAGACCGGGCGGTCGCCCTCGATCTGGTGGTGGAGCGTGCCGGAGCCGTAGCGCAGGCCGACGACGAACGCGCCGCCGGCCTCGCGGCCGGTGATGTAGGCGCTGGGCTCGCCCTGGTCCTTGAGCAGCCTCTCGATGACGTCGCCGAGGCCTTCGGCGCCGCGGCCGAACACGCCTTCGGCGGCGGAGAAGACGTCCTTGCGCGGGATGGTCTCGCCGCGGATCGAGGCGCTGGCGCGCTCCGCGGCCGAGGGGGCGGTGGCGCCGGCGGGCGCTGCTCCCGGAGCCGGGGCCGGGGTGAAGCCCGGAGCGGGGGCGGCGGGCGCTTCCTGCGGGCCCGGGTCGACGGGCGCGCCGTCGTCCGTCTCCCACGTGCCGGCGGGGGGCGCGGCGGCGCCGGGGCCCGCGCCGGGCGGCGGCGCGTTGGGATCGATGGTGCTGACCTGGGCCTGCGCGGCCCCGGCGAGGCCGAGCGCGGCGGCGGCGGCGAGCTCGATGAACAACTGGCGACGCATGGCATATTCCCCCTGACGCTCCGGGAGAGAAGCTAATCCCTTCAAGCCTTTCGCTGCAATGAACGGGCGACGAAGCGACTCGTTCTTGCGCCGGAACGGACGCATGCGCGCGGTTGAACCGCCGCGTGGCCGCCGCTATAGCCGCCGCTGCGCCGCATCCGGAGACGTGGGTGAGTGGCTGAAACCAGCGGTTTGCTAAACCGCCGTAGGGGGATTACTCCTACCGAGGGTTCGAATCCCTCCGTCTCCGCCAGAATTGCGAAAATCAGCGAACCTGCACGGCCTCCAGCGGAGGCCTTTTTTGGCGAGCCGGTGTCGCAACGGTCCTCGGTTGTGCTATATGCGATAACATATATCATCTAGGATTTATATGTCGAAATAGATTGCGACGGCTTGACCGATTGCAATCCTAAGCATTATGGCATATATATATGTTGGTTTCATATGCGAAAGCAGATATCATTCTCCCAGCGACGGCAGGTCGGCGACGGCCTACGCGACGCACGCGTGGCGAAGGGTCTGACGCAGCGCGAGCTGGGCGAGCGCGTCGGCCTGCCGCAAAGTCACATCTCCAAGATCGAGCAAGGCGCCGTCGATCTCCAATTCTCGAGCCTGTCCGAGCTCGCCCGCGCGCTCGATCTCGAGCTCAAGCTCGTCCCCCGCCAGGCGCTGCCGGCGGTGGAGGGCCTGGTGAGGACCTTCGCCCAGGCGCCGACCGACCGCAGCACGTCCGCGGCGCGTGCCATACTCGAGCCGCTGCTCCGCCTCGCCCGCGACATCGAGGCCGGCTACCCCGCTGTCGAAGAGGCGGACCGATTCCGTCGAATCCTGGAAGAGCTCAGCGCGCTTCCCTTCGATCCGGAGTCGCTGAAGGCGCTGCGCCTCGCCGCGCCGTCGAGGCAGAAGATCGAGAGGCTGCTCGACGAGGATCCACGCAGGATCGGGCCTGCGATCGCACGGGCCACGGCCGCGCTCCGCGCCCTTCGCAATGCGCGTTTCCATGGCAGGGGCGAGCAAGCGCAGCTCCCCGCCCACAGTCTCGAGGCCGAGGATGACTGACGTCCGCGCCCTCGATATCCTGCTCCACGACCGCCGTGTCGGAACGATCACGGCGCTCGAAGGCGACCGCAGCATCTTCACCTTCGACGAAGCCTATGCGCAGGACCCGGAGCGCGAGACGCTGAGCCTGTCGTTCAAGGGCCGCTACGGCGACCTCTACACGGCCGACAACCGTCCCTATCAGACACGGTTGCAGCCCTTCTTCTCCAACCTCCTGCCCGAAGGCGCGCTGCGCGACTTTCTCGCCGGCCGCACAGGCATCAACGCGATCCGCGAGTTCCGCCTGCTGACCGAGCTCGGCGGCGACCTGCCGGGCGCCGTCCGCGCACTGCCCGCCGATCCGGACCGCGCCGCGCCCCTCCCATCCGATTCCAACCCCCAGGGCCTCGCCGACGCGCCGAAGCTTCGTTTCTCGCTCGCCGGGGTCCAGCTCAAATTCTCGGCGCTCAAGAACCGGGGCAAGAATGCCGGCCTCACCATCCCGGCCCAGGGCGCGGGCGGCGGCTGGATCATCAAGCTTCCCTCGCTGCGTCTCCCGGAGGTCCCGGAGAACGAGTTCTCGATGATGACGCTGGCGCGCGAGATCGGCATAGACGTCCCCGAGACCGAGCTGGTGGGGATCGACACGATCGAAGGGCTGCCGGAGGGGATCGAGCGCTACGGGACCACCGCCTTCGCCATCCGCCGGTTGGACCGGACGCCCGAAGGCCCGGTCCATATCGAGGATTTCGCGCAATTCTACCGCGTCTACCCCGAGGCGAAATATGACGATGCGAGCTACCGCACGCTCCTCGCCGCGCTCGCGATCGAGACGGACGAGCGCAGCATCGACCAGTTCATCCGCCGGCTGACCTTCTCGGTCCTGATCGGCAACGGCGACATGCACCTGAAGAACTGGTCGCTCATCTACCGCGACCGGCGGACGCCCGAGCTCTCGCCGGCCTACGACCTCCTCTCGACGGTCCCCTACCTCCCGAACGACGAGTCGGCGCTCAAATTCCGCAATTCCAAGGCCTGGCCGAGCTTCACCTACGAGGAGCTCGCCACGATCGCCGACAAGGCAAAGGTCGCTCAAGGGCCCGTGCTCGACGCGGCCCGTGAAACGGTAGAGCGATTCGACGCCGCTTGGGGACGCCAAAGTGCGAGCTGGCCGATGTCAGCCGAGCTTTTGGCGCGAATCGAGGAGCATCGAGCGTCGCTGGCGATCTAGCGAGAGCCCGCCGCCGCCCGCGCGGCAGCGGGTGCGGTAGATCACCGCGGCGCCGCCACCATCTCGTAGACGGTCAGCCCGCCGGCGCGGCCGGGGAGGGTCAGGCGGTAGCGGAAGTCGGCGAGGCGTTCGAGGGTGCCGACGGCGTCGGTGGCCGGGTCGTCGCCATAGGCGCTGAGGGCGCCCCGGCGCGGGGCGATGCCGCCGAGGAAGATGAGGCGGGCGCCGCCTTTCTCCTCCTGGAGGTAGCCGCCGAGACGCTGGGGGCCGTCGACGGTGAGGCTGAGGCCGTCCGGCCCGGCGCCGACGAAGCAGAAGAAGTCGCCGCTCTCTTCCCACCGGGGACGCGGCGCAGGCACGGCGAGGCGGACCGCGCGGCAGGCATAGGGGCCCGGCGCGGGGGCGGCGCGCGGCAGGGCGACGGAGGGGTCGAGCAGCTCGCCCTCGGCGGCGATGCGGCGCGAGAAGCGGGCGGCGCGGGCCTGCGCCAGAGCGGCGGTCCAGAGGGCGGGAAGGCGGTCGATCAGCGCCGCGTCCGCCGGGGAGGCCTGGCCGCGCCACGCCTCGGGCTCCTCGATGACGAGGCTCGCCTGCGGCCGCGGCGGCGGCGTCGCCAGCGTCTGGCAGCCGGCGAGGAGCGCCGCCGCGGGTGCGGCGAGGAGCCGAAGCGGGCGCCGGAGGGGCAGGCGGATCATACGAGTCTCCACCCCCGTATTTCCCGCGCCCAATGGTTAACAATTGGTAAAGGCGCCCGCCGGACGCCGCGCCGCTGCGGCGGATGGAGGCGGGGGGGCGGCGGCGGCTTTGACAGCGCCGCCATTCTCCTCTTTTAGGACCATATGCTCAATCCGGCCTTCATCCGCGACCATCCCGACGCCGTCCGCAAGGCCGCCCGAGAGAAGAACGTCGCCCTCGACGTCGACCGCCTGCTCGCGCTCGACGCCGAGGCGAGGGCGCTCAAGACCAGGATCGACGAGCTTCGCCGCCAGCGCAACGAGATAAGCGCCGCGTTCAAGACCGCCGACCCCGCCGAGCGGCCGGCCCTCGGCCAGCGCGCCAAGGCGATGGGCGCCGAGGCGGGCGAGGCCGAGGCGGCGCTCGGCGAGACGCAGGCCGAGCTCGAGGGCCTGATGCTGCGCGTGCCGAACATCCCCTGGGACGGGGCGCCCGTCGGGCCCGACGAAACCGCCAACCTCGTGATCCGCACCGAGGGCGAGCCGCCCCGCTTCGACTTCGCGCCGCGCGACCATGTCGAACTCATAGAGATGAACGACTGGGCGGACCTCGCCCGCATCACCCAGGTCGCCGGCTCGCGCACCTATTGCCTGAAGGGCCGCCTCGCCCTCCTGGAGCAGGCGCTGATGTTCTGGGCCGAGCGCAAGCTCGCCGCCGAGGGCTTCACGCTGATGACGGTCCCGGCGCTCGCCCGCCCCCAGGCCTTCGTCGCCACGGGCCATTTCCCCGGCCACGAGGAGGAAGCCTATGCGATCCCGGCGGACGGGCTCTACCTCGCCGGCACCGGCGAGATCGCTCTGACCTCGCTCCACAGCGGCGAGATACTGGAAACGGACCGCCTGCCGATACTCTACGCCGGCTTCTCCCCCTGCTTCCGCCGGGAGGCGGGAAGCGCAGGCCGCGACGTGCGCGGGCTGCTGCGCGTCCACCAATTCTACAAGCTCGAGCAATATGTCATCTGCGAGGACGACCACGAGACGTCCGCCCGCTGGCACGCCCGCCTGCTCGGCAATGCCGAGATGCTGCTGAAGGACCTCGAAATTCCCTATCAGGTGGTCGAGACGTCGACCGGCGACATGGGCCTCGGCAAGTTCCGGATGAACGACATAGAGAGCTGGGTGCCCTCGCTCGGCAAGTATCGCGAGACGCACAGCTGCTCGACCCTGCACGACTGGCAGGCGCGCCGCGCCAACCTTCGCTGGCGCGACGGCGAGCGCAAGGTGCGCTTCGTCCACACTCTCAACAACACCGCCCTGGCGAGCCCGCGCATCCTCGTCCCGCTGCTCGAGAACCATCAGCAGGCCGACGGACGGGTGCGGCTGCCGGCCGCGCTCCAGGACCTGATGGGCGGTGAATATCTCTAGCGCGCCGAGGCCAGCCGACCTTCGCCGGCCGCCCAAGTGGATGCTGCTGCGCGAATGGGCGTCGGTCTGGGCGCGGATCTACCGCAGCTTCGGCCGCGCCGGCGTCCGCGGGCCCGAGGACGGGGCGCCGCTCATGGTCCTGCCCGGCTTCCTCGCCACCGACCATACCACCCTCGGCCTCCAGAAGGCGCTGGCGGCGGCCGGCTACCGGGTGACCGGCTGGAGCCTCGGCCTCAACAAGGGCGTGGCGGCCGACACGCTGGAGAGAATCGTCGCGGGGATCGAGGCGTTCGGCGGCGGCCGCCCCGTCATCCTCGTCGGATGGAGCCTCGGCGGCATCTTCGCCCGCGAGGCGGCCAAGCTGCGCCCCGACCTCGTCGCGAAGGTGGTGACGCTCGGCTCGCCCTTCTCCGGCGACCGTCGCAACAACAACGTCTGGCGCCTCTACGAGCTGGTCGCCGGCCATCCGGTCGACGACCCGCCCATCGCCTCAGACCCGGCGGTGAAGCCGCCGGTGCCGACGCTGGCGATCTGGTCGCGGCGGGACGGCATCGTCGCCGTCTGCGCCGCCCGCGGCGAGGAGGGCGAGCGGGACGCCGAGCTGGAGCTCGACTGCACCCACATGGGCTTCGGCCTCAGCGGCCGCGCCTATCCCAGGATCGTCGAGGCGATCCGCACCTTTCCCTAGCCTCTCCTCGCGGAGCGCTGCGAGTTGGACTTTCGGGGTGCGCGCCCATAGCGTCGCGCCGACAGGCCGCATCGGCGTGCCGGGGGGCTAGCGATGTTCTTCTTCAACCAGGATTTCACCCACCTCGCCGCGGCGACCGTCGCCGCCCTCGTGCTGGGCTACCTCCTTTCCTGGGGCCTCGACCGGCTGGTCCTCGGCCGCATGATCGAGGACGACGTCACCGCCATGGCGATCGGCTCCGTCCTCGCCTTCCTGATCCTGATGCTGGCGGCCACCCTCTTCCTCACCGCGAGCCTCTCCTCGTCCGGCGGGTCGCTCGTCATTCCGCCGGTCGGCTATGCGATCGCCTTCGTGCTCGGCACCGCCGCGGCCGCCGCGCTGCGGATGAAGCTGGAGGCGTCCGACGACGACTGAGGCCGCGGCAAACCCCAATCCTCCCCTCGATTTCGAGGGGAGGGAGACCGCGCGGAGCGCGGTGGAGGGGCCTCTTGATGGAAGGACCCCTCCACCATGCTTCGCATGGTCCCCCTCCACGGCGAATGCCGGGGAGGACTAGCGGAGGAAGGGCGCCGCCACCTCCGGCGGCACCCGCAAGGGGCGGCCGGTGGCCTTGTCGAGGATCGCCCAGGTCGTCCGCGCCTTGACGCGGAGCTTGCCGTCGTCGCCGGCGAACTCGACATGGCGGTCGAAGCGGGCGCCCTTCGGCGCCTCCGCCACCCAGGTGCGGCCGGTCACCGTCTCGCCGGGCAGCAATGCGCGCAGATAGTCTATCTCGTGGCGGATCACGACCCAGACATAGGCCGCCTGGTGCTCGGCGGGCGCCGCCGCCTCCCAATGCGCCGTCGCCATGTCCTGGATCCAGCGCACCCAGACGGCATTGTTGACGTGGCCGAGCTCGTCGGCGTCCGCCGCGGTCGCGGTGATCGTCTTCTCGAACGGCCGGGCTGGCACGGTCACGGCCGGGCTTCGCCCCCGCTCATCTGCGCGAGAACGAAGGCATAGGCCTCGGCGATCTCGTGCAGGCGCTCCCAGCGGCCCGACTTGCCGCCGTGGCCGGCGCCCATGTTGATCTTGAGGAGGAGGAGGTTGTCGTCGGTCCGGGTGGCGCGCAGCTTCGCGGCCCATTTCGCCGGCTCCCAATAGGTGACGCGCGGATCGTGGAGGCCGCCGGTGATCAGCATCGGCGGATAGGCCTGGGCGCGGACGTTGTCGTAGGGGCTGTAGCCGCGGATCAGATCGAACGCCGCCTTATCCTCGATCGGGTTGCCCCATTCCGGCCACTCGCCCGGGGTCAGGGGGAGGGTGTCGTCGAGCATCGTGTTGAGGACGTCGACGAACGGGACGTCGGCGACGACGGCGCCCCAGAGCCCGGGGTCGCTGTTGACGACCGCGCCCATCAGCTCGCCGCCGGCCGACCCGCCCTGGATGGCGATCCGCCCCGGCGCGGCGAAGCCGGCGGCGACGAGGCCCCTGGCGGCGTCGACGAAGTCGTTGAACGTGTTGGTGCGCTTGTCGAGCTTGCCGTCGAGGAACCAGCCGTAGCCGAGATCGTCGCCGCCCCGGATGTGGGCGATGGCATAGGCGCAGCCCCGGTCGAGCAGGCTGATTCGGCTGCTCGAGAAGCTCGGCGGGATGGCGTAGCCGTAGGCGCCGTAGGCGTAGAGGAAGAGGCGCCCGCTGCCGTCGCGCGGGAAGCCGCGGGGGTAGACGACCGACACCGGCACCGCCTTGCCGTCGCGCGCCGGCACCATCAGCCGCTCGCTCTCGTAAAGCGCCGGATCGTAGCCCGAAGGAATCTCCTGAACCTTAAGGACCTCGAGCCGGTCCTCGCCCGGATGGTAATCGTAGGTCGTCGCCGGCGTCACCATCGACGAGTAGCGCAGCCGGTAGGCCGAAGGCGCGAAGTCCGGGTTGCCGAGGAAGGCGGCGGAATAAGCGGCCTCGGCGAACGGTATCCGCCGCTCCTCGCCGGAATAGGTGCGCAGCAGCAGCTGGTCGAGCCCATCGATCCGGGCGGACAAAGCGAGATGGTCGCGATAGGCGCGCAGCTCGGTCAGATAGACGCGGTCGGAGCCGGGCATTATCGTCGTCCAGGCGTCGGGCCGCGCCGGATCGGCCTCTGCCAGGCGGAAGTTGACGTGATCGTCGTTGGTGAGGATCCACAGCCGCCCGTGCGCCGCGTCGACGCGATATTGCCGGCCGGCCCGGCGGCGGGAGACGAGCACGGGCTCCGCTTCCGGGTCCGCCGTCGGGACGAAGCGGACTTCGTTCGAGGCATTGTCGCCGGTGGAGATGAGGATCAGGCTTCGATCCTGGGAGCGTGAGACGCCCACCGAATAGCCGAGCTCCTCTGTCTCCTCGTACAGCGTCCGCGCCTCCTCCGGCGGGCGGCCGAGGCGGTGGAGGCGCGCCCGGTAGCTGCGCCAATTCTCGTTCACCTCGGTGAAGACGATGCCGCGCCCGTCGGCGGTCCACACCGGCTGGCCGATCGCCACCTCGCTGACGGTCTCCAGATCCTCACCGGCGGCGACGTCGCGGATCCTCAGCGTGAAGCGCTCCGAGCCGTTGTCGTCGACGAGCGTGGCGACGAGCCGACCGTCGTCGCTGAAGGCGATCGCGCCGAGCCGATAATAGTCCTTGCCCTCGGCTTCGGCCGCCTCGTCTATCACCACCTCGTCGCTGCCGCCGTCGGCCCGCCGCCTGTACCAGGTGCGATACTGCGCGCCGGGGCTGTAGGCCCACCAATAGAGCCAGTCGCCGTCGCGGATCGGCACCGAGGATTCGTCCTCCTGGACGCGGCCCTTCATCTCCTCGAACAACGTGTCGACCAGCGCGCGGTGCGGCGCCATGGCGGCTTCGAAATAGGCATTCTCGGCCTCTAGATAGCCGAGCACATCCTTGTCGGTGACCTCCGGATAGCCCGGGTCGCGCAGCCAGTGCCAGGGATCCTCGATGGTCGTCCCGTGCCGCTCGTAGCTATAGGGGCGCGGCTCGGCGCGAGGCGGGGCGGGAAGGGTCATCGCGGCCTTTCTTGACGAACGGGGCTGGTGTAGCCGGGTCAGGCCATAGCGACGAGGAATTTGCCATGTCCACCTACGAAGCCCGCCTGGCCGCGCTGAGGGAACAGCTGAAGGCGGACCGTCTCGACGGCTTCGTCGTGCCGCTCACCGACGAGCATATGTCGGAATATGTCGGCTCCTACGCGCAGCGGCTCGCCTGGCTGACCGGCTTCCAGGGCTCGGCGGGATCGGCCGCCGTGCTGCCCGAGGAAGCGGCCATCTTCGTCGACGGCCGCTACACGCTCCAGGTCCGCGACCAGGTGGACGGCCGCCATTGGTCCTACCAGTCGGTGCCGGAGACCAGCGTCGCCGACTGGCTCAAGGCCCACGCGCCCGACGGCGGGCGGATCGGCTACGATCCGTGGCTCCATACCAAGGACTGGGTGATTCGGGCGAAGGAGGCGCTGGGCGAGCGCGGCGCGGAGCTGGTCGCAGTCCGCCGCAACCCGATCGACGCCGTCTGGGCGGACAAGCCCGAGCCCTCCAAGGCCCGCCTGATCGTCCAGCCGGACGCGCTCGCCGGCAAGTCCGCCGCCGCCAAGCGCCAGGAGATGGCGGACTGGCTGCGCGAGCAGAAGGCGGACGCCGCCGTCCTTTCCGCGCTCGATTCGATCGCCTGGACCTTCAACGTGCGCGGCGCCGACGTCGAGCACACCCCGGTCGCCCTGTCCTTCGCCCTGGTCAACGACGACGGCACCGCCGAATTGTTCGTCGCGCCGGAGAAGATCGGCGAGGAGGTGCGCCAGCATCTCGGCAACGGCGTCAGGGTGCACGACCGCAACGCGTTCGAGGCCCATCTCGGCTCGCTCGCCGGCAAGACGGTGGTCGCCGATCCGGAACGGGCGGTGGCGGCGATCTTCGAGGCCCTGGAGAAAGCGGGCGCGCGGGTGGTCCAGAAGCGCGACCCCGCCGTCCTTCCCAAGGCGATCAAGAATCGCGCCGAGATAGAGGGCCACCGCGCCGCCCAGGCGCGCGACGGCGCCGCCCTCACCCGCTTCCTGCACTGGATCTCGGTCGAGGCGCCGAAGGGCGGCGTGGACGAGCTTGCAGCGGTCGCCAAGCTGCACGCCTTCCGCCAGGCCTGCGGCGACCTCAGGGACACGAGCTTCGACACGATCTCGGGCGCGGGCCCCAACGGCGCGATCGTCCACTACCGGGTGTCGGAGGAGACCAACCGGCCGCTCGAGCGCGATTCGCTCTACCTCGTCGATTCCGGCGGCCAATATCCCGACGGCACCACCGACGTCACCCGCACCGTCGCGATCGGCGAGCCGACGGCGGAGATGCGCGACCGCTTCACCCGAGTCCTCAAGGGCCATATCGCCATCGCCACGGCCGTCTTCCCGGCGGGCACGCGGGGCAGCCAGCTCGACACGCTGGCGCGCCAATATCTGTGGCGCGCCGGGCTCGATTACGCCCACGGCACCGGCCACGGCGTCGGCGCCTACTTGGCCGTCCACGAAGGGCCGCAACGGATCTCGCCGGTCGGCTCCAGCCAGGCCGGCGGCGACGAGCCGCTCCAGGCCGGCATGTTCCTCTCCAACGAGCCCGGTTATTACAAGACCGGGGAATATGGCATCCGCATCGAGAACCTGGTTCTCGTCGAGCCGCGCGAGGTGGAGGGCGCGGAGAAGGCGGTGCTCGGCTTCGAGACCCTGACCTTCGCGCCGCTCGACCCCAGGCTGATCGTCGCGGAGATGCTTTCGCCGGAAGAGCGCGACTGGCTCAATGCCTACAATGCCAAGGTTCTCAAGGTGGTCGGCCCGCAGCTCGACGGCGAGGTGCTCGCCTGGCTGAAGGAGCAGTGCCGGCCGCTATAGGCCCTCGTCCCTTGCGGGCGGCGGAGGGGCGCCCCCGCCGTCCACGGGGCGGCCGGGCGGGGACGCGTCGCCTCCCTCCCCCCTCGCCTGAGCCTTGCGGCGGCGCAGATTCTCGCGCAGCGCCTCGGCCAGCCGCTTTTCCCGTTCCTCGTCGCGCTTCGCCATGGGTTCGCCTTGACAATTCTCCCGCCCCCCGGCCATAGCGCCGCGTCCCCCGGGGAGCCCATCGCAAATATGGGCCCGAGTGGCGATGCTGCCGTAGCTCAGTGGTAGAGCGCATCCTTGGTAAGGCTGAGGTCGTGAGTTCAATCCTCACCGGCAGCACCACCGCCTCGGGCTGATCCGGCCCGCGCGGGGCCGTCCCGCCCGAGGGCGGCCGGTCCACGGCGAGCGCCTTGACGGCGCCGCGGCGCCTCTCTTATGTCCTTGACATAGCTCGCATTCCCCCGCGCGGCGGTAGGCGTCCGAGCCAGCGAGGGGGATGACCGATGGTTTTCGCGCAGAACGGGCCTGTGACGCTCTATGCCCGCGACGGCGGCGAGCTGCCGGTGAACAGCGTCTCGGCCGGCGCGCAGACGGCGCCGCGGACGGCCTGGATATCGTCCGACCGCTATGTCGTCGTCTGGCTGGGCAACAGTACCGGGTCGAACGAGGTGCGTGGCCAGATCTTCGCCGCCGACGGCAGCAAGGTCGGCGGCGAGCTGACGCTCAGCGCGCCGGCTGCGATCGTCCAGGGAAAGCCGGCGGTCGCCGGGCTGGAGGGCGGCGGCTTCGTCGTCGCCTGGGAGGATAGCGGCCCCTCCTCCGACGGCTCCGGCGTCGGCATACGCTATCAGGCCTTCGACGCCAGCGGCGTCGCCACGGGCATCGGCGGGATCGGCAACGAGGTGGCGATCGACAACCAGACCCAGCCGGCGGTGGCGGGGCTGGCGGGCGGCGGGTTCGTCCTCACCTGGACCGACGACAGCCGCATCGGCTTCGACACCAATGGCCTCTCGGTCAAGGGACAGCTGTTCGACGCCGCCGGCACCAAGCTCGGCCACGAATTCCAGGTCAACTCGACCCAGGAAAGCAACCAGCAGCTCTCGTCGGTGACCGGCCTGCACGGCGGCGGCTTCGCGGTCGTCTGGCAGGACGACAGCCCGCAGCTCAATTCCTGGAGCTTCGGCGGCCTCGGCACCGACATCAAGCTGCAGCTGTTCGACGCGTCGGGCGCGAGGGTGGGAACGGAGACGACGGTCGACGACCAGGAGCCGGTGCCCGTCTATACGGTCGGCCCGACCTCGCGCGTGACGGCGGGCGGCGCTCAGATCGCGACTCTCGCCGACGGCAGCCTCGCCGTCGCCTGGACGGACAGCACCACCTCCCCGCTCGGCAATGTGCTGGCGCGGGTGCTGAGCAGCTCGGGCCAGCCGCTCACCGACGTCCTCACCGTGAGCGGGCTCTACTCAACCCTGGCGCCGATCTCCGTGGCGGCGGTCGGCGCCGGGTTCGGCGTCAGCTGGTCGGCCGCCTCGCTCGACGCCGGCGACCCGTCCGGGACGAGCGCGCGGGTCCGGCTCTTCGCCGTCGACGGCGACGCGCTCGGCCGGGAATTCCAGGCCAATAGCGCCACGGCGGGGAACCAGCTCTCCTCGAGCCTGCTCGGCTTCGGCGACGGCCGGTTCGTCCTGGCCTGGCAGGACGAGAGCCACAAGGCGACGCTCGGCGCCGAGATCGTCTCCCAGCTCTTCGCCCCGGCCGAATCGCCGATCACCGACATCGCCGTGGCGGCGGCGCCGCTCAGCGAGAACCTGGTCGAAAACGCCCCGCTCGGCGCGCTCACCGCGATCGGCGGGCTCAACGCCACCTTCAGCTACGAGCTGCTCGGCGATTCCTCGCGTGGCGGGGTGACGCTGGCCGGCGACCGCCTCATGGTCGCCGACAACCGGCGCATCGCCGCGCTGGACGACGATCTCACCCTGACGGTGCGCGTCACCGACGAGAACGGGCACAGCCGCACGGAGACGATCGATCTCGTCCTTCCGGCGTCGCCGTCGGGCCATCTCTATGCGGGCGGAGACGACTTCCTCGTCGGCAACCCCAATGCGAGCTTCTACGGCCAGAACCCGCAGGTGACGATCCTCGACGCCAACCGGGTGCTGATCACCTGGGACGGCGCGGCGGCCGACAATATGGGCGGCCTCATCGTTCGCGGGCAGATCTTCAGCTACGGCGGCACCGCCTTGGGGGCGCCGTTCGATCTCGTCACTCCGACCAACCTCGGGCAGTTCGAGCACGACATCTCCGTCCTCCCCGGCGGCGGGTTCGTCGCGGTGTGGACCGGCCAGGGCACCGCCGCGCAGGGCGGCGACGGCAGCGTCAGCGCCATCCGCGCACAGCTGTTCGATTCCGACGGTGCGCGTGTCGGCGGCACCTTCCTCGTCAACACGACCACGACCGGGTCGCAGCTCCGACCCTCCAGCACGGCGCTGGCCGGCGGCGGCTTCTTCGTCACCTGGTCGGACAATTCCGGCGCCGACGGCTCGGGCTATGCGATCCGGGGCCAAGCGTTCACGGCCGGCGGGGCGAAGGTCGGCGCCGAGACGATCATCAACGCCACGACGGTCGCCAACCAGCTCTACTCCTCGGTCACCCAGCTCGCCTCGGGGCAGCTGGCGATCGCCTGGACGGATTACAACGCGGCGGCAGGCGACGGGTCGGGGTCCTCGATCAAGGCCCGCTTGCTGAACGCCGACGGGACGGTCGCGGGCGCCGAGTTCCTCGTCAACACGACGACGGGCTTCGACCAGGTCTATCCGGTGGTCGCCGCCCTCCCCGGCGGCGGCTTCGTCGTCGTCTGGCGCGATGCGAGCGAAGGCGACGGCACCGGCGCGACCAGCCAATTCTCGCCAGCCGACGTCCGCGCGCAGATCTTCGACTCCGCGGGCCATGCGGTCGGCGGCGAGATACTCGTCAACTCCCAGACGATCGGCCCGCAGGGGATGGCGATCGTCGGCGGCGTCGCCGGAGTCGCGGCCGGCGCCGACGGAAGCTTCGTCGTCAGCTGGTACAGCGCCGTGGACATTGACGGCGACGGCAGCGGGCCCGCCATCAAGGCGCAGCGCTTCGCCGCCGACGGGGCGAAGCTCGGCGCCGAGTTCGTCGTCAACCAGGGCGCGGAAAGCCAGCAGGCCGGGCGCACCGTCGCGATCCTGCCCTCGGGCGACATGCTGTTCGCCTGGGCCGACGACAGCCAATATCGTGCCGACAATACCGGCTCGCGGACCATCGTCGCGCGCCTGTTCTCCGTGTCGGGCGACCTGGTGCGCGGCGGCGCCGGCGACGACGTGCTGGCCGGCGGCGCGGGCCATGACGCGCTGGTCGGCGGCGCGGGCGCGGACCAGCTGAGCGGCGGCGGCGGCAACGACGTTCTGAACGGCGGCGCCGGCGCGGACGCGATGGCGGGCGGCACCGGGAACGACGTCTATGTGGTCGACGATTCCGGCGACGTCGTCACCGAGGCCCCTGGCGAGGGCACAGACACGGTGGAGACCAGCCTCGGCAGCCGAAGCGACTTCGCGGCGCTTTATTATCTCCCCGACAATGTCGAGTATCTGACCGGCACCTCGGGGACCGGCCAGGGCGTCTGGGGGAGCGGGGCGGACAATGTGGTGAGGATGGGCGACGGCGGCGACCTCATCGTCCTCGCCGACCGCAGCGATTATTATGCCGCGGCGGCCGGGAACGACGACGTCGACGGCGGGGGCGGCAACGACTTCCTGTTCTTCGGCGGCAGCTTCTCGAACGGCGACAAGGTGAACGGCGGCGCGGGGTTCGACACCCTGGGCCTTCTCGGGACGTACAACCTCGCCTTCGACGCGGACGACCTCGTCGGAATCGAGAAGCTCGCCGGCTACGGATCGGGCAACGCGGCGGCGCCGAACAATTACGCCTTCACCACGATCGACGCGAACGTCGCCTCGGGCCAGACGCTGATGGTGATCGGCCTCTCGCTGCGGCGGGGGAGCATCTCGTCTTCGACGGCTCGGCGGAGAATGACGGGCGCTTCAACCTTCGCGGCGGGTGGGATTCGGACACGCTGACCGGCGGCCATGGCAACGACCAGATCTACGGCAATCTCGGCGCCGATATGCTGAAGGGCGGGGGCGGCAACGACAGCTTCGAATATTATGCCGTCGCCGAATCCACCGCCGCGGCGAGGGACTCGATCCTCGAATTCTCGAGCGGCGACCGGATCAACCTCGCCGCCATCGACGCCGACGGCAACGGGGCGAACGGCGACACCGCCTTCACCTTCATCGGCTCGGCCGCCTTCACCGCCGCCGGCCAGGTCCGTGCTGTCGAGGACGCGGCCAATCCCGGCCACTGGACGGTGGAAGCCGACCTGAACGGCGACGGCAACGCCGACCTCTCGATCGCCGTCACCGTCGTCGACGGCCACGCCTTCGCCTATACGGACTTCTACCTCTGACGGGGGGAATGGGGACAGTTACCGGCCGCCCAGGCAGCCGCGGACCCGCACAGGCCGGCGGGGCCGGTAACTGTCCCCATTCCGAGGCCGGCAACCGTCCCTAGGACAGCGGCGGCGCCATTCTCAGCAATCGTTGGGCTTGGCGCCCGCCGGAGGCTCGATCGTGTTGCAGCGGCCCGGCGGCACCTGCTCGATGCCGATCAGGACCGCGCCGGCGGGCCCCGCCTTGCCGAAATGCCACTTCCCGATCGGCTCCACGATCATCTCGCCGCTCCGGAACGTCCGCGAGCGGCCGCCGTCGACCATCGTCACCTGCAGCTGGCCACTCTCGACATAGACGTAGCGCGCCCAGAAATGCATGTGCACCGGGACCGGCGCGCCGGCGGCCAGGGTGACCTTCGCGGCCTTGAGCTCGAGCGGCCCCGCCGGCGCCTCGATCGGCTGGCCCGCCATCGTGCTCGTCGTGTCGACGATGGTCTGCGCCCCGGCGGCGCCGGTCACGACGACGAGAAGGGCGCCCGCGGCGCCCAGCATTGGCTTCGACATATACTTCCCCCCTGCTGAAGCAGGGAGGCTGGGCGCTTTCGCGCAGAGAGTCCAGATCAGCGGACGGCGCGCGCGACCATGTCGAGGACGGCGGGGTGGAGCGGGCGGACGAACTCGCAGCCCATCAGATGGCCGCGCATCCAGACCACCCGGGCATGGAGGCTCTCGAGCCCGGGCAGCTTCAGCCAGACGTCGGAGCCCGGCAGCAGGTCGAGGTGGGTGGCGGCGCGGAAGCCGCTGACCGACAGGTCGACGACCTGCACCGTCACGGCATGGGCGCCCCGCTGCCTCAGGCCCGCGCCGAGCACGACCTCGCGCCGCTCGGCGCGCCGGCCTTCGCCGTCCGGTTGGGTGCTGAGCTCAGCCGAGAGGGCCATGGGTGCCGCCCTTCCGTCAGCGTCCCGGGACGTCGATGCCCACGGACTTGGCCCACAGACGGGCGATAGTCTTCTCCTGCTCGCTCATGTCCTCGCCGAACAGGCGAGGCCGGCGGAAGCGCGGCTGGTTCTGATCGCTGGTCGTGCGCTTGAGCTGGACCAGCACCTCGTTCTCGTCGATCATGTAGGCGAATTCGAGCCCGACCCGGTCGCTGCCCGCCCAGGCGACGCGCGCCGGCACGCTGGTGGCGCCGCGATGGAAGACGACCTCGCTGCCGACCGCCGGGACGAGCCGGCATTCGACCAGCGCTCCCTTGCGGGAGAGGTCGCGCAGGCGGCACTCCACCTCCCCCGCCGGCGTGTCGAGCTTCGCCGCCAGCAGCACGCGCGCGCGCTTGGCCCTCCGCTTCCCCGCCGTCGGTGCATCAACGAAGGTTTCAACGCCCATCTGCCACTTCCCCTGGATAAGTGGGCAGACCCTACGCGCGAGCGCCTAACTTGTGGTAAACAGCGGCGGCTTTTTGCACCCTGCGGCAGGCGCCGCGCGGGCCGCTCGCGTTGACCTCGGGCGCCCGTCCGGTAAGGGGCGCGGATGCGCTTCTTCTCCGACAATGCAGCCGCCGCCTGCCCAGAGGTGATGGCCGCGCTCGCGGCCGCGAACCGGCTCGACACCGCCTATGACGGCGACGCCCTCAGCCGGCGGCTCGACGGCGTCTTCTCCGACCTCTTCGGCACCGAGGTGGCGGCGCTCTGGGTGGCCACCGGCACGGCCGCCAACGCCCTGGCGCTGGCGGCCCTGTGCCCGCCGCACGGCAGCATCGTCTGCCACCGCGACGCCCACATCCAGAACGACGAATGCGGCGCCCCGGAATTCTACACCCATGGCGCCAAATTGCTGCTCGCCGACGGCGCCGGCGCCAAGGTCACGCCGGACACGGTCACGGCTCTGCTCGAAGGGGTCCGCGACGACGTCCACCAGGCCCAGCCCGCCGCCCTCTCCATCACCAACGCCACCGAATACGGCCTCGTCTACGCTCCCGACGAGGTGGCGGCGCTCGGCGCGCTCTGCCGCGCCCGCGGCCTCGGCTTCCACATGGACGGCGCCCGCTTCGCCAACGCGGTCGCGAGCAGCGGCGCCACTCCCGCCGAGCTCACCTGGAAGGCCGGAGTCGACGCTCTGAGCTTCGGCTTCGCCAAGAATGGCGGCATGTGCGCCGAGGCGCTCCTCTTCTTCCGGCCCGAGCTCAAGGCGGCGACGCTCTACCGCCGCAAGCGGGCCGGGCACCTCCTCTCGAAGGGGCGCTACCTCGCCGCCCAGATCCTGGCGATGCTGGAGGACGAGGTGTGGCTGCGCAACGCCCGCGCCGCCAACCGGGCGGCGGCCCGGCTCGCCGGGGCGGCGGGCGAGGCGCGGCTCGTCCTGCCGGTCGAGGCGAACGAGCTGTTCGTCCGAGTCACGCCGGCCGAGGCACAGCGGCTGCGCGACCAGGGCTTCGACTTCTACGACTGGGGCCCCGGCGAGGCCCGGCTGGTGACGAGCTGGGATTCCGACCCCGCGGCGGTCGACGCGCTCGCCGCCGCGATCCGCGCCCTGTGACGGACGGGCCGGGGCGCTTCCTCCAGCCCCGCATCCTCCTCCCCTTCCTGCTGGTGACCATGATCTGGGGATCGACCTGGATCGTCATCCGCGACCAGATCGGCACCGTCCCCGCCACCTGGTCGGTCACCTACCGCTTCGCCATCGCCGCCGCGGCGATGTTCGCCTATTCGGCCGCGAGCGGCGCCAGCCTGCGCATCGGCCGGGAAGGCCATGCCCTCGCCTTGCTCTTCGGGCTCCCGCAATTCTTCCTCAACTTCAACTTCGTCTACGCCGCCGAGCATTACGTCACCTCCGGCCTCGTCTCGGTGGTGTTCGCGCTGCTGCTCGTGCCCAATTCGGCGCTGGCGCGGCTGTTCCTCAAGCATCCGATGACGCCCGCCTTCCTCGCCGGCTCGGCGCTCGCCATCGCCGGCATCGCCCTCCTCTTCCTCCAGGAGCTGCGCGGCAGCGCCGCCCGTCCCGCCGACGTGCTGCTCGGCATCGGCCTCACCCTGCTCGGGGTCCTCTCCGCCTCGGTCTCCAACACGATGCAGGCGACGCAGCGGCTTCGCCGCCGCCCGATCGCCCCCATGCTGGCCTGGGGCATGACCTACGGCGTCGCCGCCAACGCCCTCACCGCCTTCCTCCTCTACGGGCCGCCTGTGGCGGAGGCTCGGCTCGGCTATTGGGTGGGGCTCGTCTATCTCGGCCTGTTCGCCTCCGCCCTCGCCTTCGCGGTCTATTTCCGCATCATCCGCGACATCGGGCCAGGCCGCGCCGCTTATTCGAGCGTGCTGGTGCCGATCATCGCCATGGGCCTGTCCACCGCCTTCGAGAATTATCACTGGTCCAAGGTGGCGGTGGCCGGCGGCGTCCTCGCCCTCGCCGGGCTCGTCATCGCGCTGCGCTCGAAGCGGGAGCCGGCCGGCGCCTGACTCCATTGCGAGGGGCCGGCGCGAGGCCTAGAGGCCGTCCATGCCAGACGTCCGGACCGCCCCCGCCGCTCCCGTCACAGTCCGCCGCGAGGAGTATCGCCCGCCCGACTGGCTCGTCCCCGACATCGCCCTCGACGTCGATCTGGGCGCCGAGCGCAGCCGAGTCCGGGCCCGACTCGCCGTCCGCCGCAACGGCGACCACGCGCGGCCGCTCGTCCTAGACGCGGAGGCGCTGACCCTCCTCGAGGTGAAGGTCGACGGATCGCCCGTCCAGCACCGCCACGCCGGCCGCCGCGTCGAAATCGCGATTCCCGGCGACGCCGCCGAGGTCGAGACCCTGGTCGAGATCGCGCCGCGCGCCAACACCCAGCTCATGGGCCTTTACGAATCGGGCGGGATCCTGTGCACCCAGTGCGAGGCGGAGGGCTTCCGCCGCATCACCCCCTTCCCCGACCGCCCGGACGTGCTCAGCCGCTACACGGTCCGGATGACCGCCGACCGCGCCCTCTACCCGGTGCTGCTGTCGAACGGCGACCCGGTCGGATCGGGCGAGGCGGAGGGCGGCCGCCACTGGGCGGAGTGGCACGATCCCTTCCCCAAGCCCTGCTACCTGTTCGCGCTGGTGGCGGGCGACCTCGCCGCCAACCGCGATTCCTTCACCACCCGTTCCGGCCGCGAGGTCGCGCTCGGCATCTGGGTGCGCGAGGCGGACCTTGCCAAGACGCCGCACGCAATGACCAGCCTCAAAGCCGCGATGAAGTGGGACGAGGAGGTCTATGGCCGCGAATACGATCTCGACGTGTTCAACATCGTCGCGGTTTCGGATTTCAACTTCGGCGCGATGGAGAACAAAGGCCTCAACATCTTCAATTCGCGCTATGTACTGGCCGATGCGGACACGGCGACGGACGCCGATTTCGACGCGATCGCCGGTGTCGTCGCCCACGAATATTTCCATAACTGGTCGGGCAATCGCGTCACCTGCCGCGACTGGTTCCAGCTCAGCCTCAAGGAAGGCTTCACCGTCTTTCGCGACCAGCAATTCTCCGCCGACCAGGGCTCGGCCGCGGTCAAGCGGATCGAGGACGTCCGACTGCTGCGCTCCACCCAGTTTCCCGAGGACGGGGGCCCGCTCGCCCATCCGGTCCGGCCGGAAAGCTACCAGGAAATCTCCAACTTCTACACCGCCACCGTCTACAACAAGGGCGCCGAGCTGATCCGAATGCTCCACACCCTGCTCGGGCCCGAGCGCTTCCGCGCCGGGACCGACCTCTATTTCGAGCGCCACGACGGCGAGGCGGCGACCTGCGAGGATTTCGTGCGGGCGATGGAGGACGCCTCGGGCGAGGACCTTTCGCGCTTCCGCTTGTGGTACAGCCAGGCGGGGACGCCGCGGGTCCGCGCCGAGCTCGACGGCGGCGTGCTGAAGCTGCGCCAGGAGGTGCCGCCGACGCCGGGACAGGACGGCAAGCAGCCGATGCCGATCCCGCTCGCTTTGGCCCTGTTCGACCGCCGGAGCGGCGAGAAGATCTCGGAGCGCCTGGTGACGCTCGAGACGGCGCATCTGGAGACGGCGATCGGCCCGGCGGCGGCGGCCTCCCCCATCCTCTCGATCAACCGCGGCTTTTCCGCCCCGGTCATCCTGGAGACCGATCGCGCCTCAGCCGACCTCGCCTTCCTGGCCGCGCATGACGACGATCCGTTCGCCCGCTACGAGGCGATCCAGCAATTGATGCTCGACGCCTTGCTGACGGAGGTCGCCGGAGGCGGCGCCGATCGCGCCGCGGTGGTCGAGGCGGTGCGCCGCACCCTCGCCGACGAGACGCTCGATCCGGCGCTCGTCGCCGAGGCGGTCATGGTGCCGACCGAGGCGTTCATCGGCGACCATATGGAGCGGGTCGATCCCGACGCCGTCTTTGCCGCCCGCCAGGCCCTGCGGGCGGAGCTCGGGCGGTCTCTGGAAAAGGCTTGGCGCGGCGCCTATGCCGCCAATGCCGCCAATCGCTACGAATATTCGCCGGCCGCCAAGGGCGCGCGCCGCCTCAAGGGCGTGGCGCTCGCCTATCTCATGTCGGGCGGGGTCGCCGACGCGCCGGCCATGGCCGAGCGCCAGTTCCGCGAGGCCGACAACATGACCGACCGGATCGGGGCGCTGGGCACGCTCACAAGCTCGGAGGCGCCCGAGCGGCACGGCGCCCTCGCCGCCTTCTACGACCGCTATCGCGACGACCCGCTCGTCCTCGACAAATGGTTCACCGTCCAGGCCGCGTCGACCCGCGACGACACGCCGGAAACCGTCGAGGCGCTGGCCGGCCATCCCGACTTCAGCCTCGCCAACCCGAACCGGCTCCGCTCGCTGGTCGGCGCCTTCGCCTCCAACCAGCACGCCTTCCACGCCGCGGGCGGGCGCGGCTACCGCTTCGTCGCCGACATGATCCTCGCCGTCGACCGCCTCAACCCCCAGACGGCCGCCCGCCTCGTTCCCCCGCTCGGCCGCTGGCGCCGCTTCACCGAGGACCGCGCGGCGCTGATGAAAGCCGAGCTCGAACGCATCGTCGCCGCGCCCGGCCTGTCGAAGGAAGTGTTCGAGCAGGCCAGCAAGAGCCTGAGGTAACCGTCCTCGTGTTGAGGGTCTGGGGTGGGCCTTGGTTTCACCCAAAGCACCAAAGCACCAAAGGGGTCGCGGCGCGTCCCTGCCCCGCCTTTACGGAACCCCGACGGGGAAAGAGCCACTACGTCGCTTAATCCATCCATGCCAAAAGGTGGTTTCCCGCCTCGGGTAAGAGTTTTGCCGTTTTCGTATAATATGTTTTTTGATATTGCGCTTTTGCTTTATCCTCTTGCGGGAAGCAGGCGAAGGCGGGAGCGATGGAGCATTGCGGGATCGAACGGCTCGCCAAGATAGCGATCGATTGCGGCTTTCGGGTCCACGCTGAAATCGGGCCCGGCCTTTTAGAAGCCGCGTATGAGGCATTTCTCGCGGTGCATCTGGCGGACCGCGGGCTGCGCGTCGAAACTCAAAAGCCGGTGCCCATCGCCTACCGCGGCGTCGTGATCCGCGACGCCTTCCGTGCCGATCTGCTGGTGGAAGGGAGCCTTCTCATCGAGGTCAAATCGGTGGAACGGCTGTCGCCCGTCCACACGAAGCAGCTCCTCACCTATCTTCGCCTTCTGGATCAGCCTCTGGGGCTGCTCATGAACTTCGGTGCCGACCTCTTCCGCAATGGCCTGAAGCGGGTCATCAACAACCGCAGCGACTATGTCGCACCCTCGATCGCCATATCAAGGGTCTCCAACCCACCGTCAGACTAGGCTGAGATTGCCACCGGATTCCGTAGACGGGCAGCAAGAGCCGTGGCGGATTTCGCTCCATTACGAAGGTTTCACCCAAAGCCCTAAAGAGCCGAAGCGCTTCCAACGTCTCGTCCACCAAGAGCGCGAGCGACGAAAACCCCCGCCGCCAGTGAAGACCGCAGCGCCTTGGGTGCTTTGGTGCTTTGGGTGAAACGACAGCGGCCCCGAAGCCTGCCGGTCACCCCACCCAGTCGGCCACCTGCGCGGCCACCTGGTTCGATGCCTGGTTGAGGGCGCGGGCGACGGAGACGCCGTCGGCGGCGGCGACCGGCACGCGCGCCTCGAAGCGGTTGGTGGTGACCGCCTGCTGCGGCCGCGCGAGGCTGGCCTCGAAGAGCACGACCGCGTCGCCGCGGGCCGGATCGTAGCCGAACTCGAGCAGCTGCCCGCCGAGCACGACGCCCTGGACCTGGGTGTAGACCGAAGGGTCCACCACCACCCAGCCGGAGCGGGCGGCGACGGTCTCCGAGAGGAGCTGGCGGAACAGCTCGTTCGGCTTGTCGGCCCAGGTGCCTTCCTTGAGATACTGGATGCTGGTCGGCCCGACATAGACGGCGACGCGGTTGGTGCTGATCGCCCTGGGCAGGGTCGGCGAGGTGACGGTGATGACGTTCCCCTGGCCGGCGGTGCGCGGCTGAGCGGCGGGACGGGTGGCGGCGGCGCTCAGCGTCAGCAGCTCGGCGGGCGCCTTGCCGCCGAAGCCGCAGCCGGCGAGCGGCAGCAGGAGCGCGGCGGCGAGGAGGGGGAAGGATCGGGTCATCGTCGTCAGCGCCTCTTCTGCGGCCGATAGTCGGGAAGCTTCTCGCCGCCGACGACTCCGCCGATGCCCTGCTGGTCGAGCCGCTCGCTAATGCCCTTGAGCGACTGGCTGGTGGCGCGCAGGTCGCGAACCAGCTGGCCGACCTCGGGCAGGGTTCGGGTCGAGAAGGTCTGCACCCCCGGCCGCGCCTCGCCGAGCAGCTTGTCGAGATTGTCCATGCTGGTCTGCGCCGAGCGCACCGTGCGACGCAAGTCGCCGATCAGCGGACGGACGTCGCGGCCGAGCGTGTCGTTGGTGGTGTCGGCGAGACGCCCGAACCGCTCGGTCGCGTCGCCGGCCTGGCGGATGGCGATCCGGGCATCGGCCATGGTCGCGGCGATCTCGTCGGAGCGCTCTGCGAGGTTCTTCGAGATGGTCTGGACGTTGTCCAGGATGGCGGCGATCGAATTCTGGTTGCGGTCCGAGAGCAGCTCGGTGAGCCGCTCGGTCAGCTTCGTCACGTTCTCGATCAGCTCCGGCGCGCTGTTGAGCAGCGCCGCGAAGCCGCCCGGCTTGGTGGGGATGATCGGCACGCCGTAGGGGCAGCGCGACTGCGGGTTCTGCTCCGGGCAGGCGATCTCGCGCACCACGCGGGGGCGGCCGGGCGCCTTGGCCGGCGGGTCGAGCTGGATCTGGGAGACGCCGGTGAAGCCGACGCCCTTGATGGTCGCGGTGGTGCCGACGAGGATCGGCGTGCCGTTGCCGACGGTGATCCTGACGCGGACGAATTCGGGCGTGTTGGGCTGGAGGTTGATCGATTCCACCTGGCCGACCGGGACTCCGGAGAAGGTCACGGCCGATCCCTTGGCGAGCCCGTCCACCGCCTGGTTGAACAGGATGTCGTAGCGTTTGTCCTGGTCGCCCGACGCCTGGGAGAGCCAGATGATGAAGCCGAGGATCGCGACCAGCATCGCCAGGACGACGCTTCCGACCAGTATCTGGTTCGATCGGTTTTCCATCAGCCCTTGCTATTCCCTTCCGCCGCCTCGGCGCGCGCCTCGGCTTCCTCCACCGCCTCTTCGGCCGCGCGTCCCCGCGGACCCCCGAAATATTCCTGTATCCATTCGTGGTCCAAAGCCAGTAATTCCGGAATCGTTCCAATCGCCACCACCTTGCGGTCGGCGAGCACCGCCACCCGGTCGCAAATGGTGTAGAGCGTGTCGAGATCGTGGGTGATCAGGAAGACGGTGAGGCCGAGCCGGTCGCGCAGGTCGACGGTCAGCTGGTCGAAGGCCGCCGCGCCGATCGGGTCGAGGCCGGCGGTCGGCTCGTCGAGGAAGAGCAATTCGGGGTCGAGCGCAAGCGCCCGGGCGATGCCGGCCCGCTTGCGCATGCCGCCGGAGAGCTCGGCCGGGAACTTGGGGCCGGCATCGGGCGGCAGGCCGACCATGACGATCTTGTAGGCGGCGATCTCGTCCAGCATCCGCTCCGACAGGCGCGGGTAGAATTCCCTGAGCGGCACCTGGATGTTCTCGGCGACGGTGAGCGTGGAGAAGAGCGCCGCGCCCTGGAAGAGGATGCCCCAGCGCTTGCGGACGCTCTGCTGGGCGGCCTCGCTCGCAGACAGCATCGGCACGCCGAACACCTCGACCTCGCCCGCGTCGGGCCGCTGCAGGCCGATGATCGAGCGCATCAGCACCGACTTGCCCGTGCCGGAGCCGCCGACCACGCCGAGTATCTCGCCGCGCCGCACGTCGAGATCGACGCCGTCGTGGATGAGCTGGTCGCCGAAGCTGTTCCTCAGCCCCCGGACGGAGATGACGATGTCGCGCTCCTCCTCGCTCATATCCAGCCGATCGAGGTGAAGAAGACGGCGAAGAAGGCGTCGAGGACGATGACGAGGAAGATCCCCTGGACGACGGCGGTGGTGGTCCTGAGCCCGACCTCCTCGGCATTGGCCTCCACCTGCATGCCCTGGAAGCAGCCGGCCATGGCGATGATCAGGCCGAAGACCGGCGCCTTCCAGAGGAGCTGCCACAGGTCGGTCATCGGGATGATCTCCCGCGTCCGCTGGACGAAGGTGATCGGCGGGATGTCGAGGCCGATCCAGCAGAAGATTCCGCCCCCTACGATCGCCACCAGGGCGGCGTAGAAGGAGAGGAGAGGCATCATCAACACCGTCGCAAAGACGCGGGGCAGGACCAGCGCCTCCATCGGCGAGACTCCGATGGTCCGCATCGCGTCGACCTCCTCGGCGAGCTTCATCGAGCCCAGTTGGGCGGCGAAGGACGAGCCCGAGCGGCCGGCGACCATGATCGCGGTCATCAGCACGCCAAGCTCCTTCACCGAGGAGCGGCCGATCAGGTTGACGGTGAACACCTCGGCGCCGAACTGCCGGAGCTGCACCGCGCCCTGCTGGGCGATGACGATGCCGACGAGGAAGCTCATCAGGCCGATGATCCCGAACGCGTGGACCCCGACCACCTCGAACCGCTGGACGACGGCATTGAGGCGGAACCGCCGGGGATGGCGGATCACCTGGCCGATCGAGATCAGCATCGCGCCGAAGAAGCCGAGCAGGCCGAGCATGGTCTGGCCGGCGAGCATCGTCGCTCCGCCGACCTGGCCGAGCACGCGGGTGAAGGCGGGCGGCGGGTCGGGGCGGACCTTGACCGGCTGGTCGGCGGCCTCGACCTGCCGCAGCAGGTGCTCGACGCCCTCGCTGGCGCCGACGATCTCGCTCTCGCGCTGGCGGGCGGTGCGGTGGACGATCCAGGCGCCGATCGTGTCCATGCGCCCGACCCCGGACAGGTCGAGGACGTAGTTGCGCCCCTTCAGCCGCTCGAGGCGCGTCGGCAGCGGCCCGAGCTTGGGGAGGACGAGATCGCCCTGGAAGCGGAGCACGCGGCGGCCGTCCTCGGCGGTCTCGGTGAACCTCGCCACGCTGCTCATCGGGCCGACATGCTGCAATTCCCCCTCTTGGGCAAGCTGGACAGCGTCAATCATTCGGTGCTTGAGGCGGTTCCATGAAGGCGCAGCTCGCCATCTACGACATGGACCGCACGGTGACGCGGCGCGCGACCTACACGCCGTTCCTCCTCCATGCCGCACGCCGGCTGGCGCCGTGGCGCCTGCTTCTGCTGCCGCTCGCCGGACTTCTCACCCTCGCCTGGGCGCTGAAGCTGATCGACCGGGCCCGCCTCAAGGAGTGGAACTACGTCCTCCTCATCGGCCGCGGCGTGGCGCCGGAGCGGCTCGAGCCGGTGGTCGAGAGCTTCGCCGCCCACACGCTCGGCGCCAACGTCCTCCCCGGCGCCCGCGCGCGAATCGCCGCCGACCGCGAGGCCGGGCGCCGCCTTGTCCTCGCCACCGCCTCCTACGAGCTCTACGCCGCCGCGATCGGCCGCGCCCTGGGATTCGACGACGTCATCGCCACCCGCACCGCCCGCGACGCCGCGGGGAGGATCGTCGCGCGGATCGACGGCGCCAATTGCTACGGCGACGCCAAGCGCGACATGGTCGAGGCCTGGCTCGAGAAAGCCGGCCTCAGCCGCGACGTCGTCCACATCCGCTTCTATTCCGACCACATCTCCGACGCGCCGATGCACCGCTGGAGCGACGAGCCCGTCGCCGCCAACGCCGACGCCCGCCTCGTCCGCCTCGCCCGGGCCGAGGGGTGGGAAGTGGTGAGCTGGCGGCGATGACCCTCCCGGTGCGAGCGGCGCATCGGGAGGGGGACCATGCGCAGCATGGTGGAGGGGCCTCCTCACCCCGAAAGCCCCTCCACCGCCCTTCGGGCGGTCCCCCTCCCCATCCGCTTCGCGGACAGGGAGGATTGGCGCCTACACCCCCGCCAGGGCCTGGTCGAAGTCGGCGGCGAGGTCGTCCGGATCCTCGACGCCGATCGAGATCCGGACGAGGTTGTCGGTGATGCCGAGCGCCTGCTTGCGCTCGTCCGGCACCGAGAGGTGGGTCATCGCCGCCGGCGCGCTTGCCAGGGTCTCCGTCCCGCCGAGGCTGACCGCGAGGTGGGCGATCTTGAGCGCGTCGAGGAAGGCGAAGGCTTCGCGCTCGCCGCCCTTCAGATAGAGGGAGAAGGTCGAGCCCGCGCCGGTGCAGTGGCGGCGGTAGATGTCGGCCTGCCGCCCGTCGGCTAGGAAGCCGAGATAGCCGACGCTCTCCACCTTGGGATGCTGGCGGAGGAAGTCGCACACCCGCGCGGCATTCTCCCCCGCCCGGCTCATCCGCAATTCCAGCGTCTCGAGGCTGCGCAGCAGCATCCAGGCGGTGTTCGGGTCGGTGATCGTGCCGATCGTGTTGCGCATCATTCGAATGGGGTCGATCAGCGCCTTGGCGCCGACCACGCCCCCCGCGACCAGGTCGGAATGGCCGCCGGCATATTTGGTGAGCGAGTAGATGGAGAGGTCGGCGCCATGGTCGAGCGGCTTCGACCAGAGCGGGCCGAGGAAGGTGTTGTCGATGGCGATGGGCGGCTTGTGGTCGCCGAAAAGGGCGTCGCGCGCGGCCGCCACCGCCTCGACGTCGACCAAGGCGTTGGTCGGGTTGGCGGGGCTTTCGAGATAGATGAGCGGGACCCGGCCCATCGCCTTGGCGCGCTCCAGCACCGACTCTATCTCGTGCCGCTCCGCGCCGGCGGGGAAATCGAGCCAGGCGACGCCGAAGCGGCCGAGGATGCGGGCGATCAGCGTCTCGGTCGCCGCGTAGAGCGGCCCGGAATGGACGATGACGTCGCCCGGCTGGACGAAGGTGAGGAGAAGGGTGGCGATGGCCGACATGCCCGAGGAGAAGGTCAGCGCCTCCTCGGCATCCTCCCAGATGGAGAGCCGGTCCTCCAATATCTCCTGGTTGGGCCCGTTGAAGCGCGAATAGACCAGCCCCTCGGCGCCGCCCGGGCGCTTGCCGGTGACGCCCTCGAAGTGGCGCTTGCCGGCGGCCGCGTTCTCGAACACGAAGGTCGAGGTCAGGAAGATGGGCGGCTTCAGCGAGCCTTCGGACAGCGCCGGGTCGAAGCCGTGGCCCATCATCAAGGTCGCCGGCTTCAGCCGCCGCCCGCCGACCTCCAGCACGTCGGGCTTGGGCCGACGCCGCGGCGTCGCGCCGCTGAGGTCCGATTCGTCTTCCTGCATGATCGCCTGCTCCGCTTCTTGGGCTGCGCAGCCCCTAGCGCAGGTCGAGCCATTGCACCAAGCCGCGCTTTCACGGTGGTGACGGCGCGCCCCGGGGCCGCTAAGGAGGCGCCAGGAGAGAAACTACCGTGGACGAAATCATCGCCCTGGCGATCGGCGTCGGCGCCGCCGTCGCCTTTCCTGTACTCGTCGTCGTCGTGCACGGCCGCCGCGAGCGGCGCCGCAACCGCAGGCTGGGACAGCGGCGCACCGACAAGATCCGCCTTACCGACGAAAGCTGAGCGGGCGCGCCCGCGGCCTTGGCGGGACGCGCAATCTGTCCCGCAGCGGTGCAAACGGGCACCACTCGAAAATTTTTTGAGGCTTGGGAAGCGCGGTTCGTCGTCCGCCTGAAACCGCTCGTCGTGGCGGAATTCCGGGGTTTTTCAGCGCGTCGCGCCGGGCCGGTGCGGCGCCCGCACGGCGCGGGCTCCGCCGAGGGCATGAAACCCTTGGGAGTCGGCGCGCGTTGGGGGGTCAAGTGAGTGGAAAAGGAGCCAAGGTATGGCGACGAGTATCCTTGAGGCGCGCGGCGGCTGCATCATCCCCCAGGCCGATCAGCGCGGCTATCATATCGTGTATCGCGAGCATGAGACGAATTACTGCCCCGGCTGCGGCCGCACGCACTGGTATATCGGCCGGTCGATGGCGGAATGCGCCTTCTGCACCACGGCCCTGCCGCTCGAGAACGCGCCGATGATCGCCGGCGGCGCGATCGTCCGCACCATCCGCCGTCCGGTCTACGGCGGCGACCACGCCTACGCGGCCTGACCCGCGAACCGCTTGATGCCGCCTGCGCGGCGTTGGGAGCGCCGGCCCCTTCAACAGGTGGGGCCGGCGTTTTTCATGGCCGATGACGCCGCCCTTCACCGCACCTTTCGCACCGGCACCGGCGCGTTGCAGACGTCGACTCCGCCCGCCGGCCGGCGGAAGAACTCGCCGCCGCGATTGGCACGTCCGGTGACGTAGCGGCTGAACGCCTCGCTCTCCGTCCGCATCACCTCGAAGCGCGGGCGCTCGGCGGCGGGAAGATCGGCGGCGAGGCGGATTCGGGCGATCGGCACGTTCTGCCTTGGATCCTCGTAGAAGCCGAGCGGGCCGGTGCCGCGCGGCCGCGCCGCCAGCAGCCCCATGCCCTCGACGACCCGGCCGACCAGCGCGATGTTGAGGTCCAGCGGCCGCGGCGCGTGGCCGATCACCGCATAGAGCTCGCCGCCGGTGCCCGTGTCGGGCGCGAGGTCCCGCCCCACGCCGACATAGCCGTAGCAATGGGTCATCCAGGCGCGGCCGGATTCGGGATCGTAGGCGACCGGCCAGCCGCCGGCATGGCCCACCATCGGCGCATAGCTGTCGGGATAGCCGAGCGGGCGGACGGCGAGCCCCGCCAGCGGCCGATCATATTCCGCCGGCGGCTGCTTCGCCACGCCCGCGGGAAGCGCGACCTTGGCGTCGCCATTGCCCCATTGGACGACGTAATTGTCCTGGACCCGGTAGATTGAGGCATTGTCCCACCAGCCGGCGCGGGCGAAGGCGCGGATGTTGGCGACGTGCACCGGCGCGAAATCGGGCGCCAGCTCGATGACGACGCGGCCGCCCTCCTTCAGGTCGAGCAGCAGCAGGTTCTCCGGATCGACCGGCCGCCAGGCCTCGGCCGGAGCCTCGGCGATCGCCTTGGCGGGCTCCTGCGCGTCGGCGACCGGAGCGGGCCGCCAGAAGGCGTAGCGGGCGCTCGGCTGGGGCTCGACCGGTCCGCTCTGCGTCGCGGCGCAGGCGCTCAGCGCGCAAAGGGCTGGCAGGACGGCGGCGTGGCGCATGGCAGGCTCCCCTAGAGGTCGCGCCTGCTTGGCTCAGTCGCGACCGAGGGGCAAGCCTCGCCCGCCCCCGGAGCCTTCATGCGGTCACTCCGCGGGCCGCCACGGCGAGCCTCGCAGCTCGAAGCTGTCGCGGAAGGCGAGGGTGAGCACCCGGTTGCCCTCCCCGTCGTTCACCTCGATGCGGTCGTCGAGGTCGAGATGCCCGCGGGAGATCGAATCGCAGGCGAGCGCCCGCGCTTCCCGGATGGCGCGCTCGCGCGCCGCGGCGAGGTCGGGCAATTCCTGCCCCTCGTCGTCGAAAGTCACCTCGTCGTTGAAGACGTTGAAGAAGAAACGGGGCATCGGCAGAGGCTACAGGGGCTCGCCCACGGCGCCAAGTACATGGATCAGCTTGGCCTGCCTCAATCCTCGGTGCGGACGAGCTGGAGCGACGGCCGCGGCTCGTCGGAGACGGCCTTCATGCGCTCGAGATGCAGCTCCGACAGGTCGAGATGCGCGATCGCCGCCTCGGTGCTGGTCGCCGTCCTGGCCCGCTCCAGTTCCTGGAACGCACGGTCGGCGTGGTGCTGCATGCGGTCGCGCTTGGACATGGGGCTCTCCCCGAAATGGCAAAAGGGTGGAACGCTACGGGGGCGAAGGCGGCAATGTGATCGAGTCGGCGCCAATGCGCAACCATCTGGATCAACCTAGGGTTCGTACGGTCCCGGAACCGGAAGCGGGTAAGCCGTCATGCCGGCCCTGGCCCGGCATGACGATCAGCCGGTTCGGTTTGGACCCCGCCTGTCGAAGTGCTCCTTTTGCCTTGCTCCCCGACGCTCTACGGTCCGACCGATTTCCTGAATCGCCTCTCCGTTCGGGCTGAGCTTGTCGAAGCCCTTTCCTTTCTCCCGGGCGGAACGAGGAAGGGGCTTCGACAGGCTCAGCCCGAACGGGGTTTCAGCTTGAACAGGACGAATTCTAGACCATGATCGCTTCAGGCTCAGGCTCTACGGGGCGGCGAGCCTCTGCGGGTCGTGGTGGAGGTACCGCTCGTTGAAGTCGCCGGTGTCGCGCATACGGTTCCAGTCCTCGATGATGATCGAGCGACGGTCGCGGCGGATCAGCCCCTCCTCGGCGAGCTGCTTCAGCACGCGGTTGACGTGGACGGAGGTGAGGCCGACGGCGTCGGCGAGCTGCTCCTGGGTCATCGGCAGCTCGTATCGCCGGCCGCGGCTCAGCCCCGCCGCCTCGAGCCGCAGGCACAGCTCGCACAGCAAGTGGGCGACGCGCGCGCGGCTGTGGCGGCGGCCGACATTGACTACCCATTCGCGGAAGATCGAGGCGTCGATCAGGGTGTCGACCCAGAGGGCGCGGGCGATGGCCGGGTTGGCGAGGACGAGGTCGCGAAGCGCTTGGCGCGGCACCACCGCCACCTCGGCCTCCGACAGCGTCTGCACGCTGTGGTCGGCGACGGTGAGGAGGCTGTTCTGGAGGTCGACGAACTCGCCGGGAATGTGGATCGAGACGATCTGCCGCGCGCCCTCGCCGGTGATCTTGTAGCGATAGGCGAAGCCGGAGAGCAGCAGCCAGCAGGCTTCGGCCCGGTCGCCGTCGCGCACGAGGTGGGTCGACGGGCCGACCGTGCGCAGCGTGTGGGGCAGCGCCATAAGCTTCTCGCGGTCCGCATCGTCGAGGGAAGAAAGCCGGGCCAGCCGCTCGACCAGCGGCGCAAGCGGACGGCCGATCAGCTTGAGCGACAACGTCCGAGGACCCCCTCGAGCAGGTGCATCATTCCAGTCCCCCTGGCGCGGCCGAGGACCGGCCGCCGCAACGGATGTGCAACGCCGCGACACGGCCCGCTTTTAACTGGATTAGGCCGGGCGAAGATTTCGCCGGCCGGGGAGACGAGAGGAAGCACGCCTCCACGGGGCCCGGGGGTGCGGGGACGCGCCCGGGGTCCGTCCAGCCGGGACCGGGAGGAGAGACGAAGGTGGATGCCGGATCGAGTCCGGCATGACGGATCAGCGTTTCAGTTCCAGCAGGACGGACTCTAGAACCATGATCGCTTCAGGCTGATTCAGCCTGAAGCGATCATGGTCTAGGGGGCGAAGCGGGGCGGCTCGGCTCGGGCGAGGACGATCGCGAAGCGCTCCTCCTCGTCGGTCCATTCGCGGATCGGCGCCCAGCCTCCGGCGAGCAGCATGAAGCGGGCGTCGCGGGCGCCGTATTTATGGCTGTTCTCGCTGTGGATCGTCTCCCCGGCCGCCATCGCGAACTCCGTCCCGTCGACGGTGAAGGCGACGTCGCGCACCGCCTCGATGTGCATCTCGATGCGGCTGCGGGCGTCGTTCCACACCGCCTTGTGGCGGAAGGCGTCGACCGGGATGGTGCCGCCGAGCTCGCGATTGATCCGCTCGAGGAGGTTGAGGTTGAAGGCGGCGGTCACTCCGGCCTCGTCGTCATAGGCGCGGACCAGCTCGGCCGGATCCTTGGCGCGGTCGAACCCGATCAGGAGCCAGGCGCCGACGCCGAGGGTGCGCTTCATGTTGCGGAGCAGGTCGACCGCGGTCGAGGCGACGAGGTTGCCGATCGTCGAGCCGGGGAAGAAGCCGAGCCGCGGCTGCTCCGCCACCGCATCGGGCAGCGCGATGGGCGCCATGAAGTCCGCCTCCACCGGGTGGACCGGAAGGCCGGGGAAATCCTCGCGCAGGCTGTCGGCGGCGTCGCGCAGGAAGTCGCCGCTGATGTCGATCGGAACGTAGGCCGACGGCGCGGCGCCGCGCAGCAGGATGCGGGTCTTGAGCGAGGCGCCGGAGCCGAACTCGACCACCGCGTGGCCCGGCCCGACGAGCGCCGCCGCCTCCGGGCAGTGCGCCTCGAGCAGCCGGGTCTCGGTGCGGGTCAGATAATATTCGGGAAGCCGGGTGATCGCCTCGAACAATTCGGAGCCGCGGCGGTCGTAAAGCCAGCGGGCGGGGATGGCGCGCGGCCGGGCGGCCAGCCCGGCGAGAACGTCGTGGCGGAAGTCCGGATCGGCCGCCGGGCGGCGCGGCGCGTCCATCTAGAGGTCGCGCGCCAGCCGCAGGCCGCAATATTGCCAGCGCTGGTGGGGATAGAAGAAGTTGCGGTAGGACGGCCTCATATGGCCGCGCGGCGTGGCGCAGGAGCCGCCGCGCAGCACCATCTGGTTGACCATGAACTTGCCGTTATATTCGCCCACTATGCCCTCCTCGGGGCGGAAGCCGGGATAGGGAAGGTAGGCGCTCTGGCACCATTCCCAGGCGTCGCCGTAGAGCTGGCGCAGGCCGCGCCCTTCCGGGGCGGGCCGCGGCCGCGCCGGGCCGGGGGCGTCGAGCTGGTGGCCCGAGGCCGGATCGAAGGCGGCGGCGGCGGCCTCCCATTCCTCCTCCCGCGGCAGCCGTGCGCCGGCCCATCGGGCGAAGGCGTCGGCCTCGTAATAGCTGATATGGCAGACCGGCTCGGACTGCTCGACGGGGCGGAGGCCGTCGAGCCCGAAGCGCAGCCACGCGCCCTCTCCGCGCCGCCAGTAGAGCGGCGCCTCGATCCCGTTCTCCCGCACCCAGGCCCAGCCGTCCGACAGCCACAGCCCGGCCGTCGCATAGCCGCCTTCCTCGATGAAGCGCAGCCATTCGCCGTTGGTCACCAGCCGGTCGGCGAGCTCGTGCGGGGCGAGCAGGACGGCGTGGCGGGGCCGCTCGCAGTCGAAGGCGAAGCCGGCGTCGGGCGCGCCCACCTCGTAGACTCCGCCCGGGCGCTGGAGGCCGCCTATCGCCGTCGGGGCGGGCGCCGGGGCGGAGGGCGCGGCGGGCCAGACCGCGGGGTGGAGCGGATTCTCGGCGAAGGCGGCGAGCATGTCGGTCAGAATCAGCTCCTGGTGCTGCTGCTCGTGATGCAGCCCAAGCTCGAGGCGCCGCAGCGCGTCGGGCGCGAGGCCGGGAAGGGCGCGCACGACCGCCTCGTCCACCCTCGCCCGCCAGGCGCGTATCTGGTCGAGCGACGGCCGGCTTAGAAGGCCGCGCCTGGGCCGCGGGTGGCGCTCGCCCTCGCCCTCGTAATAGGAGTTGAACAGATAGGCCCAGCTCTCGTCGCGGGCCGCATAGGCCGGGACGTGGTCGCGCAGCACGAACGTCTCGAAGAACCAGGTGGTGTGGGCGAGATGCCATTTGGCGGGCGAGGCGTCGGCGTGGGGCTGAAGAGTCGCGTCGGCGTCGGACAGCGGCGCGGCGAGGCCCAGCGACAGGTCGCGCACCGCCCCGTAGCGCTCGGCCAGAACGTCGCTGCGCGGATAATCGGCCTGGCTCGCCATCGACGCCCCTCGAATGAGACCGTTATAGGCCCGTAACCGGATCAGTCAGCGCTTCGCGTCGCGCCCGGTTCCCACAATATGTCGCCGCCGCCTTCCGCCGCCGCCGCTCGGGCGAGGACGAAGAGATGGTCGGAGAGGCGGTTGAGATAGGCGAGCGCGAGCGGGTTGAGCGGCACTTCGCGCGCGGCCGCGACCGCGGAGCGCTCGGCGCGCCGGACGACCGCCCTCGCGAGGTGGAGGGGCGCCGCGCCGGCGCCGCCGCCGGGCAGGATGAAGCTGCGCAGCGGCTCCAGCCCCGCGTTCATCGCGTCGATCTCGCGCTCCAGCCGGTCGACCTGCGCCTGGACGATGCGCAGGACCATCTCGGACGGCGCGAAATCCTCCCCCGGGGTGGCGAGGTCGGCGCCGAGGTCGAACAGCTCGTTCTGGATCGCACGGAGCATCCGCCGGTGGCCGTCGCGCGCGACATGGAGGAGGGCGAGACCGATTGCGCTGTTCGCCTCGTCGACGTCGCCGATCGCCTGGGCGCGCGGATGGTCCTTGGCGATTCGCGAGCCGTCGGCGAGGCCGGTGTCGCCGGCGTCGCCGGTGCGCGTGTAGATCCGGTTGAGCCGGACCAGCTCAGTGCTTCCCGCTGGCCATGAGCAGCAGCAGCACCGCGACGACGATCGCGCCCGCCTGGAGCATCACGCGCTGGCGCATCAGCTGCTGCGAGCGCTGGCCGGTAATGTCCTTCTGCTGGGCCATGCCGATGACGCCCTTGACCAGCACGTAGAGGGTGGCGCCGGCGAGGAGGACGAGGAGGATGACGAGGAGCACGGTCATGGCGCTTATCTAGGAGGTCTCGACGGAATATCCACCCGGCATTTGGCCCATACGCAGCGCCCGCGCCAGCGCCGGCCCGTCCGCCCCGGCGGCGCGAAGCGCGGCGAGGCTCGGCGCGCCGTTCCGCTTGGCGAGCCGGCGGCCCTCGGCGTCGGCGAGCAGCGCATGGTGGTGGTAGCGCGGCGTCGGCAAGGCGAGCAGCGCCTGGAGCAGGCGGTGGACGTCGGTCGCCGCATAGAGGTCGCGGCCGCGCACCACGTCGGTCACCTCCTGGGCGGCATCGTCGACCGTCACGGCGAGATGGTAGCTGACCGGCGCGTCCTTCCTCGCAAGAACGACGTCGCCGTGCGCCGCCGGCTCCGCCTGCACCTCGGTCTCGCCGTCCGTCCAGTAGAGCGGCCCCGCCTCCGCCGCGGCCCGCGCCGAGTCGAGCCGCCAGGCGTGGGGCTCGGCCGCCGCCCGCGCCGCCCGAACCTCGGGCGGCAGCCGCCGGCAGGTGCCGGGATAGAGGGCGCCGCCGGGCCCGTGCGGCGCCGCCGCGCTCGCCGCGACCTCGGCGGCGATTGCGGCGCGGGTGCAGAAGCAGGGGTAGACGAGGCGCCGCGCCTTCAGCGCCTCGAGCGCCCCGGCATAGAGGCCGAGCCGACGCGACTGCCGCACCGCCTCGCCGTCCCAGCCGAGGCCGAGCCAGGCGAGGTCCTCCTCGATCCCAGCGACATGCTCCTCCCGCGTCCGCCCGGGGTCGATGTCCTCGATCCGAAGCAGGAAGCGGCCGCCGCGCTCGCGTGCATGATCATGCGCAAGGATGCATGAATAGGCATGGCCGAGGTGCAGCCGGCCGGTCGGGCTCGGCGCGAAGCGCGTGACGACGCTCACCCGTCGCCGCCTTCCATACCCCCTTGACCGCGAGACTCGCGCCATGCTGTCATGAGGCCGTCACCTTCCGCGCCGAGGAAGGGGCTGGACCGGGGAGCCTCTCCCCCGTCCTGGGTGCGACAGGCCGGGGCCGTTCGGGGCGTCTCCAAGCGAGACGGAAGGGCTGCGAGCGAGCGTCATGTACCACCCCGACCTCATCCGCCATCCCGACGCCTGCCCCGCCCTCGTGCTGAACGCCGACTACACGCCGCTCAGCTATTATCCCTTGTCCCTGTGGCCGTGGCAGACCGCGGTCAAGGCGGTGTTCCTCGAGCGGGTCGACATCGTCGCCCAATATGTCCGCGAGGTGCACAGCCCGACCCGCACGGTCCGCCTGCCCAGCGTCATCGCGCTTCGCCAATATGTGAAGCCGTCCGAGCATCCGGCCTTCACCCGATTCAACCTGTTCCTGCGCGATCGCTTCCAGTGCCAATATTGCGCCGACACGCGCGACCTCACCTTCGACCATGTCGTGCCGCGCGCCCAGGGCGGCCGCACCACCTGGGAGAATGTCGCCACCGCCTGCGCGCCCTGCAACCTGAGGAAGGGCGGCCGCACCCCGTCCGAGGCGCACATGAACCTCAACCGCCGCCCCTACCGGCCGACCAGCTGGCAGCTCCAGGAGCATGGCCGCTCCTTCCCGCCCGGCTATCTCCACGAGAGCTGGCGCGACTATCTCTACTGGGACGTCGAGCTGGAGGCCTGAAAGCCCGCCCCGCCCGCCTCGCGGGTCCGTTCGTCCTCCCGGCCGCCCCCGCAGCGCCCGCCTTCGCCCGCCCCTCAGATCTCGGGGAAGTGGAGGTGCCGCGGCCAGCGGTCGTGGTCGATCGCCGCGCGGATCTCGGCATAGGCGGCCTGCGCGGCCGCTTCCTCCGGCGGCTCCGGCACCTCCGGCGAATCGGGGTCGCTCCAGTCGATCTCCGGATGCGCCGCCATGTAGCGGCGATAGGCCTGGCCCGCCGCCTCCTGGAGGGAGAGGAGGGTCTTCATCCGCTCCTCCGCCCAGACCACCCGGCGCTGAGTCCGCTCGACCTTGAGCGCCGCCTCGGCCTCCGCCTCCGCCGGCGCGAGGCCGAGGCCGACCAGCTCCTCGGCCAGCTCCTTCGCCCACGCCGTCCAGTCGAACGTCTCCGAGGGCGGCCGGTGCCGGCCCCGCGCCGCGCGCGTCGCCCTGCGCGCCCGCGCCGCGCCGGTCGCCCCGGTCGCCCTCGCCGCCCGAGTCACCTTCCTCGCCTTGGCCGCCCTCGTGCCCATGATCGCCTCCTTCCCCACACCGCCCGGCCGATTCGCGGCCAACCCAAGAGCCTGAACCACAAGGTTTCCTACAGGAAAAGAACAAAATGAGTCCAATGCGGCGAACCGCAGGAACAAAGCGGCATCTTCCTTCCTGTACGCTCCACTCGACCGGCCTGCCCTGCCGCACTTGACTCCGTACCGCGGTACGGAGGCTATAGAGCGATTCGCCGATCACCGGCACATAGGAGAAGTACGATGAACCGGACCCGCACCGAGGCCCCCTGCGCCTGCACCGCCGCCCGCGGCGGCTGCCGCTGCAGCCCCTGCACCTGCCGGGACTGCCGCTGCGGCGGCTGAGCCCGCGATCGGCGCCGGCGAGGCCCGCCGGCGCCGCGGGGGCGCGGGGGCACGGCCCGCCCGCGCTCCCGCCCCTCTCCCCCGCCTCCAATCCCCCGCCCACTTTCGCCCTCGGCGACCCTGGCAAGGAGCCTCGACATGCCCGATCTCACGATCGCCCGACTCGCCGCGGCCGGAGGCGTCGGAGTCGAGACCGTGCGCTACTACCAGCGGCGCGGCCTCCTCGCCGAGCCGCCCCGCGCCGGCGCGGTCCGGCGCTACGGCGATTCCGACGTCGCCCGCCTGCGCTTCATCCGCCGCGCCCAGGCCGCCGGCTTCACGCTGGACGAGATCGCCGAGCTGCTCGCCCTCGACAAGTCCCACGACCGCCCCCGCGTCCGCCAACTCGCCGCCGCCCGGCTCGAAGCGCTCGCCGCCCGCATCGCCGAGCTCGAGGCGGCCCGCGCCGCCCTCACCCGCCTCACCCGCGCCTGCGCGAGCGGCGAGGCCGGCCCCTGCCCGATCCTCGAGGCCTTCGAGCCCTGACCCTCACCCAAGTCCTCTCCCGCCCGCGGGAGAGGGACAGCCGCCGCCCCGCGGCGGCAGGGCGAGGGCAGACGGAAGAGCGGCAAGCGGCGGCGACCTGCCCCCTCTCCCCTCCTCCCGCCGCGAGCGACGCCGCCCGCCCCACCGGCGCCCCGCCTCGTCCCGCCGCAGTGAAGCGCCCCTGACGGAAACCGGGATGGCTAAACTGGATTAAGTCACCCGGCGGCCGCGTGGGCGCGCGCGCGACCCTGGCCGCCCTGTATCGGGAGTATCGCCCATGTCCCACGCCAAGTCCGGGTTCGGCCGCCTCGCCGCCTTCGGCTGCCGCCTGTCGGAGGCGGTCGCCGACGTCGCCGCCCAGCCTTATGCGCAGCTCGCCCTCATCCTCTTCTGCCTCGCCTGGTTCGCGACCGGCTTCAGCGCCGGCGGCCTCACCGCCGCCCTCTCCGTCTTCGCCATCACGCTGACCCAGATGGTGCTCAACAAGCAGGAAGCGCGCGAGGCCGACGCCCACCGCCGCGACGTCGCCCTCCACGCCAAACTGGACGAACTGATCCTCGCCACCCGCGAGGCCCGCAACGAGATCGCCGGCATCGAGGAGATGGAGGAAGAGGAGATCGTCGCCTTGAAGGACGCCGCGAATGTCACCCCGATGCGCAGGCGCCGCGGCAAGACGGCAACCTCCCGCTAACCGCTCACCCCGCGCCAGGTCTGTCCGTCCCTGCGTGCAGAGAGGGGTCGGAGGTGAGTACGTCTACGGAAGGAGCAGCGTCCTCCAGCGACGCACCCACCCCTAACCCCTCCCTGCGTGCAGGGAGGGGAATGGGTCAGCCGGTATCGGAGATGTTTCCCCAGCAGCCACAGGACGTGAAGTCTCTCCCTCCCGCGTAGCGAGAGAAAGTCCTGATCCTTGCTCACGAGGACGGCGCCCGTCGCCGCGGCGTGAGCGGCGATGGGCGCGTCGGTCAGGTCCCACCTCGCAGACATGTTTCGCCTCGTGGCCGCGCGCCTCCAGGCACTGGCCAAAGCCCGGCGGCGGCTGCGCGTCGAGGAGGAACTTCATTCGGCGGCGTCGGCCGTGACGATGGGGTGGGCCGAGGCGGCGCCGTAGGCGAGGCAGGCGCGGATGTCTTCGAGGCTTATGTAGGGGAAGTCGGCGAGGAGGGCCGCCTCGCTCGCGCCGCTCGCCAGCGCGTCGAGAATGTCGGAGACGCGCATCCGCGTTCCGGCCACCGTCGGACGTCCGCCGCAGACGGCCGGATCCACTGAGATGCGCGGATGGTCGGGCAGCGTCATGTCGATACGCTCCGTATCGCATTTCTGCCGGGCGTGAGGACGGTTTCTGACAGCCGTGGCGGCAGGGCGCCCCCCTTCGGGCCTTGGCGCGTTCGCGTGAACCCCTCCCGGTCACCCCGGACCTGATCCGGGGTCCACCTTCTCCCTCCCAGGCGTCGGCAAGGAAGGTGGATGCCGGATCAAGTCCGGCATGACGATGGCGGGGGTGAGCCTTCACACCCCCGCCGCGCGTTGCTAGAGCGCCGCCAACATCCACACGCGGCGAATGTCTCCAGAATGCGGACACCACGCCGCGCCGCCCGAAAGGCCCCCGATGACCGCTGTCGGCCACGACACCCTCGCCACCCGCGCCACCCTCGACGTCGGCGGCAAGTCCTACGCCTATTATTCCCTCGAGAAGGCCGCCGCCGCGCTCGGGCCGGTCGATCGCCTGCCCTTCTCGATGAAGGTGCTGCTCGAGAATTTGCTGCGCTTCGAGGACGGGAGGACCGTGACCCGGGCCGACATCGAGGCGCTGGTCGGCTGGGCGGACAATCCGGTCGCCCCCTCACGCGAGATCCAGTACCGGCCGGCGCGGGTCCTGATGCAGGACTTCACCGGCGTCCCCGCCGTCGTCGACCTGGCGGCGATGCGCGACGGCATCGCGAAGCTCGGCGGCAGCCCCCAGAAGATCAACCCGCAGGTGCCGGTCCACCTCGTCATCGACCATAGCGTCATGGTCGACGAGTTCGGCACGCCCAAGGCGTTCGAGAAGAACGTCGCGCTCGAATATGCCCGCAACTACGAGCGCTACGAGTTCCTGAAATGGGGCTCGAAGGCGTTCGACAATTTCGAGGTCGTGCCGCCCGGCACCGGCATCTGCCACCAGGTCAACCTGGAATATATCGCTCGGGGGGTGTGGTCGTCGAAGGACGGGGCGGGCCAGGCGGTCGCCTATCCGGACACGCTGGTCGGAACGGACAGCCACACCACCATGGTGAACGGCCTCGGCGTCCTGGGCTGGGGCGTCGGCGGGATCGAGGCGGAGGCGGCGATGCTCGGCCAGCCCGTCTCGATGCTGATCCCCGAGGTGATCGGCTTCCACCTCGTCGGGGCGCTCAAGGAAGGCATCACCGCCACCGACCTCGTCCTCACCGTCACCCAGATGCTGAGGCAGAAGGGCGTGGTCGGCCGCTTCGTCGAATTCTACGGCGAGGGGGTTTCCGCCTTGTCGGTCGCCGACCGAGCGACGATCGCCAACATGGCGCCCGAATATGGCGCGACCTGCGGCTTCTTCCCCATCGACGCCAAGACGATCGACTATCTGCGCCTCACCGGCCGGCCGGACGAGCAGGTCGCGCTGACCGAGGCCTATGCGCGGGCGCAGGGCCTGTGGCTGGAGCCGGGCCACATGCACGAGCCGGTCTTCACCGACACGCTCGAGCTCGACATGGGCAGCGTCGAGCCGTCGCTCGCCGGGCCCAAGCGGCCCCAGGACAAGGTGCCGCTCGCCCGCGTCGACGAGGAGTTCGTCGCCAACTTCACCCGCGAATATGGCCACGCCCTCGCCGAGCTCGGCCAGCGCTTCCCGGTCGCCGCCCCGGCCAAGGGCGAGGAGGAAGGGCCGGAAGGCGACGCGCCGCCGGCCGACCTCGGCCATGGCGACGTCGTCATCGCCGCCATCACCTCGTGCACCAACACCTCCAACCCGGCGGTGCTCGTGGCCGCCGGCCTCGTCGCGCGAAAGGCGCGGGAGAAGGGGCTGGCGCGCAAGCCCTGGGTCAAGACCTCGCTCGCCCCGGGCTCCAAGGTGGTGACCGACTATCTCGTCAAGTCGGGCCTGCAGGCCGATCTCGATGCGCTCGGCTTCAACCTCGCCGGCTACGGCTGCACCACCTGCATCGGCAATTCGGGGCCGCTCCCCGCGCCGGTCTCGGAGGCGATCAACAAGAACGACCTCGTCGCCGCCTCCGTCCTCTCGGGCAACCGCAATTTCGAGGGGCGGGTGTCGCCGGACGTGCGCGCCAACTATCTCGCCTCGCCGCCGCTGGTCGTCGCCTATGCGCTGAAGGGGACGGTGACCGAGGACATGATCGAGGACCCGCTCGGCACCGGGAGCGACGGGGCGCCGGTCTACCTGAAGGACGTCTGGCCCTCGAACGAGGAGGTGCGGCGGCTGATCGACACCTACGTCCATGGCGACATGTTCCGGGCGCGCTATGCCGACGTCTACCAGGGCGACTCGCAGTGGCGGGCGATCCCGGTGGCGGGCGGGGAGACCTACGCCTGGTCGGCGGGGAGCACCTACATCCAGAATCCGCCTTATTTCGAGGGCATGTCGATGACCCCCGTGCCGCCTACCGACATCGTTGCGGCACGGCCTTTGGCGATATTCGGCGATTCGATCACCACCGACCACATCTCTCCGGCGGGCGCCATCAAGGCCGACAGCCCGGCGGGGAAATATCTTTCGGAGCATCAGGTCAGCCGCGCGGACTTCAATTCCTACGGGGCCCGGCGGGGCAACCACGAAGTGATGATGCGCGGCACCTTCGCCAACATCCGGATCCGCAACAAGATGACCCCCGGAATCGAGGGCGGGGTCACCCGCTACGTCCCCACCGGGGAGGTGATGCCGATCTACGACGCCGCCATGCTCTACAAGGCCTCCGCCACCCCCCTCGTCGTCATCGCCGGCAAGGAATATGGCACCGGCTCGTCGCGCGACTGGGCGGCGAAGGGCACCAACCTGCTCGGCGTCCGAGCCGTCATCGCCGAGACCTACGAGCGAATCCACCGCTCGAACCTCGTCGGAATGGGCGTCCTCCCCTTGCAGTTCCTCGGCGAGCCGCCCGAGCTCGACGGCAGCGAGACGTTCGGCGTGGCGGGCATCGCCTCCGTCACCCCGCGCCAGGAGATAGAGGTGGAGGTGACCCGCGCCGACGGCTCGACCTTCGCGGTGCCGGTGCGGGTGCGGATCGACACTCTGAACGAGCTCGAATATTTCCGCCACGGCGGAATCCTCCACTACGTGCTGCGGAACCTCGCCGCCTGAGCGGGACGGCCTTCCTGGTCGAAGTCGTCGGATGGGCGGGCGCCCTGCTGATCCTCGGCGCCTACCTGCTCGTCACGGCGGGGCGGCTGACCGGCCAGTCGGCGCTCTTCCAGGGCATGAACCTGGTCGGCGCGGCGGGCTTCGTGGTCAACGGCTGGTGGCACCGCGCCTTGCCCTCGACGGCGCTCAACGTCGTCTGGGCCCTTATCGGAGGCTTCGCGCTGTGGCGGATATGGACAAGAGGCTCGTCGACCTGAGCCACGTCGTCGAGGACGGCATGACCACCTACAAGGGCCTGCCGGGCCCGCACATCTGCGACTATTGGAGCCGCGAGCGGTCCGCCGAACATTATGACGACGGCTCGACCTTCCAGATCGGCCGGATCGACATGGTCGCCAACACCGGCACCTATCTCGACGCCCCCTTCCACCGCTTCGCCGAGGGGGCGGACCTCTCGCAGCTGGCGCTGGAGCGGCTCGCCGGCATCGAGGGGCTCGTCGTCCGCTTGGGCGGCCCCGCCGTCGACGCCGAGGCGTTCGAGACGCTGGACGTCGCCGGCAGGGCCGTCCTCGTCCAGACCGGCTGGGATCGCCACTGGCGCACCGAGGCCTATCAGACCAGCCATCCCTATCTCACCGAGGCCGCCGCCCGCCTCCTCGCCGGGCGGGGCGCGAGGCTGGTCGGCATCGACAGCCACAATATCGACGACACCGCGCGACGGGCCCGGCCGGTCCACACCGTCCTGCTCGGCGCAGGCACCCTCGTCTGCGAGCACATGACCAACCTTTCCGCCCTTCCGGAGAGCGGCTTCCGCTTCTTCGCGGTGCCGCCCAAGGTAGCCGGCATGGGCACCTTCCCGGTACGGGCGTTCGCCGTCCTAGGTTGAGGGGGGCTCCCTCCCTTCCCCGGCGCGTACCCTCCCGTCCGGCATTGCCTTACCCTTTGAGGCGCAAAGACATGAAGAAGGTGGACTCTCATCAATCGAGTCCGGGGTGACGATCCGGCCTGAAACCGGAGTGGTCTAATCGCCGGCGCCGAGCGCGGCGCTGAGCCAGCGGGGCAGGATCGCCGGCCCGAAATCGTCGATCCGCCGGTGCTCCACCGCAAGCCCAAGCGCGGGATAGTGGATCCGCGTCCGCTCGCCCGGCGCGTCGGCCGGGACGACGAAGAGGCGGCGGTTGACCTTCGAGCGGTAGTTCATCCGCGCCGTATTCTCCTGGCCGACATAGCAGCCCTTGGTGAAGCTGACCCCGTTCAGCTCGGCGGCATTGCATTCGAGCCAGAGGGTCCTGTCGGCGCCGAGCTCGGCCCGCCCCTCCGTCACCCCGAGGCGCAGGCGATGCGCCAGCCAGCCGTCCGCCGGCTCGCCCGGAGGCGCCAGCCAGCGGCGGCCCAGATCGGGGAGGCGGGGGTCGGGGAGGCCCTGCGCGCCGCGGCCCGACCAATGCACGGCGAGGCCCTCCTCACGCGCGATGACGATCTTGCGCCGCAGCCGGTAGATCGTCAGCCGCTGGGCCAGCTCCCCCGCCGCACCGGCCTCGCAGTCGACCAGCACGTCGCCGCCGTCGGCCCAGAGGATGAAGTCGAACAGCGCCTTGCCCTGCGGGGTGAGCAGGCCCGCCCAGAGGGGCCGGTCGGGGGCGAGTGCGACCAGGTCGTTGGTGACGAGGCCCTGGAGGAAGGGCCGCACCTCGTCCCCGGACAGGCGGAGAAGGGCGCGATCGGCGAGGGTGGTTCCGCTCATCCATTGAAGGTAAGCACCCGCCATGCCGGAACCAAGCCGCCTCGTCATCCGCCGGCCCGACGACTGGCACGTGCACCTGCGCGACGGCGAGATGCTGCGCGCCGTGACGCCGTTCACGGCGCGCCGGTTCGCCCGGGCGATCGTCATGCCCAACCTCGCCCCGCCCGTCACCACGGTCGCCGCCGCGGAGGCCTACCGCCGGCGCATCCTCGCCGCCGCGCAGGGCACCGGCTTCACCCCGCTGATGACCTGCTACCTCACCGACGAGGCCGATCCCGACGCGCTGGTCCGCGGCCATGAGAGCGGCGCCTGGGTGGCGGCTAAGCTCTACCCGGCCAACGCGACGACCAATTCCGCGCACGGCGTCACCGACGTCCGCAACCTGTGGCCGGCGCTGGAGGCGATGCAGCGCATCGGCATGCCCCTCCTCGTCCACGGCGAGGTGACCGATCCGCAGGTCGACATGTTCGACCGGGAAGCGGTGTTCATCGACCGGGTCTTCGCGCCGCTGCTGCGCGACTTCCCGGCCCTCAAGGCGGTGTTCGAGCATATCACGACGGCCGAGGCGGCCGCCTTCGTCGAGGCCGGCGGCCCCAACCTTGCCGCGACGGTGACGCCTCAGCACCTCCACCTCAACCGCAACGCCCTGTTCGCCGGCGGGCTTCGGCCCCACGCTTACTGCCTGCCGGTGGTGAAGCGCGAGGCGCACCGGCTGGCGGTCCGCCGTGCCGCGACCTCGGGCTCGCGCCAATTCTTCCTCGGTACCGACAGCGCGCCGCATGCTGTGGAGAAGAAGGAGGCCGACTGCGGCTGCGCCGGCATCTTCAACGCGCCTTTCGCCCTGGAGAGCTACGCCCAGGTCTTCGAGGAGGAAGGCGCGCTCGACCGCCTGGAGGCCTTCGCGAGCGAGAACGGCCCGCTCTTCTACGGCCTCCCGCTCAACGAGGGGACGGTGACGCTGGAACGCGAGGCCGTCGAGGTGCCGGAGCGAATTCCCGCCGCGGGCTCGGCGCTCATCCCCTTCCACGCCGGCGAGACGCTGCGCTGGCGGATGACGGGCGATGGCTTTCCACTCTCCAGCCCGTGAGAGTAAGCGGAGTGACGGTCTGACAGCCCGGGGCGCGCGCCCGGTTGAAAAGAAAAGAAGACCCTCATCCCGGCCTTCTCCCGCGAGCGGGAGAAGGGGCGCACCCGCGACGGGAAGGCGGGCTCAGCGCGAGAGCAGCTCCTCGGCGACACGATGCGTCCGCTCGTTGTCGACGTCGATGGCGAGGCGGCCGTCCTTCGCCACCAGGGCGCGGATGCCGAGGCCGAAGCGGCGGGAGAAGTGCCGGAACATCCCGTCGAGGGTGAGCAGGCGGGACAGGTAGAGAAGCAGGGTCGTCACGCCGAGCGCCTTGACGGCGCGGCGCTTGTGCTTGGCGAACTGGCCGCCGAGGCGGAAGCTCTCCGTCGCCTTGAGCGCCCGATCGCCGCCAAGCCAGAACAGGTTGCAGTTCGAATAGGCACCGCCGCGAAAGGCGTAGAAGCGGCGCTGTCCGTCGGGATGGGCGGCGAGGATGTCCGCCTTCTCAGCCATCATCACGACGGCGTCCGCCCGCCGCCTGCGCCCCTCCTCGTCGATCGAGCGCATCCCTTCGGGCGTCATCAGCACGTTGTCGGCGGTGGTGATGAGGAGCGGAAAGCCGGTCGTGCGGCTCGCCTCGACGACGCTCTCGACGATGTTCGCCCGCGCATCGAGGGGCGTCAGCCTTCCGGAGGCGACCAGCCGCGCCACCGTCGGCTCGGCGGCGATGGCGGCGAAATCGTCCACCGAGACGTAGAGCGGCGCGGCGGGCCAGGCCGCTTCGGCGATGCGCAGCACCCGCCCGACCATCGCCTCCCCCTTCACCGGCACCATCGCCTTGTGGGTCACGCCCGCGGAGGCGGCGAGCGGATCGGTGGTGGGCGAGCGACGGCCCGCCAGCACGAGGATATTGGGGATCATCCGGGTTCCTTAGGCGGCGCGCGACCCGAGCGCCTTCTGGCGGCGGCGCTGGACGGAGGAGCCGAGGCCGATCGCCTCGCGATATTTGGCGACGGTGCGGCGGGCGATGTCGAAGCCCTTGCCGCGCAGCAGGTCGACCAGCTGGTCGTCGGAGAGGATGGCGTCCGGCCGCTCGACGGCGATCAGCGCCTTGATGTGGCTCTTCACCGCCTCGGCCGAGACGGCGTCGCCGCCGTCGGCGGACTGGATGCCGCTGGTGAAGAAATATTTGAGCTCGTAGAGGCCCCGGTCGCACGAGAGATATTTGTTGGACGTGACGCGGCTCACCGTCGATTCGTGCATGCCGATCTCCTCGGCCACCTGCCTCAGGGTGAGCGGCCGGAGGTGGGAGACGCCGTGGCGGAAGAAGGCGTCCTGTTGCTTGACGATCTCGTTGCAGACCTTGACGATGGTGCGCGCGCGCTGGTCGAGCGCCTTCAGCAGCCAGTTGGCGCTCTGCAGGCTCTCGTTGAGCCACGCCTTGCTGGCGCCGTCGGGCGCGGCGCCCGCCAGCTCGGTGTAATAGCTGCGGTTGACGATCAGCCGCGGCAGCGTGGCGTTGTTGAGCTCGATCGCCCAGCCCTTCGCCGTCCGCGCGACATAGACGTCGGGCGTCACCGCCTCGATCGTCGCCGAGGCGTAGCGCAGCCCGGGCTTGGGATCATAGGCGCGCAGCTCGCGGATCATGTCGGCGAGGTCCTCGTCGTCGACGCCGCAGATCCGCTTCAGCGCGCCGAGATTGCCGCGCGCGAGATAGTCGAGATTGTCGATCAGCCGCGCCATGGCGGGGTCGTAACGGTCCGCCTCCTTCGCCTGGATGGCGAGGCACTCGGCGAGCGAGCGGGCGCCGACGCCGGCCGGATCGAAGGTCTGAATGACGCCAAGCACACGCTCGACGTCGCAGAGCGGCGCGCCGAGGCGATGCGCGAGATCGAGCGGCCGCAGCAGACCATGGTGGTCCCGTCGCCGCTGCTCGGCGATCCCGACGACAGCGACGGCACCGTGCTGATCGCGCCGGTCGGCAAGTACGTGTGGGGCGAGGGGCCCTACGGCACGCGCGATCAGGCGGGCAACGCCGCGGAGTGGACGGCCGACGCCTACGTCCACGACGACAACGAGAAGGGCTACGACAACCTGGCGCCGGTCAACCCGGTGCGCGAGCCCAAGGCCGGCGAGCTGATCCCGATGCGGGTGGTGCGCGGCGGGTCATGGCGCCAGCCGGTGTTCGTGGCGCACGCTAACCTGCGCGATCCGTTCAACCGGCTGTATCAGCAGAACCTGCGCTTCTCGCACATC
>JAFANP010000030.1 GCA_019232625.1 Alphaproteobacteria bacterium | reverse complement strand
CGCAATGACCAAGTTCGTCTTCGTCACCGGCGGCGTGGTGTCCTCGCTGGGCAAGGGCATCGCTTCTGCGTCCCTCGCCGCGATCCTCGAATCGCGGGGCCTCAAAGTCACCCTCATCAAGCTGGATCCGTACCTCAACGTCGATCCGGGGACGATGTCGCCCTACCAGCACGGCGAGGTATTCGTCACCGACGACGGCGCCGAGACCGATCTCGACCTCGGCCATTACGAGCGCTTCACCGGCGTTCCCGCCCGCCAGGCCGACAACGTCACCTCCGGCCGGATCTACCAGGGGATCATCGCCCGCGAGCGCAGGGGCGACTATCTCGGCGCCACCGTCCAGGTCGTCCCGCACGTCACCAACGCCATCAAGGAGTTCATCCGCGCCGACCTCGAACCCGATCTCGATTTCCTGATCATCGAGATAGGCGGCACCGTCGGCGACATCGAATCGCTCCCGTTCATCGAGGCGATCCGCCAGTTCAGGAACGAGGAGGGAAGGGACCGCACCCTCTCCATCCACACCACGCTCGTCCCCTTCATCGCCGCGGCCGGCGAGCTGAAGACCAAGCCCACGCAGCACAGCGTGCGCGAGCTGACCAGCCTCGGGATCCAGCCCGAGATCCTGCTCTGCCGCGTCGACCGCGAGCTTCCGGACGGCGACCGCGCCAAGATCGCCCTCTTCTGCAACGTCCGCAAGGAAGCGGTCATCCCCGCCCTCGACGCCAAGTCGATCTACGCCGTCCCCGCCCAATATCACGAGGCCGGCCTCGACGCCGAGGTGCTGCGCGCCTTCGGCCTGGAGGAGCATGCCGCCGCCCCCGACATGCGCCGCTGGGACGACGTCATGGACCGGCTCCTCAACTGGGAGAGCGAGGTGACGATCGGAGTCGTCGGCAAATATGTCGGCCTCCCCGACGCTTATAAGAGCCTCACCGAGGCGCTCGTCCACGGCGGCCTCGCCAACCGAGTCAAGGTGCGCATCTCCTGGCTCGACGCCGAGCTGTTCGAGCATCCCGAGGCCGACATCCCGGCCCAGCTCGAGCCGCTCCACGGGATCCTCGTCCCCGGCGGCTTCGGCGAGCGCGGCAGCGAGGGCAAGATCGCCTCGGTGCAGTTCGCCCGCGAGCGCGGCGTCCCCTTCTTCGGCATCTGCCTCGGAATGCAGATGGCCTGCATCGAAGGGGCGAGGAACACCGCCGGCCTCAAGGGCGCGCGCTCGACCGAATTCGGCGAGGCCGAGGAGCCCGTCGTCGGCCTCATCACGGAGTGGATGACCAAGGAAGGGCTTCAGCAGCGCCGCGAGGCGAACGGAGACATGGGCGGCACGATGCGCCTCGGCGCCTACGAGGCGGTCCTCGCCGGCAACAGCGTGGTGCACTCCATCTACGGCGAGAGCCGGATCTCCGAACGCCACCGCCACCGCTACGAGGTCAACGTCCACTACAGGGGCGCCCTCGAAGCCGGCGGCCTTCTGTTCAGCGGCATGAGCCCCGACGGCGCCCTCCCGGAGATCGTCGAGCGCCCGGACCATCCCTGGTTCGTCGGCGTCCAGTTCCACCCGGAGCTGAAGTCGAAGCCCTTCGAGCCGCATCCCCTGTTCGCGAGCTTCATCGAGGCGGCGGTCAAGCAGTCGCGGCTGGTGTAGATCGTCTCCATCGGGCAGGGGAGCGCGCGCAGCCCCGCCCGGAGACGTTCATTGCCGCCGCTTTTCCCCCTCCCGTTCCTCCTCCTCGCCGCCCCCGGACCGGCCGCGGCGACGACGCCGAGCGCCGCGGCGTTCGAGCATTTCTTCACCGGAGTGACGCAGGGGGCCGGCACCGTCCAGATCGTCCTCGCCGGCCGCCACGGCATGCGCGACCGGGCGCGGGGCCGGATGGAAGGCGGGGCGCTGATCATCGAGCAGGTGGTGGAGGAGGAGGGCAAGCCCGCCCGCCGCCGCATTTGGCGACTCGCCCGCGCCGGCGGCGACAGGGTGACCGGGTCGATCAGCGACGCCCGCGGCCCGGTCTCCGGCGAGGTGAAGGGCGCCACCTTCCACCTCACCTACCGCCTCGCGGAAGGGCCCTCGGTGGAGCAATGGATCATCCTCCAGCCGGGCGGCCGCACCGCCCTCAACCGCATGGTCTTCCACCGCTTCGGCCTCAAGGTCGCGACGGTGGAGTCGGTGGTGCGCAAGGTGGATTGAGAAGCTTCCGAATCGGAGCGGAACGCGCGCCGGGATTAGGATTGCGCTAACCCTCGCCGGCTTAGCCTCGCGACCATGTCCCGCGCCGTGCCCGCCTATCTGCCGATCGCCGCCGGCTTCGTGTTCGTCGCGACCTGGATGCTGACGCCGGCGCCGCGCGGGTCGGTCGCGGCGTCCGGGGTCGCCGCCTCGAGCCCCGCCTTTCCGGAGGCGCGGGGGCGGAGGCCGATACCGGCGGCGTGGGCGGCCGCGAAGCCCGAGGACCCCTCGCCGGGCGAGCCGCCGGCCCCCGCCGCCGCCGCCGGATCCGCCCGGGAAGCCTCGGTCTATTACGGCGGCTGCAACGAGGTCCGCGCCGCCGGCGCGGCGCCGCTCTACCGGGGCCAGCCCGGCTACCGCCCCGGAATGGACGGGGATGGGGACGGCATCGCCTGCGAGCCGCATCGCTGACGGGCGGAACGAAAAAAGAACTTCCCCTCGCCTTCCCAATCATGGTCCGCTCGCGGGATGCACGTCTCCTCCGCCCCGAGTCGCTTCGCCGTCGGCCCCTCGAGCCGCCCGGGTCGCGCACTTGCGGTGCCTCCTTCGCGCGAAAACTTTTTTTCGCTCCTTATGGAAGCCGGACTTTCGGGACCCACCGAACCTTCCGCGCGACTTTCCCCGCCCGGATCGCCCGCCTCAGCCCGGGTCGTCCATCCAGGGCGGGTTGGGAATGCTCTCGGTCGCCTGGTGGAGGTAGCGGGCCCAGCGGGCGGAGAGATCGTCGAAATAGGGGTCGTCCTCGGCGATCCGGCGCTCGAGGATCGGCTGCGTCCGGTCGCGGGGCATCGCCATCAGGTCCAGCGGCCGGGCGACGCCGAGATTGGAGCGCATCGCGCTGTCGAAGGAGAGGAAGCCGAACTTCACCGCCTCGTGGAGCGGCGTGTCGAAGGTGAGGCCGCGGTCGAGGATCGGCTTGCCGTACTTCGTCTCGCCGATCTGGAGGAAGGGGACTTCGGGCGTGCACTCGATGAAGTTGCCGGCGTTGTAGACGAGGAACAGGACCGGCGGCGCGTCGCCGATCCGACCGCCGAGCAGGATCGAGACCCAGGCGTCGGCGTTGATCGCCGCCAGCGCCCTGCCGACCGTGGCGTTGGCCATCTGCACCGCCTCGCCGACCAGCTGCGCGGCGCGGAACATCGTCGTCGCGTGGCGGAGCGAGCGGGTGACCTCGCCGCCGCCAAGGCCGCCGGCCGGCTCGCCGCCCGCGCCGGCGGGCAGCCCCTCCTGGATCAGGCCGATGACCGACTGGCTCATCGACAGGCTGCCGGCGGTGCAGGCGAAGATCTGCCGCTCCGGCTCGTCGATCAGCGTGTGGAGCTTCTTGAACGAGGAAAAATTATCGACGCCGGCATTGGTCCGCGTGTCGGCGATGAGAACGAGCCCGTCGTGGAGCAGCATGCCGAGGCAGTAGGTCATCGCGCCGGACCCTAGAGCCGCGACGGCCCGGCTGTCGATTGGGCTTGCTCCGTTCGGCGCGCGCGCCCGTCGTTCCGGCTCCAAAGCGGCCGGGCGGGGGCCGCTCCGGGGCGGCCGCCGGGAACGGGCGCCGCCGCGCCGACGTTGTTGATCTGTGTCAATCTCGACACCGGTTGAGAGGAGCCAAGCATGGCCGAATGGAAAGAGCAGGACGGCACGGGCCGCCAGCAGCAACAGCAGCAGCAGGAACAGCAGGGCGGCCAGCAGGGCCAGCAGGGCGAGGGCCAGTCCTCGTCCGATTACGGCCGGCAGCAGCAACAGCAGCAGGACGGCGATCGCGGCGGCCAGCAGGGCGGCGGCGGGGCCGATTACGGCTCGCAGCAGAGCCAGTCGGGCCAGGACGGCGCCGGCGGCGTGGAAGGCGGCCAGTCGGGCGGTTCGGCCGGCGGCGCCGGGCTCGGCGGCATGGAAGGCGGCCAGGGCCAGCAGGGCGGCCAGCAGCAGCAGGGCGGACAGTCGGGCCAGCAGGGCGGCTCCGGCGGCGGCTATGGCAACCAGGCCGATTATGGCGGGCAGCAGCAGGGCGGCCAGTCCGGCCTCGGCGGCCAGCAGGACCGCGACCAGCAGCAGCAGCAGGGCGGCCAGTCCGGCCAGCAGGGCGGCGGCCAGGACGGCTTCAGCAGCGACCAGGACGGCGGCGCGAGCCAGCGCTGAGTCGACGCCACGTTCGAAAAAGGGCCCGTCTCCTCGCGGAGGCGGGCCCTTTTCACGCGCTCGCCCTTGGGCGGCTCACTTCATCGCGAACTGGCCGGCCTCCGCGCCGAAATGCTCGCGGGCATGGCTTCGGGCGGCGTTGGCGGTCTGGAAGGTCTCGTCGATCCGGGTCGCGGTGACGAGCGGATAGCCCTGGCTGTTGTAGCGCGTCTCGCGCACGGTCAGGGTGAAGCGACCCTCCTCGTCCTTGGTGAGGAGGTAGGGCTTGAGGGGAATTCTGGACATCCGGGCACTCCTCGAATGAAAAAACCCCTCCCGCCGTGCGGGAGGGGCGTTGGGGCTCTAGCCGATCATCTCGGCGACGGTGCGCCCGAGCTGATCGGGGGAAAGCGGGAAGCCCGGCTCCCCGGCGCTCGCCCGACCGGCGTTCGACGCGGTCAGGAAGACGGGGAGGAAGAGCTTGGGCCGACGGTTCGGCCTCGCTGTGGCAGTCTGCATTTCATTTCCTTGGGCACGCGCCGGTGGCGCACGCCATTCACGTTTCAGGGCTGCTAACGCCGCCTGAACCCGCCCCGCCGCGGCCCTCCCGGGCCGGCTCCGGGGGTCTTCTCGCGGAAGACGAGACGGCCCTTGCTGAGATCGTAGGGCGTCATCTCGACGTGCACGCGGTCTCCCACCACCGAGCGGATGCGGAAACGCCGCATCTTGCCGGCGGTGTAGACGATCACCCGATGGTCGTTGTCGAGTCGGACGCCGAAGCGCCCGTCCGGCAGGATCTCGTCGATCAGTCCTTCGACGGTAAGCAGGTCTTCCTTGGCCAAGCCATGTTCCTTGCGCGAGAAGCGGTCTCGTCCGGCGGCCGCACGATTGCGCCGCGAGGGCCGAATGGCTTGAAAGGGAAGGTGCTGGCCGCACGTTCGGCGGGCCGTCAGATTCCGTCGCAGGCGACGTCAGCAAGGCTCATGTAGGCGCGGCGCGCCGGAATTTCAACGTAAAGCGGGCGGTGCGGCCGGTCGGCCGGCGCCCGGCTCCTTTCGCCGCTACCTTCGTGAGGGAGGAGGGGGAACCATCCGTTCCGCCTCCGGTTTGCTCCGTTACGGTCTCCGGAAGAACGCAGGTGGGCGCGCATGGAAGCGACGGACTATTTCCGCGAGCAGGCGCAGGAATGCCGGCGGCTGGCCGGCGGCCTTTCACCCTCGCGCGATCGCGACGCGCTGCTGATGCTCGCAGTCCATTACGAGCGCGAGGCGAAGCGGGCGACGCAGGCCGCGCCTGCCGCGCCGGGGCCGCCGCTCCGGTCGGTCTGAAGCGCCAGGACCGCCTCTGCCGGCATCGGGCGGGCGATCAGATAGCCCTGGGCGAGATCGCATCCCATCGATCGCAAGGCGGCGAGGCACGCCTCGTCCTCCACCCCCTCGGCGACGACCTTGAGTCCGAGCTCGTGCGCGAGGGCGATCGTCGAGCGGACCATGATCGCGTTGCGCGGCTCGGTGGCGATGGTCGCGACGAAGCTCTTGTCGATCTTCAGCTCGGTCGCCGGCAGGGTCTGAAGATAGGCGAGCGAGGACTGGCCGGTTCCGTAATCGTCGATCGAGACGCCCACTCCCAAGGCCCGCCACGCCCGTAGCGCGGCGATCGCGCGGGCCGGGTCGGCGAGCGCCGCGGTCTCCGTCACCTCGAGCGTCAGCTGCGCGGCCGCAAAGCCGCTTCCGCGGACCAGCTCGGCGAGGCGCGCCATGGCGGCGTCGTCGTGGAGCAGGTTGGCGCAGACGTTGACGGCGACGCCGAGCGGCCGCCCCGCCCGGGCCCACCCCGCCGCATCGGCGAGCGCGCGCGCCAGCACGTGGAGGGTGAGCTCGGCGGCGCGGCCGTGGCGCTCGAGAAGCGGCACGAAGCGGTCCGGCGGCAGCGGGCCGAACTCGGCATGATCCCACCGCACCAGCGCCTCGACCGCGACGATCCTACCGCCTTCGACGTCGAGCTTGGGCTGGTAGGCGTTCCAGATCCGTCCATCCTCAAGGGCGGAGGAGAAGCCGGCGAGCAGCGCGACGTCGCGGCTCGCGGCCTCGCCGTCGGCGACCGTGAAGAGCTGCCAGGTCTTGCCGGCCGCGGTCGCGCCGGCCGCCGCCAGCAGGGCGTTGGCCGCGACCTGGCGCGCGTCCGCGCCGCGGCCCTCGGCGCAGCCGAAGTGGAGGCGCAGGTCCGCCGGCGCCTCGTTCTTCGCCGCCGCCGAGACGAGGGCGGCGATGCCCTCGATTCGGTCGGCGAAGGCTTCGCCCGGCGGCTCGATCCAGGCGAGGCTCGCCTCGTCCGCCCGGCACACGACGTCCACGCCCGCGGCGAAGCCCAGGCGCGACGCAACCCGCGCGACGATCGCGGCCGCTGCTTCGGCGCCGAAGACGGAAAGCAGCGCGTCGTAGCCGTCGATCCGCGCGACGCCGACGGCGAGGGTGGGGAGCCGCTCCGCCGCCCGCTCGAGCGCGCGCAGGTTCGGAAGGCCGGTATCGGCATCCTCCAGCCGCGTCTCGCTCTGCCGAAGCGCCGCCCACGCCGCGCCGCCGACGATCGCCGCCGCGGCGAGCGCGGCCGCGGCGGGGCCGAGGGGAACGGCGCCGAGCCGCGCCGGCGCCAGCGAAAGGGCAAGGATGGCCGGCGCGCCGAGACCGTAGGCGGCGGCGCGAAGGCTCCGCGGCGCGCCCTTGGCGAAGGTCGCGGCGGCGACCAGCAGCAAGGCGAGGAGCAACGCCCATATCGGGCTGCGCTCCGCCGGCGTCGGCCCCTCGAGCAGGGTCTCGGCGGCCATCGCCTGCGCGACGACGCCGGGGATGACGCTGTGGCGGGGGACCGGGTAGCGGTCGCCGAGCTCAACGGCGGTGGCGCCGATCAGCACCCGCGCGCCCTTCAGGGCCGAGGGCGGAATGCGCCCCTCGATGAGGTCGATGAAGCTGTGGCGCGGGATCGAATCCGGATCGATCGCCGAATCGATGGTGAAACTGCGCCCCGCCGCGCCGGGCCGCTCGGCGACCATGCTGGCGAGCGACGGGCGCGCCGCGCCGCCGATCTCCAGCCCGAACAGCATTCGGCGCAGGCGCCCATCGGCGTCGGGATCGACATTGGCGGCGGCGAGGAAGGCGTTGCGGGCGAGGGCCGGTATCGGCTCCGCCTCGCTCGTCGCCCCGCTTGCCGCGCTCTTGTGCCGGCGGAAGGTGGGGAGGATGACGCCGCCCCCGGCGCGCGCCAGCGCCGCGGCGAAGCGGGCGTCCTCGCCGGGCAGGGAGGGAGTGGAGAAATCGACGTCGAAGGCGATGCTCCGCACGCCGGCGGCGCGAAGCCGGTCGACCGCTCGCGCGTGGACGCCGCGCGGCCACGGCCAGCGGGCGATGGCTTCGATGCTCTTCTCGTCTATCTCGACGACGTGGACCGCGCCGCTCGCCGGGTGGAGGCTGAAGCCGCTCCGCACCATGGCGGCGAATTCGTCGATGCCGGTTCCGGCGCCGGTCGCCAGCGCCACCGCCCCGGCGAGCGCGGCGGCGGCGAGGGTCAGCGGGCGGCGCCAGGCGAGGAATCGGGGGAGGCCGCGCATGGGCTTCAGAACGACCGGCTGAAGCCGAGCCGGAGCCGGTGGCGGTCGGCGTCGTAGAAGCCGACCGAGCTCGACGTCCGGCTGTAGGTGTAGGTGAGCGACGGGAAGACGCCCCACGCCAGCGGCCGGCGCGTCGTGATCCACACGGTCCCGTAATAGCGCCAGTCCCGCCGCGCCTCCGCCGACAGGAAGGGCACCGGCGCGTCGAAGCGCGCGCGGCTGATCCCCGCGCCGAGGCCGCCGGTGAGGTCGCCGCTGAGATAGTGGGTGAGGTTGCCGTAGGCGCCGAACTCGGTGCTGGCGAAGGCGTCGTCGCGCAGCCGGTCGCGCCGGACATAGACTCCTCCCGCCGCGGTCAGGGTCGGATCGAGCACGGCATCGTAGCTCAGCCACGCTCCCGCCTGCCGGCCGCCGAAGGCGCGCCCGTAGCCGGAATCGAACTGCCGGGCGTCGAGGTAGAGCGAGACATGCCGGCCCTTCGCCACTTCCTCCCGCCAGTTGGCGCGGACGCCGTAGCCCTTCATCGCCTCGGCGCCGCCATACCAGCGGTCGAAGGCGATCAGCTGGAGGCTGCCGGCGCCGCTTCCCGACGAGAGCTCGATCCCGCCGGCGCCGAGCAGCGAGGCGTCGTCGCCGCGGCGTCCCTGATATTCGACCATATAGGCTTCGGCGCCCATGGCGAGGCTGACGCCCTCCGCGACGGGCAGCTTGAGCCCCGCCGATCCGGAGAGGCCGATGCCGATGCCCGCTTTCTCCCGCAGCGACGGGTCGAGCGGCACGGGCAGCGGCCCGCCGCCATAGTCGACCGCCACGCTCGTGCGATCGGTGGCGTTGGTGACGTTGCTGTCGCCGGTGATGCTGGCGTCGAGGGTCAGCGACAGCCGCGGCCCGCCCGCCGGCCGCGGAGGCGCAGGCTGCGCCTCCCGGGGCAGCGTCGGGAGGGTGCGGTCCTGAAGGGTAGGCGGATATTGTTCGCCCGGCTCCACCGGCTGGACGAGGCTTGCCGAGGCCGCGCCCATCACCCCGGCGAGGTCGTAGGGGAGGATCTGCCCCCCGGGTGCGGCGGCGGCGGTCGCCGCCGCCAGGACGAGTGGAAGCAGGGCGAAGGCTGCCTCTCTGCGTCTCATCGTCCCGCCTTCTCCCGCGCTCGCGATCGCGCCGCGGGAAGGCTTAGCCCGCCTCTGGTTGAGGAACCGTTAGGGACGGCGCCCCCTCAGAGGCAGATCAGTCCGAGGACGCAGATTCCGGCCGGCGTCGAGGTCGTGGGAGGAGGCGTTGGAGCAGGCGCCGGAGCCGGAGCCGGAGCAGGCGCCGGTGCCGGTGCCGGCGCAGGTGCAGGTGCAGGTGCCGGGGCAGGTGCCGGAGCCGGGGCAGGGGCAGGAGCCGGCGCGGGGGCAGGGGCCGGGGCAGGTGCCGGCGCCGGGGCGGGAGCGGGCGCTGGGGCGGTGACCGGGTCCACCGTGGGCAGGGGCGCCGACGGGATCAGCGGGTCGGGCAGGGGAGCCGGTGCCGGGCTGGTGAGGGGGTCGGAAGGGGCCGTCACGACCGGGGCGAGCGGATCCGGCAGGGGAGCAGGAGCAGGAGCCGGAGCCGGAGCCGGAGCCGGAGCAGGAGCCGGAGCCGGGGCCGGGGCCGGGGCCGGAGCCGGAGCCGGAGCGGGCGCGGGGGCCGACGTCGCGCCGCTGCCGGAGCCGGACGAGGTCGAGCCGGGGCCGGAGTTAGATCCCGAGCCGCCGCCCGGTCCCGAATTGGACCCGGATCCGCCGCCGGGTCCCGAATTGCTGCCCGATCCGCCGCCGCCGGGGCCCGAATTGCCGCCCGACCCGCCGCCGCCGGGCCCGGAATTCGAGCCGGAGCCCGCGTTCGAACCGGGCGCGGGAGCCGGAGCCGGAGCCGGAGCCGGAGCTGGAGCCGGAGCCGGAGCCGGAGCCGGTGCAGCCGCCGGAGCAGGCGTCGGAGCCGGGGCTGGAGCAGGGGTCGGCGCCGGAGAAGGGGCGGGCGTCGGAGCCGGGTCCGGTGCGGCGCTCGCGGTGGGATCGGGAACGCCGGTGCCGCCGGCGCCGCCGGCGCTGTTGGAGCCCGGTCCGTTGCCGTTGCCGTTGCCGCCGGCGCTGTTGGAGCCCGGACCGTTGCCGTTGCCGTTGCCGCCGGCATTGCTCGCGCCGGGTCCGTTGCCGTTGCCCTGCGGCCCGCTGGGGGCAGGCTGCGGCGCCTGCGCGAGGGTGAGGGGAAGCGGCTGGACCGGAAGCGCGGCGGACTGATCGTCGCGCGCCGCCTGGCCGTCCGTCGCGGTGACCGCGGCATATTCGAGCCTGGGCTCCTCGCCGGCGGCTTCGCCGGGCGATGCCGCGTCGTCCTCGTGGGGGGTGTCGACGGCGGCGGCGGCGTTCTCGCCAAGCCCGATCTGGACGATCAGCCGGCCGGGCGCCTCGGCGCCGACCGCGCCGACCATGCCGACCTCGACCATCTGGTGCGCGACGCCATCCAGGGTCGAGACCTCGACGCGGCCCTCCTTGACCGCGACCGACGTGCCGCGCTCGCTGGCGTCGACGCTGAACACCGTGCCCTTGACCAATGCGACGAGATAGGGGGTCTTCACCGCGAAGTGCGGCGTCGACTTCTTCTCGATGCGGAAGAGGGCGCGGCCATAATCCTCGATCATCTGGATGAAGCCCGTCGCTTCCTCGGCGGCGGGGAGGCGAAGCCGGGTGCCGGGGGAGACGATCACATATTCCTCGCCGCGGACCAGCACCGCGCGACCTCCCGCGGCGACGGTGACGACGTCGCCCGGGGCAAGGGCGAGGCCGCGGCGGGCGGGCGCGGCGGCTCCCGCATGCTGGACCTCGACCCGTCCGGCGGCCTCGGTGACGCGCCACGTCGGAGCCTCGGCCGCGGCCGGCGCCGCGGCGCCGATGAGCAGCGAGCAGAAGATGAGAAGCGCGCGAATGTGCATGGCTCGAGCCCTCGGCGGATGCGGGCGGTCGGAGCCCCATCCTGCCCGCCTGATACGCGCGAAGTGTTTCGACCGGCTGAGGGGGCGTGGCAAATGCGGCGTTAACCTCTCGCGGGAGGCAAGCGCCTGAAAAAAGGCGCGCGGGCCCTCGGCCGGCAATCATTTCGCTAACCTTTTCGCGTCATGATCCCGGCATGGCCCGGCTCAGCCAGATCGTCGCCCGTCTCGCGCGCCTTCGCTGGAAGGCGCTCGACCCGCGCCTGCGCATGGTCTTGTGCGCGGCCGTCGCCGGCCTTGCCTTCGGAACGGTCGAGTTCGGCGAGCCGGTCGAGGATGCGCTGCGCGGCCTCAGGACCGCCTTCGCGGTGCGGCCGGCGAGCGGCGACACCGTCATCGTGGCGATAGACGACCGGAGCATCCGCGAGCTCGGCCCCTGGCCCTGGCCCCGCCGCCGCCACGCCGAGCTCCTCCAGCGCCTCGAAGCGCTCGGCGCGTCGAAGGCGCTCTTCGATATCGACTTCTCGCCGGCGACGGCGCCGGCGGAGGATGCGCGCCTCGCATCCGCCCTGCGCCAGGCGCGCATCCCGACGGTGCTGGAGGTGCGGTTCTTCTTCGACGCCAACGGCGTGCGGACCGATCACTTCCCGCTTCCGGCCTTCCGGCCGCATGCCCAGCTCGCCACGAGCAACTTCCGCTACTCGCTGAGCGGAGCGGTCTGGAAGCTTCCCTATGCGCTGGAGCATGGCGGCGCGGTCTATCCGTCCTTCGCCGCGCGACTGAGCCGCGCGCGGGGCGGGCCCGGCGAGATGTTCCCGATCGACTACACCACCGACGTCGATTCGATCCCGCTGGTGAGCGCCACGGACGTCCTTCACGACCGTCCGGCCGCCCGCGCCCTCAGCCACCGGGCGGCCCTCGTCGGAGTCACGTCGCCGCAATGGGGCGACCAGTTCTACGTTCCGGGGCACGGCAGGATGGCGGGCGTGTACCTCCATGCGCTGGGGGCGGAGACGCTGCGGGAAGGCCGGCCCTTCCAGCTAGGCTGGCTGCCGCCGCTCGCCCTGGCGCTGCTTCTGGGTCTCGCGGCGTTCATCCTCCGCGGTGGCCGCTTCGCGCTGGCCACCCTGACGCTCGGCGTCGCCGCCTGTCTCATCCTTCCCATCCTCCTCGAGCCGGCGGGGATCTTCGTCGACGTGGTGCCCTCGCTGTTCGCGCTTCTGTGGCTGGCGATCGCCTGGTCGCGACGCAGCTCTCGGCTCGGAGGCGCGGTGAACCCCGTGTCGGGGCTTCCCAACCTCGCCGCTCTTCGCAAGGCGAAGGGCGGCGCGGACGCGTTCCTCATCGTCGGCAAGGTCCGCAACTATGCCGAAATCTGCTCGACCCTCTCCACCGAGGGGGAAAGGGAGCTGGTCCTCCAGATATCCTCGCGGCTTCGGATCGGTGCCGACACCCTGACCATCTATCAGGGCGACGACGGCGTCTTCGGCTGGCTGGCCTCAGATCCCGGCCGCGAGATCATCGAGGACCATCTCGACGCGCTGTCGATGCTGTTCCGGACGCCGCTCCACGTCGGCAACCGCCCGATCGACATCGCCATCACCTTCGGAGTGGACGCCGATTTCGCGCGGTCGCCGGCGAACCGGCTGACGAGCGCCCTCGTCGCGGCCGAAGAGGCGGCGGCCGAGAACCTGCGGTGGAAGCATTACGACCCGGAGAAGCTCAAGGACGTCGAGTGGAAGCTGTCGCTGCTGAGCCAGCTCGACACGGCGATCGAGAAAGGCCACCTCTGGGTCGCCTATCAGCCCAAGCTCGATCTCGTCACCCGGCGCATCGTCGGCGCCGAGGCGCTGGTCCGCTGGAACCATCCCGACAAGGGCGAGATCGGTCCCATCGACTTCATCCCCGCCGCCGAGCAGAACGGCCGCATCGAGCGCCTCACAACCTTCGTGCTGGCGGAGGCGGTGCGCGCTGCGGCGACGGTGGGGCGCCGCGACCGCGATTTCGGGATCTCGGTCAATCTCTCCGCCCGGCTGATCGACAGCTTCGACCTGGTGGCGACGGTGGAGCGGCTGCTCGCCCAGCACCGGCTCGCGCCCCACCGCCTGACGCTCGAGGTGACCGAGACCGCCGCACTGACCCGCGGCGCCAGCAGCATGGACGCCCTGTTCCGGCTGCGGGCGATGGGCGTGCTGATCTCGATCGACGATTACGGCACCGGCCTTTCGACGCTCGAATATCTGAAGCGCATCCCGGCCAACGAGATCAAGGTCGACAAGGGCTTCGTCCAGTCCATCTACAAGAGCCAGAGCGACAAGCTGATGGTCCACTCGACGATCCAGCTCGCCCACTCGCTCGGCCAGAAGGTCGTCGCCGAGGGAGTCGAGGACCTGCAGACGCTGGAGGCGCTCACCTACATGGGCTGCGACGTCGCCCAGGGCTTCTTCATCGGTCGGCCGATGCCGTTCCGGTCCTTCTGGCGTTCCGTCCTGGAACAAAGGAGCCGCGAAGCCGCCTGAGGTTAACGGATTGATAACCTTGCCGCCGAGGCGTATTGCCCCGTTAGCGGGTCGTGATGGTCACGACCCGTCCACAGAAGGGGCATGGACGTCATGCAGCAGAAACCGCAGAAGGGCTTCTGGTCGTGGATCATGGGCAATAACTGGGGCAATAGCGGCAGCACCGGCTGAGCTTCAGGCACTACCGTGGATCAAGGAGCCCCGGTTTCGGCCGGGGCTTTTTTGTGGCCGCGGCGTCATCGCCGCCGCGACTCGCGCGGGCCCTGAACGACAAATGCCCGGGCATCGCTGCCCGGGCATCCGTGTGACGATCGCTCGTCAACCCCCTTGAAAGAGCTTCAGCCCGCACGCATCGCCACCTCGCTTGGCTATGCGGGGCCGAAGCCTCCCCGAACCGAGGCCTTCGCCACTTGTTCGTGAGGCGGGACGCTAGGCACGCGGCCGGGGCTTGTCACGGGCCAATCAAGCACTTGTGACTCTTTGCTGCCACCCTGTGTCGGCTGCGCAACAGCCGCCGGCGCGGCGAGGCGGTCTCCCCTGCAGTTGCCTTGCCCGCCGCCGCTTCGTAGAGGCTCGGCGCGAGCCCCATTTCGCGAGGACAACAGACGGCGATGCGCCTTTCCCGCTATTTCATGCCGGTCACCAGGGAGACGCCGGCCGACGCGCAGGTCGCCAGCCACAAGCTGATGCTGCGGGCCGGCCTCGTTCGCCAGACCGCCGCCGGCATCTACGCCTGGCTGCCGCTCGGGCTGCGCGTGCTCAAGAAGATCGAAGCAATCGTCCGCGAGGAGCAGGACAAGGCGGGGGCGGTCGAGCTCCTCATGCCCACCATCCAGTCCGCCGACCTGTGGCGGCAGTCGAAGCGGTACGACGCCTACGGCCCGGAGATGCTGCGCCTCAAGGACCGGCATGATCGCGAGATGCTCTACGGCCCGACCAACGAGGAGATGATCACCGCGCTCTTCCGCGATGCCGCGAAGAGCTATCGCGACCTGCCGCGCACCCTCTATCACATACAGTGGAAGTTCCGCGACGAGGTGCGGCCCCGCTTCGGCGTGATGCGCGGACGCGAGTTCCTGATGAAGGACGCCTACAGCTTCGACCTGGACGAGGACGGCGCGCGCCACAGCTACAATCGGATGTTCATCGCCTATCTGCGCACCTTCGCCCGGATGGGGCTGACCGCGATCCCGATGCAGGCGGACACCGGGCCGATCGGCGGCGATCTCAGCCATGAGTTCATCATCCTCGCGTCCTCCGGCGAGAGCGACGTCTTCTACCACAAGGCATGGGAGGCGGACCGCTCCGCCGAGGCGGAAGGAGTCGACGCCGACGACCCGGCGGCGCTCCAGGCCTTCGTCGGCGGCCTCACCGCGGATTATGCCGCCACGGACGAGAAGCGCGACCCTGCGCGCGAGGCCGCGGCCGGCGCGGACCTGCGGCAGTCGCGCGGCATCGAGGTGGGTCACATCTTCTACTTCGGCACCAAGTACAGCGCCTCGATGGGCTTCACCGTCCAGGCCGGCGACGGCACGCAGGTCCATCCGGAAATGGGGAGCTACGGGATCGGCGTGTCGCGCCTGGTTGGCGCGCTGATCGAGGCGCGCCACGACGAGGCGGGCATCGCCTGGCCGGAAAGCGTCGCGCCCTTCCAGGTGGGGCTTGTCAACATGCGCGCGGACGATCCCGCCTGCGCGGGCGCTGCCGACGACCTGTACCGGCGGCTCGGGCAGGCCGGCGTCGAGACCCTGTACGACGACCGCGACGAGCGCGGCGGGGCCAAGTTCGCGACGATGGACCTGATCGGCCTCCCGTGGCAGCTGATACTCGGCCCCAAGGGCCTTGGACGCGGAGTCGTCGAGCTGAAGCGCCGCGCCACCGGGGAGCGGGAGGAGCTGTCGATCGAGAGCGCCTTGGCGAGACTGGCGGGATGAGCCGGTACGGCCCGTCCATCGAGGAGGAGAGATGATCCTCTCGCGCTACGAGCGGATGATCGCCCGCCGCTACCTCCTCCCGGGAAAGGGGGAGGGGTTCATCTTCCTCGTCGCCTCGATCAGCCTCATCGCCGTGACGCTCGGCGTCGCCGCCCTCATCGTCGTGATGAGCGTGATGAACGGGTTTCGCGCGGAGCTGTTCGACAAGATCGTGGGACTGAACGGCCACGCCGTCGTCCAGGGCTATGGCGGACGACTGCAGAACTGGCGGGAGATCGTCGCCCAGGCGCGGCGGACGCCGGGGGTCACCTCGGCCATCCCGATGGTCGAGCAGCCTCTGATGGCGAGCTACGACGGCCGGGTGGAGGGGGTGCTGCTGCGCGGCATGCAGCGCGGCGACATACTCGGCAACCCGACTCTGCAGGGCAAGGTGCTGCAGGGCTCGCTCGCCTCGCTCAGGCCCGGCTCGGGCAAGGTCGCGATCGGCGCCCGGCTGGCGGAGCAGCTCGGCGCCACGATCGGCGGCGAGATCAGCCTCATCACCCCCGAGGGGAGGACGACGCCCTTCGGCACCGTGCCGCGGATCGTCTCCTACCAGGTCGCCGCCGTCTTCGAGGTCGGAGTGTACGATTACGACAAGGCCTTCGTGATCATGCCGATCGAGGACGCGCAGAACTTCCTGATGCTCGGGGATTCGGTGGGCATGGTGGAGCTCCAGACCAGCGACGCCGACAAGGTCCAGGACATCGTCGCGCCACTCCAGGCCGCCGTCGCGGGGCAGGGCATGGTCACCGACTGGCGCTCGCTCAATGCGTCGCTGTTCGAGGCGCTCCAGGTCGAGCGGGTGGTGATGTTCGTCATCCTCTCGATCATCATCCTCGTCGCCGTGTTCAACATCCTTTCGTCGCTGATCATGCTGGTGCGCGCCAAGACCCGCGACATCGCCATCCTTCGCACGATGGGCGCCACCCGCCGCGGGCTGATGAAGGTGTTCATGACCGTCGGAGTCACCATCGGCGTCCTCGGCATCGTCGCCGGGCTCGTCCTGGGGGCGGTGCTGCTCTATTTCCGGCAGGGGGTGGTCAACCTCGTCCAAAATCTGAGCGGGCAGAATCTGTGGGATCCCTCCATCCGCTTCCTCACCGAGCTGCCGGCCAAGACCGATCCGTTCGAAGTGCTGGCGATCGTCTCGATGGCGCTGGTCTTCAGCTTCCTCGCCACCCTCTACCCGGCCTGGAAGGCGGCGAGCACCGATCCCGTGCAGGTGCTGCGCTATGAGTGAGGTGCTGAAGGTAAGCGGCCTGCGCAGGAGCTTCCGCCAGGGCGACGTCGCGATCGACGTTCTGCGCGGCGTCGACCTTGCCGTCGCGGCGGGCGAGATCGTCGCCCTGCTCGGCCCGTCCGGCTCGGGCAAGTCGACCCTGCTCCAGGCTGTGGGCCTGCTCGAGGGCGGCTTCGAAGGCTCGATCCGCATTGCCGGCGAGGAGGCGGCGCGGCTGGACAATGACGGGCGCACCCGGCTGCGCCGCGACAGCCTCGGCTTCGTCTACCAGTTCCACCACCTCCTGCCCGACTTCACGGCGGCCGAGAACGTGATCATCCCCCAGCTCATCCACGGCGCGACCAACGAGGCCGCGCGCGCCCGCGCCGAGGCCCTGCTCGGCTCGCTCGGCCTCGATCACCGCCTCGCCCACCGTCCGGCGCAGCTTTCAGGCGGCGAGCAGCAGCGAGTCGCGGTCGCCCGCGCCCTCGCCAACAAGCCGCTCCTCGTCCTCGCCGACGAGCCCACCGGCAATCTCGACGAGGCGACGGCCGACATCGTCTTCGCCGAATTCCTCCGCCTCGTCCGCGACGAGGGCAGCGCGTCGCTCGTCGCCACCCACAATGAACGCATCGCCGCCAAGATGGACCGCGTCCTGCGGCTCCACGAGGGCGTGCTGGAATAACCCTGCCGGCCGCGAATGCGAGCGTGCAAAGATCGGCGCCGTCGTGCGTTCACCCCCGCGAAGGATGATCCGCCAGGGGAATGTCATGCGTAACCGGCTGGTGTTGGCCGTGTCTCTCGTCGCGTTGTGCGGGCTGTCGGCGTGCGACTGGATGAAGGCCGGGGACGCCCCGGGCCGGAAGAGCGAGGCTCAGCTCGCGGCGGAGCGGCGGGAGCGGATCCGCAAGGCCTGCGCCTCGGAGGCGACCTACGCCCGGCTCAAGGACTATGTGTTCGACGAGGCCGCGCGGATCCGCAACGGCGACCCGCGCAACCTCGATCCGGTCGCCGCGGGCTCCGTTGTGCGGATGGAGGAACCGCTGGTGAAGAGCCGCGATGAGGAGCTCAACGTCACCGTCTGCACCGGCCGCTTCACCCTCGAGTTGCCGCCGGGAGCCGAAAACGCCTTCGACGGCCTGAGGCGGGTCACCGCCGAGGTCGAATATTCGGCGCAGGCCGCCGCCGACGGGAGCGGGCTCGTCTACCGCATGGACGGAGCGGAGCCGATCATCTACCGGCTCGCCACCTTCGGCTTCAACGACGCGCAGCCGGCGGCGCCGACGCGGACCGCGTCCGCCGAGCCCCCGCCGGCGCGCTCCGCTTCGCCGCCGCCGTCTCCCGCCCCGGCGCCGGCCCAGCGTCCGGCACCTTCGCCCGTGCCCGCCCCGGAGCGAGCCGAGCGGGTGGCCGCTGCGCCCGCGCCCCGTGCCGAGCCCGCGCCCCGTGCCGAGCCCGCGCCCCGCGCCGCCGCTCGGCCGAGCTACAATTGCCGCTTCGCCAGGACGGTGAGCGAGAAGCGGGTGTGCAGCTCGCCCGACCTCGCCGCCCGCGACCGCGGGATGTCCGCGGCCTATTACCGCGCCATCGCCGGGGCGGCCCCGGAGGCGAAGGGGCGCATCCGCGCCAGTCGCGACGCCTTCCTCGCCCGGCGCGAAAGGTGCGGCGGAAGCGAAGCCTGCATCGCCCGCGCCTACGACATGAGGGTCGCCGAAATCCGTCGCATGGCCGGAGAATAGATGTGGAAAACTGCGCCCTTCGCGCTTTCCTGACACGGCGCCGCTCCCCATAGTGGAGACATGGCCGCGCCCTACGTCCCCCTGCGGATTTTCTCCTGCTACACGATGCTCGACGGCGCGATCGAGCCCAAGGCGATCGCCAAGCAGGCGAGGAAGCTCGATCTTCCCGCCGCGGCGCTGACGGACCGCAACGGCCTCTATGCCGCCATGGCCTTCACCGAGGCTTGCAAGGGCGAGGGCGTGCAGCCGGTCATCGGCACGATGCTGGCCGTGGCGCGGCCGGACGGGCCGGCGGCGCTCGACTGGCTCGCCCTCTACGCCCAGAACGAGAAGGGCTACGACAATCTGTGCGCCCTGGTGTCGGAGGCGCATCTCGGCCGTCCGGTCGAGGATCCTGCGCATGTCTCCTTCGCGGCGCTCGAGGGGCGCACTGAGGGCCTCATCGCCCTTACCGGCGGCGCCGACGGCGGGCTGGCGCGGCTCCTCGCGGAGGAGCAGTCGGACCGCGCGGAAGACCTCCTCGCGCGGCTGACTCGGCTCTTCCCGGGCCGCCTCTACATCGAGCTTTCGCGCCGCGGCAACGAGGTGGAGGAGAAAGCCGAGGCGCGGCTCGTCGAGCTGGCCTACGAGCGGGACCTGCCGCTGGTCGCGACCAACCCCGCCCAGTTCGCCGAGGCGCATTTCCACCCCGCCCACGACGCCATGCTGTGCATCGCCCAGTCGAGCCAGATCGATCGGGACGATCGGGTCCGCTCGTCGCCGGAGGCATGGATGAAGCCGCCCGCCGAGATGCGGCGGTTGTTCGAGGACCTGCCGGAGGCGATCGCCAACACGGCCGTCGTCGCCCGCCGCTGCGCATTCGGCGTCCCCAAGCGCAAGCCGATCCTGCCGAGCATCGCCGGCGACCTCGAAGGCGAGGCCGAGCAGCTCCGCCGCGACGCCCATGCCGGGCTCGAGGCGCGGCTGGCGCGCTACGACGGCCTCGCCGAGGAGGAGCGCCGCGCCTATTTCGAGCGGCTCGACTACGAGGTCGGCGTCATCGTCGGCATGGGCTTCCCGGGCTATTTCCTGATCGTCGCCGACTTCATCAAATGGGCCAAGGACAACGACATACCGGTGGGGCCGGGCCGCGGCTCCGGCGCCGGCTCGGTGGTGGCGTGGGCGCTCACCATCACCGACCTCGACCCGATCCGCCTCGGCCTGCTGTTCGAGCGCTTCCTCAACCCCGAGCGCGTGTCGATGCCGGATTTCGACATCGACTTTTGCGAAACCCGCCGCGGCGAGGTGATACGCTACGTCCAGCAGCGCTACGGCGCGGACAAGGTGGCGCAGATCATCACCTTCGGGAAGCTCAAGGCCCGCGCCGTCCTCAAGGATACCGGCCGGGTGCTGCAGATGCCCTACGGCCAGGTCGACCGGCTGGCGAAGCTCATCCCCAACCACCCGACCGACCCCTGGACGCTGGAGCGGGCGCTGAACGGCGTCTCGGAGCTCGCCGCGGAATATAAGAACGACGCCGGCGTTCGGCGCCTGTTCGACCTCGCGATGAAGCTCGAGGGGTTGCCGCGGCACAGCTCAACCCACGCCGCCGGCGTCGTCATCGGCGACCGGCCGCTCGACAAGCTGGTGCCCCTCTACCGCGATCCGCGCTCGGACATGCCGGTCACCCAGTTCGACATGAAATATGTCGAGGCGGCGGGGCTGGTGAAGTTCGATTTCCTCGGTCTCAAGACGCTGTCGGTGCTGCAGAAGGCAGTGCAGATGCTCGCCCGCCGCGGCGTCGAGGTCGATCTCGACCGCATCCCCTGGGACGATCCCAAGGTCTACGAGCTGTTGAAGCGGGGCGACACAGTCGGCGTCTTCCAGCTCGAATCGGAGGGGATGCGGCGCACGCTGGCTGCGGTGAAGCCGACCTGCTTCGAGGACATCATCGCGCTCGTCTCGCTCTACCGGCCGGGGCCGATGGACAACATCCCCACCTTCGGGGCGAGGAAGAACGGGCGGGAGGAGATATCCTACCCGCACGGGATGTTGGCGGAAGTGCTTCGCGAGACCTACGGGATCTTCGTCTACCAGGAGCAGGTGATGGAGGCGGCGCGGGTGCTTGCCGGCTACAGCCTGGGCGAAGCCGACCTGCTCCGCCGCGCCATGGGCAAAAAGAATCTTGAGGAGATGGCCAAGCAGCGCAATCGTTTCGTGCAAGGGGCCATCGAGCGCAAGCACCCCAAAGACAAAGCCGTCCACATCTTCGACCTCATGGAGCAGTTTGCCGGCTACGGCTTCAACAAGTCGCACTCCGCCGCCTACGCGCTCCTGGCCTATCACACCGCCTGGCTCAAGACTCACTATCCCATTGAGTTCATGGCCGCGCTGCTCACCTCCGAAATCTCCAAGCCCGAGAACGTGGTCAAGTA
>JAFANP010000008.1 GCA_019232625.1 Alphaproteobacteria bacterium | reverse complement strand
GACCAGGTGACGCAGGGCTTGGGCGCAGGCGCCCGCCCCGATATCGGGCGCGCCGCGGCGGAAGAGACCCTGGATGAGATCGTCCAGCAGCTGGCCGGCTCCAACATGGTGTTCATCACTGCCGGCATGGGCGGCGGCACCGGCACCGGTGCGGCTCCGGTCATCGCCCAGGCGGCGCGCGAACATGGCATCCTGACCGTCGGCGTGGTGACCAAGCCCTTCCATTTCGAGGGCCAGCACCGCATGCGTCTGGCGGAAGCCGGCATCGAGGAACTGTCGCAATATGTCGACACGCTGATCATCATCCCGAACCAGAATCTGTTTCGTATCGCGTCCGAAAAGACCACTTTCGCCGATGCCTTCAAGATGGCCGACGATGTGCTCTACTCCGGCGTGCGCGGCGTGACCGATCTGATGATCATGCCCGGCCTGATCAATCTCGATTTCGCCGACATCCGCACCGTGATGTCCGAGATGGGCAAGGCGATGATGGGCACCGGCGAAGCCTCGGGCGACAACCGCGCGATCGAGGCGGCCGAAAAGGCGATCGCCAACCCGCTGCTCGACGGCGTCTCGATGAAGGGCGCCAAGGGCGTCATCATCTCGATCACCGGCGGCGAGGACATGCGCCTGATGGAAGTCGACGAGGCTGCCAGCCACATCAAGGAGCTGGTCGATCCGGACGCCAACATCATCTGGGGCTCGGCCTTCAACAACGATCTGGAGGGCAAGATCCGCGTGTCCGTGGTCGCCACCGGCATCGACGCGGACGCGGTGACCCAGGCCCCGCCGCAGCCGGCCAAGGTCTTCGCCTTCCCCGGCGCGGCGCGTAACGCGATGCCCGAGGCGCCGCGGACGACGCTCGCCGCGCCCGAGGCGCAGGCCATGCCGCTCGCCCAGCCGACCGACCATGTCGCCCCGCCGAGCGAGCAGGAGCTCGCGGAAGCGGCTTCGGAGACGGACGAGCTCACCCTCGACACCCCCGCCGTGGAGGGCGAGGGCGACGAGCTTCTCCTCGACACGATGATGGACGAGGGCGACGGCGGCGAGGGCTTCACCGAGGACGATCTCACCGGCGGGCCCGAGGCGAGCGCGCCCGGCACGCGCAGCTGGATCACCGGCGAGGATGCCGGCGCGGCGAAGCCCGCCCCGCGCGAGGGCGGCACCCTGTTCGAGCGCATGTCCAACATCGCCCGCGGCGCCGCCAAGGCGCAGGTGGAGGAGGAGCCGCAGGCGCCGGCGCGCACCCGCCGCGACCCGCTCGACATCCCGCGCTTCCTCGGCCGGCAGAACAACCAGTAAGGCGTCACGGGGAGAGCCTGGATGCAGGCGCTCCCCGTTTCCCACTCATCGCCCGCCGCGACCGCCTGAGCGCTAAGTCGTTGCGGGTTAAAGCCGGCCCGGCTTTTCTTCGGCCATGACGCAAGTGAAGTGGGGCACCCGGCTCGGCCTGGCCGCGTTGGGTGCGGGGATGTTGCTGGCCGGGGGGCCGGCGTCCGCACAACCGAACGGGACCTCGCCGCCGGAGACGTCCGGGAGCGCGCTGTCGCGCAACCTCAGGACCCTGGCCGACAGCCCGCGCAGCCTGCCGGCGCTGATGGGCGCCGGCCAGGCGGCGCTCGAGCTCGGCGATCCGCGCGCGGCGCTCACCTTCTTCGCCCGGGCCGAGGAGGTCGCGCCCCGCGACGGCCGAATCAAGATGTGGATGGGCTCGGCGCTGGTCCAGCTCGAGCAGCCGCGGGCGGCGCTCAAATTCTTCAAGGACGCAACCGACCTCGGCGTGGCCGAGGCCGACGTGGCGAGGGACCGCGGCCTCGCCTACGACATAAGCGGTGATCCCCGCCGCGCCCAGCGCGACTATCGGCTGGCGCTCCAGAACCGCCGCGACGACGAGGTCACGCGGCGGCTCGCCTTGTCGCTGGCGATCACCGGCGACCGCCAGGCCGCGCTCCAGCTGCTCGACGGCCAGCTCGTCTCCGGCGATCGCGCGGCGGGGCGCACGCGCGCCCTGGTGCTGGCGCTGACCGGCGACATGGCCGGCGCGGGCCGCGCGGTGCAGGCGAGCCTTCCGGGGCCGCAGGGGAGCGCGATGCTGCCCTTCCTCGCGCGGCTCACCTCGCTCGGCTATGCGGACCGCGCGCTCGCCGTCCACCTCGGCCATTTCCCGACCGACGGCCGCACCGCGCCCGCGACGCGCTATGCGTCGGACGATTCCCTGCCGGGTGTGGCGACGCTCGGCCGCGGCGGCTCGACCGAAGCGGCGACCGAGGCTGGAAGGCCGGACCCGGCCCAGCAGCTGCTCCAGCGCCGGGTGGCGGAGGGCGAGGCGGCCCGCGCCGCCGTTCCCGCCCCGCAGCGGACGGTGCCGACGCAGGTCGCCTCATCCGCTCCGGCGACGGGCAGGGCGGCGACCAGGGCGCCGGCGAGGAGCGCGCGCGGCCTCGCGCCGCCGGTCTCCGCCTGGTCCTGGTCGCGCGGCGTCGATCCGGTCGCGCAGCCGGCACGGGCGCCCGCCCGCGCCGCCGCCGCCGCGACGCCGCGAAAGCCGCAAGACGCCGGCCGGCTCGCCGAGCCGGTCCGCAGCCACGCCGCGCCGCCGCAGCCGACCGTCGCCGTAGCCTCCGAGCCCGCTCCGCCGCCCCGCGAGGCGCCGATGCGCGAGACGCCGGTGGAGGTCGCGGCCGCGGATCCGACGCCGCTCAGCGGCCTGCCTTCCTCGTCGCTCCCGCCGCCGGCGCCCGACCCGGCGCCGGTGCAGGCGGAGCCGCCGGCCGCGCCGCCGACCGAGGCGGCGCCGGTGCCGAGCGCCAGCCGGCTCGCCGATCTCGCCGCGGCCGTCGCCAGCATCGCCGACCCTCCCGCCGCGCGGCCCGCTCCTTCGCCCTCGCGGCCCTCGCCCTCTTCCTCGCGGCCGCGAACCGAGAAGCCCGCGCCGGGCCGCGCCGCCGCGGACTCGAAGCCGGGCCGGGAGAAGCCGGCCGCGGAACGTTCGGCGGAGGCCTCGTCGCGCCCGCGGGCCGCGGTGACCGCGGCCGCCGCCGGGAAGAAGGCCGCGTCGCCGGCGCCGGCGCGCGAGCCCAGCCGCGTCTGGGTCCAGGTCGCGGGCGGCGCCGACCGCGCCTCGCTGCCGCGCGAATTCGCCCGGCTCCGCGACAAGGCGCCCAAGCTGCTCGGCGCCCGAAGCGCCTGGACGGCGAAGCTCAACGCGACCAACCGCCTGCTGGTCGGTCCCTTCGCCGACGCCGAGGCGGCGCAATCCTTCGTCAACGCGATGCGCAAGGCCGATCTCAGCGCCTTCGCCTGGACCAGTGAAGCGGGCGAGAAGGTCGAGAAGCTCGCCGCCAAGTGACGCCGTCCGCCCCCTGCGCTTCCGACCCGGCGCGCTCGCGCGGACGGCTTCACGGCGACGCCGCCGGCGGCCAGCGCGGCCCGCGCGACGCCTTCCAGCGCGACCGCGACCGGATCGTCCATTCGATCCCGTTCCGGCGCCTGCGCCACAAGACCCAGGTCTTCATCGCGCCCGACGGCGACCATTTCAGGGTCCGCCTCACCCACAGCCTCGAAGTCGCGCAGATCGGCCGGACGCTCGCCCGCGCGCTGGGGCTGAACGAGGACCTCACCGAGGCCTTGTGCCTCGCCCACGACATCGGCCACCCCCCGTTCGGCCATTCCGGCGAGGACGCGCTGGAGGAGGCGATGGCCGAGGCGGGGGGCTTCGATCACAACGCCCACACGCTTCGCCTGCTGACCCGGCTCGAAGCGCCCTATCCGCGCCATCGAGGCCTCAACCTCAGCTGGGAGACGCTGGAGGGGCTCGCCAAGCATAACGGCCCGGTCGCCGCGCCGGGCTGGGCGCTGGCCGAGATCGACGGGGAATGGCCGCTCGACCTTGGCCGCTGGCCCAGCCTCGAGGCGCAGATCGCCTCGATCGCCGACGACATCGCCTACGACAATCACGACGTCGACGACGGCCTGAGGGCGGGGCTGTTCACCCTCGACGACCTGATGGCGGTGCCGCTCGTCGCGCGCGGCTGGCAGGCGGTGCGCGCCCGCTATCCCGACCTCGGCGAGGCGCGGCTCGCGCCCGAGCTGGTGCGCGACCAGATCGGCCTGATGGTCAACGACGTGCTGGACGAAACCCGCCGGCGGCTCGCCGAGACGAACGTCCGGACGGCAGAGGACGTCCGCGCCGCCGGGCGGCCCCTCGCCGGCTTCTCCCAAGGAATGGCCGCCGAGGAGCGGTCGCTGAAGCGCTTCCTCTACGAACGCATGTACGACGCGCCCCCCGTGCGGGCGGTGAAGGTCGAGGCGCAGCGGGTCGTCGCCAACCTCGCGCGCGCCTATCGGGCCGAGCCCGGGCTTCTCCCCCCCGGCTGGCGCCATGAGGGCGCGGACGAGGTGGAGACGTTGCGCGCCATCGGCGACTTCATCGCCGGCATGACCGATCGCTACGCCATCGCCCGCCACCGCGAGCTGGTCGGCCCGGTGGAGCTGCCGGAGGCCTTCTGAGGCTGGACCTTGTCGAAGCGCATCCGCTAAAGGCGGCGTTTTCCGCAAAAGGATCGACCTTGAGCACCCTCTACGCCCGCTTCGCCGCGCATCTCGACGATGCCCTCGACGCGCTCGAGCGGGAGGGCCAGCTCGCGCCCGGCGTCGCGCGCAAGGCGGTGGCGGTGGAGCCGCCGCGCGATCCCAGCCACGGCGATCTCGCCACCAACGCGGCGATGGTGCTGGCCAAGGCCGCCGGGACGAACCCGCGCGCGCTCGCCGGGCTGATCGTGCCGAAGCTGTCCGCGCTCGACGAGATCGACAGCGCGGAGGTTGCCGGACCCGGCTTCATCAACATCCGCCTCGTCCCGGCGGTGTGGCACGAGGAGATGCGGGCGGTGCGCGAGGCGGGCGCCGATTACGGCCGGTCGAAGCTCGGCGCCGGGACGCGGATCAACGTCGAATATGTGTCGGCCAACCCGACCGGGCCGATGCACATGGGCCATTGCCGCGGCGCCGTGGTCGGCGACGCGCTGGCGAGCCTTCTCGAATATGCCGGCTACGGCGTCATCCGCGAATATTATGTCAACGATGCGGGCGCCCAGGTCGACGTCCTCGCGCGGTCGGTCCACCTTCGCTACCAGGAGGCGCTCGGCCGCCAGATCGGCGAGATTCCCGAGGGCCTCTATCCGGGCGACTATCTCAAGCCGGTCGGCGAGGCGCTCGCCGCCGAGTTCGGGGACGCCTATGCCGATGCGCCCGAGGCGGCGTGGCTGGAAATCTTCCGGCGGCGGGCGGTGGCCGCGATGCTCGACCTCATTCGCGCCGACCTCGCGACGCTCGGAGTCCACCACGACCTTTTCGCGTCCGAGGCCGAGGTGCAGGCTTCCGGCGCCGTCGACCGCGCCTTCGCCCTGCTCGCCGACAAGGGGCTGGTCTATACCGGCACCCTGCCGCCACCCAAGGGAAGGCCGGCGGAGGATTGGGAGCCGACCGAACTGCTCCTGTTCCGCTCGACGGCGTTCGGCGACGACCAGGACAGGCCGATCAGGAAATCGGACGGCAGCTGGACCTATTTCGCCGCCGACACCGCCTATCACCTGCAGAAGCTGCAGGCCTCGGACGAGCTGATCAACGTCTGGGGCGCCGACCATACGGGAACCGTCAAGCGGACCCAGGCGGCGGTGGAGGCGCTGGCCGGGCGGCCCGCGCTCGACGTCAAGCTCGTTCAGATGGTGCGCCTGCTGCGCGCCGGCGAGCTTGTGAAGATGTCGAAAAGGTCGGGCAGCTTCGTGACGCTCGCCGAAGTCGTCGAGGAGGTGGGCAAGGACGTCGTGCGCTTCACCATGCTGACGCGCAAGAACGACGCCCAGATGGACTTCGACTTCGCCAAGGTGGTCGAGGCCTCGAAGGACAATCCGGTCTTCTACGTCCAATATGCCCATGCCCGCATCCGCTCGCTCCACCGGCGCGCCGAGGCCGCCGGCGTGGATCTCGCCGCCGAGGCGGACCTGTCGCTGCTCGACGCCGACGAGCTCGAGCTGGTGAAGCTCGGCGCGCAATTCCCGCGGGTGGTGGAGGCCGCGGCGGCCGCGCACGAGCCGCATCGCATCGCCTTCTATCTCGCCGACCTCGCCGCCGCCCTCCACGCCTTATGGAATCGCGGCAATGACGATCCGTCGCGACGCTTCCTCATCGAGGATAATCCGGCATTAACCCGTGCGCGGCTAGAATTGGCCGGCGTTATTGGGCAGATTGTGCGGAACGGCCTCGGCATCATGGGGGTAGCCGCGGCGGAGGAGATGCAGTGATGACCGACATCCGCGCGGAGGACGGCGCTTCGCTCGACCGGGAGGACCGGCTCCCCTGGCTCGAGGCGGTGGAAGAGGATGAAGGCGGCGAGGGCCCGTCGGCGCTCAAGCTTATCGTCGCGGTCCTGATCGGCCTCGCCGCCATCGGCGGCATCGTCGGCGGCCTGTTCTGGCTCGGCAATCGTGACGGCCGTACCACCGCCGACGGCGCGCCCGAGGTCATCGCCGCGCCGCAGGGCGACTACAAGGTGCGGCCCGACAAGCCCGGCGGGATGGCGGTGGAAGGCGAGGGTGACACCGCGTTCGCCGCCAGCGCCGGCGCCGATCCGAAAGGCCAGATCAACACCAACGCCGTGCCGGAGGCGCCCGTGACGCAGGGCCAGCGGCCGGCGCCGGCCGCACCGGCTGCGCAGGCCCCTGCGCCGGTCGCCAAGCCGGCCGCCCAGGCGCCGCAGGCCCCGGCGCCCGCCGCTCCGGCCACCGGCGCGGCTTCGGGCGCCACCATCCAGCTCGGCGCCTTCCCCAACGGGGCGGCGGCGGAAAAGGCGTGGAAGGGGCTTTCGGGGCGGTTCGCCTATCTCGCTCCGCTCAGCCACAGCGTCGTCTCCGCGAACGTCAACGGGAAGACCTGGTACCGGCTGCGCGCCAGCGGGCCCGGCGCCGCCGGCGTCTGCGGCCGCCTGCAGGTGGCCGGAGAGCAGTGCCTCAAGGTCTGAGGCGGCTACCCAGGCCAGTGCGGGGACGGTAGGGAGGCGGCATGCAAGCCGCCATTTACGGCCTTTCCGGCCCCGATCTGACGCCCGGCGAGCGCGACTTCTTCCGCGACGCGGATCCCGCCGGCTACATCCTCTTCGCCCGAAACTGCGTGTCCCGCCCGCAGATGCGGGCTCTGACGGACGCGCTGCGCGCGCTTGCCGGCCGCGACGACCTGCCTATTCTCATAGACCAGGAGGGCGGCCGGGTGGCGCGGATGAAGCCGCCGGAATGGCCGCGCTTTCCCGCCGCCGAAGCCTTCGCCCGCCTCTACGAGATCGCGCCGATGAGCGCGATCGAGGCGGCGCGCGCCAATGCCGGGGCGATCGCGCTCCAGCTGCGCGAGGTCGGCGTCAACGTCGATTGCCTGCCGGTCCTCGACGTGCGGCAGCCGGGCGCGACCGACATAGTCGGCGACCGCGCCCTCGGCGGCGAGCCGATGCAGGTCGCCGCCTTGGGCCGCGCCGTGCTGGACGGGCTCGAGGCGGGCGGCGTCGTCGGCGTCGTCAAGCATATTCCCGGCCACGGCCGGGCGCTGGTCGACAGCCACGAGAAGCTGCCGGTCGTCAGGGCGCCGGAGGAGGCGCTCGCCGTCGACATCGAGCCGTTCCGCAGCCTTGCCGGAGCACCCATGGCGATGACCGCCCACCTCGTCTACACCGCCTGGGACGGCGAGCGGCCGGCCAGCCAGTCGCCCGTCGTGATCGAGGAGATCGTCCGCGGCCGCATCGGCTTCGACGGCTTCCTGATGTCCGACGACATGGGCATGCATGCCCTCTCCGGCGGCTTCGACGCGCGCGCACGGCTGATCCTCGACGCCGGCAACGACGCGGTCCTCCACTGCTCCGGCGACATGGGCGAGATGGTGGCGGTCGCTTCCGCCGTCGGCGCGCTCGAAGGAAAGGGCGCCGAGCGGCTTTCCCGCGCCATGGCCACCGTAGCGGGCATCGATCCCGCGGGCGACTATGCGACGCTGGCCGAGAAGCGCGACCGGCTGCTCGCCCTCGCTTAGCGTGTCTTCAGATCGGGCGGAATCCGCCGACGATCGGGACGACGTCGTGAGCGGAGAGAATCGGAGGCGGTTCCGGTTCCGCCGACCGGCCACGAGCATCGAGCGCCCGGGTCGCGGCCCCGAAGGCCAGGTCGACGACCGCCTCGGCGGCGAGGCCGATCGCCGCGCCGGCGGCGACGTCGCTCGGATAATGGGCGCGGCGCGGGATCTGCACCAAAGCGAGCAGTGCGGCGGTGCCGTAAGCGGGCGCGGCAAGCGCGGGATAGTCGCGGGCCAGCGCCCGGCCGACGGCCACCGCTCCGGCGCTGTGGCCGGAGGGGAAGCTTGTCTCCTCCTTCGCCTCGCTGCCACCCGGCGCGGGGCGATGGTCCTTGCCCGGCTTGGCCGTCGAACGCGGCCGGGTGCGGTCGACGCGCCGCTTGACCGCGTCCTTCGCCAGGGTGGCCAGGGTGTGCGCCGCCAGCATCCTGACGCCGGCCGAGGCGAGACGCCGGTCGCCCGCGACGATGCCCGCCGCGATCACCGCGCCGCACAGGATCCGCATCGCCGGCTGGTCGCCCAGGTCCGCGACGCATTCGAGCACCGTTCCGCCACCCCGCCACGACCTTGCCGCCGCCGTCGCCGCGGCGTCGGCGTCGAGGACGGCCCTGGCGACCTCAAAAGGCTTCGGCGGCATGGCGCGCGAAAGGGGAATCGGCGTAGCGGGCGAGGAGGTCCTCCGGCCCGTCGTAGAGGGCCCAGGCGCCGGCTTCCTCCAGCAGGGCGTCGTCGAAGCCGCCGCTGCGGAAGGCGATAGTGCGCACGCCCGCCCGGGCGGCGGCCTCGACGTCCCAGGGCGTGTCGCCGACGACGAGCACCTGCCCCGCGGTCAGCGGGATCAGCCGGGCGAGGGCGGCCTCGAAGATGTCGGGGCACGGCTTGGAGCTCTCGACGTCGTCCTTGGAGGTGAAGGCGAAGACGAGGTCCTCGCAGCCGATCAGCGCGAGGTGATATTCGACTTCGGCCTTGGACGAGGAGGAGGCGAGGACGATCCGGATGCCGTCCTGCGCCAGCCGTTCGAACAGGGCGCGGACGCCGGGGAAGGGGACCGCCCGGGGAAGATAGTCGCGCTTGAAGAGGTCGCCGCGATAGGCTTCGAGCGCGGCGCGCGCCGGCTCGTCCAGATCGGGGAGCAGGCTAGGGATGAGGTTGTCGCCGCCCTTGCCGACCTGGAGGCGGATCGTGGCGACGTCGATGTCGTGGCCGAAGTGAAGGAAGGCCTGGCGCCAGGCCTCGGCATGAAGGTCGTTGGTGTCGACGAGGGTGCCGTCGACGTCGAACATGACTCCGCGAACGGCGGGAGGGGGCTCATCCATCGCGCGCCAACGGTCGGAAACGAAAGTGTTTCCCTCGGCGCCGGCTTTGCGGACATATATCGAGAGCCTGATTCATGCCTTGGGTTGAAACGCCGCCGGCGCTTCACCCACGACTATCAGGCTCTAGCGGCAGGTCTCGCCGACGAGGCGGAAGCGCAGGAGCGGCCCGCCCGGATCGATGCCGGCCAGCCGAGGATAGGCGCCGATGAAGCGCTCCATTCCCGCGGAGAAGTTCAGCACCCACGCCTCGCCCTCCGCGTCGCGCAGCGGCAATTCGAGGCGGATATTTCGGGCGGCGGAGAAGGTGAAGGTCGGTGACATGGGGAAACGCATGGCAGCCAAACCTTCAGAAATGCTTTCCGGCTCCTCCGCCCTTCGCGCTTAATCGGGAATAAAGAACTTTCCGGCAGAAGGAGATGCAAGGGGGGCGGAGAGCGACTTGAGCGGGATAGTCAGCCGATTGCGCGAAATCGGAAGGACCGATCGGACGGTCGCCGACGAAGTGCGCCGTTCGCTGGTCGAGACCCTGTTCGTCTCGTCGACCTCGCTGGGCGTTGGAGCGGTCGCCGGCGCGGCCGCGAGCACCGCCATCGCCTTGTCGAGCGGCGACCCGTGGCTCGCCGTCACCGCCGTAGCGATCGGCCTCACCGGCACGGCGCGCATGTGCCACGCCGTCTTCTTCCACCACACCGCCGCGCACGACACGGTGGCGAGCGCGCGCTCGGAGACGATGTACGAGGTCGGCGCCTGGGCCTACGCCCTCCTCCTCGGCCTTCTGACCCTGCTGACGCTGCTCCGCTCTCCCAACGCGCTCCACCATTTCATCGCCGGCACCGTCACCATCGGCTACGCCGCCGGCATTTGCGGCCGTAACGCCGGTCGCCCGGTCATCGCCATAGGCCAGCTCGCTTTGGCCTCCCTGCCCATGTCCGTCGGCCTGTTCATGAGCTCCGATCCAGTGCGCTGGGTCCTGGGGATCGTGGTGGTCGTCTTCATGATCGGCATGACCGACATCACCTTCCAGACCTATTCCGCCGTGCTCAAGGCGATGTCCGCGACCCGGGAGCAGAAGCGGCTCACCGCCCGCTTCGAGCGGCTTGCTCGGTACGACGCGATGACCGGCCTCGAAAATCGCGGCGCCTTCCAGGAGCGGCTGCAGGCGGAGCTGACCGCCGTCGAAAGCTCGGGCGAGCAGCTGGCCGTGCTCTGGGTCGATCTCGACAAGTTCAAGGAGATCAACGACAGCCTCGGCCACCCGACGGGCGACCGGGTGCTCTGCTCGGTCTCCCGCCAGCTTTCCTCGATCGTCGACGGACGCGGAAGCGTGGCGCGCTTCGGGGGCGACGAGTTCGTGCTGCTGGCACGCGGAACCAAGGCCGGATTCGCCGAGGACATCGCCCGGGAAGTGATGCGGGCGCTGGCGGTGCCGATGAACATCGACGGCGCCTCGCTGCAGGCGACCGGATCGATCGGAGTCGCCGTCGCCCCGGGCCACGGCCGCGAGGCCGAGATCCTGCTGCAGCGGGCCGACATGGCCCTCTACCATGCCAAGTCGAACGGCCGGAACGACTTCTGCCTGTTCGAATCGGCGATGGAGGAAGAGTTCCTCGAGCTGCGCGCCCTCGAGGCGGCGCTTCGCGAGGCGATCGAGCGCGAGCAGCTGGAAGTCTATTATCAGCCGATCGTCGACCTGAAGAGCGGCCGCATCACCTGCTGCGAGGCGCTGCTGAGGTGGCACCATCCGGAGCTCGGCCTGGTCTCGCCGTCCCGCTTCATCCCGCTGGCGGAGAGCACCGGGCTGATCACGCCGATCAGCCATTGGGTGCTCGGCCAGGCGTGCGCCGCGGCGGCGAAGTGGCCGGAGGAGGTGAGCGTCGCCGTCAACATGTCGCCTGCCCTGCTCAAGGACCTCCATCTCAGCCATATGATCCTCGGCGGCCTCTACATGTCGGGCCTCGCCGCGCGCCGGCTCGAGCTCGAGATCACCGAGAGCGTGCTGCTCGAGGAGAACGCCCAGTCCAACTCGCTCATCCGCGAGTTCCAGAAGATCGGGCTCAAGCTGTCGATCGACGATTTCGGCACCGGCTATTCGTCGCTGACCTACCTCAAGAAATACCGGTTCGACAAAATCAAGATCGACACCACCTTCATCGCCGACGTGACGCGCAGCCGCGAGGCGCGCGCGATCATCCACGCGCTCGTGGGCCTTGCCGACGAGCTCGACATGGAGATCGTCGCGGAGGGGATCGAGACCGAGACCCAGCTCGGCTACGTGACCGGCGCCCGCTGCACCGCGGCGCAGGGCTTCTTCCTCGGCAAGCCGATGCCGGAGGCGGAGATATTGCGGCGGCTCCAGGCGCAGAGCCGCGGCGAGGACTGGTCCGCCGGCAGCGGCGCGGAAGTGCCGCCCCTGCTCAAGCGCCTCCAGGCCTGAGCGCGGCGCGCCTTAGAGGTAGAAGTCCGTATAGGCGAAGGCGTGGCCGTCGACGACGGTGACGGCGATCGAGAGGTCGGCATTGCCGTCGCCGTTCAGGTCGGCTTCCACCGTCCAGTGGCCGGGATTGGCCGCGTCTTCCACCGCGCGGACCTGGCCGGCGGCGGTGAAGGCGGCCGAGCCGATGAAGGTGAAGGCGGTGTCGCCGTTCGCCGCATTGCCGTCGGCG
>JAFANP010000055.1 GCA_019232625.1 Alphaproteobacteria bacterium | reverse complement strand
GACGTGCATTCGTGAGCGACAGCTTCTCGACAATCAATTCATCGAGCTTGTTGTTGACCAGGCTGAGCGGCACCTCGTAGACACTCAGGTCCTTGTCGCGTTCCTCGATCACGGCCCGCGGCTCGACATTGCAGAACTGGGCAATCTTTTCCTGCTCGTCCTTGGGCAATTCGCGCTCGGTCCGGCAAATCAGCACGTCCGGCTGTACGCCGATCTTGCGCAGCTCCTGGACGCTGTGCTGGGTCGGCTTCGTCTTGAGCTCGCCCGCGGTGCCGATGAACGGCACGAGCGTCAGGTGCACGTACAACGAATTGTCGCGTCCGACGTCCTGCCGGAACTGCCGGATCGCCTCGAGGAACGGCAGGCTCTCGATGTCGCCGACCGTGCCGCCGATCTCGCACAAGACGAAATCCTCGCCGTCGAGATCGGCCTGGATGAACTCCTTGATCGCGTCGGTCACGTGCGGGATGACCTGCACGGTCGCGCCGAGATACTCGCCGCGCCGCTCCCGCCCGATCACGGTCGAATAGATCCGGCCGGTGGTGACGCTGTCGCTCCGCCGGGCCGCGACGCCGGTATAGCGCTCGTAATGGCCGAGATCGAGATCGGTCTCGGCGCCGTCGTCGGTGACGTAGACCTCGCCATGCTGGTAGGGCGACATCGTGCCGGGATCGACGTTGAGATAGGGATCGAGCTTGCGGATGCGGACCTTGTAGCCGCGCGCCTGGAGGAGGGCGGCGAGCGAGGCCGCCATGAGACCCTTGCCGAGGCTGGAGACCACGCCGCCGGTGATGAAGATGAACCGCGCCATGGGAGGTCCGGATAGGCGGGCGGAGGACGCGGACGCAAGGGCGGGAATCGGCTTTTTTTGAGGTCGGGGGGACGCGGGGACGACTGGGGACAGTTACTTTTCATCCGCCGAGCCGATCGGACCGGCACCGGCGGGTGGGGACGACTGGGGGACAGTTACTTTTCATCCGCCGAGCCGATCGGGCCGGCACCGGCAGGTGAAAAGTAACTGTCCCCATTCTGCGCCGGCCATTCGGCGCCCCATTCGGCGCCGGCGCGTGAAAGTGACTGTCCCCGTTCGGCGCCGGGGTGACGCTGCCGCGGACCGCCGCTAAGGCGCCCTCATGCGGGTGGCGATCGTCGGCGGGGGATATTCGGGGACGATGGCGGCCGTCGAGATCGGCCGCGCCTTGCCCGGGGCGGAGATCGTGCTGGTCGAGAAAAGGCCGCGATTCGCCGCCGGCGCGGCCTATTCGACGCGCTCACCTTCCCACCTGCTCAACGTCCGCGCGCGCAGCATGAGCGCCTTCGCCGACGCGCCCGACCATTTCGTGCGCTGGGTGGAAGCGCAGGGGCTCGGCCGGTGGGACACGTTCGCGCGGCGGCGCGACTATCACCGCTATCTCGCGGGCATCCTCGACGCCGCCGCGGTGCGGCGGGTGGCGGGCGAGGCGGTGGCGGCGGAGGACGGAACGCTGCGCCTGGCCTCGGGCGAGGAGATCGGCTTCGACGCGCTGGTCCTGGCCGGGGGCAACCATCCCGGGCGGATGCCGGCGCGGCTGTCCCTGCCGTCGGTGGACGATCCGTGGAGCGCGGACGGGGCCGAGGCGCTGGCGGCGCTGGCGGGGGAAAAGGGCGACCTGCTCCTCGTCGGGACCGGCCTCACCATGGTCGACGTCGCGCTCGACCTCGAGGATCGGGGATATGGCGGACGGATGCTGGCGGTGTCGCGGCGCGGCCTAGTGCCTCGGCCGCACGAGGAGCCGCCGTCGCCGCCTCTGACCGGCGAGCCGCCGGCCCGCCTCGCGGCGCTGGTGCGGCACGTCCGGGCGGGATCGCCCTGGCGCGCGGCGGTCGATTCGCTTCGGCCGCACAGCATCGCCTTGTGGCGGGGTTTCTCGGAGGCGGAGAAACGCCGCTTCCTGCGGCACCTGAGGCCCTGGTGGGACGTCCATCGCCACCGCCTCGCCCCGCCGGTGGCGCGGCGTATCGCGGCGCTGCGGCAGCGCGGCGTCCTGGAGGTCGCGGCGGGGCGGATCGCCGGCGAGGCGGCGGGAGAGGTGGAGATAGGTCTGCGCGGCGGGGGAACGCTGCGACGCCGCTTCGCCGCCGCGATCAACTGCACCGGGCCGGAGGGCGCCATCGCCCGCGTCGAGGACCCGCTGGTGCGCCAGCTCGTCGCCGCGGGCGCCGCCCGGCCCGACCCGCTCGGCCTCGGCCTCGACGTCGACGAGGAGTCGCGGGTCATCGGCTCGGACGGAGCGACGCATCCGCGCCTCTTCGCGCTCGGCCCGCTCACCAAGGGCGCTTTCTGGGAGATGGTGGCGGTGCCCGACATACGCGGGCAGGTGCGGGGCGTCGCCCGCACCCTCGCGCGCTGAACCTACTGGGCGAGCGGGACCGAGCCGTTGGACGCGGGCGCCGGGGCCGGCGTGGCGGCCGGCGGCGCCTGCCGCGCGGCGCCGGCGAGCGGATCGGCGACCGGCGGCCCGGCGGGCTGCAGCGGCGCGCCCCGCGGCGCCGGCCGGGCGGCGAGGTTCGGATCGATGTCGATCGGCGCCCGCTCCAGCGTGGCGAGGCCGGCCAGGGCGATCGACAGGACGACGAAGACCGTGGCGAGGACGGCCGTCGCCCGGGTCAGGAAGTCGGCCGCGCCGCGGGCCGACATGAGGCCCGACGGGCTTCCGCCGACGCCGAGGCCGCCGCCTTCCGAGCGCTGCATCAGGATCACCGCGACCATGACGGCGGCGACCAGCGACTGGAGGATGAGGAGGAAGGTGAACATGGGCAGCCTCGGATCTGGACAGGTTTCCGGCGAAGGCCGGTTCGCGGCGCGTGCGCTCGCCGGGCTCCCGGCGCCGGTACGACGTGTGGCGGGGACTTAGGCGAAGAGCCGCCCGGGTTCAACTGCGCGCGGCGGCCTCGATGATCGGCACGAACTGGGCGGCGGTGAGGCTGGCGCCGCCGACGAGGCCGCCGTCGACCTGGTCGACCTTGAACAATTCGGCCGCGTTCGCGCCGTTGCACGAGCCGCCGTAGAGGATGCGGATGCGCTCGCCGGCGTCGCCGAAGCGGGCGACGAGCGCCGCGCGGATGGCTGCGTGCATCTCGGCGGCGTCCGCCGGGGTGGCGGTGCGGCCGGTGCCGATCGCCCAGACCGGCTCGTAGGCGACGACCAGCTCGGCCTCCCGCGCCAGCTCGGGGAGCGAATGTTCGAGCTGGTAGAGCACCTTGTCGACATGGCTGCCGGCGATCCGCTCCTCCTCCACCTCGCCGACGCAGACGATGGTCTGGAGGCCGGCGGCGAGCGCCGCCTCCGCCTTGGCGCGGACCAGCGAGTCCTCCTCATGCTGGTCGGCCCGCCGCTCGGAATGGCCGACGATGACCAGCTTCGCCCCCGCCTCGACCAGCATCGCCGCCGAGACGTTGCCGGTGTGGGCGCCGGACGGGCTTTGATGGCAATCCTGGCCGCCTATGGCGACTCCGCCGGCGCGCGGCGCCGCGAGCGGGATGAGGGTGAAGGGCGGGCAGAGGGCGACGTCGACGCCGGCCGTCTCGCGCGCCGCGGCGGCGATGGCGGCGATCTCGCCCAGCGCGGCGCGGGTGCCGTTCATCTTCCAATTGCCGGCGACGAGCTTGCGGCGGACGTGCATGCCTTCTCCCCTCGAACGAAGGCGCGCCTAGCAACCGTCCGGCCGCCTGCCAAGCTTGCCCGCGCCCGCCCCGCCTTCTATGACCCCGCGCGGGCTCCTTCCTAACGTCAGGCTTACTCGCAATGCTCTCCCTCTTCCGCCGCGGCGCCATGGCCAAGGTCATGCTCGGCGTCCTGTTCCTCAGCCTCGTCGCGATCGTCATCACCGGCTTCGGCACCGGCGGCACGGGCGGCCTCGGCGAGCTCGGCGGCCTCGGCGGCTCGACCGTCGCCAAGGTGGGCGGAGAGAAGATCACCACCACCCGCCTCACCGACGAGACCCAGCGCCAGCTCGCCCGCCTGCGCCAGCAGAACCCGACGCTCGACATGGGGAGCTTCCTGGGCCGAGGCGCGCTCGAGGAGATCGCCGACCAGCTGATCGGGATCACCGCCAACGTCGTCTTCGGCGAGAAGCAGGGGCTCGCCGCCTCGCGCCAGATGATCGACCGCGAGATCGCCGGAATCCCGGCCTTCCAGAACTTCGCCGGCAAGTTCGACCCGGTCGCGATGCAACGCGCGCTGCAGCAGGAGCGGATCACCGAGGACCAGCTGAGGGAGGAGATCCGCACCCGGGCGATCGAGCGCCAGCTCGTCCTGCCGGCGACCGGGTCGCCCTACATGCCGCAGGCCTTCGCCAACCAATATGCCGCCTTGCTGCTCGAGCGGCGCACCGGCATGGTCGGCGCCGTGCCCAGCGCCGCGATGGGCGTCGGCACCGAGCCCGGCGAGGCCGAGCTCGCGGCTTATTACCGCAACGCCGTCCAGCGCTACACCATCCCCGAGCGGCGGGTGATACGCTACGCCGCCTTCGGGCCGGAGAAGGTCGCCGCCCAGTCCCAGGCCACCGAGGCGGAGATCGCCGCCGCCTATCGCCAGAACGCCGCCGCTTATGCCGCCCGCGAGAGCCGCACGCTCAGCCAGGTGGTGATGGGGGACGCGGCGGCGGCGCGGGCCTTTGCCGCCAAGGTCGCCGCCGGCACCCCCTTCGCCCAGGCCGCCGCGCAGGCGGGCTACGCCGCCGCCGACATCGCCGTCGGCGACAAGACCAAGGACGATTATGCGAGGATGAGCGCTCCGGCGGTCGCCAATGCGGTGTTCGGCGCCGCCAAGGGCGCGACGGTGGGGCCGCTGCGCTCCGACCTCGGCTGGCACGTCGTGCGGGTCGACAATGTGAAGACCATCCCCGGCCGAACGCTCGAATCGGCGCGCGGCGAGCTCGGCCAGCGCATCGCCGCCCAGAAGTCCCAGAACCTCCTCGCCGACCTCGCCAACCGGATCGACAACGAGATCAACGACGGCGCCAGCTTCGAGGACGTCGTCAAGAAGAACGGCCTCACCGTCGTCGAGACGCCGCCGGTCACCGCCGCCGGCGCGGCGCCGGACATGCCCGGGTGGACCGCGCCTCAGGAGCTGGCGCCGCTGCTCGAGGGCGCCTTCGCCATGGACGCGGGCGACGACCCCTCGGTCGAGACGATCGCGCCGAACCAGCGCTTCGCGCTCGTCGCCCTGGGCCGGATCGTCCCCGCCGCGCCGCCGCCGCTCGCCCGGATACGCGACCGGGTGAAGGCCGACCTGATCGCCACCCGCGCCACCGAGCGGGCCCGCGCCGTCGCCCAGGCGATCGTCTCCAAGATCAACAGCGGAGTCTCGCCGGCCCAGGCCTTCGCCGAGGCCGGCGCCGGGCTGAAGCCGCCGCAGACGATCACCGCGGTGCGCCGCGACATCGCCCGCCAGAACCAGGGCGTTCCGCCGCCGCTCGCCATGCTGTTCAGCCTGCCCCGCGGCAAGGCGCGGCTGCTGCGCGCCGGCACGCAGGGCTGGTTCGTCGTCTATCTGGGCAATATCGAGCCGGGCGACGCCGCCAAGGAGCCGGGCCTCGTCCAGGCGGTGCGCGGCCAGTTCGCCGAGATATTGAGCGACGAATATGGCCGGCAGTTCACCAACTCGCTTCGCGCCGCCGTCAAGGTCAAGCGCAACGAGGAGGCGCTTCGCAAGCTCAAGGCGGAGCTGCTCGGCCGCGGCCAGTAGAGGCCGGGGAGGCGGGTGGCGGCGATGCGCGTCCTCGTCGTCGACAATTACGACAGCTTCACCTGGAACCTCGTCCACTATCTGGTCGAGCTGGGCGCGGCGGCCGAGGTGGTGCGCAACGACGGCCTCGACCTCGCCGCGGCGACGGGCGGCGGCGCCGGAGCCTTCCTGATCTCGCCCGGCCCGGGCCGGCCGGAGGCGGCGGGCGCCTCGCTGGCGCTGGTCGCCGCCTGCGCCGAGCGCCGCCTGCCGCTGCTCGGCATCTGCCTCGGCCTGCAGGCGATCGCGCTCCATTTCGGCGGGCGGGTTGAGGCGGCGCCGGCGCCGGTCCACGGCAAGACCTGCCCGATCGCGCACGACGGCAGCGGCCTGTTCGCCGGCCTGCCCTCGCCGCTGGTCCAGACCCGCTACCATTCCCTCGCCGTCGCGCCGGACGCCCTCCCCGCCGGCCTCGCCGCCAACGCCTGGGCGCCGGACGGAACGCTTCAGGGCCTGCGCCACCGCGCGCTGCCGATCCACGCCGTGCAGTTCCACCCGGAAAGCGTCGCCAGCGCCCACGGCCACAGGCTGCTCGCCAATTTCCTTGCGCTCGCCGCCGAGGCTCAGAAGGGGACTTGACAGGCCCCCGAAACGTTTCCTACACGTTCCGCGTTCGTTCCTTCGAGGGGAATCCCCGATGCTGACCCGCAAGCAGAGTGAGCTTCTGACCTACATACGCGACCGGCTGGCCGAGAGCGGTGTGTCCCCGTCGTTCGAGGAGATGAAGGACGCGCTGGCGCTGAAGTCCAAGTCGGGGGTCCACAGGCTGATCTCGGCGCTGGAGGAGCGCGGCTTCATCCGCCGCCTGCCCAACCGCGCCCGGGCGCTCGAGATCGTCAAGATGCCGGACAGCGTCGCGGGGCTCTCGGGCCAGCCGCGCGCGCCGGTGACGCCGCCTTTGGCGGCCAACGACAGCGTCGTCGAGCTTCCGCTGCACGGCCGCATCGCCGCCGGCATGCCGATCGAGGCGCTGGAAGGGCAGACCACCCTCCCCGTCCCCGCCGCCTTGCTCGGGCCGGGCGAGCATTATGCGCTCGAGGTGGCCGGCGATTCGATGGTCGAGGAAGGCATTCTCGACGGCGACTATGCGCTGATCCGCAAGACCGACGTCGCCCGCGAGGGCGAGATCGTCGTCGCCCTGATCAACGAGGAGGAGGCGACGCTCAAGACCTATCGCCGCGAAGGGCAGATGGTCCGGCTCGATCCCGCCAACCGCCTTTACGACCCGCAGCGCTACCGGCCGGACCAGGTCCGGATCCAGGGGCGCCTCGCGGGCCTGCTGCGCCGCTACTGAGATCCTGTCGCGGCATTCTCGGGGTCGTCGGCCCTTGTCCGGCCGATAGGAGAATGCCCCGGCGACGTCCTCTCCCCTTCGCGCCCTGAGGGCGGGCCGGGGGGTCGAGGGGGCGGGCGAAGAGGACGGGTACCCGTGGGCCCCGCGCCTCTTCGCCACCCGCCGCGAGGCGGTTGCAATCGTCGCCGACCGCCCCTAGATGGCCCCTCTGCCGTTCGGCACGGACGTATAGCTCAGTTGGTAGAGCAGCTGACTCTTAATCAGCGGGTCCCAGGTTCGAGCCCTGGTGCGTCCACCATTTTTTCAACGGCTTACGCGGGTCGCTTACGACAGGCCGGGACCTCGGACGGCCCCGTTGCGACCACTTTCGTGACCTGCCGGTTTCCGACTTTCCACGGGCTCGGCCCCTGTGGGCGGATATTGGCCGATCGGCGGCGGGCTGAAGGTGCTTCGCCGGTACGCGCGGGTAACGGCGCACCGTCCATTCCCCGAGGTCCAGCCTCGCAGCCCCCGAGGCACCCGGGTGGCAGGTCGCTCGGCCGGAGCCACGGCGCCCGGGCGTGCCTCGGACCCTGACGGCGGAAGTCCTCGACCCCGCGGGCCTTGAGAGCCCCGCATGGACGTCGAGGAACGACCCGGCGTTCCCGGCGTGGATCCGCGTGAACGCACCGGCGCGCGCGATCCTTTCGGATCGGCCCGATGGGACCGGAGGCTGCGGGTGGGGACCCGGTCGCCGGCGCGCGCCGCATTCTGCCGGGCCGACTTGCGCCGCCCCCGCCCGATCGCCTTCCGCGCTGCCGAGGCTGTGCCCGATACCGAGACCCGGGAGCGTCGGCAGCGCGCGTCGGCGTTCAACTCAGAAGCGCAGCCCCAACGTTGCCCGCAGGCCGGTCGACGACCAGCGGCTTGAAACGCTCGCATTCGCGGAGGCGCCCACGCTGAGCCCGCCGCCAAGCTCGGCGTCGAACCCGCCGTCGAGGACCAGGGTGTCGCGACCGACGCCGGCGCCGGTGAGGACGAACGTCCCACCGTTCGGAGCGAACGAGGCGGCGGTGGTGCCGGCGAGATCCCCCCATCCGCGCTGCCACGCGGCGGAGACGCGCGGCCGGAGGGTCGTCCCGGGGGCGACGGGCACCGCCCCGCTCAGCCGCAGGCCGAGGGTCGCGAAATTCGCGTCACGCCGATCGCGACGGACGTTCAGAGCGCCGGCCGTTCCGGTCTCGGCGAAGCCGTCGCTGCGGCTGCGGACATGGGCATAGTCCGCGAACGGCTCAAGGCTGACCGGGCCGGTGAGGAGATTGTACGCGATCTCGCCGAAGAACTGGCCGCTCTGCGCCTTGTAGGAGGCCGAAGCGGTCCCGGCGACGCCCGGGAACGCGATCGAGCGGTTGGTGTCGATGTCGTGCCACGACCAGTCGGCGCCGCCGCGAACCGATAGGGCTCCCGAGTTCCAGCCCGCATAGACGCCGACCAGCTTGGTCCGGTCTTTCGCCGAGGCGGACTGGCTGCGGACGTCGAGGTCGCCCTCGACATAACCGCCGATGGCGCCGACCCGAAGACCGCCGAGGGCGCCGTCGATGCCGCCGAGCACGCCCTTGCGGTCGACTCCGAGGCGGAGCGAAGAGCCGCCGCGCGAGTGCGCCCAATCGGCGAGCCCGCGAAGCCAGAGGCCCGTACCCTCCGCGTTGGAGCGGGTCCGGTCGAGCATCGCCTCGCGCACGCCGCGCTCCTGGTCGAGGATCGCGGTGCCGACTCCGGCATGGACCTCGCTCGCGAGGCTCGCCAGCGCGGTGCGGGTGCCCGCATCCGTCTGACCCAGGACGAGATTGTAGAGGCCATTGCCAAGGCCGAGCGCCTGGATCGCATTCGCCGTCCGGACCTGGTTCGGATCGGCGGCGAAGGCGGAGAAGGCGACGTCGTTGCGCCCCAAGGTCAGCTGCACCGCGTTCGCCGAATAGGTCAGCAGCGGCGACAGGAAGGCGAGGTTCGAGGTCACGTTCGAGAAGGTGCCCGTGACTCCGCCATTGGCCGTCAGGATGGTGTAGCCGGTGATCCGGGCATAGGTGCCGGGCTGGGCGAGGACCGCGACGGTGCCGCCGGTGAGCGTAGCCGCGCCGGTGGCGACGATCTTGTCCGCCTGGCCCGCGGCATTGGCCTCGACCTGATAGGTCGAGCCGGGGCCGAAGGCGACATTGCCGGCGACGTTGAGCGTGCCGATCGAGTTGCCCGGGCCGACGGTTCCGCCGTTGCCGGCATTGATCCCGCCGACGGTACCGTTGCCGCCGAGCTTGCCGCCGTTGTTCACGCCCACGATCGAGGTCAGCGAGCCGTTCACCGCCAGAGTGCCGCCGGTGACGCTGGTCGGGCCGGTATAGGTCGACGCTCCGGTGAGGTTGAGGGTACCCGCGCCGGTCTTGTTGAACGCGCCGCCTGCGCCGGTGAGGCTTCCGGCAAACGTCGTGTTCGTCGCCTGGTTGACGGTAAGCGTGCCGCCCGCGATGTCGATCGTCGCGGTCGGGCTGGAGCCCGCCAGCTCGGCGACGCTGTTCGCCTGGCCCGACAGGTCGAGCTTGCCGCCGCCCGACAGGTCGATCTCCGAATTGGCGGCGAGGCCCTTGCTGAAGCGGACGGAGCCGCCGGCGACGTTGACGCTGCCGGTGAAGGTGTAGGTGCCGCCGAAGGTGAAGCTGCCGGCGCCCTGCTTGATGAAGGTGCCGTTGCCGGAAAGGCCGCCGGCGAGGGTGTAATTGTCGGAGCGGTTGGCGACGAACGTGCCGTTGTCGATCACGTCGCCGGTGACGTTGCCGCTGGTGCCGCCATTGCCGAGGATGAAGGTGCCGCCCGCCGCCGTCTCGACCCTGCCGAGCGTGCCGGTGAGCTGAAGCGTTCCCCCATCGACGCGGGTGTTGCCGGTGAAGCCGCTATTGTCGGTGGCGACGGTCAGAGTGCCGGCGCCGGTGACGTTGAAGAGGCCCGAGCCGGTCAATTGCGTGTTGCCGAAGCTGCTGGTCGCGCCCGCCGCTGTGCGGACGACGAGCGTGCCGGCATCGGCGATGGTCGGGGCGGCGATGCTGAGGCCCGACTGGCCGGCGACGGAGCGGAGCTCGAGCGTGGAGCCCTGGGCGACCGAGACGCCGCCGAAGCTGCTCGGCGCAGAGGAAGCGGTCCAGTAGCCGCTCGCCACGTTCAGGCTCGAAAAGCCGTCGAACGTGGCGACGGTCTGGCCCGCGCTGGCGGCCGCGCCGGTCCCGGCGAGGTACGCCCGGTCGGTGCCGCCGCCGCCCGATATCGTCCCGCTGACGCTGGAACCGGTCTGCAGGAGGACCGTGTCGTCGCTGGCGCCGAGCTGGACGGCCACGCCGTTCGCCCCCGCGAGCGTGCCGCTGTTGTTGAGGCTGGTCGCGCCGCTCGCGAGGATGGCGGGCCCACCCGAGCTCGAGATCGAGCCGGCGTTCACGATGCTGTTGGACGCGCCGGTCGTATTGAGCCCCGCGGTGGCGCCGGTGACGCTGGCGCCGCCGCCGACACTGACCACCACCGCGCCCGGCGGGTCGATGAAGATGCCGTTGCCCCCGGCCGAGGAGACGGTTCCGGTGACCTCGAGGGTCACCGCGCCGCCCGTCCCGTTGGCGATCAGCCGGATGCCGTCGGCGCCCGCGCCGAGGGCCTTGGCCGATCCGACATTCGCGGTGATCGCGCCGTTGACAGCCTCGGCGTAGATGGCGTCGGCGCGGAAGACGGCGGTACCGTTGGCGGTCGCCGTGCCGGTCGAGGAGGCGGAACCGATGTTGAGCGTCACCCCGGTGCCGCCGGACGCTGCCACGCCCGCGCCGCCGTCGCCGGCGGCGTTGGCGACCGTCGCGCCGATGTCGACCTTGCCGCCGGCGCTCGCGAAGATGGCGTCGCCATGCGCCGCGCTGGCGGTGCCGCTGGTGATCGTGACGTTGCCGTGGGCGGCGTGGCCCTCGACCGCATAGGCGTTCTGGCCGGTGGCGGTGGTGTTTACCGCCGTGATATTGGTGTCGGCATTGCGGCTGTTGCCGTAGACCGAGGCGACCTGGATGCCGCTGGTCGAGGCGGTGCCGCTGGTGATGTTCACCGCGCCGCCGCCGACCGCGCCGACCGCATTGGCATAGTCGCCGTTGGTCGAGGCGTTCTGGCTGACGATCGTGACGCTGCCGGCGCCGGTGGCGAGGCCGAAGACGGCGTCCGAGGTGCCGTTGGTGGCTGGATCCTGGCCGGTCGCGGCCGTCGTCGTGGTGCCGGCGTTGATCGCGATCGCGCCGTCGGTCGTCTGCGCGAAGATGCCCTGGGCGCCGGCGCCCTGGGTGGTGACGTTGCCGCTCTGGATGCTGACCGCACCGACCGTCGACTGGGCGCGGATTCCGGCGGCCGAGGCGCCCTGGGTTGCGATGCCGTTGCTGGCGATGGTGACGGCGCCGGTCGTGCCGCCGACGCTGATGCCGGTCGAACCGCTGCCGGCCGTCGCGATCGTGCCGCTGGTGATCGAGGTGGCCCCGGTGAGGACGCTCGCATTGCCGGTCCCGGTCGGGGTGATCGGCGAGACGAGAATGCCGACCGCGCCGTTCCCGGTCGTGGCGACGCTCGCGCTGACGACGGTGACCGAGCCGGAGGCCGGCTGGTCGGCGGCGGCGGGCGACGGGCTCACATAGATGCCCGTGGCGCTGTCGCCGGAGGTGGTGACCGAGCCGCTCTTGACCACGTTGGGGCCGGTCGCGTTGCTGTAGATGCCGCGCGCGAAATCGCCGAGTGTGGTGACGGTGCCGCTGTCGATGGCGCCGTTCGTGTCCGAATAGAGCTGGATGCCGACCTGGCCCAAGCCCTCGGTCGAGGCGAGGCCGGAATTGATCGTCGCACCGCCGGCGCCGGACTGGACGAAGATTGCAGCACCCTGGTTGCCGTTGCCGGTCAGCGTCGCCGTCTTGCTGTTGACGGTGACGGTGGCGCCCTGGCCGATGATGGCGTTGGGCTGCGACAGGCCGCTGGCTGTCGCGAAATTGCTGTTGATCGTCGTCACGCCGCCGGAAAAGGCGGTGAAGATGCCGCGGCGGCCGCCCGTGGTCGAATCGGCGTTGATGGTGACGGCGCCGCCGCCGCTGCTCAGGCCGATGATCCCGGTGCTCGCTGCGCCGCCGGCGGTGACCGTGCCGCTCGCGATCGTCACCGCGCCGGAGGTGCGAACGTCGATCCCGTTGGCGTTGGCGGTGGAGACGATGCCGCTGGTGGCGCCGATCGCACCGGTACCCGCGAGACGGATGCCCGTGGCGTTCGCGCCGGCGGTCGTCACCTTGCTGCTCTTGACGTCGGTCACCCCCTCGGCAGCCGAGACGGAGACGCCGTAGGCGGTATCGCCCGCCGTCATGATCGTGCCGGTGTTCGCGATCGTCACCGCGCCGCCGCCGCCGAGCACGTTGATGCCCGCCGCATTGGCGCCGCCCGTCTGCGTCAATCCGGTCGTCGTCACCGAAATGGGTGCGGGCGCCACCGTGACGGCCTGGTTGTACGAGGCGATTGCCCTGCCGGCCTCGACCCGGACGCCGTCCGCCTGCGCCCCGGACGTCGCGATGTTGTTGCTCGTGACGTCGATGGAACCGGAGGAGCTCACCGCGATGATCCCCGCCGAATAGCGCGGCTGGTTGCCGGCCATGCGGGTCGTCCCGACGGTGGTGATCTGGCCGGTGCTCGCGATCTTGACCGCACCTGCGTCGGAGAGTCCGAAAATGCCGTAGCCGCCGTCGCCGATGGCCGAGATAGAGCCGCTGTTGACGGTCAGCGCGCCGCGGTTCGGATCCCCCGCGGTGGCGCTCACCGCCGTCTGCGCGGCGATACCGAAGCGGTTGCCCGCCCCGCTGGCGGTGATCGTGCCGCTGTTGACCGTGACGGTGGACCCGCCGCCGCCGGTGATGCCGCCCGCCGTCGTGCCGGCCACGCCGTTCAGGTTCACGGCGCCGCTGTTCACGACCATCACGCCGCGCTCGGTGGAGCCGGTCTCGTAGCCGAAGTTGATGCCGTTGCCGCCGCTCGTCAGGGTGCCGCTGGTGACGTTCACGTTCAGGCCGAAAGCGGCGATGCCGTCGACGTTGCCGGTGGTCAGGAGGGTGCCGCTGTCGACGTTCACCGTCGCGCGCGGACCGTAAGCGTTGATGCCGATGCCGTTGGTGGTGAGCGATCCGGTGGTCACGCTGACCACGCCGGCGCCGGTGCCGATCACGGAGTCGCCGTTCGATGCCGCGCTCGTCGTCGCGATGATGGCGCGATCGGCGTTGGTGGCGACCAGGTTGCCGCTGATCACCGTCGCGCTGTCGAGACCCTTGGCGTAGATGCCGCGGTTGACCGTCGTCAGGTCGGTGGACTTCACCGCGGACGTTCCGCCGCTGGAGATCGCCGTCAGCCCGGTTGCGCCCGCGCCGGTGACGTGCGCCGTCCCCGACGTCACCGTCAGGTCGCCGCGCGTCCGCGCGTCGACCGCGCTCGCGATGGTGTTGGCGGTGCCGACGTCGATGGCGGTCGTCCCGGCGACATTGGTGGAGACGTTGATGCCGAGCGCGTTCGCGCCCGTGGTGGTCAAGGTCCCCGCCTGGATCGTCACCGCGCCGCCCGTGTTGGGCGTGACGAAGATGGCGGCCTGGCCGTCGCCGGACGTCGTCGTGCTCGCCGCCTTGATCGACACCGCGCTCCCCGCCGCGACGCTGATGGCGGAGTTGGCGGCATTGATGACGTTGCTCGTGATGTCGACATTGCCTCCTGTCTCGCCGGTGCGGGCTTGGAGAAGGATTCCGTAGCCGCCGGACTGGATCGTGCCGGTGCTGTTGATCGTGGTCGTTCCCGCGGTGGCGAAGGTGCCGATCGCCTGCCTGAACGTCGCCGAGGGCGGCGCGCCGAGATTGATGTCGCCGCTGGTGATGGTGATGTCGCCGGTCGCCCCGGCCGGATTGGTGATCCCGATGCCGCTGCCGCTGCCGGCGATGTTGACGGTTCCGCTGGTGATCGTCGTCGCGCCGCCGCTGCTCGCCGTCGCGAGGATCCCGCTGCCGCTCGACGCGCTGTTGGCGACGTTGATGGTGCCGCTGTTGATGACCAGCGGGTTGGTGGCCTGGGAGCTCGACCCCACCTGGATGCCGGTGGAGACGCCGCCCCCGGTGGTGGCGATCGCGTTCGAAGTGATGGTGGCGCCGTTCGAATTGAAGACGAGGATGCCCAGGCCGCTGGCGCCGCCCGTCGAAATCGTGCCGCTGTTGTTGATCGTCACCGCGCCGGTGCCGCCATTGTAGCGGATGCCGCTGCTGTTCGAGCCCGAAGTCTGAAGCAGGCCCGTGCTGTTGACCGTGACCGGTCCGCCGATCGCGCCCGAGCCGATCTGGGTGATGAAGATGCCGTTGGCATTGGGACCGGCGGTGGTGATCGCGCCCGAGTTGATCGTCGTGCTGCCGGGGCCGTTCGGAGTCGCGTAGATGCCGTGCGAGCTGTTGCCGGCGGTGGCGATCGAGCCGCTGGTGACGGTCGCCGAATTGTAGGCGAATCCGTTCGGGCCGCCGTTGAAGCCGCCGCCGCCGCCATTGCCGCCCAGCACGATTCCCCGGGCGCCGCCGGCGCCCTCGGTCACGACCGAGGTGGAGCGGACGACCACGTTGGTGCCGCTCTGGATGCTTAGACCGTCCGAGTTCTGGGTGGTCCGGATCGCCCCGCTCGTCACGTCCACGGCGCCTTCGGAGAAGACCTGGAGCGCCGCCTGGTTCTGGCCGAGCGCGCTGGTCGTCCCGGCGTTGATCAGGACGCCGCCCGCGCTCGCGTTTGCGAAGATGGCCGTGCCCTGCACTCCGCCGGCATTGGTGTTGCTGGCCGTGCCGCTGTTGATGACGACGCCGTAGCCCTGGCCGACGATCGCGTTGACCAGCCCGGTGCCGTTCGCCGTGGCGCTGGTGCTGGTGATGGTGCTCGTTCCGGTCGAGCCGAACGTCCCGCCGTTGCCCGTGACGATGATGCCATATTGCTGGCCGTTCGCGACGTTGGACGTGATGACGACGTCGCCGCCGCCCGACCGCGCCACGATCGCGCGGTCGGCGTTGTTCCCGCTCGCGTTGACGGTGCCGAGATTGCCGATGGTGATCGTGCCGGCATTCGCCCGCACGTCGATGCCGGTGTTCTGCCCGGTGCCGTTGGCGGTCACGTCGCCGCTCTTCACCGCGACGTTGCCGGGACCCGTATTGTTGACGCCGATCCCGACGCCGGCCGTGCTGCCGTTGTTGGTCGAGGTGACGGTGGTGGCGCTGGTGTCGACGGTCGCGTCGCCGCTCGTCACCGTGACGTCGATCGCCCGGGGGCCACCGGAGACCGGAGTCGTTTGAGTGAGGGCGTAGGGCCCGGGGCCGTTGTAGGCGATGTTCTGGGCGCCGGCCGCCGAGGAAATGCCGAGGCTGCCTCCGAGTGCGGTGCCGAGCATGAGCATGCGACGCGCCACACGCGCGGAAACCCGCGCGCCCACAACAGCTTCAGACATCCGATTTCCTTCTAGAGCGCGTGGCCCGCCAATTGCCGCCCCGATCGCGCTAGAACCGCTGCCGCCGGCGCCCGATAGGCGACCGCCGACCCAGGGGCTATTGAAATTCCTTACAAAAGAAAAACTTGCCGGGTGAGGTTGAATTCTGCGAGGAGCGGCCGCCCAGGCGCCCCCGTCGTCCACCGTGACGGCCCCGGGGCTCGACACGGCATGAAGGGAACGCGGCCTCATTTTCCGGAACTCCGACGGCCGCCGCGGCCCATTCCAGCCAGCCATGTCCTCACGACAGCCGCGCACGGGCGGCCGCGGCTGCGCGGCGTGATCGAGAGCGGCAGCCTGACCGCCGGTATCGACCCCGGCGACTTCCGCCTCCCGCCGGGCACCGCCCTTCGCTATGAGCGCCCCGCCCCTGAACTGCGGGACTATCTCACGAGCTACGCGGTCCTCGACTCGATGGTCGAAGGGACCCGGCACGGATGCGAGTGGATGCTGCCCGGCTGGGCCCAGATCTGGATCGTGATGACCCCGGAGCCGATCCGGGTCAGGATCGGCAACCGCGGTTACGAACCTTCCCCCGGAGCCGTGCTCTACGGCGTCACCAGCCGCGCGATGCCTATCACCGCGCGCGGAGGCGTGACGATCTGCATCGACGTCAGTCCGTTGGGCTGGGCGCGGCTGTTTTCGCGGTCGGCGGAGTCGTTCAGGGACCGGTTGGTTCCTCTCGAGACCCTTCTGCCCGGACCTCTGGTGAGCGAGCTCGGCCATGCGCTGGCGCGCTCGGACCGGGCGCTTCAGGTGAAAGGGATATTGGACGATCTCTTTGCGCGCCGAATGGGCACACCCAATCCGGAGGAGGCGAGGATCAGGCAGATATGGCGTGCCATCGCGGACGAGGACGTGGCCGACCTCACGGCGGCCGCTTCGCTTCACGGAATGGCGCCCCGGACCGCGAGCCGGCTTTCCAAGCAATATTTCGGCTTTCCCCCCAAATTGCTCCTGATGCGATCCCGCTTTCTCCGGGCGCTCCTTACGCTGCTCGACGCCGGGCCCGGCGCCGATCACTCGCAGGTTCCCCGCGGCTACCATGACCGCTCGCATTTCCTGCGGGACGGCAGGCGGTTCCTCGGCATGACTCCCCGGCGTTTCCTCGCCCAGCCCTCCCCCTATGCGGCGGCGGCGAGACGTGCCCGCAGGCTGGTGATCGGAACTCCGATCCCCTCGCTCGACCGGCCCTAACGGGAGCCGCGGCAGCGCTGCCCCTCCCGACCTTCGATCGGCGGGTCCCAGCGGGGCTTCGATCCGAAGGGACACTCCACACGAGCCCCGTCATGCAACCGAACCGAGCGGCCGGGCGTATCAGGTCCCAAGAGGTGCGCATGCGAGACACCAAGGCCTCCGGCTTCGTGCGCGTGCGCGGCGCGCGCGAGCACAATCTCAAGAACGTCGATGTCGACATACCGCGCGACGCGCTCGTCGCCTTCACCGGCGTGTCGGGGTCGGGCAAGTCGTCGCTCGCTTTCTCCACCCTCTATGCCGAGGCCCAGCGCCGCTATCTGGAATCGGTCTCGCCTTATGCGCGCCGCCTCTTCCACCAGATGGAGGTGCCCGAGGTCGACGAGATCGAGGGCCTGCCGCCCGCGGTGGCGCTCCAGCAGCAGCGCGGATCGCCCACCACCCGCTCGTCCGTCGGAAGCGTCACGACCCTCTCGAACCTGCTGCGCATGCTCTATTCGCGCGCCGGCGACTATCCGCCGGGCCAGGCCCATCTCGACGCCGAATCCTTCTCGCCCAACACGCCCGAGGGCGCCTGCCCGCGCTGCCACGGCCTCGGCCGAATCCACGAGGTCACCGAGGCGTCGATGGTGCCCGACCCTTCCAAGACCATCCGCGAGCGGGCGATCGCCGCCTGGCCGACCGCGTGGGGCGGCCAGAACCAGCGCGACATATTGATCAGCCTCGGAATCGACGTCGACACGCCGTGGCGCAAGCTTCCGAAAAAGGAGCGCCACTGGATCCTGTTCACCGAGGAGCAGCCCCAGGTCCCGGTCTATCCGGGCTGGACCCACGACGAGATTCAGCGCGCGATCCGGCGCAAGATCGAGCCGGCCTACATGGGCACCTTCTCGAGCGCCAAGCGCCACGTCACCCACAGCTATGCCACCACCCAGAGCGCGATGATGAAGAAGCGCGCGGCGCGCTTCATGATCGCCCGCACCTGCCCGCTCTGCGACGGCAAGAGGCTTCGAAAGGAATCCCTGTCGGTCCGCTTCGAGGGCCGCGACTTCGCCGAGATGAGCCGCCTGCCCATGGCCCGCTTCTCGAAGATCTTCGCGCCTTATGCCGAGGCGAGAGCCGGCAAATTGAAGGCGCTTCGAAGGACCCACCCGGAGAAGGCCCTGGTGGTCGAGCATATCGCCGGCGACCTCTGCCGTCGGCTCGCGGTGCTGATCGACCTCGGCCTCGGCTATCTCACCCTGGAGCGAAGCACGCCGACCCTGTCGCCGGGCGAGCTCCAGCGGCTCCGGCTCGCCACCCAGGTCGTCTCCAACCTGTTCGGCGTCGTCTATGTGATGGACGAGCCTTCGGCCGGGCTCCATCCCGCCGATACCGAGGCTTTGCTACGGGCATTGGACGGCCTCAAGGCGGTCGGCAATTCGCTGTTCGTCGTCGAGCACGAGATGGACGTCGTCCGCCGCGCCGACTGGATCGTCGACGTGGGGCCGGCCGCCGGCGAGCTTGGCGGCGAGATCCTCTACAGCGGCCCGATCGATGGCCTGCGCGAAGTGACCGCGTCGGAGACGAGGCGCCATCTGTTCGCCGAGGGGGGCGGCACGCCGAGCCGGTTGCGCGCGCCGGCGGGCTGGCTCCGGCTGGAGGGCGTGACGCGCAACAACCTCAGGGCGCTCGACTGCGCCATCCCGCTCGGCGTGCTGACGACGGTCACAGGGATTTCCGGATCGGGCAAGTCGAGCCTTGTCAGCCAGGCCCTTGTCGATCTGGTCGCCGCCGCCCTCGGCGCTCCGCCCGCGGCCGAGGAGGAGCCGGATGCGGAAGCCGCTCTGGAGGACCCCCCCGCCGAGGCCACCGAGGGCCGGATCGCCGGCGGGCTCGAAGGGATCAGGCGGCTGATCGAGGTCGACCAGAAGCCGATCGGCCGGACCCCGCGCTCCAACCTCGCCACCTATACCGGCCTGTTCGACCATGTCCGCGCACGGTTCGCGGCCACCCCCGAAGCCAGGAAGCGCCGCTACGATGCCGGCCGTTTCTCGTTCAACGTCGCCAAGGGCCGCTGCCCGCGCTGCGAGGGGGAAGGCTTCGTCATGGTCGAACTTCTCTTCCTTCCGAGCGTCTACGCCCCCTGTCCCGCCTGCCACGGCACACGCTACAATCCCAAGACGCTCGAGATACGCTACCGCAAGAAGAACATCGCCGAGGTGCTCGCATTGACCGTCGAGGGGGCGTGGGACTTCTTCGCCGACGCCCCCAACGTCTGCCGGTCCCTGAAGGTGCTCCGCGAGGTCGGATTGAACTATCTGCGCCTCGGCCAGCCCGCGACCGAATTCTCCGGCGGCGAGGCGCAGCGCGTGAAGCTCGCCACCGAGCTCCAGCGCGCCCAGCGGGGCGGCGCCCTCTACGTCCTCGACGAGCCGACCACCGGCCTCCACCCCACGGATGTCGAACGCTTGCTCAACCAGCTCCAGGCCCTGGTCGACGCCGGCAACAGCGTCGTCCTCGTCGACCACGACATGGCGGTGGCGGCGGCGAGCGACTGGGTCATCGACATCGGGCCAGGCGCGGGCGACGAGGGCGGGCGCATCGTGGCGAGCGGGCCGCCGGGGGAGGTTGCGGGGTGCCGGGGAAGCCGGACGGCGCCGTATCTGGAGCGGGCGCTGGGTGGAGCGGCGGCGGCGGCCGGCTGATCGTCGGCAGCGGAGCGGCTCCGACGGCGAAAGAGGCCGTCGTCGAAGCACGGCAGGCGGTCGAGCGTGCCAGGCACGTAGCTGGCACGTAGTCGGCATCTGCCATTCCCTCGACAATCAGGCACACGGCGCGGCGTTTCTCCGGCACGATATGCGCTACGCTATAGCGTTAGGCGGCCAGCAATTCTGGAGCCGCTAAAGCTTCGTTGGCGTCATAAAGAGCGTGCATCACTCGCTTGCGGTCGCCACTTATGGCGTCCACCGCCGCAACGCCGGAGTTGATCTCGTAGATAATCCGCCCGAGCCGATGCTTGATGATCTTCTCGCCTTGCACGAGTTGCCGCTCATCCTCCGTGGCGAGAAGTCTGGCGATATAGTCCGCCGATTCCTCGTCTCCGAACAAAGCGCGCGCCAGATGAATGAGGACCCTGAGGCGCGGAGCACGCTCCGCCAAGCGTTCGAGCTTGGCGCGATCCTCCGTGGCGAGGGCCAGCTCAAAGGCGGCGGCGACGGGCGGCAGTGCATCTTCTTCTGCGCGCCAGAGGCCATGTCTGGCGGCGAGCAGGTTTACGTAGGTCGATTCAGGATCTTCCTGCAGTGCAGCGGAAAGCCGGGCGATAGCGGACGGATCGATCCTCAGTTGTTCGCGCAGGGCGCGAAGGCGGCCGCTCTTTACAATTTCCTCGAGCGCCGCGCCTTCGCCGATACGCTCGACCTTCTTGCCGATCCGGTAGTGAGCGCTTTCGAGGGTCGGAGGAGTACCGGCAATGAGTCTCGTTAGCGCCTCGACCCTTCTCACATTATCCGGTTCGAGCTTGAGAGCTTCCGACGACGCCGCTCTGGCCTTCGCCATGTCCCCACGAGCCGCTTCCAGCCGTGACAATAGGGTGTACGAAGAAGGGTTGAATATTTCATCCTCGATGCTCGACCGCACGAGCTGGAGCGCGTCCGCAGTCTCTCCGCCGGAAATCATGAGTTCCGCGAGCTCGTTTCGTGAAACCGGATTGTTCGGAAACCGCCGGATGATCTCCCAGCCCACATCGCGCGCGCTCTCGTAGGCGCCCCCAGCTGCCAAGGCGTCCCGCCACAGCGACCAGCTGAAGACGTCGAAAGGACGGTAATTGAGTGTTTCGCGCGCGAGCGATTCGGCGAAGCGAATTCTATCTTCGCGCGCATCCGCGCCCGTTTTGATGAGGGTATTGCCGACGTTGCAAAAGGTTCGGACCAGATAGTCCGGATCGCCGCTGCGTGCAGCGTACAACCGGTGGCTTTCCATTAGCTGCCGCAGACGGGGTTCGATGAGGCGAAACGGACGTCCCGCTTTCAGCGCATCAAGGATGCTTTCGCGCGCGTCCTTCGATGGCGGTTCGAACGTAAATTTCCCTCTGTCCTGCTGATTCGGGAACTCGTTGTCCGCGCGCCACCACGCCGGCGGATCGATGCCGGCGTCCTTGAATGCCGGTTGGCTGAGCAGGCTGAATACCTGCCTGCGGAGCAACGCAGGGGATGAGGGATAGAGCTTCTTCAGCGGGCGCCAGACGGCGAGAAACTCGTCGGCTGAGGGATCGTTAGCGAGCGCCCACTCCGCCAGCCCCGTAATCCAAGGCGTGTCGCCGCGCGCCAAGGCTTGCGGCAGTTTACGAAGGCCGGCCAATGCGATCTGCAAATAGGTCTTGGGAAGCGACCCGCCGGCCTCGGTACAAATCCTCATCCAGAGCGGGGCCAGCCCGTCGGGCTCGCTAAACCGGTCTTCCAGGTTGATCTGGGTGTTGACGAGCATTCGAAGATAGGCGGCCTTGGGATCGCGGGCCGGGCGGCAGGGCATCCCGTCCACCCATTCCCACCAACGGACATATTGACGGCGAAGCGCTTCAGCGGCGTCGATCAGGTTCAATGCGCCAACGATCTCGAACACGGCCACGATCCGACCTAGATCTCGTTGCTGAACGGCAGGCTCGGCGGACAAGGCGGCGCGTCTTGCATTGTTCAGCCATTCGAGAATGGCCTTTGAGAGCGCCAGCCTTGCGGGATCGTCGGGACGGAGTCCTCCGAACAACATCCTGGCAGCATCCACCGGATCGGCCCCGGTGTACGGATATACGGCCGCTCGGCCGGCAAGAAGTCGGGTCAGTTCGGAGAGCGGTTCCGCCACGAAGGAGTCCAGCCAAGGATGGCGATCAGCATATGCCGGCAATGCATTCACTGACCGAAATCCTCGCGTCCCGACGCTAGCTGCAACGCCAGCAGGTGATGAGAACGCAGCGTGGCAAGCGGCACAATGGGCGAGCGGTCCCGGACGAACCCCAGCATTCGGATGTGCCTCCCCCTATACGTTAGACGTGAATGAAGGATTTCCGCAACTAGTTGTTCATCGGTATCACATGGTGTGAGCGCCATCGCCCGGCCATACGAGATGTCCCGCGGCGCAGGAAAATAATGCTCCCACGGCGCCGAATCCAGCACCGTCGGAGTGGTGAATGGTACGGCACCGCCAGCATCCGCCAGAACCTCCCGGACGGAATAGCTCATCACTGCAACCGGAATGGGCTCGCCCGCGGGCTGGTAACGGGCCAATCCAAGCCTGTTGCGCAACAGGTCGGGCCAATCCGGACGCTCGAGCTCGTGCTGCACCTCGCGCAAGAAGGTCGCGAAGGCCGGCCTCGAATCGCGCACCGCATTCCATTCCTCGGCGAATGCATCCAAGATCGCCAGATCGCGAGCCTCGTGGGCATCCTGTATCTCATCGAATGAATAGATCGAGTTTTCGAACGCTCGCTCCAGCCGCTCCAAGCGAACGACCACCTGATCCTTATCGAGTCCTTCGAGGCGCGCGGGCTTCAGGCTCGTGTTGAACGTATGGGGAACCGCGTCGGTGATCACATACAGCTGCACATAGTCGTCATGCCTCTCGGAAAGGGCGCTCCAAGAAGGGCCGCGGCCGGCGAAGTTCTTACTCTCGAAGAATTCGCGGCGCTCATCGGATACGCATTCCTCCCACGCTAAATTCTGCGCTTTGGCTAGTGTCGACTCGTCGGACTGTCGCATGCCTTCGGCCATCCCGGCGGCGAGATCGTGAACCTCGAATTTCATGCAATTACGATCATCCTTCCGGCCTCGGTATGGCCGCGTCCCCTTGCCGGAGCAAGTCACGGTCTCGCACGATGGACGGCTCGATCTGTCGGACGAAGAGCGCGGGGCGCCCAAGCCTAGATCATCGGCAGGGCCGCGGGCTTCGGGCCGCGGGGGAAGGCGGCGTCGATGCGGGCCAGCTCGCTTTCGGAGAGCTCGACATCGCTCGCGCGGGCATTTTCCGCGGCATGGTCCAGGCTCGACGCCTTCGGGATCGCGAACGCCTGGCGGGTGAGGAAGGCCAAAGCGACCTGGCGCGGGGTCGCCTGGTGGGCCTCGGCGATGCTCGCGAGCACTCTTCCGCCCGGGGAGCGCTCGTCCGGGAAGTCGCCATGCCCGAACGGGCTGTAGGCGACGATTGCCATTTCGCTCTGTTCGCACCAGGGGATGACCGCGTGCTCGATCGCGCGTTCCTGAAGATTGTAGAGGACCTGGTTGCAGGCGAGCCTGCCCGGACCGGCGAGGGCGAGCGCCTCTTCGAGATCCGCAACGTCGAAATTGCTGACCCCCCAGGCGAGGATCTTGCCCGACGCGACGAGCTGCTCGAACGCCGCGATCGTTTCTTCAAGGGGGATCCTGCCGCGCCAGTGAAGCAGGTAGCAATCGAGGCGGTCGGTGCGGAGGCGCGCCAGCGATCGTTCGCAGGCTTCGATCGTGCCTCGGGCCGAGGCGTTCCCGGGAAGCACCTTGGAAACGAGGAACACCTCGTCCCGCCGGCCGCTTATCGCCTCCCCGACCAGCAACTCGGCATCGCCGTACATTTCCGCGGTGTCGATATGGGTCATGCCCTCGTCGAGGCCGCGGCGGAGGGTCGCAACGGCAAGCTCCCGCCTGTCCCCGTCGATTTTCCAGGTGCCCTGGCCGACGACCGAAACCTCGTGCCCCGCGGATCCGAACTGACGAAAGCGCATTCCTGCCTCCTGACCGGCGCGCGCCGGCATCGAGCGAACGCCGTCGCGACCGCCGCGATGACGTCCCTTGCAAAGCCCGCGCGTCCCGGCTTCGTTCCGTGGCGGGTCCGAAAGTGCCCGCGGCGGCGGCGCCGCCCGTCGTCGACCCGCCCTTTCTGCGATTTTCTTACGCCGCGCGCTTATCCTCGACGGCGCCGGCAACCTCGCGTCCTCCCGGGAGTTGACCCTCGACGGCCATAGGACAGCCTCATGGCGAAAGATCGTCGCGCAATCCGGGACCTGCTCTCAAGGGCTTCACCGGCATGCGCCCGGCGGACCTCATGACCGCGCAAGCCTCATCCACGGAGTCCAACCAAGGAGAAAGTCGATGATCGACCGCGCATTGTTCGTCCGGATCGAGGCGAAGGAAGGCAAGGAGGACGAGGTCGAGGATTTCCTTCGGAGGGCCCGGGACGACGTGATGGAGGAGGAGGGAACGGTCGACTGGTTCGCCGTCAAGTTCGGCGCGCGCGACTTCGCCATCTTCGACACGTTCGGGAGCGAGAAGGATCGGCTGGCTCACCTCGCCGGAAAGGTCGGCCGGGCGCTGATCGCCCACACGCCGACGCTCTTAAGCGGCCTGCCCAAGATCGAGCACGCCCACGTGCTGGCGTCCAAGGAAGCGGTGGCGGAAGCGCTGTAGCCCGGAAGGGGCGCCGCGCTGGATATTGCGTTGCGAACACGAGGTAGCGGGCGTCGCCGGCCCCATTCGTCACTCCGCCGCAGCTCCGAAGCAAAGCCGCAGCGCGTCCCGCTTGAGCGTCGCCAGACAAGCTCCCGGCCAAGGCCCTCGATGCCAGGCATGTAGCTGGCATAGGGTGGGAAAACTCGACACCGAACTCCAGCGCGCCCAGCGCGGCGGCGCCCCCTACGCCCTCGACGGGCCGACCACGGGCCTTCACGCGACCGACATCGAGCACCTGATCACCCAGCTGGGCGCCCTAGTCGACGCCGAAAGCAGCGTCGTCCTCATCAATCACGAGATCGCGGTGGCCGCGGCAAGCGACTGGTTCATCGACATCGGCCCGGGCTCGGGCGACGAGGGGAGACGAATCATAGTGATCGCCCGCCGGAGGTTGCTATGTGCAGCGGGAGCCGCACCGCGCCGTCTCTCCGACGGGCGCTCCGCGGAGGCGCGTGGCCGCCGACCCGTTGAGCATCGGCACTGACTAAAACGGGCGGGCCCGCAGCGATTAGACCAACCCATCTGCCGAGGCAGTATCCGCAGAAAAGGGCGATTACGTTTAATGTACCTTTTCAAGAACGCTGGCAGCTGTTGGAATGAGCCAGTCGCCAGGTCTTTAGAGATCGAAAACGGTGCCTGAGCCGGCTTCGAACCCACGTAAACAGCTACTCCTTTCTGTCCAAACGACGCATATTCAATTTCCGTGATAGATGAGCGTCACGCTGATAGAATGTACGCAAGCGCTCGCGGCCGGGGTCGGGAACGTGGCTAAAAAAGTCATCAAAGCCAGCTCGGTAGATCCAATTCAGCTGACCCCTATCCATTGAAGAGTCGTCGATGGGTTGAGGTGCAACGCCGGCAGCGATTTCCATGATTATTCCGACATTTAACTCCATCGTCAGCTGGCCGTGATCCCCTTCCTCAGCGGTGACCGCTTCGAATATGGTATCTCTCAACGCACGAGATTTTTTCCCGCGGTCCATTTCTATCGCAAGCTGCTCTATGTCCGTTTCAGCACGCGCAAACATCAATCCCACAACGATTTTTGCTCTGATCTCTCGCGGTAAATCCGCTCTTGGCCCCAGCAGGAGTACCGTCCTAATCGCACTCAGAAGGACTCCTGGTTTACGGCTGGCACGGCTCCCAATTTGTCTCGCAACCCGTATCATGCTTCCATCGTCTTCGCGATTGTGCACCATGGCATGGGCGAGCATTGTGCCGGCGTCCCAGGCAGTGAAAAATGCGGCGGCGCGGCCGGTTGCGACCTCGCGCATGATCTCTGAGCGGGTCACAACGATGAACCCTTCAAGGGGTAGCGCTGCACTATATCTCGCCAATTCGGACAGCAGTGTACGAAAGAAGCTCCGGTCGTCACGTTCTACAAGGAAGTCGTATACCTCCCTGCTAATCGCGCTTCCTAGCTGGTCGATGATCTCAGCGGAATCCTCTCCCTCTGTCAAGTTGCTCCAAATGAATTCAGCGACTAGGAACTCCTGGAAAGAGCGATGGGCAAAGTAGAACACGCCGGCGGCCTTCTCATCTAAAAAAGATCCAGACAACAGCGCACGTCGCAGAGCTATAGGGTCTTCTTGGCTCGGCAAATAGGGCGCGAAGAGGTGAGGAGGGATATCCTCAATTCGACATCCGGATGTCGAACCGCTGGGGTCAAGCCAGAGGTGCCAAGCGAGGTCGCAAGAAAATGCACGTCTGTCGACATCCTTAAGTTGACTTCCCCGTCCCAGCTTTTTTCCCTCGCGATCAATAAGATGAGCAACGAAATGATCGTATAGCTGAAAGCGCGTTAGATGACTGATTATGAATCCTCGATCGCCGGCTAGATCAGCCAACATACGAGCATGAACAGGACGGGCGATTAGCTCCTCATGCTCCGCGCTTTCGAGTTCACGAATTCGCTGCGCTGCAAATTCCTCGTCAACCTCTATCTTGCCACTCTCTCGTTGAAACCGAAAGTAACATGCCAGAAACTTACGAACTTGGTCGGGTGTAAAAGGTCTCAAGCGAACTTCGGTATAATTGGGACTACCGGGGGGGCGGTGGGTTTGAGCACCTATGCGCGCCGAACCTCGTAGAACGTACGCGTGCTCGCTATCGGACAGGAATGCTGTGGGGCGGCCAAGCAATAAAACTTTTGAACGCCCGGCCACCAACCGATGCAGTTCATCGAAGTTCGCACGGAACTCGGCTTCGCTCATCATGTGTTTCATTTCGTCGAAACCGTCCAATATAATCAGAAAGCGACCCGCCTCGTTGAGCATTTCGAAGACTGGAAAGCTGAAGTTTCGGACTGAAGGTAGGCCACTTGTAAGTGCGGTACTGATTAGCCCCTCAAGACCTTGCTCGCGAGAGATCCCCCCCAGGCTCACATAAACGGGTATCCGGCTATCATCACCCGCTAGGAACCGCTTTGCCAAATTGTATGTGAAATGCTTTGCTACGCTCGTCTTGCCCATCCCGTAACCGGCTATTATGGCGACGGGGGCGCTATCGCCGTCGTCCTCTAGCCACTCGTTGAGAGCTGTCATCAGGTGGCGACCGTCACTAAGCGTCGGTTGGACGAAATAGTGTTCGAGGCCTTCGCGCTCATGTCGGTTGAGGAAGTTACCTAAAAAGGCTTGAAATCCAAGGATCTCTTCCTGGAAATCTTTAAGTCGATGATACGAGATTTGACTTGCCAAGGCCTTGAGCAAACCCTGCGCTGCTGGCGCCTCGAGCTCCAATGTAGAGACCACCATAATATGGTCGATCAGATTTTCCTTGAGTAGCGCTGCATAGCCGCCATATATTTTTTCAAAATCATTGTTTTTCAGTGATCTACCAAAGTTTTTGGCTTCCACTGCAAAGCGTCGGAAGGAGGCAAAACGGCGCTCTTCGAAATAGATATCAACGCGCTTAGACCCGAGTTGTATCTCTGTGTGAACTTGATAACCACCCGCGCGCAGGAGGTCAGCCACGCTGTCCCGGAAGCGGTTTCCGCTCGTTGTCGTGCTCATTTTTGTCCCCTTGCTCAGCATGACCAGCAATCTAAGCATTCTGTCTTGCCTGCGGGCGAACCGCCGCACAGCGACGTAGACTGAGCGGCTGCACTCCATCACTGGCTTGATGAGTTTATATTAGGTTCAATACGCACCGACCGAAAGGCAGCCGAACGCCGACTTAGCTTGGGTCGTCCGTAGCTGGTCACCCAGCCGGTACGCTGCCGAGGCCGGCTATCCTGGGTCCAGTACTGGATCGTCAACCGGCATGGATCAGCGCACAAGCTCGGAGGAGCTGGGAGATGCCCCAACCCTTCAGGCGCCTCGCGGAACACCCTCCGACCCCGCCTGTTGTCGGCAAGTGCCGCCGGAAGATCCCCGCTCCGAACTCTTCGAGCTGTCGGACGAGGAGCGTTCGGCGCTCGAGGCGCATGGCGAATCCCTGTTCGGGGAGCTTCACGCCGAGATGCGCGCGCAGCAGGATCGGCGCCTCCAGCTGGTGCCCGGCTTCCTCCAGATCGCCGCCGTGACGGTGACCGCCAACGTCTATCTGCTGACCACCGACAAGGCATCGATGGCGGTGCGGCTGGTGGTCACCGGGGTCTCCGCGATGCTGATCCTGGGGTCGTGGGGAACGCTCCACCGCTCCTTGCGGCGCTACCGGGAAAGGCAGGAGCTGCTCGAGGCGCGGCTCGACGTCATCGGCCGCCATTGGAGCCTCGATCGCCTGCTCGACCGGGCGCCGCTGCAGGGCGCCCGCGGGTCGACGGCGGATCAGCGGCTGATCGCCGTCGTCGCGAGCGCCGTGCTGGTCCTGCTGGCCCTCGCCCTGGCGGCGCACCTGCAGGATTGAGGGGCTTCGGGCGGCCCGTGCGCGGCTCGGACCGCGGAAGCGCGCCGCGCCCGGGGTTCAACCTCGCGGAGCGGGCCGAAAGTCTCTATCCGGTGACCATGGATTCGGCTGTCCAGAGCGGTTCGGCAGACGAGGAGCTGTTCGCGTCGATCGCGGCGACTCCGATCGCGTCGGTGATCACCGATCCGCGGCGGCCCGACAACCCGATCGTCGCCGTCAATCGCGCCTTTTGCGAGCTGACGGGCTATCGGGAGGAGGAGATCGTCGGGCGCAATTGCCGCTTCCTGGCGGGGCCGGACACCGAACCGGAGGCGCGGGCCCTGCTCCGCGACGCGGTCCGCGACGGGCGGCCCACGCTCGCCAGGATGCTCAACTATCGCAAGGACGGTTCGGCCTTCCGGAACGCGGTGATGATCGCTCCGGTCTTCGGCCCGGCGGGCGGAATCGCCTATTTCATCGGCTCGCAGATGGAGACCGGCGAGGGCGAAGTAGACCTCGAGGCGCGCCGGCGGGAGGCTGCGGGACGGGTCGCGGCGCTGACGCCCCGCCAGCGCCAGGTGCTCGCCCACATGATCGCGGGCTATCGCAACAAGCAGACCGCCGGTTTCCTCGGCATCGACGAGAAGACCGTGAAGATGCACCGGGCGGCCTTACTGACCAAGCTCGGCATAGCGAGCTCGGCCGAGGCGATAAGGATCGGGGTCGAGGCGGGGCTGGAGATCAGCGGCGCCGGCTGACGCAGAAGCGCGCGATGGCGTCGAGAAGCCGCGCGTCCTCGCCGAACCCGCGCAGATGCTCGGCCGCCTGCTCGACGAGCAGATCCGCCTGGCGCCGGGCGCGGTCGGCCCCGAGCAGGGTGACGAAGGTCACCCGCCCCGCCTGCTCGTCCTTGCGGAGCCTCTTGCCGACGACCCGTTCGTCGCCTTCGCGATCGAGCAGATCGTCGGCGATCTGAAAGGCGAGGCCGAGGCACTGGGCGTAGCCGCGGAGGCTGGTCCGGGCGTCGGCGGGGGCGTGGCCGAGGATCGCCCCGGCTTCCACGCACCAGCCGATCAGAGCCCCGGTCTTGAGGCGCTGCATGCTGGTGACCGTGTCGAGGCTCTCGCGCTCCGCGGAGCTGAGGAGGTCGAGCATCTGTCCGCCCGCCATGCCCCAGGCTCCGGCCGCGCGCGAAAGCTCGCCGGAAAGCTCGGCCCGGACGGCGCCGTCGGAATGGGTCAGCGGATCGGCGAGGATCCCGAAAGCGAGCGCCAGCAGCGCGTCGCCGGCGAGGACCGCGGTCGCCTCGTCGTAGGCGCGGTGGACCGTCGGCTTGCCCCGCCGCAGGTCGTCGTCGTCCATGCAGGGCAGGTCGTCGTGGATGAGCGAGTGGATGTGGACGCACTCGACCGCCAGCCCGGCCCGGAACGCGCGCGCCCGAGGCACGCCGAACAGGTCCGCCGAGGCGAGGCAGAGGGCGGGGCGGAGCCGCTTGCCGCCGCCGATCGCGGCGTGGCGCATCGCCTGGAACAGTCTCCGGCGCGGGTCCGGCGGATCGGGAAGCAGAGCCTCGAACAGTGAGTCGATCTCGGCCGCGGCGCGGGCGAGCGAGGGGCCGAGCGCGACCTCGGCCGCCTGGGGCTCGGCCGTCTTCATCCGACCGCGACCCGGCGGAACTCGGTCGTCTCCACCGCCGACCGGACGGTTTCGAGCCGGATGACGTGCCGCTCGCCCAAGGCGGCGAGGATCGCGCCGACCGCGCTCTCGGGCGTGGAGGCGGCCGCGCCGATCCCCAGGGTTCCGCCGGCCGGAACGAGTTCCCAGTCGATCCCGGACGGGTCGGCGACGAGCTGGACGTGCCGGCACCCGGCGGCGGCGGCCACCTCGGCCAGCCGGCAGGCATTGGACGAGAAATGCTCGCCCGCGACGATCACCGCATCGGCCCTGAGGGCGATGGCGCGGACCGCCTCCTGCCGGTTGGTGGTCGCGTAGCAGATGTCGGCGGACGAAGGCTGCGCGACGTCGGAAAACCGCCCGGCCAGAGCAGCCGCCACCGCCGCGGCCTCGTCGACCGAATAGGTCGTCTGGACCGCCAGGCCGAGCGGGGCGTCCGCCGCGAACGGAAGCGCGGCGACGTCGCCGGCGCCGCGGATCAGGGTCGCGGCGCCTTCCGGAAGATGGCCGAGCGTCCCGACGATCTCGGGATGGCCGGCATGGCCGACCAGCACCACGTGCCGACCGCTCCTGTGGTGGCGCTCGACCTCCCGATGGACCTTGGCGACGAGCGGACAGACGGCGTCGTAGGCGACCAGCCTCCGCCGCCGCGCCTCGTGCGCGATGGCGGGCGCGACCCCATGGGCGGAGAGGATCACGACTCCGCCTTCCGGCACCTCGTCCAGCTCCTCCACGAACACGGCGCCTTCCGCCTCGAGCGCCCTCACCACCGCCAAGTTGTGGACGATCGGACGCCGGACGTAGACGGGCGCTCCGTGGACCCGAAGGGCGCTGCGGACGGCGTCGATCGCCCGGCGGACGCCGGCGCAGAAGCCCCGCGGCGACGCCAGCAGGATATGGAGAAGCGGCATTCCCTCCCGGTCCGGTTCCGCCCGGTCGAGTCCGGGAAATGAAAGGCAAAAGTCGGCGTCGGACATGAAATCCCTGCGCATTGCCCCCTCGGGCTCAGGGTAATGCGGGGCCTGGAGCCGATCCACCTAGACTAAAGCACGTATTGCATCCGGACCTGCTGTCGCGAAATGCCCGGCGGCAGATCGATGCGGACTTGCCGAAACTTCGGCGCCCCGAAGCGCACCACAGGATTCCGCGAAAAGCCGAAGCCCTCGCGGGGGATCATCAATGCCATGTCCAGCTTCCGGTTGCGATTCTCGTCGTGAAACACGGAGAGCGCGTAGCCTCCCGGCGCGAGGCCGGAGAAGCGGACCGTCCGGACCGTCGCGGGCACCGTCCGGAAAACCGCTTTGGGATCGCCCCGACAGTCGGGGAAGTGAGCCGCCTCGCGGGTGAGGCAGAGCTGGAGATCCCCTTTCGCGTTGCGCAGCCGCTCGACGGTCACGTCGAGCTCGGCGGCGGGCGCGTTGGCGAGGAGAGACGGGAGGAGCGCAAGGGCAAGGCGTCGGCACATGGTGCCGGCCGCTATCCGCCCCGGACAAGCGTTTCCAGATGGGCTTTAGGCGGGGCTCGCCGGTGAGCGGCGCAAGACCTCTCGTCATCGTCGGCGGGGGCCTTGCCGGGGGCCTCGCGGCGCTGGCGCTCGCCGTCCGCCGGCCCGAGGCTCCGTTCCTCCTGCTCGAGGCGGGAGAGCGCTTCGGCGGCACGCATGTCTGGTCGTTCTTCGACACCGATCTCGGCGAGGACGAGCGGGCTCTGGTCCGGCCGTTGGCGACCCGCCACTGGGACGATCACGAGGTCCGCTTCCCGGCGCGCAAGCGGACGCTCGCCTTCGGCTATAACAGCCTTCGATCCGCCGACCTGGACCGGCACCTGCGCGCCACCCTTCCCGCCCGATGCTATCGCTTCGGAGCCCAGGTGCAGTCGCTCGGTCCGGATCACGTCGTCCTCGAAGGGGGAGAGCGGATCGAGGCTGCGGCGGTGATCGACGCGCGAGGCCCCGCCGCGATGCCCGGCCTCGAGCTTGCGTGGCAGAAGTTCGTCGGGCGCACCTACCGCTTCGAGGCCCCCCACGGCCGCGAGCGTCCGGCGATCATGGACGCGTGCGTCGACCAGGACGGCGGCTACCGCTTCTTCTACGCGCTTCCGTTCGGCGAGACCGAGCTGATGGTGGAGGACACCTATTATTCCGCCTCGCCGGTGCTCGACGTGCCGCTGGTGCGGGGCCGGGTCGGCAATTACCTGCGCTGCGGCGGCCTCTACCCGGCCGAGCTGCTCGACGAGGAGGTCGGAGTCCTTCCGATCGTGCTGGGCGGGGAATGCTCCGCCTTGTGGCCCGGGGTCGAGGCGCCGGTGCCGCGCCTCGGCCTCAGGGGCGGCTTCTTCCACCCGACGACCGGCTATTCGCTGCCGGACGCGGTGCGAAACGCCCTCCTGCTCGCCGCGCAACCCAGCATGAGCCCGGAGGCGCTCTACGCCCTCTTCCATGCCCGGGCCGAGCGGTTGTGGGGCGAGCGCCGCTTCTACCGCCGCCTCAACCGGATGCTCTTCCACGCCGCGGACCCGCCGCTTCGCTACCGGGTGCTCGAGCATTTCTACCGCCTGCCCGAAACCGTGATCGCCCGCTTCTTTGCGGGCCGCTCGACCGCCTTCGACAAGCTCAGGATCCTGAGCGGGCGTCCCCCCCTCCCCGTGCGCCGGGCGTTGGGCGCCTTTCGCGAGCTTCGGCCGTGACGGCGAGCGCCGCCGTGATCGGCGCGGGCTTCGGCGGCCTCGCCCTCGCCATCCGGCTGCAGTCGGCCGGGATCGCGACGACGATCCTTGAGGCGCGGGACAAGCCGGGCGGCCGCGCCTATCATTGGGAGAAGGCGGGCCACGTCTTCGATGCGGGGCCGACGGTCATCACCGATCCGTCCTGCCTTGAGGAGCTGTGGGGCCTCACCGGCGCCGACATGGCCTCGGACGTCGAGCTGCTGCCGGTCTCGCCTTTCTACCGCCTCTCCTGGCCGGACGGGACGATCTTCGACTATGTCGACGACGACCGGCGCCTGGCCGAGCAGATCGAGGCGCTCGAGCCTCGCGACGTCGAGGGCTATCGCCGCTTCCTCGCTTATTCGGCGGGGGTCTGCGCCGAGGGCTATGGGAAGCTCGGCGCCGTCCCCTTCCTCGACTTCCGCTCGATGCTGCGCGCGGCGCCCAAGCTGGCGCGCTATCAGGCGTGGCGCTCCGTCTATTCGATGGTCTCGAGCTTCGTGCGCAACGAGAAGCTGAGGCAGGCCCTGTCCTTCCATACCCTGCTCGTCGGCGGCAATCCGATGACGACCAGCGCCATCTACGCCCTCATCCACAAGCTGGAACGGGACGGCGGCGTGTGGTTCGCGCGCGGCGGAACCAATGCCCTGGTCAAGGGCATGGTACGGCACTTCGAGAGGCTCGGCGGTGCGCTCCGCCTCGGCGACCCGGTCCAGCGGATCGCGGTGGAGCGCGGCCGCGCCCGCGCCGTGCGCACGCGCGGCGGATGGAGCGGGCGGTTCGACGCGGTCGCCTCGAACGGCGACGTGGTCCGTACCTACGAGATGCTGGGCCACTCTCGCGGGCCGAGCGCCGCCGCCAAGCTGAAGCGCAAGCGCTTCTCCCCCTCGCTGTTCGTCGTCCATTTCGCGGCGTCGGGCGAGTGGCCGGACGTTCCCCACCATTCCATCCTCTTCGGGCCGCGCTACGGCGGGCTGCTGCGCGACATCTACCGAGGGAACCGGCTCGCGGACGATCCCTCGCTCTACCTCCACCATCCGACCGCCACCGACAAGGCGATGGCGCCGGCGGGAAAATCGACCTTCTACGCGCTGGCGCCGGTCCCCCATCTCGGGCGCGCGCCGATCGACTGGGAGAAAGAGGGCCCTGCTTATGCCGATCGGATCCTGCGCATCCTCGAGGCGCGGGTCCTTCCCGGACTCTCGAGCCGGATCGACTCCCGGTTCCACTTCGGGCCCGCCGACTTCGAGCGCGAGCTCAACTCGCATCTCGGCTCCGCCTTCAGCCTGGAGCCGGTGCTGACCCAAAGCGCCTATTTCCGGGTCCACAATCGCGACGACCGCATCCCCAATCTCTATTTCGTCGGGGCCGGTACCCATCCCGGCGCCGGGATTCCGGGCGTCGTCGGCAGCGCCAAGGCCACCGCGGGCCTCATGCTCGCGGACCTCGCCCGATGAGCCGGGACGAGATCGTCAGGCAGGCCGAGGGCGTGATCCGGGAAGGATCGCGCTCCTTCCGTATGGCCAGCCGGCTCTTCGACCGGACGACCCGGGAGCGCGCCTGGCTGCTCTATTGCTGGTGTCGCCACTGCGACGACGTCTGCGACGGCCAGGCGCTGGGCCGCGGCGGCGGAGTCGGCGGCGCGGGCATGGCCGAGTCCGAGCGGCTGACCGCTTTGGCCCTCGCCGGGCAGCCGACCGGGCGGACCCCCTTCGACGCGCTCGCCGCGCTCGTCGCCGAATGTCCGATCCCCCGGCGCCTGATCGAGGACCATCTCGAGGGCTTCCGGCTCGACGAGCAGGGCTGGCGCCCGGCCGACGAGGCGGACCTGCTGCGCTATTGCTATCATGTCGCCGGGGCGGTCGGGTGCATGATGGCGGTGGTGATGGGTGTCCCGGCGGACGAGGAGGCGACCCTGGCCCGCGCCGGCGAGCTGGGCATCGCCTTCCAGCTTTCCAACATAGCGAGGGACGTCGCCGCCGATCACGATTCGGGCCGCTGCTACATACCGGCCGCGTGGCTGGCCGCGCAGGGGCTGACCGAGCGGAACCTCCTCCATGGCTCCAACCGCGCCCGTCTCGTCACCCTGGTCCGGCGCATCTGCGGGCTTGCCGAGGTCTTCGAGGCGTCCGCCCGCGCCGGCGTGGCGAGGCTTCCGTTCCGCTCGCGCTGGGCGATCCTCTCCGCCGCCGGGATTTACGGGCGGATCGGGCGGAGGGTCGCGGCCCTGGGCACCGAGGCGTGGGAGAAGCGGGTCTTCGTCCCCCGGCGCGAGAAGGCGGCGATCATGATGTCGGCCCTGGGCGAGGCGATCGTCGCCTGACCCGACGATGCATTTCGCTTTCATCTGCCCTCCGTTCACGGGCCATGTGAGGCCGCTGGGGACCCTGGCGCGGGAGCTCGAGGCGCGCGGGCATCGGGCGACCTTCGTCCATCTTCTCGACGCCGCTCCCGTCATGGAGCGGTGCGATGCCGCCTTCGCGCCGATCCCGGCCGCCGGGATCGGGGGCCATGGCGGCACCATCCGCGCCATGGCGCGCCAGACCGACCGGCTCTGCCGCCATGCGCCCGCGACCCTGCGCGAGATCGGCGCCGACGCCGTCATCTGCGACCAGCTCGAGCCGGCGGGCGGCCTGATCGCGGAAAGCCTTGGCCTTCCCTTCGCTACCGTCGCCTGCGCCCTGCCGGTCAATCGCGAGCCATCAATCCCCCCGCCTTATGTCGGCTGGCGCTTCGACCCGAGCCGACGCGGCCTCGCCCGAAACCGCGGCGGGTGGCGGGTGGCCGACCTCATGATGCGGCCGGTCGGGTCGGTCATCCAGGCCTGGTGCGGGCGATGGGGCCTGCCTGCGCGCCGGCGCCTCGAGGATTGCTTCTCCCCTTCGCTCCAGATCGCCCAGGCCGTGCCCTCGATCGACTTCCCGCGCTCGGACCTGCCGCCCGGCTTCCACTATCTCGGCCCGTTCCGGCATCCGGAGCCGGGGCGCGTGGACCTGCCGTCGCCGCGCCCGCTCGTCTACTGTTCGCTCGGCACCACTAAGCTGGGCGGCGGGGCGCGCCATTTCCGCGCCGTGGCCCAGGCCTGCGACGACCTCGGAGCGGCGCTGGTCCTCGCCCATGGCGGACGTCTGTCGCGGCGGGAAGCGGAGTCCCTGCCGGGCCGGCCGGCGGTCCACGACTTCGTCCCCCAGATCGACGTGCTTCGTCACGCCGACGCCGTCGTCACCAATGCCGGCTTCAACACCGTTCTCGACTCCCTCGCCGCCGCTCTGCCCATGGTGGCGCTGCCGCTGGCGTTCGAGCAGCCCGCGATCGCCGCCCGGATCGCCCGCGCCGGCGCGGGTGAGGTGGTCGCGGCCCGCCCGCCGCTCCGCCGCCGCCTCCGCTCCGCGCTCCAGGCGGTCCTGACGGCGCCCGGCTATCGCGACCGCGCTCGAGCGATCGGCGAGGAGATCGGGGCCGCGGGAGGCGTTCGGCTAGCGGCAGACCTCATCGAATCGGCCTTGGCCTGACGCTCGGCGGCGCTCCGCGGGGAGTCCCCACCAGGGGACGTGGGGCGCGCGATGATGCTCGTGATGATAGCCGAAGTGGAAGCAGCTGAGCAGCGAGACCGGCCACGCATAGCCGTTGCTCCGCGTCCGATGCGAATCGGCGAACGGCTCGTCCCGGAGCCGATGGGGGAGGAAGGTGCCGAACAGGAAGAGCTGCGCCGAGGAGAGGATCGCCGGCAGGGCCCAGAAGAGGAGCAGGTTGGCGTAGGGAGCGCCCAGGAGGAACCGGTACGCGCCGGCGAGCGCGCTCAGGACGAGCAGCTCTCGGAGGCCGAGATACTGGCCCAGGAAGGCGGCGTACCAGCGCGGGAAATGGCGGGGATGAGCGGCGCAATAATCGGGATCGACCGCCGTCCCGGGATCGCGGTGGTGGGCGTGGTGCTTCGGGCGCAGCCGGTCGAAGGAGAATCCGGCGTAGAGCGCAAGCGCGATCCGGCCGGCCCAGCGGTTCACGCCGGGCCGGCCGGGCGCCAGCGTCCCGTGCATCGCATCGTGAGCGACGATGAACAGGCCGACGTTGAGCCAGCACAGCAGGGCGACGAGGAGCGGAGCGGCGAGCAGCGCCGGCCCCCGCAACGGCTGGAAGAAGACCGACCAGACGTGCAGCCCGAGCCAGCCGAGCGCGATCGCCGCGGCGAGCGAGAGTCCGATGGCGGCCTGGCGGGCGGGCTTCACCTCAGCGCTCCGCCCCGCAGACGGCGGCGCAGCGCCTCGATCGGAGGCGCGTAGAGGAAGCCGAAGGAGACGGCGCCGTCGCGCGACCGGACGGCGTGGTGGAGCCGGTGGGCCTGGACGAGGCGCTTCAGATAGAGCCGGGGCGGCCTCCTTCCGATCGGAAGCCGGCGGTGGACCAGGCCGTCGTGGAGGACCGCGTAGAGCAGGCCGTAGACGAGGGTCCCGATCCCCACCCACCACAAAGCCGGCCACAGATCGGCGAGGAAGGAGAGGCAGGCGAGGCTCAGCCCGGCGAACAGCAAGGCATAGAGGTCGTTCCGCTCGAACCTTCCCCGGCGCGGCTCATGGTGCGAGCGATGCCAGCCCCAGCCGAAGCCGTGCATGACGTAGCGGTGGACCGCGGTCGCGAGCCCCTCCATCGCGCCGACGGTGGCCGCGACGATGAACAACCGGACCAGCCAGACCTCGACCATGGAGGCCGGATAGGCTCCCCGGGCCGGCAGGTCCACGCTTCGGCGCCCTATATGGACCAAAGCGGGTAGGCCTGATCGAGCCCGAGGATCGGCGGCGTCGCGGCGGTTGCGCCGGCGGGATTGCGGCGCCCGGGAGCTTGCGGAGCCGGTCCCCGCGCCCTCACTCGTAGCGCAGCGCGTGCACGGGCTTCTGCCGCGCGACGAGGTAGGCGAGCATGCCGACGCTCAGCAGCGCGAGGGCGAGGGCGATCAGCCCGGCCGCCGGGAACAGCCAGAGCGGAAGCGGGATGCGCTCGGCGAAGCCGTTCAGCCAGCGCCGCATCAGCCACCAGGCGATCGGCCAGGCGACGAGGTTGGCGAGCAGCACCGGCCGGCTGAGCTGCCACAGGAGCAAGGCGAGGATCTGGCGCGTGCTCGCGCCCAGCGCCTTGCGGATCCCGATCTCCTTGGTTCGCCGCTGCGCCGCCGAGAGGGAGAGGCCGACGAGGCCGAGGCAGGCGAGGAAGATGGCGAGGCCGGAGAAGACGGCGAAGAGCTGCGCGTTGCGCTGGAGGCCGAGGTAGAGCCGCTCGATATGCTCGCTGACGAAGGCGCGCTGGATCGGCCCCTCATTGCCCGTTGCGCGCCACAGCCGATCGATCCGCGAGAGCGTCTCCGGCACGTCGCGGCCGGCCAGCTTGATCGAGACCAGCCCCCCGTTCCACTCCCCCGGAGCCTGCGGCAGATAGAGGGTGGGCTCGATCGCCGTTTCGATGGAATGGAAGGCGAAATCGGGAACGACCGCCACCACCTGCGCGCCGGTGGAGCCGCCCGGCTCGTCCGACAGGCTCGGCAGCATTTGCCCGATGGCGGCGGAAGGCGAGGCGAAGCCGAAGTCCCGCACCGCCGCCTCGTTGATCACCACCCGCGATACCGTTTCCTGCCCCCCGGGAGGGAGGGTCGCGAGCGTCCCCGCCACCGGCCGCACGCCGTAGAGTGGGAAAATCGACGGCAGGGCCGGGACGATGTCGGCCATCAGCTGCCGGCCTCTCCACTCGATCGGGAGGAACGTGTTCCCGCTGAGCAGGCTCTCGCCGCTGCACGAGACGGCGCGAACGCCCGGCAGCTTCGCGGCCTCGGCGACGAAGGCGGGCGGGCATTTGGCGGTGACGGTGAGCACCTGGTCGATATCCATCCGCAGCGCCTCGCGCATCGCGAAGACTCGCTGCCGGTGAACGACGGACGTGGCGATGATCAGCCCGATGAGGATCGCGAACTGGGCGGTGACGAGCGCGCCCCGCACCCACGCGCCGCCCGCCGCCCCGCCACCCTTGTCTCGCAGGGTCGCCGCCGGCGGCAAGGAGGAGAGCAGGAAGGCCGGGTAGGCGCCGGCCGCGAGGCCGAGCAGCGCCGCGCCCGACAGGAGCCAAAGGAGCAGGCGTGGATCGGCGGCATAATCGAGGCGCGCCTGCGTCTCCAGGAATCCGTTGACCGCCGGCAGCAGCCATTCGGACGCCGCGAGCGCGAGGATCGTCGCGACCGACACCGTCAGCACCGCCTCGGCGAGAAACTGGCCCGCAATGTGGCGGCGGCCGGCGCCGTTCGCCTTGCGCACGCCGATCTCGCGCCGACGCCGCCCCGCCAGCGCGACGCTCAAATTCACGAAATTGGCGGCCGCGATCAGAAGGACGAGCGCCGCGACCAGGCTGCCGATCACCAGCCGCTCGCGCGCGCCCGGATGGAAGCCCTCGTGCAAGGCGAGCTGGTCGATGCGGACGGGCTCGAGCCGGTAGGCGTTGCGCACGAACGGCGGCACCAGCCCGGCGACCGCCGACTGGATCGAGTCCGCCGCCTCTTGGGCCGAAGCGCCCGCGCGCAGCCGCAGGTAGGTTCTGACGCTGATCGAAAAGCCGCCCGGTCCGTCCGCTTTTAACAGCGAAAGGCCGGAACGCGCGGCAAGCCCGGAGGCGAAGATGCCCGCGGCGAGGTCGGTGCCGCCGGCCGGCAGGTCCGCGATCACGGCCCGCAACGCCATCGGCTGCCCCGCGACTTCGAGCGTCTCGCCCACGGCGTCGGCACGTCCGAAATGCTTGAGCGCCATCGCCTGCGTCATCACCAGGCCGCGGCCGTCGCGGAGCGCCGAGGCGAGGTCGCCGCTCACGACCGGAAGGCGGACCAGGTCGAAATAATCGGGGTCGGCCCAGTAGATGGTTTCGCGGTGCGCGGCGCCGCCGCGCCGCAGGTCCACCTCTTCCTCCATGAGCCGCGCCGCCGCCTCGACGTCCGGGACGTTCGCCTCGATGAGCGACGCCGCGCCGCCCGGGCTCTTCTGCTGGTAGTCCGGCGCCATGTCCGGGCTGCGCACGATCGAGACTGCGAGATAGGTCCGCTCGTGCCCGGGGACGACATGGTTGTAGGTGAGCGGCACCCGCGCCACCAGCGCCATCAGGATCGCGCCGGCGATGCCGATGACGAGACCGAGGATGGTGATGGCGGAGAGGAGCCGGTTGGCGGCGAGGTTGCGCGCCCAGGCGACCAGCATATGGCGCAGCAGCCGCGTCACAGCCGCGTCTCGCCGACTATCCGGCCGTCGAGCATCCGGATCGTCCGGTCCGCTGCGGCGGCGTGGAGCGCCGAGTGGGTCACCATGATCACGGTCGTGCCTCCCGCCGCTGCGCTCTTGAGAAGGTCCATCACCGCCGCGCCGTTGGCGCTGTCCAAATTGCCGGTCGGCTCGTCGGCAAGGAGGAGGTCCGGCTCCGGCGCGAGCGCGCGGGCGATGGCCACCCGCTGCTGCTGGCCGCCGGACAGCTGCCGCGGGCGGTGTCGCGCCCGATGGGCGAGCCCGACCTGATCGAGCACCGCCTCCACCCGTCGCCGCCGCGCATCGGCGCCCCGGTAGAGCAGGGCCACCTCCACATTCTCGGCGACGTTCAGTTCGTCGATCAGGTTGAAGCTCTGGAAAACGAAACCGGCATGGGCGCGCCGGAGCCGCGTCAGCCGCGCCTCGGACAGCGTCGCAACCTCCTCGCCCCGCAGCCGGTACGAACCTTCGTCCGGCGCATCCAGGAAGCCCAGGATGTTGAGCAGGGTGGATTTGCCGCAGCCCGACGGGCCCATGAGCGCGACGAACTCGCCGGCCGCGACCTCGAAGGAGACGGAATCGAGCGCCCGCGTCTCGACCTCGCCGCTGCGATAGGCTCGCGAGAGGGAGCTGACCTGAAGGAGCTGATTCATCGGCCGATGCTACACCGAGTCGCGCCGCAGAAAAACCGCGTCGTTACAACATGATAGCACTCGGCTAGCGCAGGTCGTACGAGGGAGGCGTCCGTATCCGGACATATTGAGCAGGCGCAATTCGCCCGTTACGCTCGCCTCGTGGAACGCCTGAGCGCCATCCTGGTGATCGACGACAAGCCCGAGGTGCATCAGGCGGTGGCGCTCGCGCTCGAACCCTGGGTGGACCGGGTCGAGAGCGCCGCTTCGCCGGAGGCGGTGCCGGCGCTGATGGCCGCCGCGCGCTACGATTGCGCGCTGCTCGACATGAACTTCGTGGCCGGGGAGCGATCGGGGCGCGAAGGCATCGCCGCCCTCGACATGATCAAGACGGCCGATCCGACGCTCGCCGTCGTCCTGATGACCGCCTACGGCGCCGTCTCCCTGGCCGTCGAAAGCCTCAAGCGCGGCGGCCACGATTTCCTGCTCAAGCCGTGGCGCAACGAAGCGTTGGTCGCCGCGATCCGCGAGGCGGCGGGCCGCACCCGGGCGGCGCGTGCGGGCACCAGCCTCGACGCGCTGGAGCGCTCGGCCATCGCCGGCGCGCTCGACCGGCACGACGGCAACATCGCCCAGGCCGCGGCCGCGCTCGGCCTCAGCCGCCCCGCCCTCTACCGGCGAATCGAAAAGCATGGGCTGTAGGGCTGGTCGGCATTCCGCTCCTTCCCCCTCTCCCCGGCGGCGGGGAGAGGGTCGGGGTGAGGGGGCTCGGCGATCGAGAGGAACTGCACACTCAAAACCCCCTCTCCCTTCCCTCTCCCCGCGGGGAGAGGGTTGAAGATCGCGACCGACCTTTGAATGTCGACATCCCCTAGCGCCCACGCCCGCCTCGACACCGTCTCCGCGGCCGGCTGGCGGCTCCTCTTCGCGGCCGTCGCCCTCGCCCTCCTCGTCCGGGTGCTGACGGAGACCAGGCATTTCGCCAGCGCCGCCGTCCTCGCCGCGGCTACCGCCCTGCTTCTGGTGGATGTCGCTCGGGTCGCGCTGCGCGGCCGCGAGGGCGCCCTCGCTCCACCGGCCACCGAGGAACGGGCGCGGGCGCAGCAGCTCGATCGGGCGCTCGCCCTCCTCGACGCGGTCACCGTGGCCCTCTTCGCGCTGGGCCCGGACGGCCGAATCCGCTTCGCCAACCGCGCCGCCCGCGGCCTCGTGGGCGAGGTGGCGCGGCTGGAGGATGCGCTGGACGGGCGGGCGGCCGCCGACATACTCGCCTTGCCCGTCGGCGCCCGCCGGATCGTCGCGCTCTCCGACGGCCGCTCGATGCTGGTCTGGGTCGGCGCCGTCGCCACGCCCGACGGCGGGCCGCAGCGCCTGGTCTCGATGCAGGCGGTGCTGGGGGAGCTGGACGCGGTCCAGGTCGGCGCCTGGCACGCCATGAGCCGGGTGCTCGCCCACGAGATGATGAACGCGCTCACGCCCGTGGCGTCGCTGGCCGAAAGCCTCGCGCGGATGGCCGGGGGCGACAGCCGGCCGGCGGTCGGCGCCGCGGCGGACACGATCGCACGGCAGAGCCGGCATCTCATCGACTTCGTCGAGCGCTACCGAGCGGTCGCGGATCTTCCGGCGCCGGCTTTCGCGCCGCTGGACCTGGCGACCTTCCTCGCGGACATCGCGGCGCTCGTGGACGCGCAGCTGCGCGCGCGCGGCATCGCTTTCTCCGCCGCCCTGCCGGCCGCCGCCCTGCCGCTTGAGGCGGATGCCGGCCTGCTGCGCCAGGCGCTGCTGAACCTGCTGCGCAACGCCGGCGAGGCCGTCGCCGGAGCGGGTGGAGGAGCCGTGCGCTTCGCCTGCGCGATGAAGGACGGCGAGCTCCGCTTCGAGGTGCGGGACGACGGACCGGGCATCCGGCCCGAGCGGATCGAGGAGATCTTCGTCCCCTTCTACACGACCAAGGAAGGCGGCGCCGGGATCGGCCTCGCCTTGGCGCGCCAGATCGCCCTCGCCCATGGCGGCCGCCTCACCGCCGCGCCCAATAGCGGGCGGGGCATGACCTTCGTCCTCGCCATTCCGGCCTCGCGGGGCGGTTGAGCGCCCTCCCCGGGCCGACGGTCCGGCGCGGCGCGCCCGGGTTGAAACATTTTTTAACCGTCAGCCGGGCACAAAGCCGGAGCACCTGCCCGACGAGGTGAGCACATGCTCGACAGCTTCTACGAAATCGAGATTCCGGATGAGCTGTCGGGGGTCGCGACCCGTCATCAACAGCATGTGGCGGAGCTCGTCTCCGGCCTTCGGTCCTTCGGGGTGGACGACCAACTGATCGAGCGAAGCGTCGACGAGCTCATCGCGTCGTACCGGGCCGAGCTGGTGACCGCGATCAAAAGGTTGAAGAGGCACTGTCATGCGTGAGCCGAAGTTTCATGACGAGGAGGGACGCATCGCCGCGTTGATCCGCTACGATGTGCTCGACACGCCGCCCGAAGCCCCGTTCGAGAAGATAACGTTGCTCGTCAAAGACGTTCTGCAGGTCCCGATCTGCGCGGTCTCACTCGTCGATCGAGAGCAGCAGTGGTTCAAGTCGATCCAGGGTCTCGACACGCGCGAGACTCCCAGGTCGATCTCGTTCTGCGCGCACACGATCAGGACGGACGAGGCGCTGATCGTGACCGACGCGCTTCAGGACCCTCGGTTCTCCACGAACCCCCTGGTGCTGGGCGAGCCCCATATCCGCAGCTACGCGGGCGTGCCGCTGCAGAGCCCCGACGGATATAATGTGGGCGCGCTCTGTGCGATCGACGTCGTGCCCCGGGAGTTTTCGGACGCACAGCTGGGGATCTTGAGAAGCTTCGCGTCCCTGGTCGTGGACGAGCTCGAGCTTCGTCGCATCGCCGAACGAGACCATCTGACCGGCGCCCTCACGAGGCGGGGTTTCGTCGAGCAGGTGAAGAAGGAGATATCGCGCTGCCGCCGCCACGGCCGGGAAAGCGTGCTCGTGCTCCTGGACATCGATCACTTCAAGCGCGTGAACGACGGCCACGGCCACCCCGCCGGGGACTCCGTCCTGAAGGCGGCGGCCTCCGCCTGCCTCGAAGGCCTTCGCGAAAACGACCTGCTCGGCCGCCTCGGCGGGGAAGAATTCGGGATCCTGCTCACCGAGACCGATGCCGGCGGCGGCCTGGAGGCTGCAGAGAAGCTGCGCAAGGCGATCGCGGGCTTGCGGGTGGACGTCGCGGGTGGCCTTCGCGTCACCGCGAGCTTCGGAGTCGCGCCCTTCGCGGCGTCCGTCTCCAAGCCTGAGGACTGGATCGCCAGGGCGGACGAGGCGCTATACTCGGCCAAGCGCGGCGGGAGAAACCGCTGCGTCGCGGCGAACGCCCTCGCGGACGCGATCGCGGCCTGATCGGACCGCGTGTAGCGCGCCCCCCTTTCCGACTGTCGCCGCCGTCAGGACGAAGCGGGTCGGGCGCGCGCGTCCGGGATCGAAGCGACTCATTGATGCGGGTTGAGGCCGATGCAGATGTTGGTCCCGCTCGGCGTCGCGAAATGGGCGCCGCGCACCTCGAACTCGTTGGGCCCCAGCCGCTTGATCTCGAAGCGCAGCTGCGGTCCCTGCGCCACCTGGTAGAGGGTCGTCTCGCCGATCGCGCTGGCGTGGCCCGCATCCTTGAGGAAAGGCTCGAACGCATCCTGGTAGAGCGCGAACAGGCCTGAGACGAAGGCCTGCGCGTCGTTCACATGGAAGGTCCTCGTCCAGTCCACCTGCCGGGCGCCGGCCTGGGCGACGGTGACGGGCGGCCGCCAGGCGGGCTGCGCGGCGGTGCCGGGCGTGGAAGGCTTGGCGGGGCTGTTCGTCATCTTTCGGCTCCCTTCGGGTTGAACGTCGTCATCGGGCTTGGGCTCGCGGCGCCGCGAGCGCCGTTTCGCGGGCGAGCAGGGCAAGCGCGAGCCTGCGCTGCATCAGCGCATTGGGGTGGCCGTCCCCCGGGATCACGAAGGGGAGCGGCGAGGCGCCGAACCCGGGCTGGAGATCCTCGATGGTGACGGTCGGAACCCCCTGCCGGCGCAGCGCGGCGACGACCTCGTCGACGCGCTTCGCCCGGACGCCGGGCGGGTCGTTGAGGTCCGGCCAGACGATGGTGAGGAAGGTGAGCCTGGGATAGAGCCGCCGCAGGCCGGCGGCCGCCTCCCGCACCACGATCGAGAAGCGCAGGAGGTCGAAGTCGTTGACCGGACGGAGCCGGCCCAGCACCCGCGCATAGACGAGGCTCCTGGAAAGCTGGAGCGCCAGCGCCTGGGGGACGAACAGGCGGTCGTTCAGGATGGATTGGCCCCGGTCGAACCCGCCCGCATAGGAAAGGCGGCCATTCCCCGCGAGGCGGTAGCGCGGCCCGTAATCGTCCCAGCCTTCGAGGCCGGCGACCCGCGCCACGTTGTTGGGAAGGGTCTGGTATACCGCCGCGACCGGCCGGCGGGGATCGCAATGCGCCTTGAGCCGGACGGCGCCGCTGTCGACCAGCCACAGCATCTGGTGGGCGCTATAGCCGGTGAAGGCGAAATTGCGGGCGCGGACCTGGCCGCCGCTCGACAGGCCGAGCTGATAGGCGGCGGTCTCCTCGTCGTCGAGCCCCTCCCCCCACGCCATCGAATCCCCGAACATGAGGAAGCAGGCCCACGGGGCCTCGACGGTCGGCGGCGAGACGCGAAGGCCGTCGGCGTCGACGCTGTAGCGCACCGCATAGACGAGCCTCCCGTCCACGACGCGGGTCGACGTCGCGCTCGCCGAGGGTCGGGGGCGGTAGCCGATCCCCGGCGAGGGCATGAGCACGAAATATCCGGGCACGACGAACGTCCCGCCCATCACCGTGCCGGCGGCGAGGCGATAGGGATTCCCCTTCAGTCCCATCCACAGCAGTCCCTCGGTGAGGGCGAGGGCGGCCAGGACCGCCGCGACGTTCAGCCAGGCCGCCCGCCCCGGCGCGACGGCCGCCGCCGACAGGCCGGCCGCCGCGAGCGTCCAGAGCAGCCATATCCACAGCAAGGGGGCCGAGTGGATCCTGACCCAGATCATCGCCGTCTCGAGGATCGCGAACAGGAGACCGCCGGCGATCCAGAGGCCGGCGGGCTTGGCGATCCGGCGCAACGGGGACGCCCTAGAAGATGGCGTAGACGAACGGCGCCACGTAGCTCAGCCCGCCGGCGAAGACGAGCAGCAGGCTGGTGACGAGGATCAGCAGGAGGAGCGGCAGCATCAGGATGCGGCCGCGTCTCGAGAAATGCCCGATCAGGTCGCGGATCGTCACCATCCGCGACAGGAACGCGTTCGCCTTTGAAACCCTGCTCATGCCGGCGTCCCTTTCCTCAGCACGATGTCGCCCAGCACCATGAAGTCGACCGGATGCGACATGAAGAAGCCGAGGGCGTCGGCCTCGCCGCCGACGATCGGCTCGCCATTGCCGTTCAACGACGTGTTGAGGATGATCGGCGGCGCCCCGCGCCGCTCGATACGCTCGAGGAGCCCGAAGAAGTCGGGCGCCTCCGCTTCGGCGACGGTCTGGACGCGCGCGCTCCCGTCGACGTGGCGGACCGCGCCGAGATCGCCGGCGCGGCCTTCGACGACCTGGGCGGTGGTCGTCATGTAGGGCGTCATGTCGTTCTCATGTTCGGTGAACCAGTCCCCGGCGCGGTCGCGAAGGACGGCGGGCGCGAACGGACGGAAGGGCTCTCGCTTCTTCACGATCATGTTTATACGGTCTCGCATCCCCCCCTCCCGCGGCGAGGCGACGATCGACCTCTGGCCGAGCGCGCGGGGCCCCCACTCGAAGCGGCCGCGGGCGAAGGCGCCGACCTTCCCGTCGAGGATCATGTCCGCCGCCGAGTCGAGGACGTCGCTCGGCTCGGACCAGGCCACGCCGAGCGCGCCGCAAAGCTCGCGCGCCCTGTCGGTGGAGACGGCGGTGCCGAGCGCGGCGCTGCTCATCGGCGAAGGCCGCCGCCCGTCGAGCTTGATCGCGCCGAGCATCGCGGCTCCCAGCGCCCCGCCCGCGTCGCCGGCGGCGGGCTGGACGAAGATGCGCGCAAAGCCGCTTTCCCTGAGGAGCCGTGCATTGGCCACGCAGTTGAGCGCGACGCCGCCCGCGAGGCAGAGATTGTCGGTCCCCGTCCGCCGGCGGACCTCCCGCGCCAGGCCGAGCAGCGCCTCCTCCGTGATCCACTGCAGCGAGGCGGCGATGTCGGCGAAACGGCGATCGGCGCTTCCTTCCGAAAGGTCCCAGGCTTCGCCGCGGCGCTTGGCGGGCCCGAGGAGCTGCTCGAGCCTGGGGCTGAAGGCGATGTTGGTGTCGGTGTGGAAGGCGAAATATTCCATGCCGAGCTCGAACGCGCCGTCGGCATGGAGGCGCAGCAGCTTCTCGAACTCGGGCTTGAACCGGGGCGCGCCGAACGCGGCGAGCCCCATCACCTTATACTCGCCCTCGTTCACCTCGAAGCCGAGATAGGCGGTGATGGCCGCGTAGAGCAGCCCGATGGAGTGCGGATAGGGGATGGTCGCGAGGGAGCGAAGCTCGCTGCCCCGCCCGTGCCAGATGGCGGTCGCGACATCTTCCCCCATCCCGTCGACCGTCAGGATCGCAGCCTCGCCGAAGGGGCTGGGAAAGAAGGCGCTGGCGGCATGGCTCTCGTGATGGCCCGCCATGGTCACCTTGGAACGGGGGATGTCGAGCATCGAGGCGATTCCGTCGAGCACCCAGATCTTGTTGCCGATCTGGGAGCGAAGCGCCGCTGGGAAGTGTCGCCACGAGCGCGGAAACGCTCCCAGCGACGAGAGGATGACGCGTTCGAGGCGGCCGAACGGATTTTCGTAGAAGACGACCGAATCCAGCTCGTCGGCGGTGATGCCCGCCTGCGTGAGGCAGGCCTGGGCCGCGCGATGGGGCAGCCCGGCGTCGTTCTTTCGGCGCGAGAAGCGCTCCTCCTGCATCGCCGCCACGATCTTTCCGTCGACGATCAGCGCCGCCGCGGAATCGTGATAATAAGCGGAGATGCCGAGGACGGCGCTCATGCGCCGGTCCACTCGAGCGACGCGGGGGCCGCCGGAGCGGCGGGCGGCTCGGCGACGTGCGAAGCCTGGTGATCGACCCAGCCCTTGGCGGCGGGCCGAAGCCGCGAGGCGAGCAGCACGAACGGTCCGCTGACCAGATAGACGAGGAGCATGACGAGGAAGTAGAGCTTCTCGGCAAGGAAGCGGCCGAGCCGCCGCCAGATCCGCCATTTCTCCCACAGTCCGGCGGCGCGGATCTCCGCGGAGGCCCGCTCCCGGCCGCCGGCGAGCTGGACCAGCAGCTCGTAGGTGTAGGTCTCGTGGCGCACCTCGTCGCGGATGATCGCGTCGAACAGCGCCCGCGTCTTCCGGTCCCCGCGCTGTCCGAACCACTCCCGATAGGCCTCGAACTGCTGCCGCCCGCGCTTCTCGCCGCGGTGGACGAAGGCGAGGAAGCGAAGCTCGCCGAGCCGGACGAAGAGGTCCTCGTTGTCCGCCACCGGAAAGCCGAGCGACTGCTTGCCTTGATCCAGGCGAAGCTCCCCCGAGCGCAACGCGAACATCTTGGCGTGCCGCGCCTCGTCGAGCATGTGCCGCAGATACAAGGCCCGTCGCCCCTCGTCCGGGGCGAGATGCGCCGCGCTGGCCAGGTCGAGCATGCTTCCATGCTCGGCCAGGGAGAAGCCGAACAACTTGCGCGCCCCGTGGCCCGGGATCCGCCAAACAACGGGGTTGACCAGCCGCGCCAGCAATGCAGCCATGATCTCGTCCCCGGTGTTAAGCGACGGTCAGCGGCGCGGCGCCGCCTGTTGCGGTTGCGGCTGGGCCGGAGCCTGGCCCTGGGCCTGCGGCTGCCCCGCCGGAGAGGCTGCCATGGGCGACGCCGAAGCCTGGCTCGACGCTGCGGAAAGCGAGGCGGCGGACAGAGACGCTGCCGAGAGGGACGCTGCGGAAAGAGACGCCGACGATGCCAGCGAGGCCTCCTTCATGCCGCTGTCCCGGCCCATCCAGAACGTGATGCCAAGAACCAGAAGGGCCAAAATCGCAGCGAGTAAGACGTTTGCGACGCGATCCATGATACCATCCCCCAACTTTGGTAGCAGTCAAGCGACTCGAGCAAGACAACATGTTTCACTCGTTGCCGCGAGTCAATCGAGCGTCCTTGAAAACTGAAGTTGATCGCGACAAGGCTTTGTATTGAGCCAAGTAAAACGCGGGGCTGCCGGAAGTCGTCGGATTGGACGGCCGATCGATGTAAATAGCCGCACATCGAGCATCTCTGAAGCATCGAGGGTCGAAGGTCGCCCGGAGACAGGCTCCAATTCCGTAAAGACGCGCCGAGCCCGCCGCCTCCGGCCCCTAAAGCCTCGGCAGGTAACGCACCGCGAAGCGGACGAGGGGCTGCAGGACGATTCCGCCCCACCATTTGGGGGTGAGGGATTCGACCAGGAACTCGTGCAGCTCGGCGACCGGATCGAGCTGGTAGACATCCTCAACCGAGCGGGCGACGGCGTGGCAGAGGAAATAGCGGTCGAGGATCGGGAGGCCAAGCCGGCGCAGCGACAGGTAGAGGAGGCCCATGGTGAGCCGCGTCGCAAGGAAGGCGTGGTTGAAGCGCATGAAGGACTGGAAGCCGAAAGACGACTGGATCTTCTGGTGGAATTGGCTTTCGGAAAGGTCGTTCTGGTCGCCGAGATAGCCCGTCCCGGCCGAGAAATAGATGGCCCCCTCGTCGATCGCCTCGCGCACCTCGCGCAGCATCGTCGACATGGCGGCCCGCCAGGCGGCGAGCTCGGGCGGGAGCGCATCGGCATTCACCGCCTCCTGCAGAGCGCGCAGCCGCGCCTGCGACGCCAGCGCGACGCGGGCATAGCGCGCCTCGACCGCGGCGCGCGCCTCGTCGGGCCGGCGCGCCATGATGAAGAATCCGTCGGCGTGCGACCGGTAGGTGAGGAAGGACCGCGGATAGGCAGGGCGCTTCCCCGGCGCCGCGGCGGGATCGGCGCGGCTCAGTATCTGGATGGCGAGGAGATCGAAGGCGAGGCTCGGCAGCCGGGCGCGGCCGTCGGCGAAATCCTCTAGCCAGCCGAAGAGCAGCGGCGCGGTTCGCCGGCTGAACCGCTCGAACACCTCGCCCGCCTTGGGGCCGGTGACGAGCTCCGAGAGCATTCGCCCCGGGCTGTGGATGACGCGATAGGGCGCGTGGCGGCCCTGCGCCTCCAGCCGCTCCGAAAGAAGGGCCAGCGCCCGCTCTCCGGCGTCCCCCGGCGCGAAGCTGAGTCGCAGCCGCTCCGTTCCGTCGGCGAGGAGGCGGTCGAAATAGCAGGCCTGCGCGTCGAGGGCGCCGCTCTCCCGGACGGCCGGCAGGATCGTCTCGACGAGGGTCGGCAGCGCGCCGTGGCCCGGCACGGACTCGTCCGTGTGGACTTCGACATGAGACGGCATTGAAGGACGTCGGGCGGGAGCCGGCACGCTATAGTTTCCCCCGGTTCGAATAAGCGAGCTCGGCCGCCTTGATGACATAATGGGTGGGTCGAAGGAAATCGGGCAGTGGCTCGCAATAAGCGCGGACCGCCTCCTCGCTGACATTGCCGACGATCGTCGCCACCAGGCGGTCCGGGGCGAGGCCGGCGCCGGGGAGGACCTGCACCTTGGCATCCTCGAGATCGCGCATTCCCAGGAGGTGGCGCTCGATCCGGCGCGGATAAATGGTCACGCCGCGCATCTTCTCGCCCGCGTCTAGCCGCCCGTCGAGATACAATTGCCCGCTGCCGTCGAAATGGCCGAGGTCGGTCATCGCCACCGTCCCGTCCATGTGGCGGATCGGCGCCCCGTCGAGATAATATTCGCGGCAATCGGGCCCGGACGTGGTGACCTTGCCGACCGAATCGTCGCCGGCGCCCGACAGCCAGACCGGCTTGCCGAACAGCGGCCGGCCGACGTGCAGCTCGCCGGTCGGCGCCGGATCGAGGGTCATCACCCCCGTCTCGCTGGCGCCGTAGGAGCTCATCAGCCCCGCCTCGTCGAGCCGCTCGCGCACGGCGGCGATGCGGCTGCGGGTGAGGTAGCCGGCGGTGGTGAGGAGGGTGAGCCCGGCGCCCCGGCTCCCCTTGGGGGCCGAGGCGCAGGCGAGCGGCAGCAGCGCCGGAACGCTCATCGCCATCACCTTCGCCTTCGCCGCCTGGGCATGGATGAGGTCCCAGCGGTCGGGCCGGACGACCAGCAGGTTGCGCGCCGTATGCCAGGCCGGGATGATCGCCATCATCAAGGTCGCGGAATAGGCCGGCGGCAGCCCGGTCGCGAGGGTGCCGCCCTCCCCCGGCTCGCCCAGCGTCGGCTCGTAGAGCATCTTGTCGTAGTGGAAGCCGGTGAGCGTCATCTGGTCGGCAAAGCCGATCGGGAGCTTGGCCGTCCCGCTCGATCCGGAGGTCAACGAGCCGTAGAGCGGACGGTCGCCGAGCCGGCGCAGCAGCGGGTTGGGCTCGGCGACGTGCAGCCCCGGCGCGATCTTCTCGGACGGCAGCGGCAGCTCGGCCGGCACCCCCCAGAGCAAGGCCGCCGCGGGCGTGCGCGCCACCGCGAGGAGCGCCACGAAGCTGTCATGGCCGGCATCGGGGTCGACGACGTAGGTGGCGAAAGGGCGCAGGTCGCGCGCCTGCGCCGCCGCCTTCCGGTCGATGTCACGCCAGCTGACGAAGGCCTCGCCGATCGTCACCCCGTTGCGCGAAGCGGCCGCCGCGGCGGCGTCGTTCATCCATCCGGCGAATGCGCGCAAAGCCATTCCATCCATCCCCTGATCGTCGGTTCCGACGGGCCGTCCTCGTCCCCGAGCTCGATACCCTTGCTGCGGATCAGCGTCCGCACGACGAGCATCTCCAGGCTGTCGAGCGGCCTGGTCTCGACCGTGTCCTGGATGACTCCTTCAAGCTCCGCCTTCAATTCCGCCTTGTTCACGCGTGGCCCCCGTCCTGCTCCAGCCAAAACTCCTCCACCGCGGCGGCGAAGGCCTCCGGACGGTCGACCATCGGCAGATGGCCGGCATCCTCGATGACCCGCCCGGTGATGGCCCCGATCCCCGAGGCGTAGCGGCCGGCCGCCTCCCGCTCGTTCTGCTTGAGGTCGCCGTTCGCCAGCAGCACCGGTAGGGGCAGCGCCTCGATCTCGCTCCAGCGCATCGCGATCACCGTCTCGTAGGACGCCTTGCAATCCTCGGTGACGGCGGCGAGCGTGTCGCCCCAGCGCGGCCCGTGGAGCTGCCGATAGGCCGCCTGCATCCCTGGGTTCGCGTCGGCGAGCATCTTGAAGCTGGCGCTCCAGGCGACGAAGGCGGCGGGCGGCACCTCCGCCGTATAGCCCGTGACGACGAGCGAGCGCAGCAGGTCCGGGCGGCGCCGCGCGGCGAGGAGGCCGAGCGTGCCGCCGAGATAGGAGGCGCCGACGACATGGGCCGGCCCCACCGCCTCGAGCGCGCGGCAGAACCAGTCCGCCACCCGGCTGTAATAGGCTGCCGGCGCATCGGCCTTGCAGGCGCCGTGGCCGGGAAGGTCGACCGGATAGACGCGCCGCCGCTCCCGCCAGGCGGCCATCGGCCGGCCGAAATGGCTCGCGGCGGTCCCCATCAGCCCGTGGAGGACGATGATTCCGGGCGCGGCGGCGGCGGCGTTCATGCCGCCTCCCGCCTCGCCAGCGAGGCGTCCGCGAGCCGGCCCAGATAGGCTTCGTCCAGGGTGAGGAGGCCGAGCCGGTTGTTGTGGGTGTGGAAATAATTGGTGGCGAGGAAGTCCCGCCGAGCGTCCGGCTCGACGCCGGGGCGAAGCCCCAGCGCCTCGCGGGCGCCGGAGAGCGCCCGAGCCCAGCCGGCGAGCGGACCTGGGATGCGGCCGCCGCCGAGGATCGCCTGCGCCACCTCCGCCAGAGCGGGCGCGGCCGTCACCGCACCGTGCCGCACGGCCTCGCCCTGCACCGTCTTGGCATGCTCGCCCCAGAAGCCGGCGTAGCGGGCGAGGAACGCCTTGGCGCTCGCCGCGTCGTGGCCGAGGGCGGAAAGCCCGGAGAGCATCGCCAGAAGCCCTGCGCCGATCGCGCCGCGCCGGTCCGGCCGCCGCACCAGCGAATCGAGCGCTGCGCGGCTGCTCGCCGAGAATATCCGCTCGGCGCACGCCATGCCGGCGCCCTCGCCATATTTCCCCGTCTCGGGGACGTAGTCGCGCCGCTCGAGGAGGTTGTCGGGGCGCAGCGATTCGGCCTCCACCCCCTCGGCGCGGCCGAGATGCCCGGCCATCCGCGCATAGGTGACGGCATCGATCGGCGCGGTGCTGGGAGTCTCCCGCACGCCCGCGCGCAGGGCCGATTCGACCCGCTCGACGAGGGCGGGCGCGAAGGCCGCGGCCGCCGGGCGGAAGCGCAGCCTGAGGTGCGGCCCGCCGTCCCAGTAGCGCAGGAAGAAGAATCCGGAGAGATGCCCTCCGGCATCCAGCTCGTCCACCAGCGGCTTCACCGCTTCGGCCAGGATGGCGTCCTGGTTCGAATGGTAGAAGAGATGCCAGCAGATCCACGGCGGCACGTCGGTCATCGGCGGGGCACGTCCAGCTGGACGATGAACTCCTCCGCGCGGGAGGGGCCGCCGCCTTCGTAGCAGGCGGCGTCGGGCAGGCATTCCTCGAACAGCAGGCTCAGCTCCGGGTTCGCGGAAAGGTGCGCGCGAAGCGCACGCATCAGAAAAGGATTGGCGAAGTCGTAGAAATGGGGCTTGCGCAGCCGCATCTGCCGCGACTGCTTGAGCACGGCTTCCACCGTCGATCGCCCTCGGCCCGACCCGGCTTCGGCGAAGCCGGAATAGAAGCCCCGGCGGGGCAGGTCGTGCGCCCGGCGCCAGGCCTCGAACGCGGCCAGGCCCTCGAGCGTCATCGGATCGGTCTCCGCGAGCGTCGCCGCCGCATCGGCGCCGACGATCCGGCAGCGCCGCTGCAGGACGATCGATCCGTAGCGGATCCGCGGCAGGCCGGAGAGGCCGCGCCCGCGCTCGGTGAGGTGCAGCAGCCACGCCCGGCTGCGGAAGTTCCCGTAGGGCGAGAGGAGGCTGAGGAAGCGATAGAGGCTCGGCCCGATGGTCGGATAGAGGGCATTGAGCGGCGTCAGGTCGATCGGCCGCGGATCGCCTTCGCTGGTGAGCACCAGCCGGTGCGTGTCCGGGTCGGCGGAGACGGCGAGCGCGTTCAGATGGAGCACCGGCCGGCCGTCGTCGGCGGCGAGTGAGCCGGGATATTCGATCTGCTCCGCCCAGACGGGGGGATGGAGGTTGGTGTTGGTGCCGAGCACCGCCGTCAGATCCGCGCGGCGCGCCTCGGGAAAGGCCCGTTCGTCCGACCGGCGAAGCACGGCGCCGAGTTCCGACCTTTCCTCCAGAACGGAGCAAAAGCGCGCCATGGCCGCCCCATGGCCCATGGTCGCGCCGTTCATCGCGATCGGCCCCCCAAAGGCGGCATCGCTCGGCTGGAGATAAAAGCTCGCCGAATCCCACGGCCGCGCGAACGCACGGTGCGGCGGCCTGAACAGGTCCGGAGCGACCGCGCGCAGGTCCACCTCGTCCCCGCCATGCTCGGCGAGACGCGCCCGAACCTCCTGGATCCACTCGCGCCGCAGGACGGAGAGGGCGGCCACTTCCGGGCAGTCGCCGCCGGCGAGACGACGATCGATCTCCTCCGGGGCGAGGCTGGAAAAGGCCTTGTACATGTCGAGGAGCGGCACCGGCGCGCCCGACTCGCCGAATCGCTCCCGGAAGAAATGGTAGAGGGCGAGGCGCTCGATCAGTATCTCGTCGAACAGGCCGATCGCCGGGGTGAGGTCGGCGAGGTCCGAGACGACCGATTCGGGGATTTCCGGCACGATCGCGTCCGCCGGCACGCGCGAGCCGACCTCCTCGTAGAAATAGGTCTTGATGCCCTCGGGGCCGGGAACGGAATCGCCCGAAATGGCGCTGGCCGATTCGATCTCGCCGTAGAGCCGCCCGACCAGGCTGATGCGGCCCGCGACGTCCGCCTCGGCGAACTCCGTCTCCATCGCGTCGATGTTGGCGAAGGCCTGGCTCGCCCGCTCCGCCGCCTCTCCGGGCATCGAAGCGAAGGCCTCGGCGGCGGCGCGCGCGTAGCGCAACGTCTGATCGGGGATGTTCAAGGTCCGCTCGATGGCGCCGCATTCGATCAGCCGCTCCAGCACCGCCCGCACAGTCGCCTCGTCCTCCCCATGCCCGACCATCTCCTCGATCAGGGCGGGGACGCTGCCTTGGCGCGCGGCGGCGGCGAGCAGCCGGTCGATGGCCGGGCGTCGCGGCAATGCGACGAACCGCTCGCGCCCGAACATGTCGTAGGCCCCCTCTTCCGCGCGCCGGAAGAAGGTGAGCCGATCCGGCTCCCACGTGATGAGCGGGTTGAGCCTCAGCCGGGCCTGGGCGGCGATCGGCGGATAGCGCAGCAGGTTGTTGACCAGCCAAAGGAGCAGCATCCGCGCGACGACGACGTGACGGGTCGGGGCCGATTCGGTCGACGGGGCCGAGTCGCGCGCGTGGAAGCGCAGCTCGACGAAAGAGCCGAAAGGCGACGGCTTCAGCGCCATCCGATAGAGGAAGCTGACCAGCCGCGCTTCCATCTTCCGCGACGCCTTGTCGCAGCGCCCTTCCTCCAGGACGCCGCGGCTGTAGCGCCAGCTGCTCTCGACGAGCTGCCGCCCGGAAAGGTGGAGCGCCTTCAGGAAATCCTGCCCGCCGGCCAGCGTCGCGATCGTGCGACGGCCGCCGTCGAGAGTCGCCTCGAACTGCGCTTCGGCACGTCGGCGCGCGTCGATCGCCTCGGCGCGGGAACGGCCGTAGCGCGCCAGCGCGTCGTCCACGGCGGGACCGCCGAGCGCGATCAGCGCCGCCGCCTGCTCCGGAGTCACGTCGCGCTGGTTGTGGACGGCGCGCTTCACGGCGAGCACGATGCGGCGCTCCGTCTCGGAACAGCGCGACACCAGGGGGAAGAGAGCGCCGGCGAGCGCCTCCGCCGCCTCGGCGCAGCTTCCTGCAAGCCGCTCCGCCTCGGCGAGCGTCGCCATCGCCGCCTCGGCGCCGAGCGGCCCCAGCGCCGCGAAGTCCAGCGCGCAGCGCCTCGACAGGATCAGGCCGGCGACCTGCGGACGCGGCGCGGCGAGCGGCGTCGCCTCGCTCTCGTCGAAGCCCGCGGCGCCGATCCCGGTCATGTCAGCAGTGGGGCGCTCGGCGGCGGCGTCGAGGCCCGTCATTGCGTCGCGGAGGAGGCGAGCATCGCCTGGTTCATCAGGCCGATAATCACCAGCGCCGCCTTTTCCGGCCGCAGGGCGATGCGTTCCTCGCTGAGCTCGACGGCGCCGGTGACGTCGAGCATCGCCAGCAGCCGGGCGATCTCCGGCCGGCGCAAGCTCTCGGCAAGGCTTTCTCCGATCCGCCTCTCCCAATCGTCCGCGGCGATCCCGCCATGGATCGAAAGGCCGCTGCGCAGCAGGGACAGCGCCACTCCGGGGGCCATCAAGGACTGCTCGAAATCATGGTGCAAAGGATCGTCTATATAACGGTCGAGCAGGCCGCTGGTGTGGCCGAGATAGGTGCCATCCATGATCGACACCGCTCCCGATCCGAAGCCTGCGACGTCGGAGCGAAGCTGGAACATCGCGGTGACGTTCTCCGCCGGCTGTCCGAAATATCCGACTCCATATTCGGCGTAGCCGGCACGCACCAGCGCCTTGCTCGCACGCTGGTAGGAGGCGAGCTGCCGGGCGACCTCGAGCTTCACCTGGTGGTGATCGATCGAGCGGCGGATGACGGTGCCTTCGGTCGGGCGGAAGGTGTAGACCGAGAGATGCTCGGGGTGGAGGTCGACGGCCGCGGCGACGTTGGCGTCGGTCTCCTCGGGCGTCTCGTCCGCGAAGCCGCACATGATGTCGAGGCTCACCGTCTCGAACCCCGCCGCCCGCGCCGCGCGGATCGCGTCGCGGCCCTGGTCGCTGTTGTGGCGGCGGCCGAGCTTGCGCAGCCGTCCGTCCTGGAAGGACTGAACGCCGACGCTGAAGCGGTTGAAGCCGAGCGCGCGGTAATGGGCGAGCGATTCGGGAGAAACCGTGTCGGGGCTGCCTTCGATGGTCCACTCGCGGACCTCCGAAAGATCGAACCCGTCCCTCATGGTCTCGACGATCGCGGCCACCTCGTCGCCGCTCATCGACGTGGAGGTGCCGCCGCCCCAGTAGATGACGGTCGGCCGGTAGCCTTCCGCGGTCAGGCGCATGCCTCGCTCGCGCAGCTCATGCGACAGTGCGTCGACATAGCTCCTGCGCTTCGAATCGCCCGCTTCCCGCAAAAGATCCTGCTTGGGCACGCGCTGCACCCAATCGCAGAAGTGACATTTCTGCCTGCAAAAAGGAAAGTGAACGTAAAGACTTAAGGACGACACATCGACGGAAGTCCGAACCTGCGGTCTGTGCTGGACCTGTTGACTGGCAAACATGCACTCCCCCGATTTCTTGCGATGTTGTCGTCGCTATTCTTGGAAGGCGGTACGCATCCCAAGTCGAATGCGTACCGCCCCGTCATTTCAGCAGATCAAGCGGACGTCGGCTCGTCCACGAGGATGCTGCAGCTGCAGCAGCACTCGCAAGTCGTACACGAAGCCGACATCACCTTCGAGATCTCGGCGCTCGCATCTTCGATGGTCGCGTCGAGGAACTGGGAAACTTCCAGCTCGTTGATCTCGAGGTCGTCAAGGGAAAGGTTGCTACCCACGATATCCATTAGTCATTCCCCTTCTTAATGCGCGCAAACAATGGACCGACACCATCTGGACTGCTGCGCAAGCCAAAGCCGCCGGACCTTTTCAAGTCTTTACAGTACTCGACGCCCCCCTTTGCGCCAAGGGTGGCGCGGGCCGACAATATCACAAGGCTAATGCTTTACAATGACCCAACCGCCCCATACTATCAGTTTAAATCCATAATGGTTTTAGTCTTTCGGCTCAGCAGAGACGAGGCAGGAGCGGGTAATGGCAGATCATGGGGTGGGCAGGGTACTTGCGTGCCGCGGACACTGGATCGGCGGCAAAGTAGCCGAACCGGATAGCGGTGACTATTTCTTTACCAGCAATCCTGTCGACGACTCGCCGATTTCGAAAATCGCGAGGGGAAATGCGGTCGATGTCGACCGTGCAGTCTCGGCCGCCGACGAGGCGGCGAAGAGCACGCGCCTCAGCGTCCGGGAGCGCGAATCAGTTCTCACGTCTGCCGCCGCACTGTTGGAGCGGGATTGCGAGGCCTTCGTCGATTTGTTGATCGAGGAGATCGGGTCCCCCGTCGGCAAGGCGCGATTCGAGATCCAGATGGCGGTCGATGCGCTGCGGGCCGCGGCGGGTGCCGCGCGGCGGGGCGGCGGTCAGACCTTTCCCTCCGACGCGCCCGATCGCTTCAGCCTGAGCCTTCGCCAGCCGGCCGGGGTCGTCGCGAGCATCACCCCCTTCAACGTGCCGCTGCTGATCGGGGTCAAGGCCTCCTCGATGGCGCTGGCGGCCGGCAACGCCGTGGTGGCGCTTCCCTCGGAGGACGCGCCGCTGATCACGCTGAGGCTGGCCGAGCTCTATGCGGAGGCGGGGCTGCCGGCGGGGCTGTTCAACGTCGTGACCGGATCGGGCGCGGAGATAGGCGATTCGCTGACCCAGGACAGGCGGGTCCGCGCGGTTCTGTTCACCGGATCGAGCGCGGTCGGCAAGCATATCGGCGCCCTGTGCGGCGCGCAGCTCAAGCCGGCCATCCTCGAGCTCGGCGGCAAGAGCCCGCTGGTGGTCCTCGAGGATGCGGACCTCGACCAGGCCGTGGCCGGCGCCGTGTTCGGTATATTCCTCTACCAGGGCCAGGTATGCATGGGGTCGAGCCGCATCTTCGTGGAGGACGGCCTCTACGACCGGTTCGCGGCGGCCTTCGCGGCGGCGGCGAGCACCCTGCCCTGCGGCAACCTGCGCTCTCCCGACACGCTCGTCGGGCCGATCATCAACCCCCGCCAGAGGGCGCGGGTGCGCTCCCACATCGAGGGAGCGGTGGCGAAGGGCGCCCGCGTCCTGGCGGGCGGCGGCTGGGACGGCAATGTCTGCCAGCCGACCGTGCTGGAGGGCGTCGAGCCGGACATGGCGGTGTTCGACGAGGAGACGTTCGGACCGGTGGCGCAGCTCTACCGGATCGGCTCCCTCGACGAGGCGATTTCGCTCGCCAATGCCAGCCGCTACGGGCTGTCGGCGGCCATCTACACGCGGGACATTGCGCAGGCGCTGCGTTTCGCTCACGACGTTCGCTCCGGAATGGTCCACATCAACGCGCCTACCGTCCACGACGAGCCGCACGTTCCGTTCGGCGGCGTGGGCGACAGCGGCATGGGCCGAACCGGAACGGAGGAGTCTCTGGCGGCGCTCACGCAGTTGAAGTGGGTCACCGCACAGATGTGAGCGGCGGGAGGTGCGCGAGGGCGGTGCGATGAACGGGATGATGCAGGCCGCCGTCGAATCGTGCCCCGGCTGCGGCCTGAAGCTGCCGCCGACCGAGGGCGCGACTCACGCTTATGTTCTCTCCTCGCCCGGCTGCTGGGCTCTCTACAGCGAGGTGCTTGCGCGCGAATATAGCGATCCGGCCTATATGGCGGTCCACCGGCTCACCGTCGACGCCTACGCCGTGCAGCATCCCGGAGTGCCGGAGCGGCGGTCGATCCAGTCGGTCAACGTCCATCTCGTCGGCCTCCATCTCGTGCTCGATCGCGGCGCCGACGGCGCCTTCGCGCGCCACGTCATCGGGGCGATGACCCAGAAGCTCACCGACCGGCTCACCTGGCTCGACCCGCCCGCCGACCATGCCGCGCTCACCGTGCGCGACGTGATCGAGGCCCGCGACGCCGCCGACCACGGCAAGCGGGTGCGCGACTGGGCGGCGGCCGTCTGGGCGTCGTGGCGGCCCCACCATTCCCGCGTCTCCGCGCTGGCGGACGAGGCGATTCGACGCATGTGAGTCAGGAGAGGAGAGTTCATGAACGGCATATCGGAGGCGATCACGCTCGGCGCGCAGCAGGATCCCTTGCGCGAGAACGGGGTCAGCGCCCGCACCTATCGAATGATCTATCTCGGCAACGCGCCGTGGGAGGTGGACCGGGCCCAGCCCGAGGTGGTGGCGATCGCCGAGCGCGGCGGCTTTGCCGGGCGGGTGCTCGACATAGGCTGCGGCACCGGCGCCAACACCCTCTATCTGGCCGCGCGCGGCCATGAGGTGGTGGGGATCGACTTCGTCGGCGAGGCGATCGCTCGGGCCGACGCCCGGCCGCGCGATCCGGCCTGGGCGATCTCCTTCCAGGAGCGCGACGTCTTCGCCGACCTCGACGATCTCGGGCGCTTCGACACCATCCTCGATTCGGCCACGCTGCACGGTTTCTCCGATTCGGAACGCCGCCTCTACGGCGAGCGTCTCGAGCAGCTGACCCACCCCGGCTCGGTGGTCCACGTCCTCGGCATCGGCGACAAGGAGACCCGCACCGGCGGTCCGCGCCGCCTCTCACGCCAGGCGATTCTCGACACCTTCCCGGCGGAGCGGTGGGAGCTGGTCGAGTGCCGCGACGTGCTCTACGCGGCGACGATCTTCCCGGGCGGCGCGAAAGCGGTCGCCGCCGAGCTGCGGCGACGCTGACGTGGCGACGGCGGCCGCTCCATCCCCCATGCCGGCGGCCGCCGGTGAAGCGCATGTCGCGGCGCGGCTGGCCGCCTCCCCGGCGAGGCCGTTCCTGCTCGCCTGCCGCCGCGGGGGCCGCGCCCACGTCGCCGCGGAGCTGCGCGCGCCCCTCATGGCGCTGCTCGCCGACCTCAAGGATCTGGATGGAGTGGCCGGAAGCGGACCGGTCGCGCGGGCGCGGGATCTCGCCATCGCCTTCCTCGAGATCGAGGAGGCGATCGGCCGCGGCGAGCTCAACTACGGCAATTATCTCAACCTCCCGCTCCTCGAGCGCTTCATCCTCGCCCCCGACGTGGACCTCGTCGTCCGCCGGTCGCGAATCGCCTTCGCCACCATCCTCGCCGACTGGCTGCGCGAGGAGGAGCAGGCGCTGGCGCTCGCGGACCAGGGCTCGCCCCCCTTCCGCTTCGTGCGGGCGCAGGTCGCGGCGCGGATCGACGCGCTGCGCGATCTTGCCGCCTTCGCCGGGACGGCCGCGGTTCCGCTCACCCTGCCGACGCTGCGCAACTGGCTTCCGGGCGGCCCGGACTGGATCGCCCTTGCCAACGACGCCGACGGTCTGCTCGGGCTCGTCCTGCTGACCGCGCTGCCGCAGAGCCGCTTCCACGACGAGCTGATGTTCATCCGCGTCACCCATCTCGCCGAATGCTGCTTCATCCCCGCCTGGCGGGCCCTGGTCGCGGCCCAGGAACTGCCCGACGCCCCGGAACGGGTGCTGGCGCGCGTCAAGGAGGCCTCGGCGCAGGTCGCCCTGCTGCTCAAGCTGTTCGCCACCACGTTCCGTACCTTGCCCAAGGAGAATTTCTTCGACGGCTTCCGGCCCGAGACCGGCGGATCGAGCGCCATCCAGTCGCGCAACTACCAAATCCTCGACCGGGCGATCCGCGGGTTCGGCGCCGAGAAGGTCGCCGCCCTGGAGGGCCAGCCGCTGGTCGGCGACGTCCCCTCGGATTCCACCGTCGCCCCCGGCATCGCGCTCATGCTGGCGGAGCGCGCGGCGGGCTGGAGCGCGGCGGACCGGCGCCAGCTCCTCTACCATCTCGACCAGGTCCAGCGCGCCTTCCTGGCCTGGCGGACGTTCCACCTCGGGATCGCGCGCGACTATATCCCCGCCGAGGCGAGGGGCACGGGCGGCATGGGTATCGGCTATCTGGAGCGGACTCTGAACGCCCCCGCGGCGACCTTCGACGCGCCCTCCTCCGCCGACGACCGGGCGTCGCCGGGCGACGCGCCGGTCTCCCCCTTCGCCGCCTCGGTGAGGATCGAGGCGGGCGCCGCGGCGCCGCCCGACGCCGCCCGGAAGCTGGCGAACCGGCTTCGCGGCCTCGGCGCGATGCTCTCGGTCCACGACCCGCGCCGGATCGCCGGCCTCTGGTGGGTCGACACCGCCAACACCGGGGAATTCTACGTGGCGGCGGAGGGCGAGCCGTGGCGTTGCCGCGAGGGAGAGCTGGTGGTGCGCGACGCCAAGGGCATCGTCGCGTCCGAGCGTGGCGGCGCCGCCGCCCGCACCTGCGCCCCCGCCCTTTCCGGCGCCGCGACCGAGCTGATGGTGCTCGCGCCGCTGGCGGGCGGCACCGCCCGGCCCGAAACGGTCCGCGCCGAAATACTCGCCGCTCTGTCCCCGCTCGGTCCGGTCACGACGCGGACGCTCGCCCTCCCCTGCCCCTGACGGGCGGGCCGCCAAGCCTGGGGCGGGCGGTCAGCCGCCGCGCCGCGGCCCCGGATCGACGAGCAGGCGGCCGACCTGGGTGAGGAGGGGCGCGCGCGCGAAAGCGACCGGCTGGCTGGGCCAGAGCCGCATGTCCGGAAAGCGCTCGAGCAGCGCGGTGAGCGCAAGCTCGAGGTCGAGCCTCCCGAGCGGCGCCCCGACGCAATAATGGATGCCGTAGCCGAAGCCGATATGGGTTCGCGCCCCGGCGCGGCCGGGGCAGACATTGCCCGGATCGGGGAACACGCCCTCGTCCCGATTGACCGGGCCTGGCATGACGAGGACGGTCGCCCCCGCCTCGATCGGCGTGCCGCCCACCTCGGTATCCCGCACCGCCCGCCGCGCGATGCCGCGCAGCCCGCTTGCCAGCCTCACCGCTTCCTCGACGACCGAGCCGATCGTCTCGGGCGTCGCGGCGGCGCGGCGCCACGCGCCGCCCGTGGCCAGCAGGCGCAGCATGAAGGAGGACAGCACGGTCGCCACCGGGTCCGTGCCGGCGAAGGCCATGTCGAGCAGCAGCTGGATGAGCTGGGCCCGCTTCAACGGCTCGCTCTCCGAGGCGTTGGCGCGAGCCAGGGCCGAGGCGAGGTCGTCGCGCGGCGCCGCCGTGCGGGCGTCGAGAAGGACCGCCATCTCCTCTTCCAGCGCCAGCAGCGCCTCCGCGGAGCGCCGCTTGGCCGCCTCGTCCAGCTGGACGAAGAACAGCAGGGAGGCGCTCGCCGCCAGCGCCTCGACGGCGGGGGCGCGATCGGCCTCCACGCCGAGCACCCGAAGCACGGCGCGGGCGCTGAACGGAATTGCGAAACGGGCATGAAGGTCGACCGGACCGGGGCCCGCCAGATCGTCGGCAAGCCCCTGCGCGAGATCGCGCACGATCGGCCGATAGGCCTCGATTCGCGCCGTGGTGAAGAGGCGGGTGGCGAGCGGGCGAAGCAGGCCGTGCTGCGGCCGGTCCGAGGCGACGAGCTGGGGAGTGCCGGCCGGGACGATCGCTTCGAGGCGCTCCGCGATGTCGGCGGGGCAGCCGAGCTGCTGGAAGCTGCCGGCGAACGCGGCGCTGGACGAGAACAGGTCGGGGTTGCCGAGCACGGTCACCGCGTCGGCATGGCGGGTGACGATCCACGCACCGACGAGCGGATGGAAGTGAGGCGGCTGGCCCACCGGCGCGGCCGAATTATCCGACAATGGCGGTCTCCCACTGGCTGAATTGGCGGGGGCGCCCGACGCAGAGCTGGGCGACCGGAAGCACGCTGCCCTCCGGATCCAGGCCGTAGAGGCGCGCGGTCTGCGGCGCGGAGAAGCCGAGGAAGGCGTGGGCGGAAAGGTCGTTCTCGACCGCCGCGAGGGTGGCGGCGTCGAGCATCGCCCCCACCGCCATCTGGGAGCGGCGGTAGGCGACGGGCCCTTCCCGGCAAAGAGGGCCCTCGATATCCGCGATGACGTGGAGGACGAAGCCGCACTGGCGCATGTCGAACGCGTGCAGCAGCATCGCCCGGTCGAGCGCCTCCGCGACGGAGCCGCGCCGGGTGATCTCGAGCGCCGCGCCCTGCCCGTCCAGGAGGCCGGCTACGGGCCCGACGCCGTCCACGCCGATGAGGGCGCAGCCGATCCCGATCCCGGCCCCCGCGGCGAAGCCGTGCAGGGGCGCAAGCGCGCCCCTCGCGCCGCGAAGGCATGCGGCGACGGCGGCGAGCGGCACCGGAACGCCGCTGAACGCGGTCGCTTCGGAGCGCCTGGCATGGACGACGGCCCTCAACGGGCGCGGCTCCCTCGCCGGCGGATCCGGCAGGGCGATGCGGCCCGCGCCGGCGGGCGGCGGGGAAACGGCCGGCGCCCCGGCCGGCGCGGCCGGCGCGGCGGGCGCGGCGGCGAGGGCGGCGAAGATGGACGGCTGGCCGGCCGAGATCGCCGCGCGACGCGCCTCCTTGCCGGCCTCCACCCTCAGGCGCCGCGCCCCTGCTCCGGTCCCGGCCCCGGCCGATGGCCTCAAGGCGCCGGGAAAGCGGCAGACGATCCGGGCCGCCGCTTGCTCCTCAGGCTCGATCAGCGGCGGGCCGCCGCCTTCCGGCGCGTCCGCGACCTCGAAGCCGGCCCCGCCGGCGCCGAGGCAGGCGGTCAGCCGCCCCAGGGCGACGCCGGTGTCGACGGCGGAAAGGCGATAGGCGAATTCGCGATATTTGAACGCCGTGCGCGAGAGGACGGTGACCAAGGCCGCCTCGACCCGGTCGTCCGGTCCCGGCGGCTCCGCTGCGCAATGCGCGGCGAGCGAATGACGGTGCGGCAGGTACAGCCACCAATGGCCGGGAAGAAGGGGGGAAACGGCCGCCCAATCCGCTCCGAACCGGAGATAAAGGTCGGCCGGATAGGCCGCTCCGCCCGAAGCCAGGGCCCTGCGCGCGGCGGGCGCGCGTCTCGCGTTCCGCCCCTCGCCGCCCGCCACCCGGGTGCGATGGCACATCAGGGATGAGGCCAGCCAGCGACCGAGCTCCGCGAAGGCGTCGTCCTCGTCGGCGGCCCCCTGCCACGGCGCTTCCGCGGGCGGGAGCGCCACCAGCGAGGCGCCCAGCGACGATGGCAGGAAGGGCGGCGCCCGGCTCCAGTCCAGCTCACCGTCGGGGACGAAGGTCGCGTGCGGCGCGCGGTGGAGGGCGCGGATGAAGTCCAGCGCCTCGCCTCCCCTCTCGCCCGCGGAGGCGGCCGAGGCGGCCGTGCTCCTCACGGGAAGGGATGGGGAAGGAGGGAGGCGTCGTCGACCGCGGCGAGGCTCGGCAGCGCGGTGCGGCGGAACATGTGCCCGAACGTCATCGGCAGCCAGCCCGGCACGAGGACCTTGGCGGCGTGGAGGCCGAGGCGGGCGAGGGCCCGCGTCGTCTGGTCGACGACGATCACCCGCTCGCCCAGCGCCTCGAGCCGCGCCACCAGCGCCGCCAGGACCGCCTCGGGCGAGTCGCCGGGGACGGCTGCGCGCCAGGCGCCCCCGCCCTCGCCGTCGCAGCGCGGCCCGGCGAGCAGGGGCGCGAAGCGCGAGCGGGCCTCGGGCAAGGCGTTGACGGCCCCGTGCTGCTCCATCGTCCGCACGGTCTCGGAGCGATCGAGAAGCGGGCGCAGAGCGGCGATCTCGGCCTCGTCCTCGAAAAGGGCGGCGAGCCGCATCATGTGGCCGCCGAGCTCGAGCAGGGCGGCGCCCGCTGCCGCCGACAGGCTTAGGCCGGCGCCGGCCGCCAAGGCGGTGGCCGGGCCGCGGCCCCCGTCGCGCAGCGCGACCACCGCGACCGAGGGGATAAGATGATCTCGAGTCGTATCGACGACCTGCAGCTCCGCTCCGGTGAAGAGCCGGATACGCGCCGCGCGGACGGCGAGGTCGGGCGTGCTCGCGAGGATCCCGTCGATGCGCGGGGGCGAGGCGCGGCGATACCAATGGTGGAGAAAGGCGTCGCGTTCGACGAGCTCGATCAGCCCGTGCAGGGCCGCTTCGGCGAGGCTCGATCCGATGGCGCAGCCGTTCGACGTCTCGAAGGCGAGCGCCGGCTCCTCGGTCGGGGCGTAGAAGGCGAAGCAGCGCGGCACCCACACCCGGCGTCCGGCGCCGAGGTCCAGCGCCGCCGCCCAGCTGATCGCCGCCTCCGGGTCGAAGCGGCGGAAAGGAAAGCCCGGCCGGTCGTAGAGCGGATCGGGATGAAGGCCGAGGGTGCGCGGGTCTATCGCCTCCTCGCCCAAGGCGGACAAGGGCGCTCGGCGGACGGCATGGCCGATGCCTCCGAACAGGCCGGCATTGCGCTCCAGGGCCTCCGCGAGCGCGACCGTCAGTGCGAAGTCGTAGCGCTCGGCGCGTCCCAAGGTCGGCTCGCGCCTGTTCTCGTTGACGGGGGACCAGGCGGAAGCGGCGGCGACCGGCATCTGGAGGTCGAAGCCGCATTCCTGGACGAGCCCCAGCGAGGGTCCGACGCAGGCCTCGCGCAGCGGCGCCTGGAGCGTCTCGATCGGCCGGCGCCGCGTCGGCGAGGCCGCCGGCCCGGTCGCGGCCGGGGGCGGCGCTGCGGCGTCTCCGCGGCTGGGCGGGGGCGCGCAAGCCGGGCAGCCCTCCGCCGGAAGCAGGGCTTCGCGGCTCACTCGCAGGCTGGCGGCGTCCACTCGCCAGACGGGTTCGGCTTCCTCTCCGGCGTCGCACGCCGCGGCATGGGCGGCGAGCTCGAGCGCGAGCGGCAGCGCCGAGGGATTGGTCTCGGGCAGGAAGGGCGACGCGTCCGACGCCGAGGAGGGAGCCCCGCCCCGCGCCAGCGCCGTCTCGAAACAGGTCGGGCACGGGCCGTCGGCCCGCAGACGGGCGACGAACAAGGCCGACCGCGCGGCGATGACGCCGACCTCCTCCGAAGCGTTCAGCGGCTCCACGGCGGCCGCGGGGAAGGACCGCAGCAGGATCGGAAGCCCGCTTTCCGCCAGCCTCGCCGCGAGGTCGGGCCGGCGATCGAGCGTGCGGCGCGCCGCCGCCACCGCCGCCGGCTCCCCGCGCATCGCCGGCGCGAGACCGCTCACTGCCGCCGCCGCCTCGCCTCGACCAGGCGGAGCCGGACGCCGTCGGCTGCGTCGGAGATCGGCATGGGAGTGTCGATCTCGACGAACTCCACCCGCCGCGACGCCTCCGCCAGCATGGCGCGGACATCGTCGGCGGCCGCGTCGCAGACGAGAGTCCCGGCATGGGGGCCATCCGGCATGCATCGGACCAGTGCGCGGAAGAGGCTGTTGCCCAGCGCCTGGCCCGGCGTCGCGCCCAGGGCCGGGGAGCTGGACGGCTCGGAAGCGCGCCAGGAGAGCCAGCCTCCGTGCGCGGCCTTCGCCAACAGGAAGCCCTCGCCCTCCAAGGCGGGGGAGCCGAGCCCGGCGGCGATCTCGGCGAGGTGGGCGGTCGTCGGGCCGTGGCGCGCGACCTCCTCGAGCGAGAGGCGGCGGATGTCGCCGTCCGGCCCCGCTTCGCCCGCAAGCCCTGCCAGCGCGCGCACGGCGGCCTCCGTCAGGGACCAGCCCGCCCCGACCCCCGCTTCCCCGGGTTCGCCGGTCGGGCAGGCGCTGCCGGACCATCGTTCGGCTGCGAGGAGCATGACCTGGTTGCGCGCCTCCCGCGCCGACAGCGCGGCACAGACGAGGCGCTCGTCCGAACCGCCGGCGCGGCTCGAAAGGCGCACCGAAACGGCGCTTCGGGCGAACGGCACCTGCGCGAGGTCCGCTTCACCCAAATCGAGGAACGGCCCGCCCACCGGGGCTACGAGGGCCGACGAGGCGCGGTGGATGGCGTCGTAGGTCTCGCGCGTCGCGGCGACGGAGTCGGGTATGTCGGGTCGCGGGAAGCTCGCCTCCGGCTGCAGCACGGCTTCGGCCGGCAGCGCCGTCCGGCTCGCCTGCGCGCCATGACGTGGACAGTCCGGGTGCCCGGCGAGGCGGCGCGCGCGACTGGTCAGCCGGTCCTGGTCGATCTCGAGCAGCGACGGCGCGCCCTGCGCGACGATCCCGGTAAGGTCCGAAAACAAGGCGGCGACGCAATGATGGGCGGCGATCGCGGCGGCGGCCGGTGCGATCGGCTCGGGGTCGGGGGGCTTGGGCGCCGCGTCGGCGAAGCTGCGGAAGCAAGGAGCCTCCCCGTCCCGGCCGAGATGGAGCAGCACCGCCAGCCGCTCGCCGGAACGGTAGATGCCGGCCAGGCGGGGGGCGCTCGCCCCGGGGTCGCAGAGGCGGGCGGCGAAGGCGTCGGCAAGATCGCAGCCGGCATCGATCAGGATGTCGGCATTCCCCTCCCCGCCGGCCTCGCCGCCCCCGTCGCCGATCTCGAAATCCCGCTCCGGATCGCGGCCGTTCGCCGCCGCCACGAGCCGGTCCAGCGCCGGGTCGGGCGCGGGCGTTGCGAAGCGCGCCTTGAGGGCGCCGTAATCGGCCAGCGCCGCGGCGACGTTGCGGAGCACCACGCCCTCCCCCTGGACGCGGATGTTGGCGCGACGAAAGCGGTCGAAGGCGGCGAGCGGCGTGCCGCTGCGGTGGGCGAGGAACGACACCTGCTCTGGGTAGAGGCCGCTCAACCTGGCAAGGCGCTCCGGATCCTCCTCGACGAGGTCGAGCAGCATGCCGCCGCTGTGCAGCCTCGCGACCAGGCCGGCCATGGCGCCGCGCGTCCCCGGCGGCAGCTCGGCCGTGACCGCTTCGAGGGGGCGGGTTCCGTCGAGGCGGGGCCAGAGCCAGCTTATCGCCTCGCCGATCGAGCGGCTCTTCAGCTCCAGCGACGTGGCGGGGCCGCGCACCACCGCCCCTTCCTCGTTGAGCAGGACGGTGACGTCGCTGCGCAGCCGGAAGCGGCGATCGCCGAGCCCGGCGGCCGGGCTCCCGCCGCTCACCGCCGGCTGAGGAAGCGGCCGAAGGCGGCCAGCATCAGGAAGATCGCAAGGGCGCAGAAGCCCAGCATCAGCACGAGGAACAGGCTGGTCTGAGCGGTCCACACGCCGGTATAGGCCCCGCGCGCGACCGAGACCGACCAGCTCAGCGGATTGAACAGCGCCGCGGTCTTGATCCAGTGCGGCATCATGCCGGCCGAGATCATGGTCGTCGAAAGGAACATCATCGGGAGCGTCAGGAAGTTGAGCAGCGGCATGATCGCGTCCGACTGGCCCGTCGCGAAGGCGAGCGCGTTCGAGATCGCCCCGAAGCCGATGCCCGCCAGCACGGCGATCAGGATCACGGCGAAGGCGCCGCCCAGCCCGCCGGGAGGGTTCGCACCCATCAAGGCGGAGACGATCAGGATGACGCTCGCCTGGAGTACGACGAGGAAGCAGGTCGACAGGAGGTAGGAGATCGCGATGCTCGTACGCGAGATGGGCGCGGTGATGATGCGGTCGAACATGCCCCTGTCGACGTCGGCAAGCGTTCCGATGCCCGAATAGATCGAGCCGAACATGGCGGCGAGCATCGCCATCCCGGGTGCCAGGAACTCGACGTACGAGTGGGTCCGGTCGGTGACCAGCGGCGTCACCCGGGAGAAGAGCTGCCCGAACAGGACGAGATAGAGGATGGGCTGGCTGAGCGAGAGAATGAAGAAGATCGGGATCCGGAGGTTGTTCCGGATCAGGCGCTGCGCGAGGACCAAAGCTCCGACCATTAGAAGGGCCTCCCGAACTGCGGCTTGGGTATGGGCCGACCGGCGGCGTCCACCGCCTCGAAGTCGTCGCCCGTAAGCAAAGTGTAGACGTCGTTGAGCGACGGCCGGCTGACCTGGACCTGCTCCACCGTCAGCCCCGCTTCCTGGAGCTGGCCGACGAGCCGGGCGATGACCCGCGGGCCGTCCTTCGCGACGGCGATGAGGTTGGCCCCCTGCACCGACACGGCCTCGATGAAGGGCAGCGGCTCGATCAGCTCGTAGCCCCTGGCGGCCGCGTTGCTGTCCGCGCAGGAGAGCGTGATCGTGTCGCCTTCGACCAGCTCCTTGAGAGCGGTCGGGCTGCCGGCGGTCACCAGCCTGCCATGGTTGATGAACAGGATGTTCTCGGCGTAGCGGTCCGCCTGGTCGAGATAGTGGGTGGAGAAGAGCAGGGTCAGCTCCTGCTCGCGCCGCGTCGCGACGAGATGCTGCCAGACCTCCCGCTCGCCCTCGACGTCGAGGCTGACGGTGGGCTCGTCCATGATCAGGATCTGCGGGTCGTGGACCAGCGCCATGGCGATGTCGAGGCGGCGCTTCTGGCCCCCGGAAAGCGACATGGCGCGCTTGTCGCCGAGGCGGTCGAGCTCGAACAGATGCGACAGATACTCGATGCGCTGCCTCCGAACGGCGGGCGGCAGGCGGAACAAGGCGGCCTGGAGCTCCAGGTTCTGCTGCGCCGTGGCGGTGACCTCGACGCTCGTGAACTGCCCGACATAGCCGACCAGGCGCTGGAAGGGGCGGCGGTCGGCGGAGAAGGGCATGCCGCCGATCTCCACCCGGCCCGACGTCGGCTCGGTCAGCCCGACGAGGATCTTGATCGCGGTGGTCTTGCCCGCGCCGTTCGGGCCGAGGAGCGCGGTCGTGGTGCCGCGCGGCACCTCGAACGACAATTCCGACAGCGCCATCTTGCCCTTGCGATAGACTTTGGTGACGCGATCGAACGACAGTGCGCATTCGCTCGCCACCGGTCCGTGCCCGGCCAAACCAGCTTCAGGTATTTCTGCCGTCAGTATAGGAGCCGCGGACGACGCGTGACTCATTTCACTTACCCCCCACTGGTCAGTGACTCGTGATCCCTGACCTTTGGTAGACTGGCCTTCATCTGGCAGGCAAGTGGATTAAGAGAAAAAAATTGGTGTTCTCAACTTCATGCGATCGCTCGCCTGAGCGCGCCCCTACTTCCTCCCTTTCCGCGCGGCGATTCGGTCGAAAACGCCGCCGTCGGCGAAGAAGCGCGCCTGGGCCGCGGACCATCCGCCGAAGTCCCTGTCGATGGTGAGGAGCTGGATCTGCGGGAACTCGCCGGCGTGGCTCGCCGCCACCTGGGGGTCGCGCGGCCGGAAATAGTGGCGGGCGATGATCTCCTGCCCCTCGGGCGTGTAGAGGAAGCGCAGATAGGCCTCGGCCACCGCGCCCGTGCCGTGCTTGCGGGCGTTCGCCTCGACCACCGCCACCGGAGGCTCCGCGAGGATCGAGAGCGAAGGCGCGACGATCTCGAACTTGCCCGCGCCGAGCTCCTTCTGGGCGAGGAAGGCCTCGTTCTCCCAGGCGAGCAGCACGTCGCCCAGGCCCCGCTCGGCGAAGGTGGTGGTGGCGCCGCGCGCGCCGCTGTCGAGCACGGGCACGTTGGCGAACAGGCGCTTCACATATTGCTCGGCCGCCGCGTCCGAGCCTCCGGCCCTGCGGCCGTAGCCCCAGGCCGCCAGGAAGTTCCAGCGGGCGCCGCCGCTCGTCTTGGGGTTGGGCGTGATCACCTTGACGTCGGGCCGCACCAGGTCGCCCCAGTCCCGTATATGCTTGGGATTGCCGGCGCGGACCAGGAACACGATGGTCGAGGTGTAGGGCGCGCTGTTGTCGGGCAGCCGGGCCTGCCAGTCGGCCGGGATGCGCTTCGTCTTCTGCGCAATGACGTCGACGTCGTAGCCGAGGCCGAGCGTGACGACGTCCGCCTCGAGGCCGTCGATGACCGCGCGGGACTGCTTGCCCGAGCCGCCGTGGCTCATCCGCACCCGCACCGCCTGGCCCTTCTGCTGCTTCCATTGCCGGGCGAAGGCGGCGTTCACGTCGCGATAGAGCTCGCGGGTCGGGTCGTAGGAGACGTTGAGGATCTGCACCGTCCCCTGCGCCCCCTTCCCGCCTCCGCCGCCTGAGCAGGCGGCGAGCGGAAGGGCGAGGACGATCGAGGCGGCGATGAGGCGGAAGGATGGGCGCATGGCGTCTCTCCGTTTGTGTCCGGTCATTCGAGGAAGCTCCGGACGAAGTCGCTTCCCGGCGCCGCGGCGATGCGCGCCGGAGCGTCGAACTGTTCCACACTGCCCTGGTTGAGGATGGCCACCCGGTCGGCCAGCGCGAAGGCTTCCTCATGGTCATGGGTGACGAAGATCGAGGTCAGGCCGATCGCGTCGTGGATGCTGCGCAGCGCGTCGCGAAGCTCGCGGCGCACCTTTGCGTCGAGCGCCCCGAACGGCTCGTCGAGCAGGAGGATGCGCGGGTTGCGGGCGAGCGCTCGCGCCAGCGCCACGCGCTGGCGCTGCCCGCCCGAGAGCTGCGAGGGATAGCGCGGGCCGTAGCCGTCGAGCTGGACGAGCGTCAGCAGGTCCGCCACCCGCGCCCTTATCTCGTCGCGCGGCGGCCTTGCCTTGCGCTTCAATATGTCGAGGCCGAAGGCGATGTTGCGCTCGACGGTCATGTGCCCGAACAGGGCGTAATGCTGGAACACGAAGCCGATGCCGCGCTGCGCCGCGGGCTGGTCGGTGACGTCGCTCTCGCCGAACAGGATCCGCCCGCTATCCGGGAAATCGAGCCCCGCGATGATCCGCAGCAGGGTCGTCTTGCCCGATCCTGAGGGGCCGAGCAGGGCGACGAACTCCCGTTCCCTCACCTCCAGCGTCACCCCGTCGAGGGCCGGATAGGCGGAGTAGCGCTTCGAGACCTCGTCCACCCGGATCGACATGTCAGTGGCCGAGCGCCGCGATCGCGCCGCGGTGACGCCACTCGAGGAAGGATTTGAGGGCGAGGGTGAGGAGGGCGAGAAGAGCCAGGAGAGAGGCGACCGCGAAAGCGGCGGCGAAATTATATTCATTGTAGAGCACCTCGACGTGCAGCGGCATGGTGTTGGTCTCGCCGCGTATGTGGCCGGAAACGACGGAAACGGCGCCGAACTCGCCCATCGCGCGCGCATTGCACAGCAGCACTCCGTAGAGGAGCGCCCAGCGTATGTTGGGCAAGGTGACGTGCCACAGGGTCTGCCATCCGCTCGCGCCGAGCGACAGCGCCGCCTCCTCGTCGGACTTGCCCTGCGATTCCATCAGCGGGATGAGCTCGCGCGCGACGAAGGGGAAGGTGACGAAGACGGTGGCGAGGACGATGCCCGGCACCGCGAAGACGATCTCGAGCCCCCTCTCCTGCAGCCACGGCCCGAACCAGCCGTTGGCCCCGAACAGGAGGACGTACATCAGCCCGGCGACCACCGGGGAGACGGAGAAGGGGAGATCGATCAGCGTCACCAGCACCGCCTTGCCGCGGAAGGCGTGCTTGGTCACGGCCCAGGCGGCGGCGATGCCGAAGACGACGTTGAGCGGCACCGCGATCGCCGCCACCAGCAGGGTCAGCCGGATGGCCGCGCGCGCATCGGGTTCCGAGACGGCCTCCAGCCAGGTGCGGATTCCGCCGCGCAGCGCCTCGTAGAAGACGAGGCCCAGCGGCATGATCAGCACGAGGCCGACATAGGCGACCGCAAGCGAGACGAGCAGCCACCGCACCGCCCCCGACTCCTGCAGCGGCGAGGGGCGGCTCATGCGGCGGTCCTTCGCTGCCATACCTGGAGGAGGTTGAGGAGGAGCAGCATCAGGAAGGAAATGAGCAGCATCACCACGGCGATGGCGGTGGCGCCGGCATAATCATATTCCTCGAGCTGGGTGATGATCAGCAGCGGCGCGATCTCGGAGCGATAGGGCATGTTGCCGGCGATGAAGATCACCGAGCCATATTCGCCGGCGCCGCGGGCGAAGGCGAGCGCGAAGCCGGTGGCGAGCGCCGGCGCAAGGGCGGGGAGGATGACCCGCCGGAAGGTCTGAAGCCGCGTCGCGCCGAGAGTCAGCGCGGCCTCCTCCGTCTCGCGGGAAACCTGGGCGAGGACCGGCTCCACCGTTCTCACCACGAAGGGAAGGCCGATGAAGACCAGCGCCACGACGACGCCGGCCGGCCGATAGGCGACCGGCAGGTCGGCGGCCGCCAGCACCCGCCCGATCGGTCCGCTCTCGGCGTAGAGCGCGGTCAGGGCGATGCCGGCGACTGCGGTCGGCAAGGCGAAGGGAAGATCGACCAGCGCCCCGAGCAGGCGCCGCCCGGGAAAGGCGTAGCGGACCAGCACCCAGGCGACGAGCAGCCCGAAGACGAGGTTGACCGCGGCGGCGAGCAACGCCCCGCCGAAGCTCAATCGGTAGGCTGCGAGCGCCCGCTCGGATCCGGCCGCGGCCCAGAAGCCGGACCAGCCGGCGCCGAGGCTCTTGGCGAAGACCGCGCTCAGCGGAAGCAGGACGATGAGCGACAGCCAGAGCAGGGTGATGCCCATCGACAGGCCGAAGCCCGGGAGCGCCGAACGCGCGCGGCGGAGCGGAGCGGGAACGGCGGCCGCCGTCAGCCGCGGGGAGGAGCGGAAGCGACTGGAAGCCGGGCGATCCGGGCGGCGTTGCGCATCTTCACTCCTCCTTCCGATTCAGGCTCGCAACATAGTCAACCACTCGGGTGGACAATAGCTGCATCCAAAAAAGCAGTACCGTTGCGCGGCCACCACGGGAAAGAGCAATTCACGCTGCGGGTGCGCCCGGCCGGGAAAGATTCTGCCGGTCGCCCCGGTGAGCGGCGGGCTTCTAGGCGCGCGCGCGGGAGCGGCCGGGCCCGCGGGAGCCGAATTTTGCCGTCGCGCCGCCCCGCCGGGGCAGCTTTGTCTCCTTCCGCCGCGGCAGCGCGGAAGTTTGACGCTTTCTGCGGCGGCCTATTGTCAACGTCATCGGTAGAGTTTCTCCTCAACATACCGACTCACCCGGAGACGCTCATGAGGCTCACGAAGTCCCCGTCCGCAGCGCCCCTGCCGGACCGCCGCCATGCCGCATGGCTGGCGGGCGCGGCCGCGCTGGCGCTCCTCGCCTCCACACCGGCCGACGCGCAGGCGGACTCCTCCCCGGCGCCGGTCCCGCCGGAGGCCGCCGTCCCCGCTACCGAGGACGACGGGGTGATCGTCGTCACCGCCCGCCGCCGCGACGAAAGCCTTCAGCAGGTGCCGATCGCCGTGTCGGTCGTAACCGGGGCGCAACTCGAACGTACGGGCAGCTACAATGTCAGCCGCCTCACCCAGATCCAGCCGACGCTGACCTTCTACTCGACCAACCCCCGCAACAGCGCCGCCAACATACGCGGGCTCGGCGCCCCGTTCGGCCTCACCAACGACGGCATCGAGCAGGGCGTCGGCATCTATGTCGACCAGGTCTATTACAGCCGCATCGCCGCCGCGACGTTCGATTTCCTCGACGTCGAGCGGATGGAGGTGCTGCGCGGGCCGCAGGGCACGCTCTACGGCAAGAACACGACCGCCGGCGCCATCAACATCACCACGCGTGCGCCGAGCTTCACCTGGCAGGCGCGAGGCGAGGCTTCGGTCGGCAATCTCGACTTCCGGCAGCTCAAGACCTCGGTCTCCGGGCCGATCCTCGGGGACACGGTCGCCTTCCGCCTGGCGGGATCGTTGACCAAGCGGCGCGGCACGATCTTCAACGTCACCAGCGGCCGCTGGGTCAACGGACAGGACAATGTCGGGGTGCGCGGCCAGATCCTGGTGCGCGCCACGCCGAGCCTCGATCTGACCCTCTCCGGCGACTACAACCGCCAGAACCCGGAATGCTGCGCCCAGATCTACGTGCGCACCGGGGCCACGCAGCGGCCGCTCAACCGCCAGTTCGCCGCCCTCGCCGCCGCCTTCGGCTACGCGCCGCCGAGCACCGACCCCTTCGACCGGCTGACCGATCTCGATACCGAGCTTCGCGCCCACCAGGAGCTCGGCGGCGCGGCGCTCCGCGCCGAATATGATCTCGGCGCCGCCACCCTCACCTCGGTGAGCGCCTTCCGCTTCTGGAACTGGGACCCCTCGAACGACCGCGACTTCACCGGCCTTCCGATCACCACCGTCTCGGCCAATCCGTCCCGCCAGCAGCAATGGACGCAGGAATTCCGCATCGCCTCCAACGGCAAGCGGCGGCTCGACTACGTGGCCGGCCTGTTCGCGTTCCACCAGACGCTCCACACGTCCGGCCTTCAGCGCCAGGGTCCGGCGGCGAGCCGCTGGCTGCTCGGCCCGAGCGGCACCAACCCCGCGGTTCTGAACGGCCTAACCTCGGAGAACGACATCGATTTCAGCAACACCAGCGTCGCCGCCTTCGGCCAGCTCAGCTGGCGGGTGACCGACCGGCTTCGCCTGCAGCCGGGCCTCAGGGTCAATTACGACCGCAAGAACGGCTCGTACGTGGCGACGGTCACCAACGGCACCGGCACGGCGCTCACCGCGCAGCAGCTGAGCCAATTGTCGCCGCAAAGCTATCGCGCGAAGTTCAGCGACTGGAACGTTTCGGCCGACTTCACCGCCTCGTTCCAGCTGAGCGACCGGGTGATGGCCTACGCCACCTATGCGCGGACGTTCAAATCGGGCGGCATCAACCTCTCCGGGCTTCCGCTCGACGCCGCGAACCAACCGATCCTCAGCGCGGCGAGCGTGAAGCCCGAGCGCGTGCGGCATTACGAGGTGGGGCTGAAGACGCAGCCGCTCGCCGGCAGGGCGACGCTCAACATCGCCGGCTTCTGGACCGAGATCGGCGACTATCAGGCGACCGTCACCAACGGGCAATTGGGCGTTCTGCGCGGCTATCTCGCCAATGCCGAGAAGGTCCGAGTCCGCGGCGTCGAGATCGATTCCGCCCTCCGCCCCGTCCGCGGCCTCAGCCTCTACTTCAACGGCGCCTTCACCGATCACGAATATGTGCGCTTCACCGATGCGCCCTGCCCGCCCGAGCTGTCCGGCGGCACCGCCGCGACCGCCGCCAATCCGCCGAGCCCTCCAGGGACGCCGGGCGGCTTCAGTCCGGCCAATTGCGACATATCGGGCCAGTGGCTTCCCGGGATCTCGCGCTGGTCGGCGTCCTGGGGCGGCGAATATTCGGCGCCGGCCGGGCTGCTCGGCGTCGACGGCGAGGTCTTCGTCGGGTACGACGGAAGCTACCGCTCCCGCTTCTCGTCCAACCCCTCCCGCTCGGCCTATACCGACGTGAACGGCTATTCGCTGGCGAACTTCCGCGTCGGCTATCGGTGGAACGACGGCTGGAACCTCTCCGCTTGGCTGCGCAACGCCTTCGACACCCATTATTTCGAGGTGCTGGCGACCCAGTCGGGGAGCACCGGCCTCGTCGTCGGCCAGCCCGGCGACCCGCGCACCTACGGCGTGACGCTGGCCGTGCGCTTCTGATGCCGAAGGGGCTCCGGTCCTCGCAAACCGGAGCCCCGAGCATCCCTCCCGGCTAGGAGATCGGGAAGGACGCCCTAGACGGTCTCGGCGGCGACATAGCCCGTCCGCCACAGATAATCGCCGAACCGCTCGCCCGGCGTCCGCTCCGCGGCATAGCGGCCGAGCGCCTCGTCGAGGATCTCGAGGATCGTCTCCTCGCCGATATTCTCGCGATAGAGGCGCGCCAGCCGCTCGCCGTGGAAGCCGCCGCCGAGCCAGAGGTTGTACTTGCCCGGCGCCCGGCCGGTGAGGGCGATCTCCGCCACATAGGGGCGAGAGCAGCCGTTCGGGCATCCGCTGATCCGCATCGTCACCGGCTCCCCGGCCAGGCCGTGGCGCTCGAGGATCGGCTCGACCTTGCCGAGGAAGCCGGGCAGGTAGCGCTCCGCTTCCGCCATGGCGAGCGGGCAGGTCGGCAAGGCGACGCAGGCGACGGCGTTGCGGCGCAGGGCGCCGGCGCCGTCCTCGGCGATGCCGTGGCCGGCAAGCAGCGCTTCGAGCCCTGGCCGATCCTCCGGCGCCACGCCGGCGATCATCAGATTCTGGTTGGGCGTCAGCCGGAAATGGCCCTTGTGCGCCTTCGCCACCGCCCGGATCGCGTCCATCGTCGCCCGCCCGGGGCGGTTCGCGATCCGCCCGCTCTCGACGAGCAGGGTGACGTTCCAGCGTCCGTCCTCCGCCTGGCGCCAGCCGAAGGCGTCGCCGTTCGAATCGAGGACGAAGGGCCGGGGCGGCGCCAGCGGCGAGCCCAGCCGCCGCTCGATCTCGCCTCGGACGAAATCCAGCCCCTTGTCGTCCACCGTATATTTGAACCGCGCGCGCGACCGCTCCACCCGGTTGCCGAAATCGCGCTGCACGCCCATCACGGCGTCGGCGGCGTCGAGCAGCCGGTCCTTTGGAACGAAGCCGATCGGGTCGGCGAGCCGCGCATAGGTCTCCCGGTCCTGGTCGGACCGGCCCATGCCGCCGCCGATGACGAGGTTGAAGCCTTCCAGCCCCCCCGGACCCTCGATGGCGATGAAGCCGAGATCCTGCGTGTAGACGTCGACGTCGTTGGACGGCGGGATGACGAAGGCGATCTTGAACTTACGCGGCAAATAGGTCCGGCCGTAGAAGGGCTCCTCCTCCTCCTCCTCCGACGTCGCCACGCGCTCCTTGCCGTACCATATCTCGTGATAGGCGCGGGCGCGGGGGATGACGTGGCGGCTCAGCGTCTTGGCCAGTTCCGCCACCTCCGCATGGAGGCGGGAGTCGCGCGGGTCGGCGGTGCACATGACGCCGCGGGCATCGTCGCCGCAGGCGGCGATGGTGTCGAGCAGAACGTCGTGCAGCCCCTGGATGGTCGTCTTCAGCTCGTCCTTCAGCACCCAGTGGAACTGGACGGTCTGGCGCGTGGTCAGGCGGATCGTGTCGCCGCCATGGGCCCGGGCGAGCGAGTCCAGCTTCAGCCACTGGTCCGGCGTGCACACGCCTCCGGGAAGCCGCACCCGCACCATGAAGCTGTAGGCCGGCTCCAGCTTCTGCCGCCGCCGCTCGTCGCGTATGTCGCGGTCGTCCTGCTGGTAGATGCCGTGGAACTTCATCAGCTTGTTGTCTTCGAAGACGACGCCGCCGCTGATCCGGTCCAGCAGGCTGTGCTCGATCGTCCCGCGCAGATGATCCGAATGATATTTGATCCGCTCGTCGGGGCCCAGCCGGTCGAGCGGCTGCGAAAGGTCCTTGCTTCGGTCGGGCGGGGGGGTGAAGGCGTTCATGCCGGGGCCGCGAGTCAGTAGACGTCGCGCTGGTAGCGCTGCCCGGCGGCGAGGTTCGCGACATAGGCTTCGGCAGCCTCGCGATCCAGGCCGCCCTGCTCGCCGACGATCCGGATCAGCGCCGCGTGGACGTCGGGGGCCAGGGCGGCGGCATCGCCGCAGACATAGAGGTGCGCGCCCTCCTCGAGCCAGGCGAACAGCTCCTTGCCGCGCTCCACCATCCGCTGCTGGACGTAGATCCGCTCGGCCTGGTCCCGCGAGAAGGCGACGTCCATGCGGCTCAGCACGCCGTCCTTGAGCCACGCCTGCCATTCGGTCTGGTAGAGGAAGTCGCTTCGGAAGTTGCGCTCGCCGAGGAACAGCCAGGCGCGCGACGCCTGTCCCTTCGCCTCGCGCTCCTGGAGGAAGGCGCGATAGGGGGCGACGCCGGTGCCCGCGCCGATCATCACGATCGGGGCGTCCCCGGCCGGAAGCCGGAAATGCGGATTGGGCTGGATGTAGACCGGCAGGCGGTCGCCCATTTGGGTCCGGTCGGCAAGCTGCCCGGAGGCGACGCCGCAGCGCGGCTCGCCGTGAAGGGCGTAGCGCACCGGCGCGACGGTGATGTGCGCCTCGTCCGGCATGGCGGCGAGGCTGGACGCGATCGAATAGAGCCTTGGCTGGAGCGGCCTCAGCCCGGCGAGGAGGCCCTCGGCGTCGATCCCCCGCACCGGATAGCGCCGGACGATGTCGACGACGTGATGGGCGTGGAGGAACCGCACCCGCTCGGCGGCGCGATCCTCGCCGAGCAGGGCGGCGAGCTCCGCCGCCCCGCTCAGCCGCGCCCATTGCTCGACGAAGCGGGGGCTGGCCAAGGCGATCTCGAAGCGCTGCGCAAGCGCTTCCGCCAAGGTCAGCGCCTCGCCTTTCACGCTCACCGGCGCGCCGCCGTCCAGGCCGCACGCCTCGATCAGCGTCGCCGCCACGGCCGGGTCGTTGGCGGCGGCGATGCCGATCGCGTCGCCGGGCTCGTAGCTCAGGCCCGAGCCGGAGAGGTCGAGCTCGAGGTGGCGGGTCTCCTTGGTCGATCCGCGCCCGACGATGACGATATTCTCCAGCACCGCGGCGGAGAACGGGTTGCGCCGGTCGTGGGCGGTCGCGGTCGCGAAGGCCGCGGGGCCGCCGCGCGCCGGCGCCGGCGCGGCCAGGTCCGCGGCGAGCCGGTCCAGCACCGCCCGGCTCCACAGCGCCGCCGGATCGTCATAATCCACGTCGCAATCGACCCGCGCGTGGAGGCGGGTGGCGCCGAGCGCCTCGAGGCGGCGGTCGATCCGCTTTCCCGCCTCGCAATATTTCTCGTAGGTCGAATCGCCCAGCGCCAGGACCGAGAAGCGGAGCCGCTCGAGCCGGGGCGCGCGCGGCCCTTCGAGATATTCGAAGAAGGCGAGGCTGGGCTGGGGCGGGTCGCCCTCGCCGTGGGTGCTTGCGACGACGAGGAGGTCCTCCTCCTCCTTCAGCGCCTGTCGCTTATAGTCGGCCATGTCGGCGAGGCGGGGGGAAAGGCCCCGCGCCGACGCCTCGGACGCAAGCGCCTTGGCGAGCGACCGGCCGTTGCCCGTCTCGCTGCCGTAGAGGATGGTGAGCGTCCGGCCTTGCGCTGCGGCGGGCTCCGGCGCCGCTGCGCCCGAGCCGCGCAGCAGCCCCGCGTCGAGGCCGGCGAAGAAGCCGCTGATCCACTGCGCCTGCGGCGGCTGGACCGAGCGGGCGAGCGCCTCGACATGCTGCCATTGCTCGAGCGTCAGCGCGGTCTCCGGCGAGAGCTGCCGGCCGATCGCGGCGGCGACCGATTCGGGCCGCGGCGGCGGCGGCTTCAGATCACCCATATATCCTCCCCCTCCTCCGGCTCGCCGGGCTCGATCCGCCGGCCCGGCCGCGACTCCTCCGGCGCGGCGTCGAGGGCGATCAGCACGTCGGCGCCGGCGCCGCTGATCAGCCGCGCCACCTCGCGCACCCGCCGCAGCTTCTCGCCGCGGTCGGCTTCGCCGAGGTCGCCGTTGAGCGCGGCGAGCGTCGCCTCGTCGAGGATCGCCACCGTCCGTCCGATCGCCCGCGACCGCGCCGCGCGGCGGCGGGCGCGCTCCGCCCGGTCGTCGCCCGCCAGCCACAATATCGCCCCCTCCGCCGCGCCGTCCCCGCGTCCGGAGTCGAGCGGAAAGTCCTCGACGAGGCCGGCCGCGACCGTCGCGTGGGTGAGCCGGTCGATGAGGATGAAGCCGCCGAGCCGCCGGCTCTCCGCGTAGGGGATGCCGGGTATCGGCCGGTCGAGGTCGATCTCGACCCGGCCGATGTCGTTGAGGGCGAGCGTCGCCGCCGGACGCTCGTCGAGCGAGTTGACGTCGACGAGGGCGCGCAGCCGGCTCACCGTGGCGTTGAGGGTGCGCGCGCCGATCTTCAGCGCATAGGCCCGCCGAGGTGCCAGCGCCTCCTCCCCCATCCACACCAGGGTGGCGCCGATACGCTGCACCGCCGGCGGGGTGCCCTCGGGCGCGGCGATCAGGTCGCCGCGCGCGCAGTCGACCGGGTCGGCGAGGGTGAGCGTCACCGACTGGCCGGCCTTGGCCTGGTCGAGGTCGCCGTCGAAGGTGACGATGCGGCTCACCCGCGAGCGGCGGCCGGCGGGGAGGACGGCGATCTCGTCGCCGACGCGGATCCGTCCGCTGGCGATCCGCCCGGCATAGCCGCGGAAGTCCGCCGACGGGCGGTTGACCCACTGGACGGCCATCCGGAAAGGCTCTGCGGCGAGCGCCCGCGGAGCGGCCGGCACCGTCTCCAGATGCTCGAGCAGGGACGGCCCGTCATACCAGCCCATCCTTTCCGAGCGGCTGGTGACGTTGTCGCCGGTGAGGCCGACCATCGGAATGGCGGTGAAGCCTTCGATCCCCGCCTCGCGCGCGAAGCGCCGATAGTCCGCGACCACCGACGAGAAAATCGCCTCGTCGTAGCCGGCGAGGTCCATCTTGTTGACCGCGAGGACGAGGTTGCGGATGCCGAGCAGGTGGACGAGGAAGGAGTGGCGGCGGGTCTGCGTCAGCACGCCCTTGGTGGCGTCGACCAGGATCACGGCGAGGTCGGCCGTGGAGGCGCCCGTCACCATGTTGCGCGTATATTGCTCGTGGCCGGGCGTGTCGGCGACGATGAACTTGCGCCGCCCGGTCGCGAAGAAGCGGTAGGCGACGTCGATGGTGATGCCCTGCTCGCGCTCGGCGGCGAGACCGTCGACGAGCAGCGACAGGTCGAGCCCCTCCGCGACGTTCCCGGATCGGCGGCTGTCGCTCTCCAGCGCGGCGAGCTGGTCCTCGAACAGCAGCCTTGAATCGTAGAGCAGCCGGCCGATCAGGGTCGACTTTCCGTCGTCCACCGACCCGCAGGTGATGAAGCGCAGCAGCGACTTGCGCGCGCTCGCCTCGATATAGGCGTCCACCTCGCGGCGCGCCTCGTCGGCGCCGTCTTCGCTGCGGAAGGCGGTCGCCATCAGAAATAGCCTTCCTGCTTCTTGCGCTCCATGCTGGCGCCGCCGTCCCGGTCGATCGCCCGCCCCTGCCGCTCCGAAGTCGAGACGACGAGCATCTCGCGGATCACCTCCGGCAGGGTGGCGGCGTCGCTCTCCACCGCGCCGGTCAGCGGATAGCAGCCCAGCGTCCTGAAGCGGATCGAGCGCTCGACGGGCACCTCGCCGTCGCGCAGCCGGAACCGCTCGTCGTCGACCATCAGGAGCAGGCCGTCGCGCTCCACCGTCGGGCGCGGCGCGGCAAGGTAGAGCGGCACGATCGGCACGCCCTCGGCGTAGATATATTGCCAGACGTCGAGCTCGGTCCAGTTGGACATAGGGAAGACGCGGATCGTCTCCTTCGGCCCCTTCCTGGCATTGTAGAGGCTCCACAGCTCGGGCCGCTGGTTGCGCGGATCCCAGCGATGGCTGGCGGAGCGGAAGGAGAAGATCCGCTCCTTGGCCCGGCTCTTCTCCTCGTCCCGGCGGGCGCCGCCGAACGCCGCGTCGAAGCCGTGGAGGTCGAGCGCCTGCTTCAGCCCCTCGGTCTTCCACATGTCGGTGTGGACGGGGCCGTCGTCGAACGGGTTGATGCCGAGCCGCTCCGCCTCCGGGTTGCGGTGGACGATCAGCTCCATCCCGCTCTCGCGAGCGACGCGGTCGCGCAGCGCGTACATGTCGCGGAACTTCCAGGTCGTGTCGACGTGGAGCAGCGGAAAGGGCGGCGGCGCGGGAAAGAAGGCCTTCCGCGCGAGGTGGAGCATCACCGCCGAATCCTTGCCCACCGAATAGAGCATCACCGGCTTTTCGGTCTCGGCCACCACCTCGCGCAGGATCTCGATGCTCTCCGCTTCCAGCTCGTCGAGATGGGTGAGGCTGCGCTGTCCGAAGGCGGCGGGGGCATTCATGAGGCGAGCGCTTTCGGGAACGGGAGGAGCGAGGCGGGCTGGGCGGCGAGGTCGCGCGCCACCCAGCCGATGACGATGAGCACGGGCGCGCCAAGCGGCAGGCCGGCGGCGAGGCGCTCGATCTCGACCAGCGTCCCGGCGGCATGGGCCTCGCCCGGAAGCGAGACGCTGGCCGCGGCGACCGCGGGGGTGGCGGGGTCGAGCCCCTTCGCCAGGGCCTTGCGGACGAAGGCCCCGAGCGTCGCGCGCGGCATGTAGAGGAGGGTCGTCGCCTTGCGGTCGGCGATGGCGCCCCAGTCGATATCGGCGGGGAGCCGCCCGTCGGCGCCGTGGCCGGTGACGAACTGGACGCGCCGGGCCCGCTGCCGCTCGGTAAGGGAGAGTCCGAGCGAGGCCGCCGCCGCCTGCCCCGCGGAGATGCCCGGTATCATCGCGACGGCGACGCCGGCGGCGCGGCAGGCGGCCAGCTCCTCGGCGGCCCGGCCGAAGATCGTCGGGTCGCCGCCCTTGAGGCGAACCACGGTCTCGCCGGCCCGCGCCAGGTCGACGAGAAGGGCGTCGATCTCCGACTGGCGGCAGGAGGGCCCGCCGCCGCTCTTGCCGACGGCGATCCTCTTCGCCTCGCGGCGGGCGAGCTCCAGCACGCCCGGGCCGACGAGATCGTCGTAGAGGATGGTCGTGGCGCGTTGCAGCGCGCGCACCGCCTTCAGCGTCAGCAGCTCCGGATCGCCGGGCCCGGCGCCGACCAGGGTGACGGAGCCGCGAGGATTCCCCGCCTCCCCCTCGACGAACGCCGCGAAGTCCGCTTCCTTCGGCGCCTCCTCCGCCCGCGCCCAGGCGGCGTCGGTGAAGCGCCGCCAGAAGGCCTTGCGGTCGCGCGCATCCGCCAGCAGCGCCTTGACGCGCGGACGCCATTCCTGCGCCGCCCTCGCCCACGCGGCGAGGCCCGCCGGCAGCACCGCCTCCAGCCGAGCGCGGATCGACTGGCCCAGCATCGGCGCCGCGCCGGACGTGGAGATTGCGAGGACGACGGGGTCGCGGTTGAGGATCGTGCCGAACTGGAAGTCGCACAGTTCGGTACGGTCGATCAGATTGACCGGCACGCCGGCGGCGCGGGCGGCGGCGGCGAAGCGCCGCGCCTCCGCCTCGTCGGGAAGGTCGGCGACGGCGATCGCCGCGCCGTTGAGGTCGTCCGAATGCCATTGCCCGGCCACCCGCACGACGTCGGACCCGGCGGCGGCGAGCAGCTCCGCCTTCCAGTCCGCCCCTTCCGAGCCGCCGACGACGAGCGCCTTGCGGTCGCGAAGGTTGTGGAACAGCGGAAGGCTCGGAAGCGCGCCGATCCGCGGCGGGGTCGCCAGCGGGACTCGTTCGCCGCTCATGCCGCCTTGCTCCGCACCAGACGGCCGTCGGCGCCGACATGGAGGCCGCATTCCCGCGCATCGTCCGTCTCCCACCACCAGCGTCCCGCCCGCTCCGGCTCGCCGGCGCGCAGGGCGCGGGTGCAAGGCTCGCAACCGATCGAGGCATAGCCCTCGGCGTGGAGCGCGTTGACCGGAACCGCCGCCGCCTCGCAGGCGGCCGCGACCCGCTCGCGCGACCAGTCGAACAGCGGCGAGACCTTCACAAGGGCCCGCTCGGCGTCCCAGGCCGCCAGCGGAACGGAGGCGCGCTGGCCCGATTGATCCGCCCTCAGTCCGGTCACCCAGGCCGAAGCGCCGGCGAGGGCCCGCGCCAGCGGCTGGACCTTGCGCACGTCGCAGCAGGCGAGCCGCGCCGCCTTGGAATGGTAGAAGCCGTTGACGCCGCTGTCCGCGATCGTCGCGGCCAGCGCGTCGGCGTCGGGATGATAGGAGCGGATGCGGACTCCGTAGCGCTCCTCCGTCTCCTGCCACAGGCGATAGGTCGACGGGAAATGCCGCCCGGTGTCGAGCGTCGCCACCTCGATCGGCAGCCGCTCGCCAAGGATGAAGTGGGTAAGGAGCTGGTCCTCGAGGCCGAAGCTGGTCGTGAAGACCCGGCGGCCGGGCACCGCCTCCACCAGCCGGCGCAGCCGGTCGAGCGGCTCTGAGGACCGGGCGACGGCAAGGATCGCGGCGCCGGCTCCCGCTCCCCCCGACCCGAACTCCGCCTCCCGCGACACAGCCTGCTCCAAACTTGGAAGATTATTCTATCTGATCCGGAATTAGGCTCCCGTCATACGACACGAACCGCCATCTCGAACGGTGAAAGACAGAGATAAACCGGGGTGGTTTGGCGCACAACGCGGCGCCGGAGAAAACACGCACGTTGCGCCGCACCATCTTCTGTGTAGAAGATTATTCCATATGAGCGGGAGGGATTGAATGGATGCCACTGACCTCAAGATCCTGCGCATCATCCAGGACGACGCGTCGCTCCCGGTCGCGGAGGTCGCGAAGCGGGTGAACCTCTCCCAGACGCCCTGCTGGCGCCGGATCCAGCGGATGGAGGAGAGCGGCGTCATCCAGCGGCGGGTGGCGCTGGTCGATCCGGAGGCGATCGGCCTCGGCCTCACCGTTTTCCTCGAGGTGGAGACGGGCGACCATAGCGGCGAATGGCTGGAGCGCTTCGCGGCGCTCGTCCTCGACATGCCGGAGGTGATGGAGGTCCACCGCATGGCCGGCGACGTCGACTATCTGCTCCGCGTCGCCGTCGCCAGCATGGGCGCCTACGACAATTTTTACCGCAAGCTGATCGCGCTCGTGCCCCTCAAGAACGTCACCTCCCGCTTTGCCATGGAACGGGTGAAGTTCACCACCGCCTATCCGGTCGTCCCGGCGCCCGCCTGACCCCCTCCTCCGGCGGGAACGGGCGGGCGGACGGCGGGCGGAGCGGGCCGCGCCGGGCTGAGCGACGGCGGCGTGGGCACCCCGCATCCCCAGCTGTTCACCAGGGTGACCGTCTTGATGAGGCCGTTGGTGGGAAACGCTATCGCGCCCGGCGGATTTTGCGAGACGCTCCAGTTGCACCCCGGCGTTCCGGGGGGAAGATGCTCGACCAGCGTGCAGGAGGACGGCGTCGGCAGGTTGGGGACGCTGATTTGCCCGTTAGCCGGAAGCGGCACGGTCGTCGTGGTCGGGCCGGGAAGGCAGTTCACGTCGACGAGGACGGAGGAGAAGGGGACCGAGCCGGGCGGGAAGATGGTCGCCTTGCGGATGATCATGGTCGCGGTGCCGGGACAGCCGAGCTGGTTCTCGACGGTCACGGTGGCCGTGGCGCCGCCGCCGGGAATGGTGACGACGTTGGTCGGGCCGGGCACGAAATAGGTCGCCCAAGCGCCCGGCTCGCACATCGGGCTCCCCGGCGGCTGCGGCGGCGTCTCGGTGAGCGTGCACTGGCTTCCGGCCGGGATGTGCTGGAAGGTGATGCTGCCCGCGTCCGCCAGGTTCGCGGGGACATTGGGGCCATAGGGGAGGCAGTTGACGGAGATGGGGAAGATCGTCCCGGACGGGACGATCGCGCCGGTGCTGTTGGTCACCTTCTTGATCACGGTCAGGCTGCCCGTGTCGAGCACCGCGGTGCAGGCGGTGCTCTTCACCGTCGTCGGGTCCTTGAAATAATAGGCGCCGAGCGTCGCCATGGTGAACTGCAGCTCGGCCTCCCAGGTGTTGCAGACCTGGGCCGGCGGCGCCAGCAGGGGCGGGGCGCCGGCCACGTTGATCACGGTCTGGGCCGTCTGCCCGTGGTCGATCGCGACCGGCGTGAAATGCCAGGACGTCACCGGCCCGGGCGGATCGGCCGCGCCAATCAGCCCGCAGGCCGGAACCGCCGGCGTGCAGGTGGTCGCCTGCCCGGTTACGTTGACCACCGCGTTGAAGCTGTCGTGGAACGCCAACGGCGCGCCCGCGGGAATCGGGTCCCCACGGTTGGTGGTCTTGACGGTCCAGCTGAGCGGCCCGCCGCCCTGCCACGTCCATGAATTGCCGGCGATCTTGTTCACCACCAGGTTGAAGCATTGCGGCAGCGGCAGGCCGACCGTCGCCCACATCCCCGGCGGGCCGCTCGGCCATTGCAGGTTCGGGTCGTAATTCGCCGAGAGGTCCAGGATGGCGGAATTGTCCCATCGGCCGGACCCGCAATAGGGGTCGCCGGCCGGCGGCGGGCGGACCACCGTCGTGACCGTGCAGGTCAGCGTCGAATTCGGTCCGAAGGTGACGGGGCCGGTATTCTGGATCAGCCGCACCCCCTGCTGCGGCAGCTGCGTCTCCACCATCCAGGCGGTCTGGAGCCCGGTGACCGAGGGATAGCCCGTCACGCTCCCCGCGGTCGGGCTGCAGGCGTAGCTATAGTCCACCTGCAGGGCGACGGCGTAAGGCGAGACGCTGGAGGAGACGATCCGTGCCGTGTCGAGCAGCGAGCCGACCGTGAAGGTGCCCGGCGTCGGGTTGATGAACTGGACCTGGAACGTGTTGGGGAAGTTGAAGAGGGTCCGCGGCGTCGCTGCCGTCTTCTTGACCTTCAGCGGGCAGGCCGGGACGGGCCGCATCCGGGTGGTCGCGCCGACCTCGAACGCAGCGGGGACGGTGGTGCCGCTTTGGGTCCATTGGGAAATCCGGAACCAGTTGTGAACCAGCTTGACGCCGACGCTCGGCATGCTGTCGCACCGGGGATTGCTGTATCGAAGGCGGATCTCGAAGGCCACGGTCGCGCCCGCACCGATGCTGCCGATGGTCGCATTGAACATGGTCCGGCGCATCCCATAGCCCGGTAGCTGCTGCGGCGGGAAAACCACCGCGGCGGTGCAGGCGGTGCCGCAGGTCTGGTTGACGACGGTCGCGGTGAAGGGCGGCGTCCCTACCCCCTCCTGGACGATGTCCGAGATCTTGATCTGGGTCAGCGGCGTCGTCGAGACGTTCTTGATCCGCAGCTGGTAGCGGATCGTCGTCACGGGCGCCCATGGGATGATGGCGCTGGGCGAGGGGAGGATCTGAGTCTTGCCGACCAGCATGACCGGCGGCGCCGTGCCGTAGGGCGCGTTGCACAGCGGGTCCTGGAGCGTCGCGCCGGTCGTCACGGCGAGCGGCAGGCTCGCCTGGTTGTTGGCGGTATTCTGGTCGAAGAGCGCGGTCGGCGGTGCGGATCCGCTCGCCGGCTGCAGGTTCATGGCGATATGGGCGCGCTCGATCAGCCCGTCGGCGCCCGGCAGGATGTAGCAGTTCGCCTCCGGCGCGCGCATGATCTTCACCCACAAGGTGATGACGATCTTGTCGCCTACCCTCAGCAGCCCCGGCGATCCCGTGGAGAAGCGCCAGGTCGCGAAATCGGTGAAGGCGCTCGATCCGACCAGGCGCGGCATGGTCGGCGTGGTGGGGACCGGTGCGAGGCAGTCCGACTGCGGCCCGGTCATGTTCGCCGGCAGCCGGACGACGACGCAGGTGGACGTGACGAGGCTGGTGAACAGGGCGACGCTCGACGGCTGGAGCGCGAACTCGTCCTGCAGCGCGAAGAACGAGCCGAGATAGAGGTCGCTCTGCCCCATATTCTCCACGGTGAGCGTATATTTGACGATCTGGGAGCCGCCGGTGAGGTTCACCGAAGCCTTGTCGGCGGTCTTGGTGAGCGCGAGGTCGGTCGGGAGCGGCCCGTTGAGGTCCAAGGCGGCGTTCCAGGTGCCGGTGGCGAGCGGGGTCGTGGAGGTGCCGGCGGGATAGATTTTGACGCTGTTGTTGCCGCCGGTCGCCGAGGAGGCGGCGAAATAGCCGGCGAACTGACAGACCCTGATGCCGTTGGCCGGCACCGTCTGCTGCGGGACGGTTCCGGGAGCGCCGGTGGTCACCGGGACATAGGGGCCGCCCGGGGGGCCGCAGGTCGTGCCGGTCAGCTGGAAGCCGGGCGGAAGCGTGTCGACGATGTCGACCACCGCCGACGCGTTGCCGACGTTGTTGACGCTGACCTCATAATAAACCGAAACCCCTGGCGAAACGGAGGTCAGACCGCATCCTCCGTGGCTGCAGAGGGTCTTGGTAACGGTCAAAACGGGCTGCGCCGTTGCGGGAGCGGGCGCGAATATTAGAGACACCAGGAGAAGCAGAGGCAACGCGAGAAGCATCGCGTGCACACGCACGGCAAGTCTGCCGGTAGCAACCATGAGTCGCCCCCCCAAGGGTTTATCATCGCGCAATTCGTGTGAGGAGTCGAGTGGTCGTTGGTGCTGCAAGATCAACGCACTTGGGTGGAGGACAATCTGGCACTGACTTGAGGTTCAGGCTTCTCCTCGCCCCTTAACCTTTCGCCGGAAGGCTTCCCGCTTCGGGACCAAGATAATCGCGCGGATGACAACTCGCGAACTCTAAGCCAACTTCCAAATCCGAAGTCGCCGCAAGGAGGAATTCATGGCCAGCCAGGCAAGCGCCCTTCGCTACGATCCGAGCCGGCGCGGCTATCACGCCGTCTTCCGCCCCAACGAGACCAACCACTGCCCCGCCTGCGGCCGCACCCACTGGTATGTGGGGCGGGTCTCGGCGGAATGCGGCTTCTGCGCCACCGCCTTGCCCTTCGCCGGGTCGCAATTCGCCTCGGAGGGGCGCGGCCTCAGCCACTGAGACAGGCGGCACGCCGCTTGCCACCGCCGGGCCTTCCGTTAAGCAGGCGCAATGAGCCTGCCCCCCCTCTTCTCCCGCCTCCGGCTGCCGGTGATCGGCGCACCGCTGTTCATCGTCTCCAACCCGGACCTCGTCATCGCGCAGTGCAAGGCCGGGATCGTCGGATCCTTCCCGGCCCTCAACGCCCGGCCCCAGGGCCTGCTCGACGAATGGCTGCACCGCATCCATGAGGAGCTTGCCGCCTGGGACCGCGACCATCCCGACACGCCCGCCGCGCCCTACGCGGTCAACCAGATCGTCCATCGCTCCAACGACCGCCTCGAAGCCGACATGGCGACCTGTGCCAAGTGGAAGGTGCCGATCGTCATCACCTCGTTGGGCGCGATCGTCGAGGTCAACCAGGGCGTCCACGCCTGGGGCGGAATCACGCTTCACGACATCATTCATGATCGCTTCGCCCGCAAGGCGGTGGAAAAGGGCGCGGACGGTCTGATCTGCGTCTCCGCCGGCGCCGGCGGCCATGCCGGCACCCTTTCCCCCTTCGCCCTGGTGCAGGAGGTCAGGCAATGGTTCGACGGGCCGCTGATCCTGTCGGGCGCGATCGCCACCGGCCGCGCCGTGCTCGCCGCCCAGGCGATGGGCGCCGACCTCGCCTATATCGGCACCCCGTTCGTCGCCACCGAGGAGGCCCATGCCCAGCCCGAGTACAAGCAGGGCATCGTCGGCGGCCGTGCGTCCGACGTCGTCTATTCCAGCTATTTCACCGGCGTCCACGGCAATTACCTGCGCCAGTCCATCGTCGCCGCCGGAATGGACCCCGACGCGCTGCCCGAGGGCGACCTGAAGACCATGAACTTCGCCGGCGCCGGCGCGAAGAAGGCGTGGCGCGACATCTGGGGATCGGGCCAGGGCATCGGCGCGATCGACAAGGTCCAGGGCGCGGGCGACTATGTGGCGCAGCTGGGTCGCGAATATGAGGAGGCGAAGGCCGAGCTGAGGGCGAAGGCGGGCCTCTAGATCATGATCGCTTCAGGCTGAATCAGCCTGAAGCGTGAATCATGGTCCAGACATATATCGAGAGCCTGATTCACGCCTCAGGTTGAAACGCCACCGGCGTTTCAACCTAAGACGATCAGGCTCTCGGCCTTCACCACGCAATCTCCTCCAGCCGCCGGCGCCATTCCTCGGGCAGCGGCACCGGCCGCCGCGTCTCCCGTCCGACATGGACGTGGACGAAGAACCCCTCCGCCGCCGCGTCCGGCTCTCCGATGCCGAACACACCCAGCCGGTAGCGCACGCTGGATTCGCCGAGGCGCTCCACCCCCAGCCCGAGCTCCACCGTCTCCGGATAAGCGAGCGGCCGGGCGAAGCGGCAGCCGGTCTCGACGACCAGGCCGATCGGGTCGCCCGCGGCGACGTCGAGCAGCCCCGCCTCGATCAGCCAAGCATTCACCACGGTGTCGAACCATTGGTAATAGACGGTATTGTTGACGTGGCCGTAGGCATCGTTGTCCGACCAGCGGGTCCCGATCCGGCGCCATGCCCGATAGGCGTCCCGGCCGAGGAGCGGCGGGCGGCTCACAGCGCCGCCGCGTAGAGCCGGCGCGCGTCGGCCTCGCTGATCTCGCACGGATTGTTCACCAGCAGCCGCTCCTGCTTCATCGCCTCCGCGGCGAGGAGGTCGAGATCCGCCGCGGTGACGCCGACCTCGGACAGGCGGGCGGGTACGCCCGCGGCCCGGCACAGCGCCCCTATCCTCTCGACGAAGCCCTGCGCCTGCCCCTGCCGGCCGAGCGCGGCGAGCGCCGGATCGAGCAGCGTGCCGAGCTCGGCGTAGAGCGGAGTCGCGGCATGGAGATTGTGCCCCAGCACATGGGTCAGCATCAGCGCGTTGGAGACGCCGTGCGGCACGTGGAAATGTCCGCCCAGGGGGTAGGCCAAGGCGTGGACGCCGGCCACCGGCGCGTTGGCGAAGGCGACGCCTGCCAGATGCGCGCCGAGCAGCATCGCCTCCCGCGCCGACTTGTCCCCCGGCGAGTCGCACGCCCGCAGCAGGTTGCCGGCGAGGAGCCTCAGCGCCTCCCTCGCCAGCGCGTCGGAAACCGGATTCTTGAGCCGCACCGAGGTATAGGCCTCGATCGCGTGGACGATCGCGTCGAGGCCTGTGGCCGCGGTGACGCCGCGGGGAAGACCGAGCGTCAGCTCGGCGTCGAGCACCGCCCAGTCGGCGGCGAGCGGGGCGCTGTTCACGGCCAGCTTGAGGCTGCCGCCGACGGTGATGACGCTGATCGGCGTCGCCTCCGAGCCCGTGCCGGCGGTGGTCGGCACCAGGACCAGCGGCAGGCGCGGCCCGAGCGCCTTGCCCACCCCCCAGATCGCCTCGAGGTCGTCGCCGCTTCCAAGCAGATAGGCGGCGAGCTTGGCGACATCCATCGGGCTGCCGCCGCCGAAGCCGACGACGGAGGCGCAGCCTCGTCCCGCCTCGACCGCGGCGAGGAGCGTGTCCCTCGAAGGATCCGCCTCCACCGCGTCGAAGATCCGCACCTCCCTGCCGGCGCGGTCGAGCGCGGCGAGGACCGCGTCGGCGAGGCCGAGCGCGCGCAGCGACGCGTCGGTGACGAAAAGGCAGGGTCCGGGCGGGAGCAACTCGGCGATCCCGGCCGCCGCGCCGGACCCGGAGACCAGCCGCGGCCCGTAGGAGAAGGTGAAGGCGCTCATGGCCGTCCTCCTAGAGGAAAATGGGGACAGTAACCATTTTTCCCGTTTCCCCGGCACGTGCGCACGCCCGTCCGAAAAACAGTCACTGTCCCCATTTTCTCAGAAGGTGCGTTCGAGCCGCGAGAGGAGGCTGCGCGCGGGGCTCGCATGGGGCTCGGCGGCGGCGGGATCCGATCCCTCGTCGAGCCGCCGGACGCGGGCATAGAGGTCGCGGCTCGCCTGGATGAGCGCGACCGCGGCGTCGGGAAGGCGCTCGATCAGCGCTTCGTCGGTGGGCGGCGCCTCGCCGAGCCGGCGCGCCGGGGTCCTCGCCTGCCGCGGGGTGATCTCTCCGGCCTCGACCGCCCGCTGGGTGAGCAGCCACGCGATGACGTGCATCAGCCGCGTCGTCACCTTCAGCGATTCGCAGGAGAAGCCGACGCGGACCAGCGGGTCGAGCGAGTCGCGTTCCTCGCGGCCGTTCCGGTCGAAATAGGCGCGCGCCTCGTCGGCGAGCACCATCGCCTCGGTGTAGAGGGCGCCGACCAGCTTCGGCGTGAGCGCAACCCGGGCGTCGACTTCGGCCATGGGGAGGCAGTGCCACAGCCGGAAGCCGGCGGGAATTGGGAAAGAAGGTGAACGTCCAGCTGTGTCGGACGGGGACGGTCGCCTGGGTCTCGCCATCAGCCAGGAAGGCGACCTAGGCGATGATATCCGGGATCAGCTGGTCCTCGAGCGCGGCGATCTCGTCCTTGAGGCGCAGCTTGCGCTTCTTCAGGCGGGCGAGCTGGAGCTGGTCGGGCGCCGGCATCGCGACGAGCGCCTCGATCGCCGAGTCCAGATCGCGATGCTCCATCCTGAGGCGCACGAGGCGCGACGCCGCGCCGATCTCTCCGCCCCCGATCGTCGCCATACCGCCTTCTGGACCCCCTACCCGGCCGCCCCGGAACGGAGTAGGATTAGCCGATCGGCGGGCCGCCGTACATATGCGCCCGTCCGCCTGAAGGAGGGAGACGGACCGGCTCGACGATCGTTAAACGCCCACGCACACCAGCAAAGGAGATGGGAATGCAACAGGCGCATATCTCGGCATTGGAGACGAAGCACGCCGACATCGAGGCGCGCATCCTGGAAGAAGAACAGCGTCCCGCGCCGGACATGGCCACCCTGTCCCGACTCAAGAAGGAGAAGCTGCGCGTGAAAGAGGAGATCGTCGGCCTTCACTAGGCGGCGGTCAGCGCAAGGAAGATGACGGGCCCGCGGCGCGAAGCTGGGGCCCGTTTTCTCGTCAGGCGCAGGGCCGCGCCGCCGTCACAAGGGCAGAGGCTCCGTCATCCCGGCGAAAGCCGGGATCTCTCTTTCCACTTCCCAGCCAGCAGGAAGCAGGTCCCGGCCTTCGCCCGGGACGAGGGGTGCCTCGCTTCTTTTCGAACGGAGGCGCGCCGACTCCGCTCAGTCGTCGCGGCTGATTCGCTCGTTGCGCTCGTGCCGCTCCTGGGCCTCGATCGTCATCGTCGCGATCGGCCGGGCCTCGAGGCGGGCGAGCGAGATCGGCTCCCCCGTCACTTCGCAGAAGCCGTAGTCGCCCGTCTCGATGCGCCGCAGCGCCGAGTCGATCTTGGAGATGAGCTTGCGCTGACGGTCCCGGGTCCTGAGCTCGATCGCCCAGTCGGTCTCGGAAGACGCGCGGTCGGTCACGTCCGCCTCGCGGATCGGGCCGCTCTTCAGCTGCGCCATCGTGTCGGCGCTCTCGCGGATGATCTCGTCCTTCCAGCCGAGCAGCTTCTGCCTGAAATAGGCGAGCTGCGCCGGATTCATGAACTCCTCGGTGGAGGTGGGGCGATAGTCCGCAGCCCCACGTTGCGGGTAACCCTGGTCGAATATGTTGCTGATAGCCGTAGCCATAACCCCTCCGCCTCTTCGCGGACCGGACCGCCGGTCCGCTCACTCTCCGAAGCCTTGCCCGAGTCGTCCGGGATTAAAGGCTTCTGCCCCGAGCGCGCCTATACTGATCGCAAGCGTCAACTACAAGTCACTCAAATATCGGTCGAAAATATTTCCTGTGGAAATCGTCGCGCGTGACATTTTGGCCGCAGCGCCGGGTGCGTGGCCGGGTCGCGGCGGTTTTTCGCCAAGACGTCGCGCGAATCGGATCGGAAGCGATCCGTTAACCATAAGGTGCCGTGCCTCCGGGCTCCCAAGACGTTCACCCCTCACCTCGGTCTGTCCAGCAATGGGACGGAACCCGCGCCAACGGCCATTTCGCCGCCATTTCAGAGGCACATCATGGTTAACGCGCTTGCGCATAAGGAAATCTTTTGCATTCGTCGCGATAGCCAGATGCAGCCGCCGGTTAGTCGCTCGTGACTTCCCGGTCCGCATCGAAGCCTTGGAACAGGGTGCGTTGCTATGTCGGTACGAATGGCTCTCGCGAAACTCGCCGCCTGCACTTGCGGCGGCGCCGTCATCGGCGCGGGGGCGGCCCACGTCGCCGCCAACCCGCCGCAGCGCCCGGCGCTGGTCCGTCACGTCAAGGCGGCCCCCGCGCCCAGGGCCTATGCCCGCGCCAAGACGGTGAAGCGGGTCCGGCGCGTCGCCCGCGCCACCTGCCTCATCCGCCAGCCCGGGCGCACCGTCACCACCGAGACGGTCACCTATCCGGGCGTGCCGATGCCCCTTCCCCCCCTGCCGCCCGTCGAATCCGCCGGCGGCGGCGTGCCGATCATCGTCGGCGGCTCGTCCGGCGGCGGCTTCGGCTTCGGCAGCGGCTTCTTCTCGGGCGGCTTCTTCGGCGGCTCCAGCGGCAACGCCTTCTTCACCGCCTCCACGTCGAGCGGCAACGTCTCGACCTCGAGCGGCGTCTCCACCTCGTCCGGCGGCAGCTCCACCTCCACCTCGGGCGGCTCGACCTCGACCTCCGGCGGATCGACCTCCACCAGCGGCGGCTCGACCTCCACCTCGAGCGGCGTCTCCTCGAGCGCCTCCTCCTCCAGCGCCTCGAGCTCCTCGTCGGCGAGCTCCAGCTCGTCCTCGTCGAGCGGCTCGTCCGGCGGCAGCTCGTCGAGCGGCGGCCACAAGCCGCCGCCCAAGCCTTGCGGGAAGTGCGGCCACGGCTCGTCCGGCTCCACCGGCAGCACGGGTTCCTCGGGCAGCTCCGGCTCGTCGGGAAGCTCGGGCAGCTCCGGCTCATCGGGTAGCTCGGGCAGCTCCGGCTCCTCGGGCAGCTCCGGCTCGTCCGCCAGCTCGGCCTCCTCGGCGTCGAGCGCCTCCAGCGCCTCCTCGGGCTCCTCGTCCAGCTCGACCAGCAGCGGGGCGACCGGCGGCTCGTCCAGCTTCGGCGGCAGCACGAGCAGCTCCAACGGGTCGAGCGGCAGCAGCAGCTCCGCCTCGTCCGGCTCCAGCGCTTCCTCCTCCGCCTCCAGCGGCTCCTCCTCGACGAGCAGCGGCTCGTCGGGCAGCACCGGCTCGACCGGCGGCCACGAAGTGCCGGCGCCGCCGATGATCCTGCTGTTCGGCGCCGGAGCCGCCGCGCTCGTCGCCCGCCGCCGGGTTTCGCGGACCGCCTGAGCCGCCTCGCAGCGCAACGAGAAGGCCGCGCCTCCCGGGAGGCGCGGCCTTTTCCCTGGAGCCTTGCGCCGGGCGGCTACTTCCCGCCGGCGCCGACCTTGGCCGCCGCTTCGAGCTGGGCGGCGGTGGAGCCTATGACGGCCCCGCCCGGCCCGGCCGCGACCGCCGCCTTCGGCAGGCGCACGAGGGTTCCGGACGCGAGCTTGACGGTGACGCTCTCCGCGTCGACCGCCGTGATCGTCCCGACCGCGCCGCCCGCCTGGTCGGCCACGGCCGCTCCGGGGGCGATCCTGGCGGCGGAGGCGGTCAGCGCCTTCTCGACCTCGGCATTGAGCTGGTCGCGGGTCATGCCGAACAGGAGCGCGCCGTTCGACGGTGTGAACGAGCTCGCCGGCAGCCGCACCTCGTGCCTGTCGGTCTTGATCACGTAATATTGGCCGTCGACCCGGGCGACCGTGCCCACCTCGCCGCCCTGGGCGTCCTTCACCGCCATGCCGGCCGATATCGCGGGCGCCGCGGACGGCTGGGCCGCCGCCGGCGCGGCCATCGCCGCAAGCGAAAGGGACGCTGCAAACAACATCTTGCGCAATGTCTTCTCCTGGGTTGGACCTGTCGATGCTCGGCTCGCACGGCCGTGCCGGGCTTATTCCGCCTTCAGGATCTTCTCGATCTCGGCCACCGGATGACCGGTGAGGTCCTTGGCGACCTCGCCGGCGAGGCGCTTCTCCACCTCCTTGTGATAATGCTTCCTGAGCTCGCCCAGCGTGCGCGGCGGAGCGACGATGATGAGCTGCTCGTAATCGTTGCTCAGCGCCCGCTTGCGCAACAGCTCGGCAGTCTCGGCGGCGAAGCGGTCCTCCTCCAGCTGGTGGAAATCCACTTCCTCGTACGCGCTCCGGCCGGCGCCGCCCGAAGAGTCGAACGCGCGGCCGGGGGCGTCCGTCTTCTGGTCGCGATCGGGCGCGTCCGCCGTCTCGCGCTTGCGCTCCACCTCCAGCTTGGGGAATTCGGAATCCCCCTCGTTCCTGAAGAACAGCATCTTCCTGCCGTCGGCGACGACGACGAAAACGTTGTGCGGAACCTGCATCTGGTCCTCCCTTGCGGCTTTCGGGGCGAACGCCCGAATCGGCGCGATGGTTGCCCGCTTGCCCGCCCCGCCGGGGCGGCCTAGCGCGAGGCGATGCGCATCCTCCTCACCAACGACGACGGCGTGAACGCCACCGGCCTCAAGGTCCTCGAGCGGATCGCCCGGCGTTTCTCCGACGACGTCTGGATCGTCGCGCCTGCGGAGGAGCAGTCCGGCGCCGGGCACTCGCTCACCCTCACCCGCCCGGTGCGGCTCCGCAGGCTCGGCGAGCGGCGCTATTGCGTGACGGGCACGCCTACGGACTCGGTGATGATGGCGATCGCGCACATCATGAAGGAGGGGCGGCCGGACGTCATCCTGTCCGGGGTCAACCGGGGCGCCAATCTCGGCGAGGACGTGACCTATTCGGGCACCTGCTCCGCGGCGATGGAGGGGGCGCTCGCCGGCATTCCCTCGGTGGCGCTCAGCCAGGCCTATATGCGCGAAGGCATGGGCGACACCGTCCCGTTCGGCGCGGCGGAGGGCTGGGCGGAGCGGGTGCTGCGCCCCCTCCTCGCCGAGCCGATGGCGCCGCGTACGCTGGTCAACGTCAACTTTCCCGCGGTCTCTGCGGAGCGGGTGCGCGGAATCCGCGTCGTCCGCCAGGGCCTGCGCGATTACGGGCGCCTCCGCATCGAGCCCCGTACAGATCCGCGCGGCTACGATTATTTCTGGTTCGCGCTGGGCTCGATGATCGAGACCCCTGGACACCAGACGGACCTCGAGGCCGTCGCGGACGGATTCGTGAGCGTCACCCCGCTCCACCTCGACCTTACCCACGATCCCTCCCTCGAAAGGCTGCGAACGGCATTCGATGGCGGCGGCGGCTAGCGAACGCCCTCCTCGCCTCGACGCCGAAACGGCTTCGTGATAATCGCCGGGCTCCGACGTCAGATGGGAGCCCGCAATGCCCCGGCCCGTCACGCGCAGCCTTGCCGCTTTCGCCTTCCTCACCCTCGCCGCCTCTCCCGCCGCCGCCGGCGGGCTGAGCTGGGGCAAGCCCGATGTCGGCTATGCCGAATACCGGCTGGACTCGAACCAATGCTCGAACGCCGCCTTCGACACCAAGCTGACGTTCGACGAGATCGCCCACGTGGCCCGCGCCGCCGGAGCGATGTCCGCCGATCTTTTCTCTTATGCGCGGGCGCGCGAGATCGTCGTGCACGCGGCGACCGTGACGGTGGAGGACCAGCTCCAGGCGAGCGTCGACCGCTGCCTGATCGACCGCGGCTATACCCGCTTCCGGCTGACGGCGGAGCAGAGCCGTGCCCTCGCCCGGCTGAAGCCCGGCGGCGAGCCGCGGCAGCATTTCCTGCACCGCTTGGCCTCGGACGGGGCGGTGCTGAGCCGCCAGGCGGTGCCGACGGTGCGGCCGCCGGACGGCCCCGCCCGCGAGGTGCCGCCGCCACGCGAGCCGCCGCCGATCCTCGATTTCGGGCCGCGCCCGGCCTGAAGCGGGAAGCACGCGTCCGCCCCTAGGAAAAATCGCCCGGCGGCACTATGTGCGCCGCTCCCATGGAAGTTCAGCTCCCCTCCCCGCCCAAGGTCGGCATGGTTTCGCTCGGCTGCCCCAAGGCGCTGGTCGATTCGGAGCGGATCCTCACCAAGCTGAGGTCCGACGGCTACCAGCTCTCGCCCGATTACGAGCAGGCCGACGTGGTGCTGGTCAATACCTGCGGCTTCCTCGATTCCGCCAAGGAGGAGAGCTTGGCCGCGATCGGCGAGGCGATCGCCGAGAACGGCCGCGTCATCGTCACCGGCTGCATGGGCAAGGAGGCCGAAATCATCCGCGAGCGCTTCCCGGAAGTGCTCGCCGTCACCGGGCCGCACCAATATGAGCAGGTGGTCGGCGCCGTCCACGTCGCCGCGCCCATCCCCCCGTCAGCCTACCTCAACCTGGTGCCGGAAGGCGGGCTCAAGCTCACCCCGCGCCACTACAGCTATCTGAAGATCTCCGAAGGCTGCAACCATCGCTGCAGCTTCTGCATCATCCCGTCGCTCCGCGGCGATCTCGCCAGCCGCCGTCCCGACGCCATCCTGCGCGAGGCGGAGAAGCTGGTCGCCGCCGGGACCAAGGAGCTGCTCGTCATCAGCCAGGACACGTCGGCTTACGGGGTCGACCTGCGCCATGGCGAGTGGAGCTGGAAGGGACGGCCGGTCCGCGCCCACATGACCGACCTCGCCCGCGAGCTCGGCACGCTCGGCGCCTGGGTGCGGCTCCACTACGTCTACCCCTATCCGCACGTCGACCGGGTCATCCCGCTGATGGCCGAGGGGCTGGTGCTCCCCTATCTCGACATTCCGTTCCAGCACGCCGCGCCGTCGGTTCTGAAGGCGATGAAGCGCCCTGCCAACGAAGCGAAGGTGCTCGAGCGGATCCGCGGGTGGCGCGAGATCTGCCCCGACATCGCCATCCGCTCCTCCTTCGTCGTCGGCTTCCCCGGCGAGACCGAGGCGGACTTCGACTATCTGATGCAGTGGCTGGAAGAGGCGCAGCTCGACCGGGTCGGCGCCTTCCGCTTCGAGCCGGTCCAGGGCGCGGCCGCGAACGGCCTGCCCGGAGCGGTGCCGGAAGAGGTGAAGGAGGAGCGCTACGCCCGCCTCATGGACCTCACCGCGCGCATCTCGGCCGCGAAGCTCCAGGCGAAGCTCGGCCGGGAGATCGACGTTCTGATCGACGTCGCCGACGGCGAAGGCGGCGCCACCGGGCGCTCCAAGGCGGATGCGCCCGAGATAGACGGCGAGGTCCACCTGCGCGACGCCCCGCACGTCGCCCAGGGCGACATCGTCCGGGTGCGGGTCGAGGATGCCGACGAGCACGACCTCTACGGAGTCCCATTGGAGAGCTGAGCGATGATGAGGAGCGTCAATCCGGCCACCGGCGAGGAGATCGCCACCCACGAGGAGCTGACGCCGGGGGAAATCGAGGCGAAGGTCGCCAAGGCCGACGAGGCGTTTCGCCGCTGGCGCACCACCTCCCTCGACGAGCGCACCGCCCTCCTCGCCCGCATCGCCGACCGTTTCGAGACGAATCGCGAGCGGCTGGCGCGCATGGCGAGCCTGGAGATGGGGAAGACCTACGCCACGGCGCTGGCCGAGGTGGACAAGTGCACCGCCGGCTTCCGCGTCTACGCCAAGGACGGCCCGGCCATGCTGGCGCCGCGGCGCCAGGCGCTCGCCGCGGGCGGCACGGCGGAGCTGCGCTGGCTGCCGATCGGCCCGGTGCTCGCCGTGATGCCGTGGAACTTCCCTTATTGGCAGGTGGTCCGCTTCCTCGCCCCCGCCATCATGGCGGGCAATGTCGGCCTGCTGAAGCATGCCAGCATCGTCCAGGGGGTGGCGAGCCTGATCGAGGAGATGGTGACCGAGGCCGGCGCGCCCGAAGGCCTGTTCCAGAACCTCGCGATCCGCTCCGGCGCGGTCGGCGCGCTGATCGCCGACGATCGCATCGCCGCCGTCACCCTCACCGGCAGCGAGGGCGCCGGCCAGGCCGTCGCCGCGGCGGCCGGCAAGGCGCTGAAGAAGGTGGTGCTGGAGCTCGGCGGCTCCGACCCGTTCGTGGTCATGCCCTCGGCCGACCTGGACGACGCGGTGAAGCAGGGTGTGAAGGCCCGGGTCCAGAACACCGGCCAGTCCTGCATCTGCGCCAAGCGCATGATCGTCCACGCCGACGTCTACGACGCGTTCATGGAGAAGTTCGTGCCCGCCATGGCGGCGGTCAGGGCCGGCGACCCGTTCGACTCGGCGACCGACATGGGGCCTCTTTCCAGCTTCGAGCAGCGCGACACGGTGCTGGAGCAGCTCGAGGAGGCGAAGCGTCTCGGCGCGCGGCTGACCGGCGGCGAGCGCGTGGAGGGCCCCGGCGCCTTTTTGAAGGCCGGCATCCTGACGGACGTGCCGCCGGACAGCCCGCTGACTCAGGAGGAGATATTCGGGCCGATCGCGATGGTCTTCCGCGCCGCGGACCTCGACGATGCGATTCGCCTCGCCAACGACATACCGTTCGGCCTCGGCTCATCCGTCTGGACCCGCGAGCAGGCGGAGCAGGAGCGCTTCGTGCGCGACATCGAGGCCGGAATGACGGCGGTCAACCAGATGCTCGCCTCCGCGCCCGAAGCGCCGTTCGGCGGCATCAAGCGCTCCGGCTACGGCCGGGAGCTCAGCGAATATGGCATGCATGAATTCATGAACTTGAAGACCGTCATGCATGTCGCCGATGCACCGCTCGGCGCGCGCACCGACGCCCTCGACTAAGGGATCGGCCTTACTTCACCAGCGCGTCGGCCACCTTCTGGGCGAAGACGTCGAGGTCCGCGCGATTGGTGTTGGCCAGGATGACGATCGTCGTGTCCCGGTCGAGCAGCCGGTAGAGGACCCCGTTCGCCCCCATCACGCTTCCGGGCCGCTTGGCGACGCGATATTTCCGGCCGCCCCGCTCGATCGTGTAGCTCCACAGGCCGTAGCCGTAATCGTCGAGGCCGGGCGTGAGCATCCGACGGAGCGCGGTCGGCCCCAGCAGCCGGCCCCCGTAGAGCGCCTGGGCGAAGCGGAGCAGGTCTCCACCCGTCGAGTAGAGGCCGGCGGCGGCATACCAATTCTCGTGATAGACCGGCATGTCGTTGATCAGAGTCCGGCTGTCGTCGCGGTAGAAGTAGGTGGGCGCCAGCCGGTCGACGATCGCGGACCAATGCACCATTCCGGTATCGCGCAGGCCCAGCGGCCGCAGGATCCGCTGGGCGAGCGCCTCCTCGTAGCTCATGCCGGTGACGCGCTCCACGATCCGGCCGAGCACGAAATAATCGGCGTTGTTGTAGTCGAACCGGCTGCCGGGCCTGGCGGCGAGCTTTCCGCTGCAGCAAAGCGCCAGCAGCTCGGCCGGCGGAACCGGGCGCTGGTATTTCGGCACGCCCCGCGCGAACGCCTCCTGATAGCTGCCCACGTCGTCATATTGGGCGAGGCCGGACGTGTGGTTGAGCAGCTGGCCGAGCGTGATGGCATCGCCGCCCTCGCCCGGAAAGTCCGGCAGATACTGCCGGACCGGGGCCTCGAGGGACAGCTTCCCCTCCTCCTCGAGCTGGAGCACCAGGACGGCAGTGAACAATTTGGTGATCGAGCCGATCCGGAAGCGGGTGGCGCTCGACACCGGAACGCCGAAGGCGCGGTCGGCGAGGCCGAAGCTGCGCGCATAGAGCCGCCGCGGGCCCTGCTCGACGAGGACGGTCCCGCTGAAATCGTGCTCCTTGGCGAATCCCTCGACGACAGCGCCAAGATCCTGGGCGGAAGGGCGCGCGGCGAGCGGGCCGCAGACGAGGCTCAGCGCCACTCCGAGTGCCAAGAGCCTGGCGATCACCGCTTCCCCTTCCTTTCCGAAGGCCTGTGCAACATACTGCCCCTAGAGCTATGGGAAATATATTGCGCAGTCAATCGCCCTCGCGGCCGGACATACTGAGCCATGTCGGCGGCAACCTTCGCCGCTTCAGGCAGGAGCGCGGCCTCAGCCAGTCGGGCCTCGCCACGCTTTCCGGGATCAGCCGCCGGATGATCGTGGCGATCGAGAGCGGGGAGGCGAATGTCAGCCTCTCGAGCCTCGACCGGCTGGCCGCGGCACTGGAGGTCAGCTTCTCGCAGATGGTGCGTCCTCCCGAAGCGCCGGACAGCCGCAGGATCGCCAGCATCGCCTGGCGTGGGCTGCAGGCGGAGAGCCAGGCGACGCTGCTCGGCGCGGCTCCGGCGACGCGCGAGGCGGAGCTGTGGGTCTGGTCGCTCGGCGAAGGCGAGCGCTACCCCTCGGAGGCGGGGTCCGGCGGTTGGCACGAAATGCTCTGGGTGATCGAGGGCGTGCTGACCGTCGAGACGGCGGACGGCAGCCGGGACATCGCCGCGGGCGACTTCCTGATCTTCAGCAGCGCCGCGCCTTATGTCTTCGCCAACGGCGGCGGCGGCGCGGTGCGCTTCATCCGCAACGTCGTGCTCTGACCGGCGGCCCCGTCGCGCGCTGGCGACCCGCGGCGGCTTGCGCTAGGCGGCAGGCATGACCGCCCTCACAGACCTCCTCCGCGCCGACAAGGGCCAGCCCGCCACCGCGATCCACCTCGTCGACAAGGCCCGGTTCGAACCCTGGCTCAAGGCGCAGCCGCCGCGGACGCGCCAGGCGGTCGCGGCGCAAGGCTTCAAGGGCGAAGGCTATCAGCTCGCCATCCTGCCGGGCGAGCGCGCGGAGGATTGGTCGGCCGCGCTCGGCGTCGCCGATGTCGGAGCGCTGAGCCCCTGGTGCCTCGCCAAGGCGGCGGAAAGCCTGCCGGAGGGAAGGTACCGGGTCGAAGGGCAGGCGCCCGGGCTCGCGGCGCTGGGGTGGCTGCTCGGCCAGTATCGGTTCGACCGCTACAAGGAGGCCAAGGAGAAGACCGGGCCGCGCATTCTGCTCACCTCCGAGCCGGCGCGGATCGCGGAGACGATCCGGCTCGCCGAAGCGACGGCCCTGGTGCGCGACCTCGTCAACACGCCGGCCGGCGACATGGGACCGGCCGAGCTCGAGGCGGCGGCGCGCCGCATCGCCGACGAGGCCGGGGCGGCGCTGACCGTCACGTCCGGCGCCGCGCTGGAGGAAGGCTATCCGATGATCGCCGCCGTCGGGCGGGCCGCGAGCGCCGACAGGGCGCCGCGCCTGATCGAGCTGGAATGGGGCGACCGGCGCCATCCGCGCATCGCGATCGTCGGCAAGGGCGTGTGCTTCGATTCGGGCGGGCTCGACATCAAGCCTTCGGCCGGCATGCGGCTGATGAAGAAGGACATGGGCGGCGCCGCCCACGCCCTCGCCCTCGCCCAGCTGATCGTGAGGAGCGGCCTTCCCGTCCGTCTCCACCTCCTCGTCCCGGCGGTGGAGAATGCGGTGTCCGGCAATGCCTTCCGGCCCGGCGACATCCTGCGCAGCCGCAAGGGCCTCACGGTCGAGATCGGCAATACCGACGCCGAGGGCCGCCTCATCCTCGGGGACGCCCTGGCCCGCGCCGCCGAGCAGTCGCCGGAGCTGATCCTCGACTTCGCGACGCTGACCGGGGCGGCGCGGGTGGCGCTCGGCCCGGACCTGCCGGCGCTGTTCGCCAACGACGACGCCCTCGCCGAATCGCTGCTCGGCGCCGGCGTTGCGGTGACGGACCCGGTGTGGCGGATGCCGCTGTGGAAGGCCTATGACGAGATGTTCGCCTCCGACGTCGCCGATTTCGGCAATGCGGCGGAAGGCGGCTTTGCCGGCGCGGTGACGGCGGCGCTCTTCCTGGAGCGGTTCGTGCCGGAGGGGACGCCGTGGGCCCATTTCGACACCTTCGCCTGGCGCGCGTCGGCCAAGCCGGGCCGGCCCAAGGGCGGCGACGCGCTGGGGCTCCGCGCCGCCTGGGAAGCCCTGTCGATTCGCTACCGGGGCTGACGGCCCGCCACATTTTTGCGTCGAATTCTCAATAGGAAAGAAACGAAACACGTTCTGACTGGTTTAGGAACCGAAATAAGCGACACTCGGAATTGGAGAAGGACCAGTGTCAGAGCGCGCTCTCAGGAGCTGGATGCAGACGCTGATCGGCTATGTGCGGTCAGGCCAGCCGGACCTCACCAATCGCCAGATGGCGCTTCTCCTGCTGGTCTACCTCACGCCCGGCCCCCACACGGTGCGTGGCCTCGCCCATATCCTCGGGGTGTCCAAGCCGGTGATCACGCGCGCCTTGAATACTCTGGGCACGCTCGGCTATCTCCGCCGCGTCCGCGACGAGGCCGACCGACGGAACGTGTTCGTCGCCAAGACCAGCATAGGGCAGGAGTTCCTTGAGCGCTTCGAACGCAATATCGAGCAGCAGGAAGGCGCCGGCTCCGGCCGGCGCGGCGCGGCCAAGGAACGGGGAATCCTCCTCCAACACGGGTAAGCGCATCGCGCTCGACGGTCCGTCGGTGGCGCTCGACCCGCGCCTCAACGCCTTTCGCCAGGACATTGCGGACGTCGAGCTGGCCGGCCGCCTGTTCGCGCCGCACTACGCGCGGGCGCTGATCCGTTCCTGCGGCCTCTTCCCGACCTTCGTCCGCGAGGCGCCGGGCGACGGCGAGCCGGCGGTGTCGCAGCTGCTCCCGGGGGAGGAATTCGCCGTTCTCGACCTCACCGCCGGCTGGGCCTGGGGCTATTGCGCCGCCGACCGCCGCGTCGGCTATGTGGAGGCGATCGAGCTCGCCGATCCGCTGCCGACCACCCACGTCGTGATCGAGCCGACGGCGCCGGTACAGCCCGATCCGGATCCGCTGTCGCCGCCGGTCGCCTACCTGCCGCTCGGCTCGCGCCTGCACGGCTTGAGCAAGGGCGCGGTGCTCGAGTTCGAAGGGGGGTTCGTCCCCCTCAGCTACCTGCGCCCGGTCGGGGAGCCGGAGGAGGATCCGGTGGCGGTGGCGACTCGGCTTCTCGGCGCGCCCTACCTGCCCGGCGGCCGCACCTGCCAGGGGATCGACTGCTCGGGGCTCGTCCAGCTCTCGCTCCAGCTGTGCGGGATAGACTGCCCGCGCGACGCGAAGGAGCAGCGCGGGCTCGGCGAGGAGGTGCCCGAGAGCGCGCCGCTGCGGCGCGGCGACCTGCTCTTCTGCGACGACCATGTCGGCATCATGGTCGACGACCGCATGGCCATCCAGGTGAGCCCCGCGGCCCAGAAGGTGGCGGTGGAGCCCTTCACCTGCGCCCAGCCCGCCGGCAGCGCCTCCCGCCTGGAGCGGCGGCGGCTGGCGCTGTAGCTACATCTCGCCGCGGGCGCGGCGGATGGCGCGCCACTTTTCGACATTGGCATTGTGCTCGGCGAGGCTGTTCGCGAAGACGTGGCCCCCGGTGCCGTCGGCGACGAAATAGAGCGCCGGCGTCTGGGCGGGGTGAAGCACGGCCTCGATCGAGGCCGTGCCGGGATTGGCGATCGGGCCGACCGGCAGGCCCGCCATCGCATAGGTGTTGTAGCCGTTGACGGCGTGCAGCTCGGAAACGAGGATGCGGCGGCCGAGCGGCTTCCCCTTGGTCACCGGGTAGATGACCGTCGGATCGGCATCGAGCTTCATCCCCTGCCGCAGCCGGTTCGCGTAGACGCCCGCAACCATCGCCCGCTCGGAGGCCTTGCCGGTCTCCTTCTCGACGATCGAGGCGAGGACGATCGCCTCGGCCGGGCTCCTCACCACGGTCGTCGGCGCGCGCTTCGCCCAGAGCGCGGCGAGCGTCCTCGCCATCGCCCTCTGCATCCGGTTCAGAACGGCCGCCCGGCTCTCGCCGCGCTGGTAGGCGTAGCTGTCCGGAAGCACCGACCCCTCCGCCGGCACCGCCACCGCGCCGGTGAGGGCGGGCGCGCTCATCAGCCGCTCCCAGACGAGGATGGAGGGCATGCCCTCGGGCACCGTGACGAGCCGCTGGAGGGTGCGGCCGCTCTGCAGCAGGGCGAGCACGCGCGCGCTGCTGGCGTGGGCGGGTATCTCATATTCGCCCGCCTTGATCGGCGCGCCGCCGCCCAGCAGCTTGGCCTGGAAGACGAAGCGCCCGGGCGAGCGGATCACGCCGGCCCGGGCGAGGATCTCAGCGGAGCGCGGAAGGCTGGCGCCGCGCGGGATCAGCACCGCCGTCGGCCGCTGAGCCGGGCCCGCGCCGTTCCAGCCCTGGATCAAGTAAAGACCCGCGATCAGCGCGGCGGCCGCCAGCAGCCCCAGCGCGAGCCATTTCCTCACCGGCTCACACGGCCTTCATGACGAGGCTGGCATTGGTCCCGCCGAAGCCGAAGCTGTTGTTCAGCACCGCCTTGATCTCGCGCTCCCGGGCGACCTTGGGGACCAGGTCCACGCCTTCGGTCGCCTCGCTCGGATGGTCGAGGTTGAGTGTGGGCGGGGCGATCTGGTCGCGCAGCGCGAGGATGCAGAAGATCGCCTCGACCGCCCCGGCGCCGCCGAGGAGGTGGCCAATCGCCGACTTCGTCGAGCTCATCGACAGATGGCCGATATTGTTGCCGAACAGGCGGCGGACGGCGCCCAGCTCCAGCTCGTCGCCGAGCGGGGTCGAGGTGCCGTGGGCGTTGATATAGTCGATGTCGGACAGGGCCAGGCCGGAGCGCTTCATCGCCACTTCCATCGCCCGGTAGCCGCCGGCGCCCTCGGGATGGGGGGCGGTGACGTGATAGGCGTCGCCGGACATGCCGTAGCCGACCACCTCGGCGTAGATCTTGGCCCCGCGCTTCTTGGCCCGCTCATATTCCTCGAGCACCACGACGCCGGCCCCCTCGCCCATCACGAAGCCGTCGCGGTCGCGGTCGTAGGGACGGCTGCCGCGCTCCGGCTCGTCGTTGAAGTTGGTCGAAAGCGCACGGGCCTGGGAGAAGCCGGCGATTCCGATCGGGCAGATCGCCGCCTCCGAGCCGCCGGCAAGCATCACGTCCGCATCGTCCATGACGATCATGCGCGCCGCATCGCCGATCGAGTGGGCGCCGGTCGAGCAGGCGGTGACCACCGCGTGGTTCGGCCCCATCAGGCCGTATTTGATCGAGACCTGCCCCGAGATGAGGTTGATGAGTCGGCCGTGGACGAAGTGCGGGCTCACCCGCCGCGGCCCCTTCTCGTGGAGGACGAGGCTTTCCTTCTCGATCCCCGGAAGGCCGCCGATGCCCGAGCCGATGGAGACTCCGACCCGGTAGCGCTCCTCCTCCGACATGTCGGTGAGACCGGCATCCTCGATCGCCTGCCCGGCCGCGTCTATGCCGAACACGATGAACGGGTCGACCTGGCGCTGCACCTTGTGATCGACCCGCTTGTTCGGATCGAAGCCATATTCATGGTCCGCCGGCTTCACCTCGCAGGCGATCTTGCAGGCATAATCCTCGGGATCGAAGTGGGTGATCCGGGCCGCGCCGCTCTTCGAGGCGAGGATGTTCCGCCAGCTCGTCTCGACGTCCGCCCCGAGGGGCGACACCATTCCAAGACCGGTAACGACTACGCGGCGCATATTGCAGTCTCCATACACGCGACAGGCCCAGTCCCGTCCGGGCTGAGCCTGCCGAAGCCCTTCCTTCCGGGGCCGTCAAAAGGGCGGTGGACAGTCGGGCCGGCCCAGGTCGAGCGGGTCCGGCGTCTCGCTCAGCCCTTGTTCGCGTCGATATAGTCGATGGCGTCGCGGACGGTCGTGATCTTCTCGGCGGCGTCGTCGGGGATCTCGACAGAGAATTCCTCCTCGAAAGCCATCACCAGCTCGACGATGTCGAGGCTGTCGGCGCCCAGATCGTCGATGAAGCTGGCGTCCTCGGTCACCTTGTCCGCCTCGACGCCCAGGTGCTCGACGACGATCTTCTTCACGCGGTCGGCGGTCTCGCTCATGTTCTACCCTTCCCTAGGTATTGTTTGCGCATGCCCTAGCCGTTCGCCGCCGGGGCTGGCAAGGGGCCGCCGCCAAAAGCGGAGCGGCCCGGCTCACAGCATCGCCATGCCCCCGTTGACGTGGATCGTCTGGCCGGTGACGTAGCCGCCTTCGCGGCTGGCGAGATAGACGGCGGCGGCAGCGACGTCGCTGCCCTCGCCGAGCCGCCCCGACGGGATGCGCGACAGGATGGTCTCCCGCTGCTGCTCGTTGAGGGCGTCGGTCATGGCCGAGCGGATCATCCCGGGCGCGATCAGGTTGACCGTGATGTTGCGGCTCGCCACCTCCTGGGCGAAGGCCTTGGACATGCCGGCCAGCCCCGCCTTGGAGGCGGCATAATTGGCCTGGCCCGGATTGCCGGTCGAGCCCACCACCGAGGTGACCGAGATGATCCGCCCGAAGCGGGCCCGCATCATCGGCTTGAGCGCGGCGCGCGAGAGCCGGAAGGCCGCCTCGAGGTTGATCCGGATCACGTCCGACCATTCCTCGTCCTTCATCCGCATGGCGAGATTGTCGCGCGTGACCCCGGCGTTGTTGACGAGGATGTCGAGCTTTCCTCCCAGCGCTTCCACCGCCTGCGGAACCAGCGCATCGACGGCCGCGGCATCCGAGAGGTTGCACCCCAAGGCGACGTGATCGCCGCCGAGGCCGGACCGGAAGGCTTCCAGCTTCTCCATGTTCGAGCCCGAAACCGCCAGCCGAGCCCCCTGCCCGGCAAGCGCCTGCGCGATCGCCGACCCGATGCCCCCCGAAGCCCCGGTCACCAGGGCGGTCATTCCTGATAGGTCGAACATGCTCTTCTCCGTTCCAGGCCGCCGCGCTCGCGCGCGGTCAGACTTCCTTCACCAGCGCATCGAGGTCGTCCATCGTGACGACGCTGGTCACCGCGGCGTCGGGGGCGATGCGCTTCACCATCGGGCCGAGCACCTTGCCGCCGAACTCGACGAAGTGGGTGACGCCCGCTTCGGCCATGGCGGCGACGCTCTCGCGCCAGCGGACCATGCCGGTGACCTGCTCGACCAGGAGGCGGCGGATATCGTCGGCGGCAGTGACGGGGGCGGCGGTGACGTTGGCGTAGAGCGGCACCGCGGGGGCGGCGATCCGCGCGTCGGCGAGCGCCTGCTCCATCTCCCGCGCCGCGGGCTCCATCAGAGGCGAGTGGAAGGGAGCGGAGACCGGCAGCAGGACGGCCCGCTTCGCCCCCTTCTCCTTCGCCAGGCCGAGCGCCCGCTCGACCGCGCCGCGATGGCCGGAAATGACCACCTGGGTCGGATCGTTGTCGTTGGCGACGGTGCAGACCTCCCCTCGGGCGGCCGCGTCCGCCACCGCGCGGGCTGTGGCGACGTCGGCGCCGAGCAGGGCGGCCATCGCGCCCTCGCCGACGGGGACCGCCCGCTGCATGGCCTGGCCGCGCAGCTTGAGGAGCCGCGCCGTCGTCGCGGCGTCGAACGCCCCCGCCGCCGCGAGCGCGGTATATTCGCCGAGGCTGTGGCCGGCCACGAAGCTCGCCTTGGAGATGTCGATTCCGGACGCGCGCAACGTCGCCAGCGCGTTCGCCATGATGGCGGGCTGGGCGTTCTCGGTCAGCGTCAGCTCGTCCTGGGGGCCCTCCGCCATCAGCCGGGCGAGATTCTGGCCGAGCGCCTCGTCGACCTCCTCGAACAGCTCGCGGGCAATCCGGCTCGCTTCGGCCAGGGCCTTTCCCATGCCGACCGACTGGCTCCCCTGCCCCGGGAAAATGAACGCGCGCATCGCCTCTCCTCTCGTTGCGGCGAGCGACTAGGCCAGCGCGGCTGGAAGGGTCAACCGCCGGGACCGGGATGGGCCGCGACCTGCTACCCCGATCGCGCCAGGCCGGCCTTGCCAAAACGGCCGCTTCTGCTATGGAGCGGCGCATCCGGGGCGGCGGCCATGCGCCTGCCGCCCCGGTTTATTTTCGAGACGACAGCCGGAGGGGCGTCCGCATCGGGCGGCGTCAGCGATCGGCCAAGAGAAAAGGACATGCGAACATGCCGCTCTACGAGCATGTGTTCATCGCGCGTCAGGACCTGGCCCAGGCCCAGGTCGACGCGCTGGCGCAGACCGCCACCGAAATCATCGAGTCGAACGGCGGCCGCGTCGTCAAGACCGAGACCTGGGGCCTGCGCTCGCTTGCCTACCGGATCGCCAAGAACCGCAAGGGCCATTACGTGATGCTCGACTTCGACGCGCCCGCGCCCGTCGTCGCCGAGCTGGAGCGCCAGACCCAGATCAACGAGGACGTCATCCGCTACATGACGATCCGCGTCGACGCCCACGAGCAGGGCCCGTCGGCGATGATGCGCCGCAACGAGCGGAACGAGCGCGGCGACCGCGGTGATCGTGGCGACCGCGGCGGCGGCCGCGACCGCGACCGGGGCGACCGTCCCGACCGCGGCGACCGCGCCCCCCGTCCCGACTTCGCCGACGCCTAAGAGAAAGGACCAGCAACGATGGCACGCCCATTCTTCCGTCGCCGCAAGAGCTGCCCCTTCTCGGGCAAGGACGCTCCCCGGATCGACTACAAGGACGTCCGCCTGCTCCAGGGCTTCGTCTCTGAGCGCGGCAAGATCGTCCCCAGCCGCATCACCGCGGTCTCGGCCAAGAAGCAGCGCGAGCTCGCCCAGGCGATCAAGCGCGCACGCTTTCTCGGCCTGCTCCCGTACATGGTGAAGTGAGCCGGCGTGCGGCGGATCACCGGATGTTCCGGATCGGGGTCGCCGGCGTTGCCGCACTGTGCGGAGCTGTTGCCGCCTGCCCTTACCTGCTGTCGCTGAGCGGCTCTTCGAGCTCGCTGATCCTCGTCTATCTGGCGCAGCTGCCGCTGTTCCTCGCCGGCTTGTGGGGCGGCGTCAATGCCGCCGCACTGGCCGGTCTCGCCGCCTCGATCGTGCTATGGGCGGCGAGCAACCTCGTGGCCGTAGGGCTGTTTGCCGCGCTCGATGTCGTTCCTGTGGTTCTGCTGGTGCGCCAGGCCCTGTTGGCGCGCCCCACCGCCGATGGCGGCACCGAGTGGTATCCCCCTGGCCTTCTGACCGCCTGGCTGACCGGTCTCGGTCTTGCAGGGATCGGCGGCGCGCT
>JAFANP010000052.1 GCA_019232625.1 Alphaproteobacteria bacterium | reverse complement strand
GCAGTTCGGCCGCCAGATCGGCGAGTTCCAGGTGCTCCAGCATCGCACCGCGCACCTCTATTCCGAGCTGGAGATTGCCCGCGCGGCGGCGCTGAAGGCGCAGCAATTGCTCGACGAGGGCAGCCCCGATGCGGAGGCGATGGTGTCTGTCGCCAAGGCCAAAGCGGGGCAGGCCTCGGCGCTGGCGGTGAAGGAGGGCGTGCAGATGCACGGCGGCATCGGCATGACCGACGAATATGATATCGGCCTCTACATGAAGCGCGACCGGACGCTGAACGAGCTGTTCGGCGACCCCAACTACCAGGCCGACAAGCTGGCGCGGATGCGCGGCTATTGACCGAGGCATTCCCCTCCCTGCACGCAGGGAGGGGCTAGGGGTGGGTCCGTCGGACGCGGCGGTGCCCATCCGGAAACGCACCCACCCCCGGCCCCTCCCTGCGTGCAGGGAGGGGGGAGCGACGCAATGACCCTGGACCCCGAATCGCTCGACCTGCTCCTCGCCACGGTGAGGCGGTTCGTCGCCGAGCGGCTGCGGCCGCTCGAGGGGCGGGTGGGGGAGGAGGACGAGGTCCCGCCCGAGATCGTCGAGGAGATGCGGGAGATGGGGCTGTTCGGCCTCTCCATCCCGCTCGAACATGGCGGCCTCGGCCTCAATATGGGCGAGGAGGCGCGGGTGGCGCTGGAGCTGGGGCGGACCAGCCCCGCCTTCCGCTCCGTCTTCGGCACCAATGTCGGCATCGGCAGCCAGGGCCTGGTGATGGCCGGGAGCGAGGTGCAGAAGCGCGAATGGCTGCCGCGCATCGCCAGCGGCGAGGTGATCACAAGCTTCGCGCTCACCGAGCCCGAGGCGGGATCGGACAGCGCGTCGGTGCAGACCAAGGCGGTGCGGCAGGGCGACGTCTACCGGCTGACCGGGACAAAGCGCTTCATCACCAATGCCGACAAGGCGTCCTTGTTCACCGTCATGGCGCGGACCGGCGAGCCGGGGGCGAAGGGCGTCTCAGCCTTCCTGGTGCCGGCGGCGCTTCCCGGCGTCGGCGTGGGCAAGCCGGAGCGCAAGATGGGCCAGCAGGGCGCCCATGTCTGCGACGTCACCTTCGACGACACGCCGGTCCCCGTCGCCAACCGGCTCGGCGAGGAAGGGGAGGGGTTCCGCATCGCCATGCGGGTGCTGGACCGGGGGCGGCTGCACATCGCGGCGGTCTGCGTCGGAGTCGCCGAGCGGCTGATCGAGGACGTCGTCGCCTACGCCGGGACGCGCCGGCAGTTCGGGCGGCCGATAGCCGACTTCCAGCTCGTCCAGGCGATGATCGCCGATTCCAAGACCGAGGCGATGGCCGCGCGGGCGCTCGTGCTGGAGGCGGCGGAGAAGAAGGATGCAGGCGCGCCGATCACGCTCGAGGCGGCGGCGGCCAAATATTTCGCAAGCGAGATGGTGGGGCGGGTGGCGGACCGGGCGGTGCAGATATTCGGCGGCGCCGGCTATATCGCCGATTACGGCATCGAGCGGCTCTATCGCGACGTCCGGCTGTTCCGAATCTACGAGGGGACGAGCCAGGTCCAGCAGCTGGTGGTCGCGCGCGAGACGATGAAGCGCGGCGGGTAGGCGGCCCCTTCCTGCGTGCAGGGAGGGGGGTTCAGGCGCGGCGGAGCATCAGGTTCATCTTCGCGGCGGCGATGGGCCTTGCCCGGTCGTGCTGCCAGGCGTGCGCCTCGACATTGGCGACGCGGTTGCCGAGGCGGGTGACGAGGGCCGAGGCGTAGGTGTCGTGCTCGACTCCGCCGCGCAGGAAGTCGACGCTGACGTTGATCGGCCGAGCGCTGGCTCCCTCTTCGAGAGCGGCGCCGACCGTCCCCAAGGCGGCGAATTCGAGGAGGCCGGCGATGGCGCCGCCGTGGAGGAAGCCGGGCCGGCCGACCACCCGCTCGCCGAACGGCATGACCCAGAGAGTCTCGCCGTCGCGCTCCTCGGTCCTGAGGCCGAGCAGCTCGGCATAAGGGGGAAGGTCGAGGGGCATGGCCGCGGCCTAGACGGCCGCCGCCGCGGGCGAAAGCGGTTTCGCGGGCGCGGCCATTGGTCCGGCCGGGCTTATCGCCTATCGCCGGTGCATGGGTGAGGCTCTGTTCGAGGCCGCGGCGGCGCGGCTGCGCGCCGGCGAGGCGGGCACGGCGCGCGAGCTGTTCCGGCGCGCCGCCGCCGAAGGGGAGCGCCGGGCGGCGGTGGTCTTCGTCAACCTGCTCGCCGCGGGAGTCGGCGGCCCAAGGGACTGGCCGGGCGCTCTGCGCCTGCTCCGCGAGCTGGCCCGCAGCGGCCGGCGTTCCGCCGCGGAGCTGGCGCGGATCGAGGCGATGGCGCTCGACGAGGCCGGCGACCCGGTCCACATCCCCATCGGAGAGACGCTGTGCGAGGCGCCGCACGTCCTGCGCTTCGAGGCGCTCCTGTCGGCCGCCGAGTGCCGCTACCTGGTCGAGGCCGCGACGCCGATGCTGGCGCCCGCCGCCGTCGTCGATCCGGCGACGGGCCGCCAGCGCCCCGACCCGCTGCGGGTGGGCGAGGGCGTTGGCTTCACCGCGCCCCTCGAGACTCCGGCGGTGCACGCGCTCAACCGGCGCCTCGCCGCGGCGAGCGGCACCGCCGTTACGCAGGGCGAGCCGCTTCAGGTGCTGCGCTATCGGCCGGGCGGCGAATATCGCACCCATTTCGACGCGATACCGGGCTTCGCCAACCAGCGGACGATGACCTTCCTCGTCTGGCTGAGCGACGGTTTCGAGGGGGGCGAGACCTGGTTCGAGACGCCGCGCCTGGCGCTCAGGGGGCGGCCGGGCGACGCCATCCTGTTCCGCAACACGGCGCCCGACGGCCGCCGCGATCCCGCCTCCGGCCATGCCGGGCTGCCGGTGAAGGCGGGTGAGAAGTGGCTGGCCAGCCGCTGGATCCGAGCGCGGCCCTATGCGCAGGCCCTCGGCGAGACGGCGGCCTAGCGCGCAGAGGGACCTAGAGTTTGTCCCGCTCAAGCTGAAACACCGTTCGGGCTGAGCCTGTCGAAGCCCTTTTCTTGTTCGACTCCGTGAGGAGAAGGAAAGGGCTTCGACAAGCTCAGCCCGAACGGAAGAAGGGGTTCCATCAAATCAGGACCGACCCTAGTTGAAGCACCCCAACCGCTCGCTCCTTCTTATCTTGAAAGAAAAGGGATGGGCTTCGACAAGCTCAGCCCGAACGGGATTGGGAGGAGCCAGGCGCCGATTGCTCCGGGGCGCTATCGCTCCAGGCGGCGGCAGACGGCGTCCAGCTTCGCGAGCATGGCGGGATCGCGCGCTTCGGGCGCGGTGATGATCGCGTCGTCGAGCGCCGTGTCGATGGGGGAAGGCGCGCGTTCCGGCGGCAGGGCCCTCGCCAGCGCCTCGATCGTCGCCCGCGCCGCGGCGGCGTTGGCGTGGAGGCGGGCGATCACCTCGGACACCTCGACCGGCGCCTCGCCCTCGCGCCAGCCGTCATAATCCGTCACCATGCCGACCAGCGCGTAGGGCAGCTCCGCCTCGCGGGCGAGCTTCGCCTCGGGCATGGCGGTCATGCCGATGACGTCGCAGCCCCATTGCCGGTAGAGCCGGCTCTCGGCGCGGGAGGAGAATTGCGGGCCTTCCATGGCGAGATAGGTGGCGCCGCGCGCGACCTGCGCCCCGGCCGCTTCCGCCGCCTCGGCGACGAGGGCCGAGAGGCGCGGGCAGACCGGGTCCGCCATCGAGACGTGGGCGACGAGGCCGGGGCCGAAGAAGCTCGCCGGACGCCCGGCGGTGCGGTCGACGAACTGGTCCACCACCACGAACCGGCCCGGCGGAAGGGCCTCGCGCAGGGAGCCGATCGCGGAGACGGCGACGAGATCGGTGCAGCCGGCGCGCTTCAGCGCGTCGATATTGGCGCGGACGTTGATCTGGGAGGGCGGGATCCGGTGGCCGCGCCCGTGCCGCGGCAGGAAGACGAAGCGGACGCCGTGCAGGCGGCCGACGAGCAAAGCGTCGGACGGGGCGCCCCACGGCGTCTCCACCTCGACCCATTGCGCTTCCTCGAGCGCGTCCAGCGCGTAGAGGCCGGAGCCGCCGATGATTCCGATCGTCCACTCGCTCATCCCCCTTGTTTATCGGGGCCGCGGGAGGCTGCGCAAGCCGCGCCTGTCGGCTAGGCTGCCGGCGATGAAGCCGGGTTGGAAGCGCGCGCTGAGGATTGCCGGGTGGGTCGCGGGCGGCCTCGCCGCGGTGCCGTTCCTCTATCTGCTCGCCGTGCTGATCCTCGGCCTGATCCCCGCCAATGCGGGGTGGCGCGAGGCGAAGCAGGGCGTCACCATCTTCGTCCGGACCAACGGCGTCCACACCTGGATCATGGTGCCCAAGGTGACCGCCGAGATGGACTGGCGGCCGCTCGTGCCGGGCGCCGACCTCAAGGACCCGCGCTGGGGCAACGCCAATTACGTCGCCTTCGGCTACGGCAACCGCACCGTCTATCTCGAGACTCCGACCTGGGCGGACCTCAAGACGAAGGACGCGCTCTCCGCCGCCTTCGGCACGGGCACGAGCCTGATCCACGCCGACCATGACGACGACCCGCAGCCCTCGAAGGACCAAAGGCCGCTGATCCTCAGCCACGCCGAATATGGCCGCCTCGTCGCCTACATACGCGCCAGCTTCCGCTACGGGCCGGACGGCAGGCCGATCCTCATCCCGGGCCGCGGCTATGGCGGATCGGACGCCTTCTACGAGGCGGTGGGGCCGTACAGCGCCCTCCTCACCTGCAACGAGTGGACGGGTCGAGGGCTTCGCCGGGCGGGGGTGAGGACCGGGGTCTGGACGCCGCTCTCGCAGAGCATCATGTGGCGGCTCGACTGAGGACTGGGCCCGGAGTAGAGAGGCCGCCGACGACCATAAGGGGGAAACGACATGGCGAAGATCCTCGGCAATTTCCATCTCGCGCTCGGCATCGGAATCGTCCTGCTGCTCGTCGCGATGTTCGGCCTGCACGGCTCGCTGCTGAGCGACGGCTATCCCTGGGCGCAGTTCCTGCGCTACCTCCACATCTTCGCCGGCATCCTGTGGATCGGGCTGCTCTATTATTTCAACTTCGTGCAGATCCCGACCATGCCCAAGGTCCCCGCCGAGCTTAAGCCGGGCGTCTCCAAATATATCGCCCCGGCGGCCCTGTTCTGGTTCCGCTGGGCGGCGCTCGCCACCGTCATCCTCGGGCTCCTCGTCGCCGAGACGCTGCAGGGCGGCTACAGCATGCACGCGCTGACGCTGCAGGAGGGCTATCGCACGATCGGCGTCGGCATGTGGCTGGGCATCGTCATGGCGGCCAACGTCTGGTTCATCATCTGGCCGAACCAGAAGCGGGCGCTGGGCATCGTCGCCGCCGCCGACGACGTGAAGGCGCGCTCCGCCTCGACGGCGATGATGGCGAGCCGCACCAACCTCATCCTGTCGATCCCGATGCTCTACTGCATGGTCGGCCAGGCGCATATCGCGGGCTGAGCCGGCGCGCCGCCGCGGATGACCGGAAGCTGGTCCTTCTCGATCGACCGCGGCGGCACCTTCACCGACATCGTCGCGCGTGGGCCGGACGGGCGGCGGCACGTCGCCAAATTGCTCTCCGACAATCCCGAGCAATATGAGGACGCCGCCGTCGAGGGCATAAGGCGGCTGACGGCCGAGCATGGCGAGGCGCCGCTCGAGGCCGTGAAGATGGGCACGACGGTCGCCACCAACGCCCTGCTCGAGCGCAAGGGCGAGCCGCTCGTCCTCGCCGTCACGAGCGGCTTCGCCGACGCGCTGCGCATCGGCTACCAGGCGCGGCCCGACATCTTCGCGCGCCGCATAATGCTGCCCGAGGCCCTCTACGGCGAGGTCGTGGAGGTGGATGAAAGGGTGACCGCGGCGGGCGAGGTGCTGCGGCCGATCGACCTCGACTCGGCGCGGCTGCGTCTCGCACGCGCTCATGCGGCGGGCTATCGGGCGATCGCGATCGTGCTGATGCACGGCTGGCGCTGGACGGCGCACGAGGCGGCGCTGGCGGCGCTGGCGCGGGAGACCGGCTTCACCCAGGTCTCGGCCAGCCACGAGGTGGGGCCGCTCGTCAAGTTCGTCGGCCGCGGCGACACGACGGTCGTCGACGCCTATCTCTCGCCGGTGCTGCGGCGCTACGTCGACCGGGTGGTGGCGGCCTTGCGCGGGCCGGAGCGCGCGGGGCCGCGGCTGCTCTTCATGCAATCGTCGGGCGGGCTGACCGACGCCGCCGCGTTCCGCGGCAAGGACGCGATCCTCTCCGGTCCGGCGGGCGGAATCGTCGCGATGGTGCGGACCGCCGAGGCGGCGGGGTTCGACCGCGTCATCGGCTTCGACATGGGCGGCACCTCGACCGACGTCTCCCATTATGGCGGCGCGTACGAACGGACCGTCGAGACCGTCGTCGCGGGCGTGCGGGTGCGCGCGCCGATGCTGGAGATCCACACCGTCGCGGCCGGCGGCGGCTCGATCTGCCGGTTCGACGGGACGCGTTTCCGGGTCGGGCCGGAGAGCGCCGGCGCGGTGCCGGGGCCGGCCTGCTACCGCCGCGGCGGCCCGCTCACCGTCACCGACTGCAACGTCGTCCTCGGCAAGATCCGGCCCGAGCGCTTCCCCGCCGTCTTCGGGCCGGGCGGCGACCGGCCGATCGACGCCGCGGCCTCGCGGGCGCGCTGCGAGGAGGTCGCCGCCCTCGCCGGGATGAGCGCGGAGGCGGTGGCCGACGGCTTCGTCCGAATCGCCGTCGACGGCATGGCCGCGGCGATCAAGCGCATCTCCATCGCCCGCGGCCACGACGCCGGCCGCTACACGCTGCAATGTTTCGGCGGCGCCGGCGGCCAGCATGCCTGCCTCGTCGCCGACGCGCTGGGCATCGGCCGGGTGATGGTCCACCCGCTCGCCGGCGTGCTCAGCGCCTATGGCATGGGGCTGGCGGACGTCGTCGAGCTGAGGCAGCGCAGCGTCGCCGGCGAGGCGCTGGAGGAGGTGCTGGCCTCGCTGGCGGCCGAGGCGGAGGCGGCGTTGAGGGCGCAGGGCGTGGCGGAGGTGGCGCTCCGCCGCCGCGCCGCCTTGCGCTACGAGGGGAGCGACACGACGCTCGAGGTGCCGGTCGGCGAGGGGATGGCGGACGCGTTCGAAGCCGCGCATCTGAAGCGGTTCGGCTTCGCCTCGCCGGGGACGCCGGTGGTGGTGGAGACGGCGGTGGTCGAGGCGGTGGGGAAATCCTCCCCCGGATCGCCGGGGGAGGGGGACCGTGCGGAGCACGGTGGAGGGGCCCTTGCGGCGCAGGAAGCCCCTCCACCGTCCTGCGGACGGTCCCCCTCCCCTGCGAAGGCAGGGGAGGATCATGCGGTGCTCGACCGTGCCGACTTGCCGCCGGGGGCGCTCGTTCGCGGGCCGGCGCTGATCGTCGATCCTTCCGCCACCACGGTCCTCGAGCCGGGGTGGCAGGCGGAGGTGGATGCGCGGGCGAACCTCATCCTCACCCGGGCAGTGCCGCGCGGGGCCGCCCAGGCCGCCGGCACCGACGCCGATCCGGTGCGGCTCGAACTGTTCAACAACCTCTTCATGGCGATCGCCGAGGAAATGGGCGTGGCGCTCCAGAACACCGCCTCGTCGGTGAACATCAAGGAGCGGCTCGATTTCTCCTGCGCGCTGTTCGACCGCGAGGGCGCGCTCATCGCCAACGCACCGCACATCCCAGTCCACCTCGGCTCGATGGGCGATTCGATCCGCACCGTCATCGAGGCGCGCGGCGAAAGGCGGGACGGGCGCGGCATGCGGCCGGGCGACGCCTACGTCCTCAACGCCCCCTATCGCGGCGGCACCCACCTGCCGGACGTCACCGTGGTCATGCCGGTCTTCGCGGCGGACGGGGACGAGGCGCCGGCCTGGTACGTCGCCGCGCGCGGCCACCATGCCGACATCGGCGGGATCGCGCCCGGATCGATGCCGCCGGACAGCCGGTCGATCCTGGAGGAGGGGGTGCTGATCGACAATGCGCTGCTCGTCGACGAGGGCAGGCTGCTCGAGGCGGAGATGCGCGTCCTGCTCGGCTCCGGACTCTGGCCGGCGCGGCGGCCGGACCGCAACCTTTCCGACCTCAAGGCCCAGGTCGCGGCCTGCGCCCGGGGCGCCGCCGAGCTGCGCCGGGTGGCCGGCGACTACGGCCGCGAGGTGGTCGACGCCTATATGGGCCACGTCCAGGCCAATGCCGAAGAGGCGGTGCGGCGGCTTGTCGGCGGGCTACGCGACGGCGCCTTCCGCTACGCGATGGACAATGGCGCCGAGATCCGCGTGGCCGTCACCGTCGACCGGGAGGCGCGCGCCGCCACGGTCGACTTCACCGGAACCTCGGCGCAGCAGCCCGACAATTTCAACGCGCCCTATTCGATCTGCCGGGCGGCGACCCTCTACGTCTTCCGCGCCATGGTCGACGACGCCATCCCGATGAACGACGGCTGCCTGAGGCCGATCACGCTGATCGTGCCGGAAGGCTCGATGCTGAACCCGCTCTACCCGGCCGCCGTCGTCGCCGGGAACGTCGAGACCAGCCAGGTCGTCACCGACTGCCTGTTCGCCGCCTGCCGGGCGCTCGCCCCAAGCCAGGGAACGATGAACAACTTCACCTTCGGCGACGACCGCCGGCAATATTACGAGACCATCGCCGGCGGCGCCGGCGCCGGGCCGGACTTCGACGGCGCGAGCGGAGTGCAGACCCACATGACCAACAGCCGACTGACCGACCCGGAGATATTGGAGACGCGCTACCCGGTGCTGATCGAGCGCTTCGCCTTGCGCCAAGGCTCGGGCGGCATGGGGAGGCAGCGCGGCGGCGACGGGATCGAGCGGCACGTCCGCTTCCTCGAGCCGATGCGGGCGAACATCCTCTCCAACCGCCGCAAGGTGGCGCCGAGGGGCATAGAAGGCGGCGGGGACGCGGCGCCGGGGGTCAACCGAGTGGTGCGGGCGGACGGCCGCGTCGAGATGCTGGGCGCGACCGCCTCGGCGCAGATGCGGGCGGGGGACATGTTCGTCGTCGAGACGCCGGGGGGCGGCGGCTATGGAAGGCATGACGATCCTCCCCTCGATTTCGAGGGGAGGGGGACCGCACGAAGTGCGGTGGAGGGGCCTTTGCGGCCAAGAAAGCCCCTCCACCAGCCTTCGGCTGGTCCCCCTCTCCTGCCAAGGCAGGGGAGGATTTAGAGGGTGACCTATCTCCCCCTGCTCGGCATCCTGCTGGTCGTCGCGGGCTTCGCGCTTCGGCTCAACCCGCTGCTCGTCGTCACCGTCGCCGCGGTGGCGACCGGGTTGATCGCCGGCAAGCCGCTGCTCGTCGTCGTCGCCGCCTTCGGCAAGGCGTTCAACGACAACCGCTTCGTCACCATCATCTACATCCTGCTGCCGGTCATCGGCCTGCTCGAGCGCTATGGGCTTCAGCAGCGGGCGCGGACCCTGATCGGCGGCATGAAGCGGGCGACGACCGGGCGGCTGCTCCTCGCCTACCTGCTCTTCCGCCAGGTGACGGCGAGCCTCGGCCTGACCTCGGTCGCCGGCCATCCGCAGACCGTCCGGCCGCTGGTCGCGCCGATGGCTGAGGCCGCCGCGGAGAAGCAGGATCCCGATATCGACGAGGCGGGGCGGGAGCGGGTCAAGGCCTATGCGGCCGCCACCGACAATGTCGGCAATTTCTTCGGCGAGGACATCTTCATCGCCATCGGCTCGATCCTGCTGATGGTCGGCTTCCTGGCGCAGAACGGCATCACCCTCGCCCCGCTCGAGCTCTCCGTCTACGCCGTCCCGACGGCGGTGCTGGCCTTCCTGATCCACGGCGCGCGGCTGCTGTGGCTGGACAGGTCCCTGTCCTCCCCGTCGCGGCGCGATGGGGAGGGGGACCGCGCGACGCGCGGTGGAGGGGCGGCGGCGGTCGGCCCCTCCACCGCCTTCGGCGGTCCCCCTCCCCATGAGGCTTCGCCTCACAGGGAGGATTTGAGGTGATCACGCTCGAGCACCTCTATCTCCTCGCCGGCGCGATGTTCGCGGCGTTCGCCGTCCTCAGCCTGGGGGACCGCGACAACCGCAAGCGCTTCGGCAACGCGGCCTTCTGGGCGCTGGTGGCCGCCAGCTTCTTCGCCGGCGACCGTCTCGGCGACCTCGGCAACGGCCTGCTCGTCCTCTGCCTCGTCGCCATCGCCGGCTTGGGCGGGATGGGGCGCGGCCATCCGCCGACGACGACTCCCGAGGAGCGCGCCGCCTCCTCCGAGCGGCGCGGCAACCTCCTCTTCCTGCCGGCGCTGATCATCCCGGCCACCGCCTTGCTCGGCACCTTGCTGCTCAAGGACAGCGGCTGGATCGATCCCAAGCAGGTGACGCTCGTCTCGCTCGGCGCAGGCGTCCTGCTGGCGCTCGCCGCCGGCTATGCCTGGCTGCGCCCGCCCGTCCTCGCGCCGCTGCAGGAAGGGCGGCGGCTGATGGATTCGGTCGGCTGGGCCGCCGTGCTGCCGCAAATGCTGGCCGCCCTGGGCGCCGTCTTCGCGCTGGCGGGCGTCGGCCAGGTGGTCGGCGGGATCGCGCAGGGAATGCTGCCCGACGGCAGCCTGTTCGCCGCCGTGGCCGTCTATGCGATCGGCATGGCGGTGTTCACGATGATCATGGGCAACGCCTTCGCCGCCTTCCCGGTGATGACGGGGGCGGTCGGCCTGCCGATCCTCATCCACCATTTCCACGGCGATCCCGCGGCGATCTGCGCGATCGGCATGCTGGCCGGCTTCTGCGGCACGCTGATGACGCCGATGGCGGCCAATTTCAACATCGTGCCGGCGGCCCTGCTCGACCTCAAGGACCGCAACGCCGTGGTCAAGGCGCAGGTCGGCACGGCCTTGCCGCTGCTCGCCTGCAACCTGCTGCTGATCTATTTCCTGGGGTTCCGCCAGACATGACCCACGTCCTCACCGCGGACGTCGCCGCCCGCTTCGCCGAGATCGCGCTCGGCCACGTGACTCGCGAATATCCGCACAAGCTCGACCAGGTGCTGGAGGGGCCGGAGGACCTGCTCGGGCCGCGGGCGCTGCATCCCATCTTCTTCGGCAGCTTCGACTGGCACAGCTGCGTCCACGGCTATTGGCTGCTGCTGCGGGTGCGGCGGCTCTTCCCCGACCTGCCGGTCGCCCGGCGGATCGAGGAACTCGCGGACGAGATGCTCGTCCCCGACAAGGTGGCGGGCGAGCTCGCTTATCTGGACCGCGCCTATACGGGCGGCTTCGAGCGGCCCTACGGCTGGGGCTGGCTGCTCGCCCTCCACGCCGAGGCAATCCTTTCCGGCCGGCGCCGCTGGGACGACGCGCTGACCCCGCTGGCGAGCGCCTTCGCGGACCGCTTCATCGCCTATCTCGAGAAGCTCACCTATCCGATCCGCGTCGGCACGCACTTCAACACCGCCTTCGCGATGCGGATGACGCTCGACCTGACCTCTCTCGCCGGCCACGACCTGGAGGCGGTGATCGGCGAGCGGGCGCGCGCCTGGTACGGCGAGGATCGCGCCTATCAGGGCTGGGAGCCGGGCGGCGACGAGTTCCTGTCGGGCGGCCTGATCGAAGCCCTGCTGATGCGGCGCATCCTCCCCGACGAGGAATTCCGGGCCTGGTTCGACGCCTTCCTTCCCGATCTCGCCGCCGGGGAGCCGCGCACCCTGTTCACGCCCGCCACCGTCTCCGACCGCTCGGACGGCAAGATCGCCCATCTCGACGGCCTCAACCTCAGCCGCGCCTGGTGCTGGCGCGGGATCGCCGGGGCGCTTGCGCCCGAGATGGCGGCGCTCGCCGCCGACACCGCCGAGGCGCATCTCGCCGCCAGCCTGCCCCATGTCGCGGGCGACTATATGGGCGAGCATTGGCTGGCCACCTTCGCCCTGCTGGCGCTCGAAGGGGTTCCTTAACCCCGCCGGGCGCATCAGGAGCCGCATGAACCGCTATTCGGGCCTCTTTCGCAGCCGCTGGAACGCGCTCCTGTGGGCGATCGGCGTCTGCTGGAGCGTCTACTGGTTCGCGGCGCCTTCCGACGAGGCGCCGCCGGCCAACGGCCAGGTCGCCCAGACCGACGCGACGGGGACGCCCTATAGCGACGCCGACGTGGCGGCGCTGCAGGCGACCCTCAACCGCCTCCAGCATCAATAAGGATCAGCGGAGCGCATAAGCGCGCCGCAGCGCCGCGGTGCGCGCTTCCGTCTCGGCGTCGAGGCACGGGCCGGTGACGAGCGCGTAGAGGGAGTGGGCGTAGGGATTGGGCGTCTCCCAGCCGTCCAGCGTGCAGGCATCCTCCCGCCAGCGAAGCCACAGCCGCTGCACCCTGCGCAGCCGCTCCGTCCAGTCGGTCCGCGCCGCCGCGTCCACCCCCGGCCGCGCCGCGATCTTCGCCAGGGCGGCGCGCCAGGCCGCGTTGAGCCGGGCCTCGTCGGCCTCGAGGCGCCGCTCCCAGCAACGGTTCATGCCGCAATAGTCGCATTCGGCGGGCGGCGGGGCGGCGCAGGGTCCCTCCTCGTCAGCGCCGCGTCCGGGCCGGGGCGGGGCACCGCTCGCGTCGGCCGAGGCGCGGGGCAGTGCGCCCGCCCCCTCCGGATCGCCGTAGCGCCATTGGAGGTCGCCCAGGATGTTGCGGGTGATGCGCAGGCGGCAGGCGGTGGAGTCGCCGCCGCGCTCGTAGGAGAGCAAGGCCGGATCGCAGCGAGCGTCGCGGTAGCGCAGCCACAGGCCGACCAGATCGTCCGCGCGCCGCTTCCACAAGGCGAGGTCCTCGGCATTGCGCTCCATCACTTTGTCCTGCGCGTCGATCGCGGCCGGAAGGCCGGCGCGAAGGGCGGCGAGCTGCGCCTCCGCGGCGGCGAGATCGGCGGACGTCCCGCCGGCGCCCGCCCCCGCGGCGGCCGCCGCCAGCCAGAAAAAGGCCCCGATCATCCGCGCTTCTCCTCGCCCGCGCCGGAACCATCGGCGCTCCCCCTCATTGGCCGATCATGCCGCCTCACGTCGTCGCCGTCGATGCCGTCGCCCTGCTGTTCGCCGCGGCGGGCTTCCTGATGGCGTTCCGCCAGGGCCTGGTGCGGGGATGGGCAAGGGCGCTGCAGGAGCGGCGAGGCCCGGCTCGGCCGGCGAGGCCCGCCAAGCCCGAGGGCGAGGACCCGGTCCATTACGCGCTGATCATCTTCGGGATGATGCTGCTCGCCTTCGGCCTCGTCCTCTTCGCCTTCACCACTTTCTACTGGCGCTTCACCGCTTGAGCTTGCGCGGAACGGCGGGACGGGCGACAACGTTTCGTCACGGTAACCGACCGTATCTCCAAGCTGTAAGAGGTGAGCGATGAAGACGCCTTTCGCCCTCGCACCCTTCCTCCTCCTCGGCCTCGCCAGCGCCGCCCCGCCGCCGCCGGTCCCCTATGACGGCCCGCGGGAAACCTACCCGCCCTGCTCGGCGACGGTCACCGACCATTGCGTTCAGACCTACGAGCGGGGCGTCCGGCACCGTCTCCGAGCCGACGCCGACGCGCCGCTGCCCGAGCTCGATTCGGTCGCGGCGGCGGACTATCCGCCCTGTTCGGCGGCGCGGCAGGACCGGTGCCAGCAGCGCTCCGCCGTCCGCCGCTACGCCCCCGCGCCGGCCACCCGCTACGCCATGGCCGAGCGGCGCCGCCTCCGCATCGGCGAGCGCGGCTGAGCCGACGCCCCTCTCCCGTCCGCGGGAGAGGGTCCCAGCGCCTCCGCCCGATCCTTCCAGCCTGTACCGCGGCTGAACCAACCGCACACCTCTGCGGCACAGCGGCGCCGCGTCCGTCCATCAAGATGGCGGATTTTTACGGGTTTAGACGCAATTGGGCCGAAAGCGCTCATTGCGGCGACGGGCCAAACTGGTTCATCCACCCGCCATCTCGAAGCGGGCCGCGTTCCCGTGCCGGGGCAAGGGGGAAGCGTGCAACGCTTCGCCGCGCATGCCTTCGCAAAGGCGGGCCGGCCGAGATCATTTGAAGGCGGAGGGTTGAGGTGTCTACCATCACCGGCACGGCGGGCGCCGACACCATCGTCGGCACCGTCGCGGGCGACATAGCGAGCGGTCTCGGCGGCGACGATCATCTCTTCGGCGGCGAGGGCGGCGATTCGCTCGACGGCGGCGACGGCAACGACGTCGTCTACGGCGAGGGCGGCGACGACGCGCTCTACGGCGGCCTCGGCTGGGACAGCCTCGACGGCGGCGACGGCAACGACGTGATGCACGGCTGGGACGGCAACGACTTCCTCTACGACGACGGCGGCTCGACCGACCAGTTGTTCGGCGAGGACGGCGAGGACGACCTCGCGATCGTCCGCTACGCCGCCACCGCGGCGGCGGCGGGGCTGATCGCCGACGGCGGCGCCGGCCACGACCGGTTCTGGATCTCGATCCGCAACGCCAGCACCCTCTCGATCGCCGGCGGCGGCGGCGACGACACGATCGAGCTCGAATCCTTCGCGGGCTCGGCGACCATCTCGCTCGGCACCGGCCAGGACGTCATCGCGTTCCTCGCGACCGCGGCCTCGTACCAGCCGACCTCGATCCTCGTCAGCGACTTCCAGACCGGCTCCGCCGGCGACAGCCTCAGGTGGAGCGCCTTCCTGGCCGCCCGGCTGACGAACTGGAACCCCGCCTCCAACCCGTTCGCCGACGGCCACGTCCGCCTGCTCCAGAACGGCAGCGACACCTTGCTTCAGCTCGACACGGACGGCGGCGGAAACGCCTATGCGACCTTCGTCACCTTCGCCAACACGCTCGCCACCGGATTCACCGCCTTCAACCTCGGCGGCTTCGCGGCCGACGGGTCGAACGCGGCGCAGACGCTGAACGGCACGGCCGGCGACGACGTCCTCACCGGCGGCTCGGGGAACGACGCCCTCAACGGCCTCGCCGGCGGCGACCAGCTCAACGGCGCCGGCGGCGACGACACGCTCGACGGCGGCGCCGGAAACGACGTGCTGTCAGGAGAGGCCGGCCACGACATCCTGTTCGGCAACGTGGGCGCCGACACGCTGGACGGCGGCGCGGGCGACGACGAGCTTTACGGCGGCGACGACGACGACGTGCTCAGCGACGACAGCGGCTCGGCCGACCAGCTTTACGGCGGCGACGGCGACGACGCCATCGTCCTCACGCGCTCCGGAGCGGTGGCGGCGAGCCTGGTCGTCAACGGCGGCAACGGCGACGACCATCTGCTCCTCGACATCCGCAACGCGAGCAGCCTCACCCTCAATGCCGGCGCGGGCGCCGACACGGTCGAGATCGCGGCCTTCGCGGGGACGGCGCCGCTGACGCTGGGCGCCGGCCAGGACGTCCTCCAGCTCGACGAGACCGCGGCCGTCTACCAGCCGGTCGCGCTGACCGTGACCGACTTCCAGACCGGCGCGGGCGGCGACCGGCTCAGCTGGAGCGACTATCTCGCGGCCAGGCTCACCAACTGGAACGGCAGCACCAATCCCTTCGCCGACGGCCACGTCCGCCTGCTCCAGAGCGGCACGGACACCCTGCTCCAGATCGACGCCAATGGCGGCGGCGATTCCTATGCGACCCTGCTGACCCTGGCCAACACCTCGGCGGCGGCGTTCACCGCCTTCAACCTCGGCGGCTATCCGTCGGACGGCTCGGCGGCGGGCCAGAACCTCACCGGCACGGCCGGCGACGACGTGCTGACCGGCGGCGTCGGCCCCGACACGATCAACGGCCTCGCCGGCGGCGACCAGCTGCTCGGCGGCGGCGGCAACGACACGATCGACGGCGGCGCCGACAATGACGAGATCTTCGGAGAGGCCGGCGACGACCTCCTCACCGGCGGCCTCGGCTGGGACTCGCTCGAGGGCGGCGACGGCAATGACGAGCTTCATGGCGGCGACGGCAACGACGTCCTGACCGACGACAGCGGCTCGACCGACAAGCTCTACGGCGAGGACGGCAACGATCACCTCAACCTGTGGCGCTACGGCACGCTGGCAAGCGGCCTCTTCGCGGACGGCGGCGCCGGCGACGACACGATCTCGATCGTCATGCGCACCGCCAGCGTCGTCACGGTGACGGCGGGCACGGGCAACGACACGATCGAGCTCGACTCGATGGCGGGCACCGCCACGATCTCCCTCGGCGCCGGACAGGACACTTTGTGGCTGCTCGAGACGGCGGCGGCCTGGCAGCCCGTCTCGTTCGTCGTCACGGACTTCCAGACCGGCGCGGCCGGCGACGCCTTGTTCTGGACGGACTTCCTCGCGGCCAAGCTCACCAACTGGAACGGCACCACCAACCCCTTCCAGGACGGGCATCTTCGCCTGCTGCAGAGCGGCGCCGACACCTTGCTTCAGATCGACGCCAATGGCGGCGGCAATTCCTACGTCACCTACCTGACCTTCGCGAACACGCTGGCGACGAACTTCACCGAATATAATCTCGGCGGCTACGCCGCGCGGCTGTTCCTCATCGGCACGCCGCAGAGCGACACGCTGACCGGCGGCGACTATGACGACAGCCTGTTCGGCCTCGCCTCCAACGACCAGCTTTCCGGCGGCGGCGGCAACGACCTGATCGACGGCGGCACCGGCGCCGACACGATGACCGGCGGCACCGGCGACGACATCTACATCGTCGACGATACCGGCGACATCGTCGTCGAGCAGCCCAATGCCGGCTTCGACGAGGTGCAGACGATCCTCGGCAGCCGGGTCGACTTCACCCAGCTCTACACCCTCCCCGCCAACGTCGAGAAGCTGACCGGGACCTCGTCCGGGGCGCAGGGCGTCTGGGGCAACACGCTCGACAACGTCATCGTCATGGGCAATGGCGGCGACCTCATCGTCCTCGCCGACGCGGCCGGCTATACGTCGGCCAATGCCGGCAACGACAATGTCAGCGGCGGCGGCGGCAACGACTTCATCTTCTTCGGCGGCAGCTTCAACAACGCCGACAGCGTCGACGGCGGCGCCGCCTTCGACACGCTCGGCCTGCTCGGCACCTACAATCTGACCTTCGACTCCAACGACCTCGTCTCGATCGAGAAGATCGGAGTCTACGGCTCGGGCAACGCCGCCTCGCCCAACAACTACACGCTGACCTCCAACGACGCCAACCTCGCCGCCGGCCAGACGATGATGGTGATCGGCCTGTCGCTTCGGGCGGGCGAGCACCTCAACTTCAACGGCTCCGCCGAGACCAACGGCAGCTTCAACATCCGCGGCGGCTGGGACAACGACACGCTGACCGGCGGCGCCGGCAACGACCAGCTGTTCGGCAATCTCGGCGCGGACACGCTGAAGGGCGGCGGCGGCAACGACTATTTCGAATATTTCAGCGTCGCCGAAAGCACCGCCGCGAGCCGCGACACGATCCTCGACTTCACCCTGGGCGACAAGATCAACCTGTTCACGATCGACGCCGACGGCAATGCCGGCAACGGCAACAACGCGTTCAATTTCATCGGCTCCGGCGCCTTCACCAACCATGCCGGCGAGCTGCGCGCGGCCCCCGACGCCTCCGGGCCGGGAAACTGGCTGGTGCAGGCGGACATCGACGGCAACGGCACCGCCGATTTCGCGATCCTGGTACATGTCAACGACGGCCACAGCCTCGCGGCGACCGACTTCGTCCTCTGAACCGAAAAGGAACATGCTCCCTGCCAGGGGCACTGCGGGCGGCGGGCGCGACAGCGTTCGGCGCCCGCTCTTTTTACCTCGCGCCCCAGCGGCTTTTCCGGCGACCGGGCGGCTTTGTGCGGGTCTGTGCGCAACCGTGTCGAGGGTGGTGGAGAAAGACGCGCGCGCCCATCGCAAAGTGCCGTTATGGGTAAGCCACAAGATCAGGACACGACGCGAAGGACAGAGTGATGAAGACCCCTCGTTTGCCCCTCATGGTTACGGCCGCCCTCGTCGCCACCTTGGCGCTGCCGAGCCAGGCAAGCGCCCTCGGCTGCAACGGAATCGTCAATCCGATGCTGACGGGATGTACCAGGTCGGATGACAATAACGGCGCGAAATTTCCCTATCATCGTAGCGCGCGGGTTGCCGTCCCGGCCGCCGGCGTGAAGATCGAGATGATCCAGGGCACGCCGATGATCCAGTATCAGGGCCAGTGGATGCCGGTCGTCTCGGCCGGAGGCGGCAAGATCGTCGCGGCCAGCACCAGCGGCGCCGCCCAGTAGCGCCGCACGCCGCGCGCCACCCACCGCACCACTTCACCGGCGCATCGGCGCCGGCATTTTCTCATCGGGGAGCATCATCATGAGCTACATCGCTCGCAGGATTTCGATCGCCGCGTTCATGGCGACGGCGATGGCGGGGACCGCCCACGCCCAGCAGACCGTCGACGGCGACATCATCTTCACCTCGGCCGGCACCAACTACATGCGGGACATCCGCATGTCGGACAACAATGGCGGCCTCAGGCTCTACACCGCGCCGACCCTGGGCGAGGTGCCCGACGGCGCGGCGATCCAGCTGTTCGGCAACGGCTGGAGCGGCCTCTCCGGCCAGGCCTATATCGATTCGGGCGCGAACAACGCCGCGGCGATCATCCTGCGCACCGCGCCCAGCGGCGGCACCAAGGCCGAGCGGATGCGGATCAACGCCCTCGGCAATGTCGGCATCGGCACGAACAACCCGACCCAGCGTCTCGAGGTGGTCGGCAGCCTGAAGCTGACCGGCGCCGGCGCCGGCATCGTCTTCTCCGACGGCTCGACGATGACCACCGCGCCGACCGGCGGCGGCGGCGGCAGCCCGAGCGGGACGGGGATCGTCACCGCCCTCAACGACCCGTCGACCACCGGCACGCTCAGCGACGCCAGGCTCTCCGCCAACGTCGCGCGCCTCAACGGCGCCAACACCTGGTCGGGCAGCAACGTCTTCTCCGGCCTCTCCGCCGGCGGCACTCGGATCACCGGCGTCGGCAACCCGATCTCGACGACCGACGCGACCAGCAAGGGCTATGTCGACAACAATTTCGTCAAGTTCGTGCCGCCCACCGAGCAGCTCTCGGTCGGCGACGCCAACGGCACCGCGCCGATGATCAACCTGCGCGGCGGCTCGACCTGCTGCTCGGGCCCCGGCGGCCACACCCCGGCCTGGTTCAAGGTCTTCCAGAACGGAAGTTTCGTCGCCACCGGCAACCTCGGCATCGGAGTCTCGCCGATGCAGGGCAAGGGCTACCGGACGTCGTGGGACAGCTACAAGGGCGCCTTCCGCTCGGGCTATGCCGACGCCGAATGGGACGACGCCAATGTCGGCTTCTTCTCCTGGGCCGGCGGCTCCAACTCGACGGCGATCGGGCTCTACGCGCTGGCCTTCGGCGATACCAACTCGGCCGAGAGCACCTCGTCGATCGTGTTCGGAAGCGGCAACCAGGTGAAGGGCGCAGCGGGCTTCTCGGCCGGCGCCGGCAACCGCGTCTGCGACACCTACGGCGTCGCACTCGGCAACAACGCCAAGTCGGGCGGGCCGCTGATCAACGGCAAGTGCGATCCGGACTCGTTCAACCTCCACGGCCTCGCCGCGGTCGCGATCGGCTACAACGTCACCGCCGACCAGGACCACACCACCGCGATGGGCAAGTTCGCCTCGAACAACGGCTTCACCGGGACGTTCATCTGGTCCGACGGTTCGGCGACGGCTTCGGCCGACACGTTCCGCAACAGCGCGAACAACGAGTTCGCGGCGCGGGCGACCGGCGGCTTCCGCTTCCGCACCAACCTCGCCGGCACGACGGGGTGCAACCTTCCGGCCGGGTCGGGCGTGTTCAACTGCACGTCGAGCCGGGCGACGAAGGAGAATTTCGCGGCGGTGAGCGGCGCCGACCTGCTGTCGCGGGTGAGGGCGCTGCCCATCTCGACCTGGAACTATACCAGCGAGGGCGCGCAGGTCCGCCACCTCGGCCCGATGGCGGAGGATTTCTACAGGAGCTTCGGCCTCGGCGTCGGCAACACCTCGATCGGGGTCCAGGACCTGGCGAGCGTCAGCCTCGCCGGCGTCAAGGCCCTGGAGGAGCGCACTTCGGCGCTGCAGGCGAAGACCGCCGAGGTCGACCAGCTGCGCGCGGAGGTGGACCAGCTCCGCGCCGCCAACGCCACCCTCGAGCAGCGCCTCAGCGCCATCGAGCAGAAGATGGCGCAGAAGTAAGCGTAACCTGTAGGCGTAAGGGGCGGGGAGGGGCATCCGGACGGATGCGCCTCCCCGCTCTCATTCGAGGGACGGCCTCAGTGCTTCCTCTTCCCCGCCTCGCCGATGTCGAACCAGCTCGGCGGGCGCTTGACGCCGGCCTTGAGGGCCGCGGCCGCCTGCGCCTCGCCCTGCGGCGTCCCCATCACCTGGCAGGCGGGAAGCTGCTTGGGATCGAGGCCGCTGACCTGCGCCCAGGTCTTGGCCGGATCGGGCTTGGTCGGCTGCCAGTTGGTATAGTTCTGGCTGACGAACGGCGCGTTCGGCGGATCGAGCGGGAAGCCCGAGAAGTAGAAGGACTGGGGCTGCATCTGCCCGTTCACCGGGGCGAAGGCATAGCCGAACAAGATCCCCTGATTGGCCGTCTGGTCCGGCTTCACCCCGGTCTGGAACGGCTTGCCGTCGGCGCCGACCCAGAAGGAATAGGCCTGGGCGCCGCCGCCGAGCTGCGCGCTGTCGCCCGGCGCGTAGGGGAGGTGGGTGATGAAGTCGCGCCGCGGCGGGTGGTTGAGCGGCGAGAACAGGCAGACCGGAGGCATCCCCTTGGGCCGGTCCTGCGGATAGGTGAGGAAGTAGGCGGTGTCGCCGAGCGAGATGAACGAGCAGGTGAAGGTGTTGGGGATGCCCGGGAAGATGGGCAGGCAGCGTTTCTCGTAATGCTCCATCATGGCGCCTTCGCCGCTCGGCCCCTTCCAGGTCGAATCGTAATAGGTGGCGCCGAAGGAGACCTCGTAGTCGCGGCCCGGGACGAGGCCGGGGGGCGGGCCCTTATAGGGCGGCAGAGCGTTCGCGTAATTGGCGAACACCCGGTACATCGTCCAGCGCGACTGCCAATAGGCCGGGTAGATGGGATCGGGCGGACGGCCCGGGCTGCCGGCATAGCTGCAATTGGGAGCGCCGCAATTGCTCACGCCCGGAGGATTGTGGACGCCCCAGGTGGCGTAGACGGCATTGCCGTCGGCGGCGGCGCCGTTGCCGCCCTCGGCGGCGGCGGCCTGGTTCGCCGCGGCGCCATTGGCTGCGGCATCGTTGCCGGGCGCGTTGCAGGCGGCGAGGGCCAGCGACAGCGCCAGCCAGGATCCATGGGTGCGCAGCTCCTTGACGGTCATTGGCAGGTTCTCCCTCGGTCAGGCGCGGAGCATAGCGCGGGCGCGCCGCGGCGGAACGGGCGATCGGCCCCATAACGGACGTAATTAACCGGGCCGCGCCGTTTTCCTCCCGCCCCCGCCGCCTTATGCTGCGCGCTCGCAACAAGGGGGCGCGACGATGATCCGGCTGCAGGCCACTCCTCCCACCACGGTCGCCGAGGCGATCGACATGCTGCAGGCGGCGATCGCCATCGAGTTCGGCACCCTGCCGCCCTATCTGTACGCGAAATTCTCGATCCTGCCGGACACCAACGCGCCGGCGCTCGCGCGGCTCAACATGATCGTCAACCAGGAGATGATCCACCTCTGCCTGGTGTGCAACATCGTCAACGCGCTCGGCGGATCGCCCCAGCTCACCGCGCCCGTCTATCCCGGCACCCTCGGCAATATCGGCCCCCCGGGGGGCGAGCCGCTCGTCATCAACCTGCTTCCCTTCTCGCCGGACGCGATGGGGCAGGGAATGGCGATCGAGGAGCCGGAGGAGGTGCCGGACTTCCCGTTCGCCGAGTCGCTGGAGGGGACCGGCGGCGCGGTCACGATCGGCCAATATTATGCGATGGTCGACGCGTTCCTCGCGACGCTTCCCGACAGCGCCTGGACGGTCGGCCGCAACCAGATCACCGACGACCAGTTCTTCGCCGGCCAGCTCTTCGCCGTCGGCTGCTACGCCGACGCGCACCAGGCGATCTCGAACATCGTCTCGGAAGGGGAGGGCGCGAAGGACGATCCGCTCGATTTCCAGAACGAGCTCGCCCATTATTACCGTTTCGGCGAGATATACTACGACAAGGTGCTGACCAAGACGGCGCAGGATCCCGGCTATCAATGGGGCCCGGCGCCGCTCGGGGTCGACTGGAATGCGGTCTATCCCGCGATCGCCGATCCCGGCAGCCACGATTTCTCGCAGGATTCCGCCGCCGCGCAGGCCGCGCAGGACGCCTGCAACGCGGCGTTCAGCGGCATGGTCGACGCGCTCCAGCAGGCGGTCAACGGCGTCGACGGCCAGCTCGGCGCCGCGGTCCGCAAGATGTTCGAGCTGAGGATGGCGGCGATCGCCGCGCTGCAGGTGCCGCTCGCCGACGGCGTCAGCGTCGCCGGTCCCAGCTTCCTCTATGTCTCGACGGGAGCCGCGTCATGAGCGTCCTCGACACGCCGCGCATCTATTTTTCGGGCCAGATGATCTGGGACCCGATCGTCACCAACAATTACGCCGAATTCTACAACGAGATCAGCTGCGATCCGGCGCCGCCCAACGATCCCGTCGCCGACTTCCGCGCGCGCGCGATCAAGGCGGTGGATCCGCGCAACTGGAACCCGCAAGGGACGCACCGCTCGACCTTCCTGGCCGAGATCAGCGGCGTCGACCTGGGCGGCGGGCTCGACACGTCCGACCCGTTCGTCGGCGCGCCGGCCAATTTCCTGGGCATGCTGGTCGATCTCGAGCCCTACGGCACCTTCTCGTCGCAGCTCTATTTCGACGCCGTGCAGTTCGGGATCAACGGCGGCTGCCGGATCAGCGGCGCTCGGCGCTGGCGGGCGATGTCGCGGATGATCAACTTCAACCGCAACACCTACAACACGGTGAAGGCCGGCATCGCCTCGACGATCTGGCAGACCTGCGTCCCAAAGGCCGACGCGCTGCAGATCGACCCCAACGATTCGCCGGCGCTCCAGGCGCTGGTGGAGGCGCTGGCGGCGGACGACGTGCTCGGCCTGACGATCCGCTGGGACACCTACCGCACCATCTATTACGACGACCCGACCATCACCACCAATTCGGGCGGACAGCTTTCGATCGACGCGCAGGCGCTGGTCGCGAAGCTCAACGTCCCCAACAGCTTCCAGCCCAATCCGGCGCGCAGCCTGATGGTCGGAACGATCGGCCTGTGGCTTCAGGGCGAGCCGATCTGCGAGCCCGGCGACCGCGCCCTGCTGGCGCAAGGGGCGGCGATGGAGGAGCCGGTCGGCACCGCCTTCGCGCGAGTCACCGGCGGCAATCTGGTACTCGACCTGTCGAACAGCGTCGCCGAAGTGGATGCGCAGCTCACCAAGCAGGATCTCGGCACGCTGGTGGTCAACGCCATGTCGATGGACGGAACGACCGTCGTCGGGGAGCTCGGGACGATCCCCTATCCGCAATATGATCGCGACGCCTATCTCGCGACCTCGGGCATCGTCACTCTGCCGCTCGATTCCGCGCAGGTCGACATGGCGCTGGCGTCGCCGCTGCAGATCGCGTCCAACGGCAGCGCCTGCCTGGCGGAGGCCGTGCTTCCCCCGTCGGGACGGATGCTGCGGGCCGTGCCGGACACGCAGCAGAACGTCTATCTGAACCAGGGCGATGCGACCATCCAGGTCGCGGTGCGGGTGCTCGACACCGGCGCGACGGCCGCGCCGGGGGTGCCGGTCGGCCGCTACAGCTGGAACAGCAAGACGGGTGCCGTGACGTTCGTCGACACCGCGAACAGCGACGGCGACGGCATAGCGTGGTTCGACGTCTCGCCGGCGGCCGGGGGCGCGATCACCATCTACCTGTTCAACGCCGGAGCCGGCGCCCCGCCGCCGGCGACGCTCGATCCGCAGACCACGCCCTACATCTACGTCCGCACGCTTCCCGCCGACGCCGACATCGGCGCGATGCCGCCGACCTGGGACAATGTCTACACGCAGGTCCTCGCCAAGTGGAACGCGATGGCGCCCTGCATGGACAATTGGCTGTGGCTCAACGATCCGGCGCAGGTCTACGCCTACGGCGCGGTTCTGAAGAGGCTGACCGACCCGGCCAATTTCGAGCTCTACCGCTACATGCCGGTGGTGCGCGACATGACGGTCGGCGAGCGAACGCTGCTCTACGCCTTCCTCGACGCGCCGCTCGCCGCCGGCGTGCCTTCGGTGTCCGGGCCGGTCGTTCCGGCCCTGGCCGAAGGGCTCGCGGCCGAGGCGCCGCAAGCCAAGGCCGAGGCGGGCGACCTTCCCGAGGCGACCCGGCTCAGCGAGGCGATGCGCGACTGAGGCCGCGGTCGGCGCAAGACCCAGTCATTTGCTCAGCTCTATCGCCGCGCGGCGGCTATTGCGGCTGCGCGCTCTGCTGGGGAGGCCCCAGCGTCACGCTCGTCGTCGTCGTCGGGGCGAGGGTGACGCCGCCGCGGGCGACCTCGTCGGCGCGGTGGACGATGTGCGGCGTGACGACGATGTAGAGCTCCGTCTTGGCGTGGGTGCGGCGATTGGTGCTGAACGCCTGGCCGACGATCGGGATGTCGCCGAGCACCGGCACCTTGGTCTTGGTGCTGATCATGTCCTCCTGGCTGAGCCCGCCGATGATGAAGGAATCGCCGTCGCGCACCGTCGCCGACGTCTCGGCCTCGCGCTGGCTGATCGTCGGGTAGCCCTGGCTGAAGCCGGTGACGCTGGAGACGACGCAAAAGATATGGCTGGAGACGTAGCCGTCGCTGCTCACCCGCGGCGCGATCTGAAGCGTCACGCCGACGTTCACATATTGCACCTGCTGGCTGACGCCGTTGACGCCCGACAGGGTGATGGCGGTGAGGATCGGCAGCGCGTCGCCGGTGATGATCTTGGCGGTGGAGCCGCTCTGCGCGGCGATGCGGGGCTTGGAGACGATCCGGCCGTTGCCTTTCTGCACCTGGGCGTAGATCGCGGCCTGGACGGCGGCGCTGAACAGCCGGCCGCCCTCGCGGATGCCGGGCGGGATGAACTGGCCGCTCTGCGCTGTGACGACGGCGATCTGGCCGTTCGAATTGGCGAAGTCGATTCCGACGGCGCGCGCCCCGCTCTCGGTCAGCTCGACGAACTGCGTCTCGAGCACGACGCTGTCGAGCGGCACGTCGATCGCCGCGATCATCCGCTTCATGCGCTCGATATATTCGGGCGAGCCGCGCAGCCAGATGGCGTTCAGGCGGCGGTTGATCGCCATGCCGGCGTCGATCGACTGGCCGAGCGGCTGGTCGTCGCTGCCCGGCGCCTGCGTCGTCGGCCCGGGATTGTAGGTGTTGCCGGTGAGGCTGGTCGACCCGAAGGCGGGCTCGCGCGGCACGAACAGGTCGTTCGACTTGACGCTGGCGCCCTGGCTGAGCAGCCCGACGATCTCGCTGACGTCGGCATATTTGAGCTGCACCAGCTCGTAGGAATCGCCCGGCGCATAGCCCATGGCCGGCGGAACGTCGCTCGCCACCGTGCCGGGCTCGTCGGCCTTGACGGTGACGGCCGGGGCGCTGGTCGAGACGGTGACGTCGATGGTCGTGTCGCCGCTCGCCGTGGCGGTGACGCTCGACGCCGCGGTCACCGAGAAGCGGAGGATGAGGATGGTCTCGACCTGCTCGAAGGTGATCTGCCGGACCAGCCCCTTGAGGCCGGCGGGGGTCACGGCGCCGGAGCCGCGGATGGTGAGGGCGAGGCCGAGGGCGGGACGGTTCACGTCGTTGCCGACCGGCGCGAAGCCGTGGGCGCGGGGCTCGAAGCTCAGCTGGAGCCGGGTCTCGCTCGGCGTGTCGCTGAGGATGGTCACCCGGGTCAGCGCGGCGGTGCCCGTCTGGGCCGAAGCCGGCGCGGCGCCGAAGGCGAAGACGAGAAAGAGGAGGAGGAGCAGGCCCTGGACGAGCGGACGCTCTGGAAATCGGATCACGGGCTCTGGCTCGATATGAAAGCGGTACAGGAAAGAAGGCGGGAAAGGAGCGGGCCCAACTCTACGCGGCCCGCTCCTCCTCACCTCATCGACTTAGAACGGGCCGGGGCCGTTCGGGGTGCCGAGGCCGGTCGGGCCGTCGTAACCCGCGCCCGCGGTGCAGAAGTAGGTGCCGCCGCACGAGCCGTTGGTGCCGCTCGTCACGTCGTTGAGCAGCGAGGCATTGGCGTAGATCGTGGCGGCGCCGTTCGGCTTATGGCCGGTGACGCCATAGATGCCGCCGATGATCGGAGCCGACACGCTGGTTCCGCCGAAGACGAGCCAGCCCTGGGCAGTGCTGCTGGTCGGGCCGTAGACGGCGACGCCGGTGGCGGGATCGCCGACGGCGGAGACGTCCGCTTCCATGCGCTTGGTGCAGAGCGCATCGGTCTGGAAGCTGGGCTTGGCATAGACGGAGCTGCAGCCGCTGCCGCCCGAGCTCCACGCCGTCTCCGCCCAACCACGGGCGTTGCTGGCGCGGACCAGGTGGGTGCCGCCGACCGCGATGACGTGCGGGGACGATGCCGGGAAGCCGACGCCGTAGCCGCTGTCGCCGGTCGAGACGGTGACCGCCTTGCCCGGCTGGTTGTACGACGGCTCGTAGGTGGTGGTGCCGGTCTCGCTACCGCCATAGCTGTTGGAGATGACCGTCACCCCGGCAATCGCCGCCGCGGTGCGGACGGCCGTTGCGAGGTTGGCGTAGCTGGCGGTGGTGGCTTCCACCAGGACCAGCTTGCAGCCCGGGCACATCGCGCTCGCCATGTCGAGATCGAGCGCCGATTCCTGCGACCAGCCGGTGTTCGTCGCGGGATAGCTGCCCTGCACCCCGTTCTGGTTCACCTTCTTGAAGCAGCCATTGGCGGTCGTGCAGGCCGGAAGGCCGTATTGCGCACGATAGACGGCGAGATCCTGCTCGGCGCGCGGATAGCCGTAAGCGTCGACGATGGCGATCGTCGTCGTCCCGTCGGTGGTGATCTTGTAGGCCGAGCGCAGGTCGGCCGGGCCGTAGCCCGATGGCACCACGTTCGGGCTGAGGTCCGCACCCTTCCCCGGTTTCTCCTTGCCCGATGCGTCGGTGACGACGTGCGCCAGACACTCGGCGTCGTCCTCCGGACCCTTGTCGCAGACCGCCTTGTGAAAGACGTTCCCGCTCTTCTCGACTGGTTTTGTTGCACTGGCCACGGTGCCGACCGTGACGCCGTACGCCAGCGCCAGGGCGGCGAAGCCCCACTTCCTTAAGTGCATATTGTGTACTCCCCTAGGCGGTCAGGACGACCGCGGGGGAGATGCTGACAGCGAATTTCCACAATGCAAGCATGGGGTTAGCCGCAGTCGGTTTAACTTTCGCAGTTTTGCGTCGAAACAGCGACGAAGCGTTCTAAATTGAAGATGATCAGCCGGCGAGTCGAGCCATGGTTACGACTGCTCGAGATCGATCCGTGACTCGGCAATGATATGAATAGCTAATACTGATTATATGAGTCGCGGTGAGTTCACCGGGCCGTGTCCTCGGTTTTTGCAAAGCATGAAAGGTGCCGGCCAGTATCGTGCGGCGCCCGACTCGCTGCGAATCGGTCACCTTGAGGTCCGCTATTTCACCATGGGCCTTGTGAGCCAGTACCGCCTGACACTGTTGTGCTGCTTGTCTATAGACGGGATCGACGTTCGTCTGCGATGCGTCGAGGCCCTGCTCCGCGATCCAAAGTAGCGCGATCATCTTTCCCTCCACGGAGGGCTCTCCGACCGAAGGAGAACCTTGGGCGCATAGTGGAACCGCGCGCGGCGCTTGGCAACAGCAGGCGGTCGCGCTCCGTCAAGGTCGCGGCGAAGCGCGCCGCGGCCGCCCGCAGCCGAGCTTCAGCCGCTCCAGGCGTCCCGGCGCGCGGGACGAACCGGATCAGCCGTTGGGTTCGTTAGGCGACGTGCTGCAGCTGCACGAATAGACGCTCGAGCAGGAATATATGATCGCGGGCGAAGCGCCGGTCTCCGGCACGGCCATCGTATCGGCGGCCTGAAGAATTTGGACGTCGAGCAGGTCGATCTCGGTAAGATCGATCCCCGACAAATCGATCTTGGAAACCATCTCTTTCATCATCAGCTCTCCCCCCGCTGAATAGATCCCGGCAGGCTTGCGCGCGCCGATCGCCGCCTGCAGCGGCAAGTCAACGGACCATCGAACACCGGTCATGTCAAGGGTTTAGGCCGCACGAGAGAGCGGTTGTCGTGCCCTGCTTCGCCCTCGACTTGCGATGCGCGCTCCACGGCTGGAAAGGCCGGCCAGCGCAAGAAGCCGGCCGACCTTCCTTCTTTCCCGGGACTTCAGCGGCGCCGACGCCGCCGTGAATTAAGGAAGCGGATCCTTCGGAGCCCAGCTGCAGCTGCATGAATAGACGATCGCGGGAGAGGCGCCGGTCTCCGGCACCGCCATCGTATCCGCCGCTTCGAGTATCTCGACGTCGAACAGGTCGACGCCGCTGAGATCAATGTCGGACAAATCTATCGCGGGACGGAGCTGTTTCATCTTCCATTCTCCCCAAGGCCGATCCCAGTCAGCAAGCCAAATAGAGTCAGGACGTCTCCCAGTATTTCCAACTGCTTACGCACTGATTCCCCGGCCATGGCATCGGATCATCGAACGCTCGCAGTGTCAAGCGACAAGACAAATGTCGTCCTCGTCTTTCACAAGACGCTGCAGCTGCGGCGTGTGCGAGGTCCGGGACCGGAAAATCCGTTTCCGGTGCAAGGGATCCACCGGCGAAACCGCGCCTCAGCGAGACGGATAGCGGCGTCCGCGCAGGCCGGCGCCGCGAACGTATCCGGCAAAGGCTCCAGCCGCGACCGCGAAAAGGAGAAGGAGCCGGGGCGCCGCCGCCTCCTGCTCCTCGTCGGGCGGAGGCGGAGCCCGGCGCGACGGAGGAACGGGAACGAGAGCCTTCCTGCGCGCGCTTCGCCTGGCGGGCGGACCGGTCGCGGCGTCGCCGGAGGCCGCGACGATCGGCAGGGCGTGGGCCATATCCGGCGCGACCGAATGGGTCCGGCGCCCCGTTTTCCACACGACGCGATGCCCGTGCGGCACCGCCTTCCAGGATCGGCCGTCGCGAATCAGGTCGACGTTGCAGCGCGCGCACCGGGCGAAGAAGTAGCCGCCATTATAGGTTTCCCGATCCAGCCCGCGGTGACCGGCGGCACGGCAGAGCAGGTTCATGACGCAATCCCTTCCTGGGCGTGGGCTGCGGCGAGCGCGCGCAGGTTCGAGTCCGCGGCCTGCGAGGCGCGATCGAGCGACCAGATCTCGACCTTCTTGCCGATGCCGACGAGGAGCGCGGCTCGGCCGATCCCGTAGCGCCGGCGGAGCCCGAGCGGGAGGACGAGGCGGCCGTGGCGGGAGATGGATATCTCCTGGGCGAAGCCGAAGACGCGCCGGGCGCGGCGATAATGGGCGTCCGGATCCTTGGCTTCCTCCTCGATCCGGCGCCGGTCGAGGTCGCGCATCAGATTCTCCACATGCGCACGCGGATAGGAAACCAGACAGGGGTCGGTCTGGTGCGCCCCCACGATCATCTCGCCCGCGGCCCGGCCGCACAGCGCATCGCGCACGAAGCGCGGAAGCCGCATCGCCCCGGCGGCGGTCACTGGGACGACGGCGCTCCCGCCGAAGAAGATCTGCTTTTCCATGGTCCGATTTCTCCGGTCAGGCGGCCCGCCGCCGCTCGGACGGCCGCCGGGCCGCCTCCGCCGCGGCCGCCTCGGCGCGTGCGGCTCCCGCCATGCGCTCGAAGAGGCTGTCGCGAGGCGGACTTGGACGATCCAGGCTGACGGGGCTGGCCTGCGGGGCCGGCTCGGGCTCCGCTTCGGGCTCTATCTCGCAGGGCTCGGGCTCGGGCGGCGGCAGGCTCTCCACCGGCGGGGGCGCCGCGGCGGCGGGCGAGATCGCGCCTTCCGCGCGACCACGGATTCCCGCGGCGATGATCGAGACGCGTATCCGGCCCCTGAGCGACGGATCGTGGCTCGACCCCCAGACGATGTCGGCGTCGGGATCGGCCATGTCGGTGACCTGGCGGGCCGCCTCGTCCAGCTCCGAGAGTAGCAGGTCGTCGCCGCCCTGGATCGACACCAGGAGGCCGCGGGCGCCGGCCGCGTCCTCGTCGAGCAGGGGGTCGGTGAGCGCCTGCATCGCCGCGCGGCGCGCCCGCTCCGCTCCGGCGGCCTCGCCGGTCCCGAACTTCGCCCGGCCCGTATTGGCGAGAACGGTGCGGACGTCGGCGAAGTCGAGATTGACGAGGCCGCGGGCGACCATGAGGTCGGAGAGGCTGCGCACGCCCTGGTAGAGGATGTCGTCGGCCAGGGCGAAGGCGGCTTTCAGCGTCGTCGTCGGGGAGACGAGCCGAAAGAGGTTCTGGTTCGGGATCACGATGAGGCTGTCGACATGCGGCGCCAGGGCCTCGACTCCCGCCTCCGCGGCGCGGGCCCGGCGAGCCCCCTCGAACGCGAAGGGCTTGGTCACCACGGCGACCGTGAGCACCCCCATCGACCGGGCGATCTCGGCGATGACGGGAGCCGCGCCGGTGCCCGTTCCGCCGCCCATGCCGGCGGCGATGAAGCACATGTCCGAGCCTTGAAGGCGGCGCTCGATATCGCCGCGCGATTCCTCCGCCGCCTTTCGGCCGATCTCGGCGCGGGACCCGGCGCCGAGGCCCTCGGTCGTGCGGCGTCCGAGCTGGAGAATGTCGGGAAGAGCCGAGCGCCGGAGCGTCTGGGCGTCGGTGTTCGCGGCCACGAGCTCGACGCCCTGGAGGCCGTTCTCGACCATCAGGGAAAGGGCGTTGTTACCGGCACCGCCCGTCCCGATGACGGTGATCCGCGGATTGAGGGGTAGGACCTGTAGATCGGCGCTTGACATGGAGGTTCCTGGGCGACTCGAGGGAAGACCGGTCGCGGCCAAGTCGACGGATAAGTTGCGCAAGGATCATCGCGCCACCATGCGAGATTACGACCGTATTTCTTCGGTAGGAACCAAATGAAGACTTGGTCGCATCGCGACAATTGCCAGCTTCGGTCGCTGCAATATTTCGACGCAATGGGGCGGTAGCGGACGATCGGTGTGGCGGCCAGGGCTGCCGAATGCGGCTGGACCTGATCGTCCGGCGCGACGGTTGCGACATCTTGCCGCCCGCTACCGTGATTTCCCCATAGTGTTCGTGCGCGGCCGGATTCCAACAGTTTTTTCTAGCCTATTCAATTACCTGAATGGGCCGCCGCCGATTGGCCAGCCTTTCTCCGGACCGGCCGGCGGCGGCGGAGCATCCAGAGAGCAAAGGGGTACATCCATGAAGAATATCGTTCGCTGCGGCGTTGCCGCAGCCATCGCGGCTGCCTTCGGCGCGTCGCCGGCTTTCGCGGCCGATGTCGGTTCCTCGCTCGGCGTCAATGCGACCGTGTCGGCGAACTGCACCGTCTCGACCTCGCCGGTCGCCTTCAACGACGTCGACGTCACCTCGGGGCAGGCCGTCCAGGGCACCGGGAGCGTCAGCGTCACCTGCACCAACGGCACCGCCTGGGCCGCCCTCGCCGACGCCGGGGCCGGCACCGGCGCGGACCTCGCGAGCCGCAAGATGGCGAACGGGGCCAACCTCCTCAGCTACAGCCTGTTCACCGATTCCGCCCGCACCCAGCTGTGGGGCGACGGCATCGAGGGTGCGACGGCGACCTTCAGCGACACCGGCACCGGCAGCGTCCAGACCAAGACGGTCTATGGGCTCATCCCGGCCGGGCAGACCGGCGTTCCGGCCGGCGACTATGCCGACACGGTGCAGGTCACCGTCTCCTACTGAGCCGAAGGAGGTGACGATCCTGTCCCTGGAGGGCAGCCGCCGCGCGGCGGCTGCCCTCCTCCTCGCCGCGCTCGCCTTGCCGGCTGCCCCCGCCGCCGCAGGCGCGTTTCGAATCACTCCCGTGGCCGTCGCCGTCATGCCCGATGAGGGGGCCGGCGAGCTTCGCCTCCACAATCAGGATTCGCGGCCGGTCGCGGTGCGGGTGACGGCGCTCCGCTGGACGCAGTCGGACGGCCGCGACCGGACCGAGCCGACCGCCGACCTGGTCGTGTCGCCGCCGATCTTCACGGTCGCGCCGGGCGCGCAGCAGCTGGTCCGAATCGGCTTTCGCCGCCGCACGCCCGCGGCGGCCTACCGGCTGATCGTCGAGGAGATACCGGGGCCGAGGGCGCCGGGCACCGGCGTCAGCGTCTCGCTGAAGCTCGATCTGCCGCTCTACGTGGTCGCCCGCCGCGGCGCGGCCCCGGCGCTGAGCTGGGCCGCCCGCCGCGGACCCGGCGGCGTCCTCGTCGTCGAGGGCCGCAACAGCGGCGACCTGCACGCGCAGATCCTGGCCATCGAAGCTCGGGACGCCTCGGGGCAGGCGCTCGGTCGAACCCAGGCCATGGGCGTGGTCCTTCCGTCGAGCAGCCGGGCCTGGACCCTGGGCGCCAAGGCGGGGACGCCGACGGCGCTCGTCGTCCGCACCGCCGCGGGCGAAACCCGCGTCGCGGTCCGTGTGGCTCCCTAGCTTCGCCGCGGCCCTGGCCGCCGTCGCCGCCGTCCCCGGCGAGATGACGGAGATGGTCGTCGAGCTCCGGGTCAACGGCGCCGCGGCCGGCCCCGCCGTCGTGGAGCGCGACTCGGCCGGAGCCTTCTACGTCCCGGCCGCGCCGCTCGAGGCGCTCCAGGTCGGGACCGAGCGGCTCGAGGCGGCGGACCGGGACGGGCGGCGCTGGATCCGGCTCGCTCCGGGCGGGGCGGTCCGGACCGACTACGACCCCGCGGCGCAGCGCCTCGACCTGGTGCTGCCGCCGAGCGCATTTCGCGCGACCCGGCTGACGGCGCTGGCGCCCGCGATCCCGCCCATGACGCCGGCGCGCCCCGGCTTCTCGTTCAACTACGATCTCGAGGCGACCGCCGGGAACGGCGCCGCGCCGGCGGCGACCGGCGCGTTCGATCTGGGGCTTTTCGCGGGCCCTCTCCTCGCCCAAGGCAATGCTATCGCGCGCGTGGCGGGAACCGGCGCGCGGCTGGTGCGGCTCGACACCCATCTCACCTGGGACGTTCCCGACGACATGCTCTCGCTCCGCGTCGGGGACACGATCACCCGCGGCGGCGTGGGCGGCGGTCCCCTCCGCATCGGCGGCCTGCAGGTGACGCGCCGGTTCGACGTCCAGCCCGGCTTCGTCACCGGCCCGGTGCCGACCCTGTCGGGCAGCGCGGTGCTCCCCTCGGTGGCCGATCTGTACGTGAACGGCGCCCACGCGGCCACGCATGAGCTGAGGCCGGGCGCGTTCACCCTCACCGGCTTCCCGGTGGTCATGGGTGCGGGGACGGTGGAGATGGTCGTGCGCGACGCGCTGGGCCGCGAAACCCTCATCCGCGAAGCCTATTACGCCGCTCCCGGCCTGCTCCGCGCCGGCCTGGCCGACTTCAGCTACGAGATCGGTTTCCTGCGGCACGATTATGCCGTGCGCAACGCGGCCTACGGACCGCTGGTCGCCTCGGCCACCCACCGCCTCGGCCTGACCGACCGGATCACGGTCGAGGGACATGCGGCCGCCTCCGCGGAGACCCAGCAGGGCGGGGTCGCCGCCGCCTTCGCCTACCCCGGAGTCGGCCTGGTCTCCGTCTCCGCGGCAGCCAGCCGCAGCGGCGCCTCCGGCAGCGGGGAGCGTCTCGGCATCGCCTTCGAGCATCGCTCCCGCGGCTTCTCCTTCGGCGGCTCGGCCAGCCTGGCGAGCGAAGGCTACAGGCAGGTCGGCGACCCGCGCGCTCTGCCGGCGCTCGACCTGCGTCTCTCGGCTTCGCTGTCGGAGCGCTGGGGCGCGCTCGGCCTCTCGTACCTGCGCCGCGACTATCGCGACGGACGGCCGGGGGCGGACGTCGCCGGGGCGAATGCCTCCTTCCGCCTCGGCAGGCGCGCCACCCTGCGCTTCGCCGCCCAGACCGCGCTCTCCGGACCGGGCGACACCGCCGCCTTATTGTCCCTCTCGATCCGGCTCGATCGCCGCACCAGCGCCGGCGCGGCGGCGGGCCTGGAGGGCGGCAACGGCTTCGCGTCCCTGTCCCTCCAGCAAAACGCCCCGGCCGACCAGGGCTGGGGCTACCGCGCCCTCGCGGTCCTCGGGCCGCGGCCCACCGGGGCGGCCGCGCTCCAGCTCAACACGAGCTTCGGCCAGTACGATGCCGAGCTCACCTATCGGGATGGCCGGACCGGCGCGCGGCTGCGCGCCAGCGGCGGCATCGGAATGGCGGGCGGGGAGGCGTTCGCCGCGCAGCGTCTCTCGGACGCCTTCGCCGTCGTCGACGCCGGACAGCCGGGCGTTCGGGTCTATGCCGACAACCATCCGGTCGGCCGTACCGGCCGCGACGGGCGGGCCGTCGTCCCTCGGCTGCGTAGCTACGAGGCGAACAGGATCCGCCTCGAAGTCGCCGACCTGCCGATCGACGCGGAGGTCATTTCGGCCGAAGCGGAGGTTCGACCCTACGCCCGCAGCGGCGTCGTGGTGGACATGCGCGCGCCGCGCACCCGGTCGGCGGTGGTGCGCCTGGAGGTGCCGGGGCTCGGGCCCGTCCCGACAGGCGCGACCGTCACCGTCGCCGGCCGCAGCTTCGTCGCGGCGCCGGGCGGAGAGCTATTCCTCTCCGGGCTCGCCGACACCAACCGGCTCGAGGCCGTCTGGCCGGAGGGGCGATGCAGGTTCGACATCGCATGGGCGGCGGGCCCCGATCCTCAGCCGGACCTTGGGACGCGAACCTGCCGAGAGTGAAGCCTGCCGCCTCAGCTTTGCGGCCTTCGCTCCGCGGCGCCGAGCACGAGGTGCATAAGCTCGGGCAGGTTGCGGGCCTCGAGCTTGCGCAGGATGTTGGCGCGGTGGAATTCGGCGGTGCGCGGGCTGATGTCCAGGGCTCGCGCCGCCTCCTTGTTCGAAGCGCCGAGCACGATCTGCGCGAGCATGGTGCGCTCGCGCCGCGTCAGCTTCTCGTGCCCGGGGAACGGCCGCGAGAGGATGTCGACGGCCTCGTTGAGGCGGCCGATCTCCCGCTTCGCCGCGCGCAATTCGGGCGTCTCGACATATTCCCAGCGCCCGCCCCGTCGGGCGATCGTGAAATGGTGGGTCGCGGCCACGTCCAATATGTCCACCGCGCGGGCGGCACGCAGCGAATAGGTGCACAAGACGAGCATCGGGCAACCGGAGACCACCTGGTCGAGCTCGGCTTCGTACTGGCTGAACGTCTCCCACAAGTGCCGCTCCATCCAGAAGGCGTTGCCGCTGACCCGCAGCCCGTCGAAGCCGCGCGCGCGCGCCTCCGCGAGCTTGAGCTGCCACTGGCGGGAGATGCGCTTGGGATCCAGGCCGTCGCGCGCCAGGTAGGAGCGGTAATCGGAGATCAGCTCCATCGCTCCCGTCTCCAGGTAGCGGTCGGCGTCCGGCACGGCCTGGCGCAGCGCGTGCCGCGCCTGCTCCTCAGCGCCGGGTTCCGAGAGGCCCCAGACGCAACATTCGTTCCTCGACAGGCCGGGCGCGAAATATCCGCTGTTCGCCTCCAGCAAATCCTCCAAGGACTCGTAGAACATGCAGATGTGCGTGCCCCAGGGAAGGCTCCCGATCGGCTCGATCCCCGTCGGCCGAAGATCGGGCGGCTCGGTGTCAGGGTCGATTGCAGCCATCGCATCCTCGCTTCGAGCGTCGCGGCGTCGCAGCAGACGTCGCAGCAAGACGTCGCAGCAGACAACGGCTCAGGAGCGGGATCGGGCCCGGCGGGCCTCGTAATCCTCCCAGTAGTATTGCCGCGCCCGCCGCCTAAGTGATGCTCGCTTGCCAAGCGGGCGGTTGCGACCGCGTCAGCGCTTGGGCAGCCGACGCTTGCTACGGTATTTTCCGCCTGTCGCGACGCCGCGAGGCACTCGCGATCTTGCCGTAGCTCTGCTCATCGAAGCGCCGGGCGCGCAAGGTTATGAACCTTGGGCGGCTTCCTGAAGGATTGTCGAGAGTCATTTGTCTACTACCGTCCATATCGTCGATGACGATCCCGCCGTCCGGGCCGCGCTGAGCTATCTGCTCTCCAGCCACGGCTATTCCACCGAAATCTACGCCAGCGGCGCCGAGCTTCTGCGCGAGCGTCGAAGCTTGTCAGGCTGCCTGCTGCTGGACCTGAACATGGGCGACTTAGGCGGGCTGGAGGTGCTCGAGGAGATGGCGCTGCGCGGCTCGCCGCTTCCGGTGATCGCGATGAGCGGGGAGGGAGATCTGCCCGCGGCCGTCCAGGCGTTGAAGCTGGGGGCGGTCGATTTCCTCCAGAAGCCCCATGATCCGGACGAACTGGTCGTCGCGATCGAGCGCGCCCGCGCGCTCGCCGACGACCGGGTCCAGCGCAGCACGGTGAGAGCGGCGGCGGCGGCGAGGCTCCGCGTCCTGTCCCAGCGCGAGCGCCAGATCCTTCGCGGCCTGATCGCCGGAATGATGAACAAGGAGATCGCCCGCCGCCTCGACCTCAGCCCCCGCACGGTCGAGATGCACCGGAGCAACCTGCTGAAGGATCTCGGCGTCCGCACGACCCCGGCCGCGATCCGGCTGGCGATCGAGGCGGAGCTCACGCCGCTCGAGACGTCCGACGACTGCACCGCGCCGACCGCGGCCGCGCTGGCGCCGCCCCCGGCCCTGACCGCGGCGAGGCGGATACCCTCCGTCCGCAAGGGCGTGCTCGAGGATATGCTGCCGCCGGCGCTCGATATTCTCGAAGGGACGACGGACGGGGTCTTCCTTCTCGATCACGACTTCAACTTCACCTACGCCAACCGCAACGCGCTGGAGATCATCGGCGACGCGCGCGATCTGATCGGCCGCAACATATGGGAAATGTTTCCCGGCGCGGCCCGTACCCGGGCCTATGACGAGTACAAGGCCGCCGCGGAGCAGCGCAAATGCGCCCGCTTCACCTTCTACGAACCCAATCTCGGCCAGTGGTTCGACGTCAATTTGCGCCCGATCGCAAGCGGGCTCCTGGTGTTGTTCAGGGACCTCAGCCGCGAGCGCACGACGCTCGCCGAGCTGAGGCTGAGCGAGGAACGGCTGCGGCTGGCGCTCGACGCCTCGGGCGACGGCGCCTGGGACTGGAACATCCCGGACGGGGTGATGACGATGTCGCCGCGGTTCCTGGTGCGCCTCGGCTACGATCCCGACACGGTCTCGCACCGGCCCGACACGTTTCACAACCTGATCCACCCGGGGGACTGGCCGGAGGTGGACCGGCAGCTGCGCGAACATCTCGCCGGCGCCTCGGACCTGTTCGCCTGCGAATATCGGGTCCGGCGCAATGCGGGCGGATGGGCGTGGGTGTTCGACAGAGGCCGGGTCGTCGCCCACAATCCCCAGACCGGCAGTCCCGTTCGGATGGTCGGCACGGTGACGGACACGAGTCCGCTCAAGGAGATGCAGGCCCATGCGCAGGAGGCGCACGAGCGGATCGCGCTCGCCCAGCAGGGCGCGGGCGCGGGCACTTGGGACATCGATCTCGCGAGCCGCACGGTGAGGATGTGCGCGCGAACCCGCGAGATGCACGGGCTGCCCGTCGACGGCGACGAAGCGATGTCCGAAGCGGCGTGGGAGGCGGCCGTTCACCCCGACGACGTCGTTCGAACCAAGGCCGCGCTCGAGAAGGCGATCGTCACCGGCACGACCTATTCGACCGACTATCGCTCCTTTCCGCGCAATGGCGAAAGCCGGTGGATCCGCGCCCTCGGCCGGCCCCTGTACGGCGCCGACGGGGCGGCGAACCGCTTCGTGGGCATCGTCCTCGACGAGACGGAGCGCCACAGGTCCGCGCAGGAGCTCGATCGGGCGCAGGCCGAGCTGGCCAACGTCTGTCGCCTCACCGCCTTGGGCACGGTGATGACGAGCCTCTCCCATGAGCTGAGGCAGCCGCTCACCGCGATAAGAGGCTATTCGGCGGCGTTGCGACGCGCCAGCCGGGACGCCCCCGCTCAGAGCTGGATCGAAGAAGCTCTCGACGGCATCGACGAGAGCGCGATGCTCGCCGGAGACATCCTCGCCCGGGCCCGGACGCCGACCCGCTGGACGCATATCGAGGCGCGGCCCGAAAGCCTTGGATCGGTCGCCCAGGCCGCGGCCAACGTCGCGGTCGGCACCGCGGACGTCGAGTTCGCCATCGCGCCGGAGGCGGACGGCGTCCGGGTCGACCGGGTGCACCTGCAGCAGGTCTTCGTGAACCTGATACGCAATGCGGACGACGCCATGCGGGAAGGCGGGGGTCGCAGGATCATGGTCTCGGCGGTCCCCGTCTCGGACGAGGAGGTCGAGGTCAGGGTCTCGGACGAAGGCCCCGGAATCGCCGAAGACGTCCGCGACCGTCTGTTTTCGCCGTTCGTCACCACCAAGTCGTCGGGGACCGGCATCGGGCTCTCGATATGCAGGACCGTCATCGAAGCGCATGGCGGGCGGATCTGGCTGGCGAGCGGGCCGGACCGCGGCGCCGTCATCGCCTTCACGCTGCCGCGGGCCTGATCTCGGCGACGCGCCCGGGTCGCCGCGACGCCGCCCGGGCGCCTTCATTAACGGCTACGCCGTAGCTGCCCAAGCGAAGCTCGGCGTTCATCCCGGCCGGCGGCGCCCCGTTTCGCGTCGCGCCGGCCGTCCGCGGCGACCCAAGGGATTGTCCCTACCGTATTTTTCCGGCCCGCCACCTTACGCGACGCTTCAGTTCCCGCCTGCAAAGTGGGGACGGGAGGGGCAGATCATGCCGCAAAGATCGGGCTGCGCATCGCGCGGCGCAAGAACCGGCGCGTCCGGAATCATCACCCCGTGGGAGCTCGAGCGGCGGGCCGGGCCCCGCCAGGTCGCCTTGCTGAGAATGGGTCTCCTCCATTTCGGGGGCGTCAAGGAGCCTTGCGTGGTCAAGAACCTGTCCGCGGGAGGATTGTCCGCGCGGGTCTACGGCAGCGTGCGCCCGGACGCGCCGGTGGAGGTCGAGCTGAGGCCGGGCGAACGCCTCGCAGGCAAGGTCGTGTGGTCCCGCGGGCTGGAGGTGGGGATCGGCTTCGCCGCGCCCGTCGACCTCCATGCGCTGGTCGCCAGCCGCTGGGTCGAGGAGAGCGGTCGACGGCCGAGGATGCCGCGCCTCGACATCGAATGCCGGGCCCGGCTGAGGATCGGCGCGCGCGTGTTCGGCGGCACGCTCGTCAACATCTCGCACGGGGGGGCGAAGGTCAGGACGGACCGCCCGGTCGGCAAATGGGGCGACGCCGTCCTCACGCTGCCCGATCTTCCCCACGTCCATGCCGCGCTGCGCTGGGCGGAGGGGACCTTCGTCGGGCTCGAGTTCAATCACCCGCTGCCGTTCGAGGCTCTGGCCGGATGGGTCCGCGACCGGCGCGCGGCGTCGTCTGCGCCGGCCTGCGCCCATCTTCGCTTCGTGAGGGAAAACGACCATGGCTGAAATGTCCGCGGGACACGCGCCGTATCTCCATTCCGACGTCGCCGGCCTCATCGGCGAAACCGCCGTTGCGGCTCGCGGGATAAGCTGCGCCGCCGACCCTCTTGCCGAGGCCGAGGCCCTCAACCGCACGATCGTCGAGACGAGCGCGGACTGCATCAAGCTGCTCGACCTCGAGGGACGGGTGCTCTTCGTGAACGGGCCCGGCCTCTGCGCCCTGGAAGCCCCCCATAGCGGGGTGCTGCTCGGCAAATATTGGCGCGACTTCTGGCCGCCCGAAGCGAGGATCCAGGTGGACGCGGCCATGGCTTCGGCCCGGTGCGGCGGCACCTCGCGCTTCTCGGCCGAATGCCCCACCGCCAGGGGGCGGCTGAAATGGTGGGACGTCGTCGTGTCGCCCGTCCTCGGCGTGGACGGGCGCGCGGTGAAGCTCGCGGCGATCTCGCGGGACGTCACCGAGCGCAAGGCGGTCGAGGACCGGGCGCGATGGAACGCGACGCACGATCCGCTCACCGGCCTCCCGAACCGGCTCCAGTTCCGGGAGCGGCTCGGCGAGGCGATCCGCCGCGCCGACGCCGACGGCAGCCGCGTCGGCTTGCTCCACCTGGATCTCGACCAGTTCAAGCGGGTCAACGACGAGCTCGGGCATGAGGGCGGCGACGCGCTCCTCAAGACGTTCGCCGCCCGCCTCCAGGGCGCGCTCCGGTGCGTCGACACCGTCGCCAGGCTCGGCGGCGACGAGTTCGCCATAGCCGTTCCAGGGCTGCGCACGGACGGCGAGATCTTGCCCCTCCTCGAGCTGTTGCGCGCGCGGCTTCGGGAGCCGTTCCTCCACGAGGACAAGATCCTAGACTGCCAGGTCACGATCGGCGTCGGCCTCTACCCGCTGCACGGCCGCTCCCGGGACGATCTCTCCAAGGTCGCCGACATCGCCCTCCACATGGCGAAGTGCGCGGGCCGCGGAAGCATCATGGTGTTCGAGCCGCGGATGCGGACCGATCTCCAGAGACGCTCGTCGATGATCGAGCTCGGCCGCAGCGCCGTCGAGGACGACCGGATCGTCCCTTATTACCAGCCGAAGGTGGACTTCGCCTCGGGCGCGGTCGCGGGGTTCGAGGCGCTCCTGCGCTGGCGCAGCCTCCGCGGCGTCATGCAGGCGCCCGCGACCATCGCGGCGGCGCTCGAGGACATGGACGTCGCCGCCGCAATCACCGACCGGATGCTGCAGCTCGCGCTCGCCGACATGCGTCGCTGGCGCGACCGGGGGCTCGGCTTCGGGCACGTCGCGGTGAACGCGGCCGCGGCGGACTTCCGCTCCGACGACTTCGCCGAGCGGATCCTCGCCAAGCTGCGCCGCGCCGGAGTGCCGCCCAAATGCTTCCAGCTAGAGGTCACCGAGACGGTGTTCCTCGGCCGGGGCGCCGAATATGTCGAGCGTGCGCTGAAGCTCCTCAGCGCCGAAGGCGTGTCGATCGCGCTCGACGACTTCGGCACGGGCTATGCCTCCCTGCGGCACCTCAAGCAGTTCCCGGTCGACGTCATCAAGATCGACCAGAGCTTCGTCCAGAGGCTCGACGCGGACGCCGGCGACGCCGCCATCGTCGACGCGGTGATCAAGCTCGGCAAGAGCCTCGGCATCGCGACCGTCGCGGAAGGCGTCGAGACCCGGGCCCAGGCCGATCACCTGATCGAGGCCGGCTGCGATTTCGGGCAGGGGCATCTGTTCTCCAAGGCCGTGCCGGCGAGGAGCGTCCCGAGCATCCTGGCGCGCCTGGGACGGTCGCTCGCCGACGGCCGCGCCCAAGTCTCGGAGCGGGCGGATTGCGGGCGATGGCAAGGCGTGGTGCCGATCTCGGCCGCGCTTCGCGCCGCGAACCGGGCCTGATCGGGCACGACGTCCGCCCGGGCGGATCGCATGCACCCCTCCGGGCGTTGGCGCGCCAGGAGACGTTGAATGACGGCCCTCGCCCGCTCCGGAAGTGCGGCAAGGTTCGAGGTGGCTCGAACCGAGGGCTGCCGGGTGTTCGCCGCCGACGGGCGGAGCGCGATCGACTTCCAGAGCGGCTGGTGCGTCGGCAATCTCGGCTGGAGCCGGCCCGAGATCGAGCGGGCGCTACGCGATTTCGACGGGCCCACCTACGTCTATCCCGGACATGGCTACGCGCCTTGGGAGGAGCTGGCGCGGGCGCTGGTCGGTATCGCTCCGCCCGGCCTCCAGCGCTGCTTCCGGGCGACGGGCGGGAGCGAGGCGGTGGAGATCGCGCTCCAGGCGGCGATGCTTCATACCGGCCGCGCCCGCTTCGTCACCGTCGAGGATTGCTATCACGGCGACACGCTCGGGCCCCGCAGCATCGGCGACGGCGAGACGAGGAACCTGTTTCCGCGCCTCGGACTGCCGGCGCCGCGGGCAATCAGGCCGCCGCTGGACGAGGCCCGGCTGGCCCAGGTCGAGACGGCGCTGAAAAGGCGCGACGTCGCCGCGATGATCCTCGAGCCGGTGATCTGCAACCTCGGCGCGCTGGTCCCCGAGCCGGCCTTCATGCGCGGAAGCGAGGACCTTTGCAGGCGCTACGGGACCTTGCTGATCCTCGACGAGGTCGCGACCGGCTTCGGCCGCACCGGCCGGATGTTCGCCGCCGAGCATAGCGGCGTCCGGCCCGACATCCTGACCCTCGCCAAGGCGGTCACCGCCGGCTTCGCGCCGATGGGCGCGACCCTGATGCGCGCCGCCGTCGCCGACTCGATGCTGAAGGCCGGCGCCTATTCGACCTACGGCTGGCATCCGCGGAGCACCGCGGCCGCGCTCGCCAACCTCGCCTGGTGGCGGGACAACAAGGAGACGCTCCTCGCCCATGTCGCCGAGATGGGCGGCCTGTTCGCGAAGCGGCTCGCCGCCCTCGGCCTCGGCCCGGTCCAGGGCGCCGGCCTCGCGCTCGGGGTCCGCGCCGGGAGCGGGTCGCAGGCGGAGAGGATCAAGGCGAGATGCCTGGAGGAGGGGCTGATCGTCGCCGCCGAGGGCGACGTCGTCACCCTGTTCCCGCCGCTCGTCATCGACGAGGCCACCGCCCTCGAAGGCCTCGACATCCTGGAGCGCTGCGCCGCCGGATAATCCACGCCCCCTTTCCGAAACGCCCGCCTCCACAAAGGCGCCCGCGCCGCGAAGCTGCCCGATAAAAATGGCGGAAAACTGGCGCGCCCGGCAGGACTCGAACCTGCGGCCCCAAGCTTAGAAGGCTCGTGCTCTATCCATCTGAGCTACGGGCGCGCGCGGGGCGTTCCTAGCGCGCTTTCGCGGGCGACGGAACAGCGCTAGGGCAGGGGGCATGGCGGGGGAAAGCGTGCGCGCGGTCGAGGGGGAGGCGCTCCGGGGGGCGCATCTTCGCTATTTCGACCTGGTGATGGCGGCGTTCGTCACCATCCTCCTGCTGTCGAACGTGATCGGCGCGGGCAAGATCGCGACCGTGACCCTGCCCGGGATCGGGCCCTGGCCGTTCGGCGCCGGCATCCTCTTCTTCCCGGTATCCTACGTGATCGGCGACATCCTCACCGAGGTCTACGGCTATGCGCGCGCCCGGCGCTGCATCTGGGCGGGGACGGCCGCCTTGCTGTTCATGGCGCTGATGAGCTGGATCGTCGTCGCTCTGCCGCCCGACCCGCAATGGACCGGCCAGGCCGCCTACGAGGCGGTGTTCGGCCAGGTGCCGCGCATCGTCCTCGCCTCGATCGCCGCTTTCTGGGCGGGGGAGTTCGTCAACAGCTTCGTCCTCGCCAAGATGAAGCTGCTCACCCGCGGGCGGCGGCTGTGGACCCGGACGATCGGCTCCACCGTGGCCGGCCAGGCGGTGGACAGCCTGATCTTCTACCCGCTCGCTTTCTGGGGCGTGTGGGACGACGGCACGCTCGTCGCCGTCCTGCTGACCCAATGGGCGCTGAAGGTCGGCTGGGAGGCGCTGCTTACTCCGGTCACCTACGCCGCCGTCGGCTTCCTGAAGCGGCGCGAGGGGATCGACGTCTACGACGAAGGCACCGACTTCACGCCGTTCCGGGCGCGGGTCTGAACGGGCTCAGGGCGCCGGCGCGGCCGGGCAGCGAAACGGAGCGGCCGGCTGGGCGACGTTGAAGATCCGCTTGATCAACGTCTCAAGCGCCTCGAACACCGAATCCACTCCGAAGCCGGCGACGAAGGAGATGGCCGAGGCGGACAGCGCCACCGGCCCGAGCAGGCCCTTCCCCTCGGCGCCCGGCGCGGCGATGAACAGGCCGATGCAGGCGCCGACCACGGCGCCGAGGGCGAGCTGCTGGAAGGAAAGGTGGAGGTCGCGCGGGCTGAGCAGGCTGGTTCGGATCTTGCGCGAGAGCGAGCGGACGATCGCCGCGCCGGCGCCGAGCAGGCCATAGAGGAAGGGCAGCACCGCCGTCCCCATGATGTTGGCGAGCGCCGCGGCGCGCGACGGCGCGTTGGCGAGCAGCTCGGCGTTGCGGGAGGCGACCTGGAGCCCCTCGCGGGCCTCGCGCGCGGCGGCCGGCGTCAGCTCGACGCCCGGCTTGGGCGGCGCGACGTCCTCGTAGCGGGTGACGTCCTGGATGCATTCGCGCGAGACGACGCAGATCCACGCGGCGAGGCGGCGCTTCACCCGGTCCAGATTGGCTCCCGCCTCGGCGCGGGCGTTGCAGCCCTGCGCCTGGGTGGGATTGGAGAAATAGCCGTCGCAATAGGGCACGAACTTGGCGCTCGCGGCACCGGCGGCGGCGGCCGCGGCCGCAGCGTTCCCCCGGGCGGCCGGGCCCGCCGCGCTCTTCAGCGCTCCGTCGGAAGGCGCGGCGGACGTCTCGACAGCCTCCGTCTGCTTGAACTGGGCCGCCTCGGCCTCGTCCACCCGCTTCGCGGCCTGCTCGAAACCCGCCTGGGCGGTGGCATATTCGGCCAGGGCGGCGTTTCCGTAGGCGACGTACCAGGAGAGCAGGCAGGTGACGAACAGGGCCACGACGAGGGCGATGCTGATCGCCCGCATCCCCTTCCGGAAGCGGATCGCCTTCGGCATCAGGTCGGGATAGGCGGTCTGGGCGAGCGAGTTGCGCGTCGGCGACCGCTCCTCCTTGCCGACGCCGCGCTCGCCGATCTTCAGCCAGGGGAGGGTGGCGAGGTCGTGCTGCGTCACCAGAAGCGTGAAGGCGATGGTCGAGCCGCTGGCCGGATAGGCGAGGCGGTTGAGCCGGTCCTTGGCCTTGATCAGCAGCGCCGCGTCCTCGGCCTTGTCGTCCTCGTTACCGTCGGGGGGCCAGCTGATCCGGCAGATCTGCTCGACCCAGTCGGTAGGCAGCTCGTCCCGCCCGTTGGCGCCGGCGAGGCGCTCGACAAGCGTCGTGTCCGGATTGGCCGAGACGTTGTCGAGCAGCAGGTGGACCTCGCTGAGCTCGCGGTCGAGGACGAACACCCGCGGATCGCGGCTGCGGCGGCCGCCGCGCGGCGCGGCGCCGGCGGACGAATGGCTCGCATTGGGATCGACGTCGGCCATGTCTTGCCTCCCCAGGCGCCCGGCACCGGGCAAGTCGTCCGGCAAGTGGACGGCAAGAGCGGGAAGGTGACAGCAAGCAGTGGGAAAGACAAGCTTGCGCTGGATCTTGCCTATTCGACGGTCAGGCGACGGTCTCCAGCAGTCCCTCGAACAGGCGGCGGCCGTCGGTGCGGCCGTGGGCCTCCTCCACCGCCCGTTCGGGGTGCGGCATCATGCCCAGGACGTTGCCGGCGGCATTGAGAAGGCCGGCTATGTCGCGGGCGGAGCCGTTGCACGCGCCGGCATAGCGGAAGGCCACCCGGCCCTCGCCCTCCAGCCGGTCGAGCGTCTCGCGATCGGCCTGGAAATTGCCGTCATGGTGGGCGACGGGGAAGACGATCTCCTCGCCCGTCTCGTAGCGGCCGGTGAAGGCCGACTGGCTGTTCTCGACCTTGAGCGCCACGTCGCGGCAGACGAAGCGGATGCCGGCGTTGCGCATCAGCGCGCCGGGGAGCAGCCCGGCCTCGGTCAGGATCTGGAAGCCGTTGCAGACGCCGAGCACCGGCACGCCCCTCGCCGCGGCGTCGACCACGGCGCGCATCACCGGCGAGCGCGCCGCCATCGCGCCGGAGCGCAGATAGTCGCCGTAGGAGAAGCCGCCCGGTACGGCGACCAGGTCGAGCCCGTCCGGAAGGTCCGAGTCGCGATGCCAGACCATCGCCGGCGCCCGCCCCGTCACCGCCTTCAGCGCCACCGCCATGTCGCGGTCGCAATTGGAGCCCGGGAAGACGATGACCGCGCTTCTCACGCCGCGCCGCCCGGCTCGATCCGGTAATTCTCGATGACGGTGTTGGCGAGGAGCTTGCGGCACATCGCCTCCACCGCCTCGTCGCCGACCCCCTCGTCCAGGTCGAGTTCGATCAGCTTGCCGGCGCGCACGTCCCTGACCCCCTCGAAGCCGAGCCCCTCAAGCGCATGGTGGATGGCCTTGCCCTGCGGGTCGAGCACGCCGCTCTTCAAGGTGACGTAGACTCGGGTCTTCATGGGCGCGGCGGCTCCTGGCGGGCGGGTCGGGGCGCATATGGAACGGGCGCGGCGGCGAGACAAGCGTTCACCCGCCCTTTACCGCGGCGGCCCATGATGCGGGCCTGGGCTTGAGGAGGCAGCCGGATGACGGGGCTCGCATTGATGATGTTCATCGCCGTGTTCGCCTTCGGCAGCGAGCTCGTCGGCTGGTCCGATCCGCACGGCCGGGTCCAGCTCGGCCTGTTCATGTCCTTCCTCTTCGGAATCGTCTGCGGCTACCGGACGAAGGGCTAAGCCCCGGCCCGCTTGTGGGGCGGGCGCGCGCGCCCTATCTCGACGCGATGAGCGACACGTCCGACATCGCCCTCACGCCCGCCGCCGCCGCCCGGGTCGCCGCCATCGCGGCTCGGCAGGGCAAGCCGGCGATGCTGCGCCTCAGCGTCGAGGGCGGCGGCTGCGCCGGCTTCACCTATCGCTTCGCGCTCGCCGAGGCGGCCGAGGAAGGCGACGTCGCCAGCGAGGAATCGGGCGTCACATTGCTGGTCGACGAGATGACCCACGCCTTGGTCAAGGGCGGCGCGGTCGATTATGTGGAGAGCCTCGGCGGCGCCGCCTTCCAGGTGCGCAACCCCAATGCCGCCTCGGGTTGCGGCTGCGGCTCCAGCTTCTCGATCTGACGCGCGCCGCGTCAGGACAAGGTCCAGCCCTTCGACTCCAGCCAGCGCCGGAGGCTCGGGTCGCCGTCGTCCTTGTCGCTCCCGGGCACGCGGAGCATGACCTTTCCGTCCGGCCGGATCACCGACACGGGATTGTAGGAGCCGTAATCGGGCGCGCTCCAGTAACGGTGCTGGCCGACCACCAGGTAGCCGCGCCACGGCCCGCTTCGCAGCACGCCGTAGAGCCAGCCGTCGACGACGAACCGCTCCTTGCCGGTCGCGACGCTGACCTGGTGGATCGCCTCCGACGTCGCCCAGGCCTCCGCCTCGACGTAGACGTAGCCGCCGTCGAGCGAAAAGAAGGGGCGGTGGACGCGCTGCAGGTCGCGCTCCGGCCGATCGTCGGCCTTCGGGGCGAGCAGGCGCCGCGCCGCGCCGGTGGCCGCGTCGGCCACCCACAGCGAGGTCGTGCCCTGGTCGCCCGGAGCGTCGACGTGGATGAAGGCGATGGTGCGCCCGTCCGGCGACAGCGCCGCGGCCTCGCAGCCGCCTTCGCGGGTGATCCGACGCACCGTGCCGTCGGCGGCGCGATATTCGACGTCGCCGCCTTTGACGGCGACCGAGGGCGCCGCCGCCGGAGCGGGGGCGAGCAAGGCGAGGAGGAGGAAGAGGGGGCCGTTCATGCGCACCCTTCTGCGTCGCTCGCGGCGCCCGGGCAAGCGCGGCAGGGTGACGCTCCGCCGCCGAGCGGCTAAGGCCGGCTCCCATGAAGCTGGTCACCTACAATCTGAACGGCGTCCGCGCCCGGCTGCCGCGGCTCGTCGAATATCTCCAGGAGGAGCGGCCGGACGCGGTCTGCCTCCAGGAGATCAAGTGCGCCGACGAGGCGTTCCCGATCGCGGACGTGCGCGCCGCGGGCTATGACGGCGTCTGGCACGGCCAGAAGGGCTTCAACGGCGTCGCCATCCTCACCCCGGCGGACAGGCCGCCCGTGCTGCGGCGCCAGGGCCTGCCCGGCGACCCGGACGACACCCACAGCCGCTACATCGAAGCCGAGGTCGGCGACGTCGTCCTCGCCTCGATCTACCTCCCCAACGGCAATCCCGTCGGCACCGAGAAGTTCGCCTACAAGCTCGCCTGGATGGAGCGGCTTCGCGCGCATGCCGAGACCCTCCTGGCGGAGGAACGGGCGGTGGTGCTCGCGGGCGACTGGAACGTCATTCCCACCGACCATCCCGACGACGTCTTCTCCGCCCGCGCCATGGCCCACGACGCGCTGATGCAGCCGGAAAGCCGCGCCGCCTTCCGCCGCATCCTCCATGGCGGCTGGACCGACGCGATCCGCGCCCGCTATCCCGACGGGCCGGTCTACACCTTCTGGGATTATACCGCCGGGTGCTGGCAGCGCGACGCGGGCTTCCGGATCGACCATCTCCTGCTCAGCCCGCACGCGGCCGACCGCCTGCTAGACGCCGGAATCGACAAGGCCCATCGCGGCCGCGAGAAGGCCTCCGACCACGCCCCCACCTGGGTCAGCCTCGACTAGAGGCCGCCCGAACCGCCGCTACGAAAAGGGGACACGTACTTTTTCGAGAAAAAGTAAGTGTCCCCATTGATCGTGCAGGACGGGCGCCGCCGACCGCCCGTCGCTCCGTCATCCTTTCGCCCGGGCCACGGCTTCGACGACGACGCGGCGGGCGTCGTCGGCACCGCCCCAATGGCCGACGCGCACCCACTTCTTCTCCTCCAGATCCTTGTAGTGGGTGAAGAAATGCTCGATCTGCCGCAGCACGATCTCGGGCAGGTCCGACCGCTCGCCGACGTCGCGATAATAAGGGAAGGTGGTGTCGACCGGCACGGTCACCAGCTTCTCGTCTCCGCCCGCCTCGTCCTCGAGATGCAGCACGGCGATCGGCCGCACCCTAACCACCGAGCCGGGGATGAAGGGCGACCGGGCGATGACCAGCGCGTCGAGGGGGTCGCCGTCGGGCGAGAGCGTGTGGGGGATGAAGCCGTAATTGGCGGGATAGCGCATCGGCGTGTGGAGGATCCGGTCGACGAAGAGGGCGCCGGAGGCCTTGTCGAACTCGTATTTGACGGGCTCGCCGCCCACCGGCACTTCGATGATGACGTTGAGGCTCTCGGGCGGGTCGTCGCCCGCGGGGATGAGGTCGATGTTCATGATGGCGGCGGCCTATCGGCGATCGGCCCGGCCGGGGGAAGGGGGATGTTCAACCTTTCTTCACCGCCCGCGCCGATAGTGGCGCCGTCAACGGGAGGTGATGTGATGGCCCATCGGCTGCGATCCGCAGTGCGCGCCGCGGAAGCGGGGGAGGCGCTCGCGCCTCTGTCGCTCGAGCCGTGCCGGCGCGATCCCCACGCGGCGCGCGCGGACGCAGGCGAGCCCCGCCGCCGCGCCCCGCGCCACCGCGGAGTCGTCGAGCGGGCGGCGATCCTCTATCGCGGCAAGCCCGCCTTGGTCGGCGTCGCGAACGTGTCGAGGGACGGCGTGACGCTCCAGACCAGCCTGCTTCCGGAGGTGGGGGAACGCCTCTCGGTGGCGCTCGAAGGCGCGCCCATTCGCTCCGGCGCGGTGCGCTGGGTACGCGGCGGCCGCATCGGCGTGGGGCTCGACCCGCAATAAGGCCGTGCGCCGGCGCTCCGTCGCGGCCGGCACCTCATTCCCGGCGACTCTATCCGCCGCCGCCGGCGGCAGGCGGCTTCGCGCCCCCGGGTCGCGGGGCCTGAGCGTTGCCGGCCGACTGCAGGGCGTTCTGCACCGCCGCGTCGGGATCGGCGACATTGGAGTCGCGCACCTGATCGGCCGCATTTTCCAGAACGTCGGCGGCTTCGGGCGTGCTCTGGCCCGCCGCCCGGTCCAGCCGGTCGGCCGCATTGTCGGACTCGCTGGAGCCGCCGCAGGCGGCGAGCGCGGCGAGCCCGGCGAGGGGGAGAAAGGCGCGGAGCCCCATGGCCTGTTCCTCTGGCTGTCGAACCCGGCCCTTAACGACGAAGGCCCGCGCAAGGTTGCCGACGATTTTTCCACGGACCCGAATCCTTGCCGGCGCGTTAACCCCGTCGCCGTCCCGCCGCGGGCGGTGCGTGTCATGCCCGGTGGGGAGCTGTTCAGTGATTGCCCTGTTTGTCGCCTTCGTCGCGGCCACGATGGTGCTCAGCGCCGTCTTCGAGCAGCTTTCCGAGCGTGAGCGGGAGCGCCGCTCCGGCCGCTGAGCCGCCAGCCGCTCAGAGCGGCTTTTCGTATATCCGGTAGATGCGGTTTATCTTGCTGTCGATCGCGTCGGCGATCGAGCGCATCGGCAGGTTGTCCTCGAGGATCCAGCCGATCTCGCCGCGCTTCATGCCGTAGCGGGCGACTCCGGCGCGGCGGATATATTCGATCATCATGAAGGCGAGCTGGCTGGCGAGCCGGGTGCCGTGCAGCCGCTTGAGCACGCCCATAAGGGGGACTCGGCCGCCTTCGAAGCGGGCCCGCTTCAATCGCCACAGCAGCTTCGCCCAGCCGGTCGGGAACAGCTTGCCGTCGAGGTCCCGCGTCAGCAGGTTGAGGTCGGGAAGGGTCAGCATGAAGGCCACCGGCTCGCCTTCATATTCGGCGACCCGGATGAGGTCCTCGAAGACGATCGGCTTCAGCTTCTTGCCCGCATAGGCGATCTCGGCCTCGGTGAGCGGGATGAACCCCCAATTGTCCGACCAGGCGTCGTTGAGGATGCCCAGGAGAAGGGCCGCCTCCTCCTCGAACCTTTTCTTGTCGACGGTGCGGATGCGGATCTTCGGGTTCTTCTCGCCGGAGGCGACGATGCGCTCGATGAGCGGCGGGAAGTCGTGGGTCACGTCGAGATCGTAGGTGTAGAGGTCCTTGACCTTGGTGTAGCCCGCGGCTTCCACCCAGCTTTGGTAGATGGCCTTGTTGTGGCCCATCATCACCATCGGAGGATGGTCGTGGCCCTGGACCAGCAGGCCCGGCTCGTCCCAGATCGAGAGGCTGAACGGCCCCATCGCCCGGGTCATGTCGCGGCCGCGCAGCCAGGCCTCGGCGCGGTGGATGAGGGCGGCGGCCGCTTCCTCGTCCTCCGCCTCGAACATTCCCCATTGGCCCGTCCCCTCGCCCATGTGGCGCAGCACGAGCTCGTCGACCTGGGCGGAGATGCGCCCGACGGCGCGGCCGCCCCGCTCCGCGAGGAAGTAGCGGGCGGCGGCATGCTCGAACCAGGGATTGGTGCGCGGGTCGAGGAGGCCGTGCACCTCGGTCTTCAGCGGCGGTACCCAATTGGGATCGTCCCGGTTCAGCGTGAAGGCGAGGTCGACGAAGACCTTCCGGTCCTTCGCATCCTCGATGGCGCGGACGGTGAGGCCGGTGGGGGAGGGGCTGTCGCTCATTCCCGCCTCTTATCGGCTGCCCGCGGGCGGCGAAAGGGGCAGGGGCCGTGCGCCCGGTCGCGGCCCGGGATGCGAATCCTCCGTCGTCTTTGGACCGAAGCGGAGGTAATTAACCTCCGTAACGACAGATATTCCATGCGCAGGGGACTAAGACGTCACGGCCGGAAGGACGGAGGACAAGGTGGAGCACCAAGGGTCGAGGGTGAGCGCGGGACGGGATCGGGGCAGTCGCCGGTCGGCGGCGGCGGGAGCGCGGCGGTGAAGCTGCTGCGCGTCCTCGCGGAGCTGCATGTTTTCGAAGGGCGCGTGAACCGGGCGCAGCCGCTGAGGCTCGGGCTGGAGCTGGACGAGGGGCGTTTCCTGCGTGTGCGCGAGCGGCGCGGCGACCATGTCGGCTTCGACGACGGGCCGCTGCAGCCCGCGGACCTCGGCGAAGGAGGCTCGGTCGAAGTGCACGACATCTCCCTGCGCCTCGGGCCCGAGCTGGCTGGGTCCGATCTGGAGCGGATCACCACGGTCGAGGACGGCGAGGGCCACACGATCGGCCTCGCCTTGTGGGGGAGCGAGGGCGTGCCCTTCTACATCTGGATCGAGGACGACGAGTTCCAGTGGGGCTCCGAAGAGGCGCTGGACGAGGCCCTGGCGGACCGCGGCGCGGTGCGCGCCGCCGGGCGGGAATTGCTTCCGGGGCCCGGCCGGGACTGAACGCGGATCGGACCGAGAGAGAAACGACTTGCTGTAACCTTCCTAATGTCCAAAATGGACGCACCCGGGGTCGCAGAGGAGGCGAACCTTATGCCGTCTCTCTCCGCCGCGGCCGATCCGCAGCCCCGCACGCCCTCCGGCATCTCCGTGGTGCAGGACTTCGTGGCGCGCGCCCAGAACACCGCGACGATGACGGAGCTGCGAGCGCTCGTCGAAGGCGCCTGCTCGGATCTGGGCTTCGGCCACTTCGCCATCGTCCACCACGTCCGCTTCGGCCAGCCCCACAAGGGCAATGTCCGGCTGACCAACTACCCGCTCGACTGGCTCGCCCTGATCCGCGAGGAGGGGCGGCCGTTCGATCCGGTGCTGAGGGCGGCGGAGCGCATGTCGAGCGGCTTCACCTGGGACAGGCTCGACAAGATACTCGACTTGACGCCGGCGGAGCGCGAGCATCTCGCGCGCGGCGCCGAGTTCGGCATCGGCCAGGGCTTCACCGTGCCCAACCACATTCCGGGCGAGGCGCTCGGCTCGTGCAACTTCGTCGGCGTCGCCGGCCGCCCCTTTCCCGATGAGAGCATCTGCGCGGCGCAGGCGCTGGGCAATTTCGCGTTCGAGGCGGCGCGGCGGATCCTCGCCCAGTCGGCCGAGCCGTGCGATTCGTACATCGAGCCCGCGCCGCTCTCCGAGCGCCAGCGCGAGTGCCTGATGTTCGTCGGCCGCGGCAAGAGCGACTCGGTGATCGGCCAGCTGCTCGGCATCAAGCCGCGCACCGTCAACGAGCATATCGAGGCGGCCAAGCGCCGCTACGCCGTCGCCACCCGCTCCCAGCTCCTCGTCCGCGCCCTCTTCCGCAGCGAGATCTGCTTCACCGACGTGCTCAGCTGAGCGGGCGGAGCAGGATCGGGAGCGGCCCGCGCGGCCGGCAATTGGGCCAGTGGTGCCAGCGGGGCGGGACGGCCGAGGCGGGGACCAGCGCGTGCCGGTCCAGCAGCCGCCGGAGCAGCGCCCGCACCTGGAGATAGGCGAAATTGGCGCCGAGGCAGCCATGCGCGCCGCCGCCGAACGGCACGAAGGCGAAGCGGTCGCGGCCGCGGGAGCGCTCCGGCGAGAAACGGCCGGGATCATAGGCGTCCGGCCGCTCCCATAAGGACGGCAGGAGATGGGTCAGCATCGGGTTGACCCCGGTGATCGTGCCGGCGGGGAAATCGTGGCCGGCAAAGGCGAAGCGCCGCACCGACCGCCGCCACAGCACGGGCGCGGCCGCGTTCAGCCTCAGCGCCTCCTTCACCGCCCATTCCGCCTTGTCGCACGCCCTCACGCCCTCCAGCGTCATGCCGTCGGGGTCCGGGATGGCCGCGCGCAGCTCCTCGCGCACCGCGTCCTGCCACGCCGGGTCGGCGGCGAGATAATGGAGCGTCGAGACCGTCGCCGACGAGAGCGCGTCGAACGCGGCGGCGATGACGAAGGTCAGGTGGGCGAGCACCTCCGCCTCGTCGAGCAGCCCGGCGTCGCGCATCCGGCAGAGCGAGGCGAGGAGGTCGGTCCTCGCCGGATCGTCGGGGGCGGCGAGGAGCGGCGCGATCAGCCGGCGGACATGGCCCTTGGCCCAGAGCGCGCGCGCCTCCGCGGTGCCGGGCAGCGGCACGGTGACGAGCGCGACGGCGGAGCGCATCAGGTAGCGGAAGGCGAGCAGGTCCTGCCGCGTCGCGAGGGCCGGGTCGCGCCCGAGGAAGGCGGAATAGCCGTTGGCGAAGGTGAGCTGCTGGGCAAGCTCGTAGACGTCGAGCGTGTCGCCCGACCAGCGCCTGGCGAGGGCCGCGTGGTTGCGGTCGAAGGCGCCGAGATAGGCCTGGAGCTGCTCCTGGCGGAAGGCGGTGGCGACGAGCTTGCGGTGCCACTGGTGGTCGGCGCCGTCGCGCAGCAGCAGGCCGCCGTCGAAATGGCGCCCGAAGACCGGACGCCACCCGCCCTCCGCCGAGAAATTGCCGGCCTCGTCGAGCAGCACGAAGCGGTTCGCCTCGGCGCCGACCAGCTGGACGTTCCAGTTCCCGCAGGCGCGGAAGCGGTGCACCGGCCCGTAGCGCGCGTGCATCCGGCGCGCGAAGGCGAGCGGATCGAGCACCGCCTCGGGAAGGATTCCGAGCAGCGGCAGGCCGCGGCGGCCGGGCACGCCGGCAAGGTCGCGCCCGCGCACGGCGGGGAAATCGTGCCGCCGCCGCGGCGGCTTCGCCTTGAGCGCGATCGGCGGGAGCATCGGGGCGTTCAAGGGGCGTCTCCTCGCCGGTCACCCTAGCCGCGCCGCGGCCGCCGCGCCCCCCGGTAACTACCGGGGTGGCCTCGCCCGGCCGGAGCGGGGAAGAAGGAGGCACGTGGAGGCTGGGTAATGATCGATCTGGTACTTCCGGAAAGCCGCCTCGGCTTCGCCGGAGCGTTGATGGAGATGCATCAGGACCGCAAGCAGGTGTTCGTCGATCGCCTCGGGTGGCGTCTGCCGGCGCAGGGTAGCTGGCTGGAGGTCGACCAGTTCGACAACGATCATGCGGTCTATCTACTCGCCCGCTCTCCCGAAGGGCACCACCAGGGCTCCGTGAGGCTCCTCCCGTCTTCACGGCCGCACATGCTGGAGTGCCTGTTCAGTCATCTCTGCCCGGGTGGGGTTCCGGGCGGAGATGATTGTTGGGAGATATCGCGGCTCGTCACCCGGCCGGCCGATGCGCCGGGCACCACCGTCCTGCGCGTCCACCGCCTCCTCGCCCTCGCCCTCGTCGAGTTCGCGGCGGCGAACGGCGTCCGCCGCTATACCTTGGTCGCCGAGGCGGCACGGGTGCCGCTGCTGCTGTCGATAGGCTGGCCGGTGATGCCGCTCGGCCTGCCGACCCCGGTCGAGGGGGAGATGCTCCAGGCGCTTCAGATCGACCTGACGCCCGACACGCTGCCGGCGATGCGCCGGCGCTTTCGCCTCGCCGAGCCGGTGCTGCGCGTCGCCGAGCCGGTGCGCAGGGCCGCATGAGCGCCTCGGCGGCCCCGGTCGGCGAGGCGGAGGAGGATTGGATCCTCGCCGAGCTGCGGCAGAGCGGCTTCGCCGTCCTGCCGGGCGCCGTACCGGCCGATGCGGCGGCCGCGCTCGGCGAGTCGCTCGCGCCCAGGCTCGAGTCGACCGCGTTCAGCCAGGGCTGGTTCAACGGCCGCCGCAGCCGCCGCTGCCACGGCCTCCTCGCCGGCGGCGGCCCGGCCACGCGCTTCGTGCTCGATCCGCGGGTCCTGGCCGTCGCCGAGGCGCTGCTCCTGCCGCATTGCGACTCGCTTCAGCTCAACCTCACCCAGGCCAGCGAAATCCACCCCGGCGAGATCGCCCAGATCCCCCATCGCGACCAGGACATGTGGGGCGGCCCCAAGGGCTGCATGGATTACGTCCTGAACGTCGTCTGGCCGCTGACCCGCTTCGAGGCGGGCAATGGCGGCACCCGCCTGTGGCCCGGCAGCCATCGCCGGCCCGATGCGGCGATCCTCCCCGAGGAGCAGGCGGTCTGCCCGGCGCTGGAGCCGGGGGACGCCTTGCTCTTCCTCGGCGCGACCCTGCACGGCGCCGGCGCCAATCGCAGCCCGGCGCCGCGCCGGGCGATGATCGTCAGCTATTGCCTCGGCTGGCTCAAGCCTTTCGAGAATATGTGGCTCACCTATCCGCCCGAAGTCGCGTGCACCTTCCCCCCGGCGCTTCAAGAGCTTATCGGTTACAAACGCCACCGCCCCAATCTCGGCAGCTGGCAGGGCGGCTGCCCGTCGCGGCTGCTCGAGAAAGGGGCACCGCGCCCGGCGGGGGCATCGGACGCGCTGCGTCCGGACCAAATCGGGCGCCTCGCCGCGTGGGCGCGGGGGCAAAGGGACGTGGAGCCGGCGGCGGCGCTCGCCGCCGGCATGTGGGGATAGGAGGAGACATGGCGGAGCGCGCCCATAACGACATCGGCCCGGCGGCCGGGATCCGCCGCGGATCCGATCCGGACGAGATCATCGCGCAGATACAGGGTTTGCTGCGCCAGTTGCGCAACGTCGGCGGCGACGGCTCCGGGGCCGAGGACAGGGGGATGATCCTCCGCCTGGCCCGCGAGGCCTATCAGGCGCGGCGCAAGCGGGACAAGATCTTCGGCCCGCGGCTGTTCGCGGAGCCGAGCTGGGACATCCTGCTCGACCTGTTCATCGCCAGGCTCGAGGGGCGGGAGGTGAGCGTGTCGAGCGCCTGCATGGCGACTCCGGCGCCGGCGACGACGGCGCTGAGGCACATCTCGCATCTCGTCCAGCTCGGCTTCCTCACCCGCCGCCCGAGCGCCACCGACGCCCGCGTCTCCTATCTGGAGCTGTCCGAGCTCGCCGTCTGCGAGCTGACGCGAGTCTTCAGCAAATAGGCGGAGGGAAGGAAGGGACGCGAACGAAGGGGACAGTAACTTCGCCCCTCCGCCCGCGCGAACCTGCATCGTCCGGCGAACGAAGTTACTGTCCCCGGCACTGCCGCTGCGAAAAAGGGGACAGTAACTTCGCCCCTCCGCCTGCGCGAACCTGCGTTTTCCGGCGAGCGAAGTTACTGTCCCCCGACACCGCCGACCTTCCCCACGCGCCAATGCAAAAACCCCTCTCCCCAAGGGGGGAGAGGGTAGGGAGAGGGGGTTCGGCTTCGGAGGAATATCGCGGAGGCGGTACCCCCTCACCCCAGCCCTCTCCCCCGAGGGGAGAGGGGGTCTTGGGCGGTCCCGGGCTCAGGCGGGTGCTTCGCCGGCGAGGGAGGGCCATTGCAGGTGCATGAGGTCGATCGCGGCGGCGACGTGGGCGGCGGGCCCGGGCAGGTCCGCCGCGTCCAGATCGGCGAGCAGCCGGGCGAGGCGGGCGTGGAGCGCCGAGGCCCGCGCCGGCGGGCCCGCCGCCTCGCCGGACCGGTCCGGGGGCGGCGCCCCGCCGCCGCCCGTCCCGCCGCCCGCCCCGCTGCCGCCCGGCCCGCCGCCATCCGCGCCGCCCGCCCCGCCGCCTGTTGCGCCGCCCGCTCCGCCTCGGCCCGGTCCGCCGGCCCCACCGGCTCCCGACCTGCCGCCGCCGGAGCCCTGGCGCCGCCGCCAATCACCCTGCCGACCCTGCTCCAATCCGTGAATCGCTGCCACCCACCCCTCCTTCGCGTCGGTACGAGGGGGCGCACCGACTCGACGGAAAGCAGTGATAATGATCGTCAAAAAGTTTGAAAAGAGGGAAATTCCGTAAAGACGGCCGAGCGCGTCCCTGCCCGGCAGGCGCGGGCCGGAGAGCCGCCGCCCGCACCCCTCGCGGCCGCCCGCGCCCGGGGGAGGCGCCCAACGATCCACAGCTTTCCTCGCCCGCCGCTTGAGCCGCGGCCGCGCCTGCTCTAGGTTCGCCCTTCGTTCCGGAGATTCTGGGCCATGGACCCGCTGCTATTGATGATCGTCGCCGCCGCCGCCTTCGCGGGGCTGGCCGCGGGCTGGCTCCTCGCCGGCCGGCCGGCCGCGGCCCTGCGCGCCGAGCGCGACGAGCATCTCCAGAAGTTCCGCGATGCGATCAAGGACCTCGCCGCAGCCGAGGAAAGGGCGAAGGCGGTGCCCGGGCTGCAGGCGCAGCTCGAGGCGGTGCGCCGCGACTGCGCCTCGGCCCAGCAGGAGTGCGCGCGCCTTTCCGCCGGGCAGGAGGAGCGCCAGCGGGCGTTCGAGGCGCAGCTGAGGGAGCTGAAGGAGGCGCGCGAGGCGCTGACCTCCCAGTTCAGCGAGATCGGCGGCAGGCTGCTCGGCGAGGCGCAGGAGAATTTCCTCCGCCGCGCCGACGCCCGCTTCAACCAGGCCGGCGAGAAGAACGAGGAGAAGCTGAAGGCGCTGATCCAGCCGGTCGAGGCGACCCTGCGGCGCTACGAGGACAATCTCCAGCGGATCGAGCAGGACCGCGTCGGCACCTATGGCGAGATCAAGGCGGCGGTGGAGCTGGTGCGGGCGGGCCAGAGCCAGGTGCGCGACGAGACCGCGCGCCTCGTCAGCGCGCTTCGCCACAGCCCCAAGTCGCGCGGCCGCTGGGGCGAGCAGAGCCTCAGGAACGTGCTCGAGCAGGCCGGCCTCTCGCCCTTCGCCGATTTCCAGTCGGAGGTGAGCGTCGACACGGACGACGGCCGCCTTCGCCCCGACGTCGTCGTCCGCCTGCCCGGCGGGCGCAAGCTGATCATCGACGCCAAATGCTCGCTGAACGCCTTTCTCGACGCGTCGGAGGAAGTGGACGATGGAGTGAGGGCCGCCCATCTCAAGGCCCACGCCCAGTCGATCCGCAACCACGCCCAGCAGCTCGGCGGCAAGAATTACTGGGACCGGTTCGGCGACGCCGCCGACTATGTCGTCATGTACATTCCCGGCGAGCATTTCCTCACCGCGGCGCTGGAGCAGGACGACCGGCTGTGGGAATGGGCGTTCGAGCGTCGGGTCCTCCTCGCCACGCCGACCAACCTCGTCGCCATCGCCCGGACCGTCGCCAGCGTCTGGCGGCAGGAGAAGCTCGCCGAGGAGGCGGCCGAGATCGCCCGCCTCGGCAAGGAGCTCCACGCCCGCCTGGCGACGATGGGCGGCCACGTCGCCCGCCTGGGCCGAAACCTCGACCTCGCCACCGGCGCCTACAACGCCTTCGTCGGCAGCCTCGAAAGCCAGGTGATGACCCAGGCCAAGAGGTTCGAGGCGCTGGAAGTCTCGTCCGGCGCGAAGGAGATCGAGCCGTTGCCGGTCGTCGACACCGTCCCCCGCGCCCTCGCCAAGCTCGCCGGCGACGAAACCGCCGAAGCCGCCGAATAACGCCGCCCGAGCGGCGCCCGCCTCCTCCCGCGCCGCCGGGACCTCGTCGGGCGTCCACCCCGCTCGTCCGGGCGCCGGGGCCGATGGGGGCGGGCCGCACGAACGCCCTTCTCGTGTAGGATTTCCTCCGGCACATTGGCCCGCGACTCGGTTCCTCGCGATCTGGACGAACGCTCTTCCCAAGGCCGCGGCGACCCGAGGACAAAGGATTTCTTCCGGCGACTCGCGTGACTTTCGTGACCTTTGAACCTTCCGCGCGGTCCGTCCGGCGCCCGCCGTCCGCCGCCGCCGGCGGATCAGAGCGGCGGCGTCTCGCGGGCCTTCTCGCGGCCGAGGACGTGCTCGCGATAGACGGTGTAGAGGCCGCTCGCGACGATCACCGCGGCGCCCGCCCAGGTCGTCGCGGGGACTGGGGCCGCGAAGACCAGCCAGCCGAGGGTCACCGCCCAGAGCAGCTGCAGATAGTCGAGCGGGACGACGACCGACACCGGCGCGTAGCGTAGCGAGGCGGTGAGGAAGAGCTGGCCCATTCCGCCGAAGCAGCCGAGCGCGAACAGGATCAGCCAGGTCCGCCCGGGGTGGAGGTGGGCGGAGAAGGGCATGAGCAGCCCCAGCGCGGCCATCGACAGCAGGCTGAACCACAGGACGATGGTCTGCGTCCCCTCGGTCCGGCCGATCTGGCGCAGGGTGATGGTCACCACCCCCACACCGAACGCGGCGAGGGTGGCCAAGGCGAGGCCGACGGGCGGGAGGTGCGTCCCGGCCGGCCGCATGACGACGAGCACTCCGAGGAAGCCGGCCAGCACCGCGCTCCAGCGGTGGGGGCCGACCGGCTCCTCGAGGACGAGGGCGGAGAGGGCGACGGCGAAGAGCGGGGCGGCGAAGCCGATCGTCGTCGCTTCGGCGAGCGGCAGATAGGCGAGGGCGGAGAAAGCGAGAAGCATGGTCGAGAGGCCGACGCAGGCGCGCCAGGCGTGCGCCGCCGGCCGCGCCGTCCGCCACGCCGCGAAATTTCCCGTCGCGGCGATCCACAGCAGGAGCGGCGGCAGGCCGAAGGCGAAGCGGTAGAAGGCCAGCTCGACGGTCGAGGCCCCGGCCGCGTAGCCGAGCTTGATCATCGCCGCCATGAACGCGAACGAGGTCGCGGCGCCCATCCTCAGCGCGATGCCGAGCAGGCGGTTCTGCCGGGGCCGGTCCGAAGCCATGCCGCCTTCTGCGCCACCCGCCGCCCAGGGGACAGTCACTTTTCGGCCCCGCCGCCCCCGGCTCCCCCCGCCGCGAGGGGGACAGTTACTTTTCAGCCCGGCCGCGCCCGACCTCCCGCCGCCGCGGGGAAAAGTAACTGTCCCCATTTCCCCGCCGCCAGGGGGACAGTTACTTTTCAGCCCCGCCGCACCCGGCCTCCCGCCGCCGCGCGGAAAAGTAACTGTCCCCATCCCCCCGCTGCCCAGGGGGACAGTTACTTTTCAGCCCGGCCGCGCCGGGCTTCCCGCCGCCGCGGGGAAAAGTAACTGTCCCCATTTCCACCGAAAAGTAACCGTCCCCATCCCCCCGCCCTTTGAGCTTGGCCGAGAGGTCGGCTAGAGCCGCGCGCGACACATGCACGCTTTCGCCAATCCCGCCCGCTTCCTGCGCCTCGCGCGACCGCTCACCGGCTGGCTCGGCTGGAGCGGCGCCCTCCTCACCGCCGCCGCTCTGGCCGGCGGGCTGCTCCTCAGCCCGAGCGACTATCTGCAGGGGGAGAGCGTGCGGATCATGTACGTCCACGTCCCCGCCGCCTGGCTCGGCATGGCCGGCTGGGCGGCGCTTGCGGCGGCGGGGCTGATGCAGATCGTCTGGCGCCACCCGCTCGCCGGCGTCGCCGGGCGCGCCGTCGCCATGCCGGGCGCGGTCTTCACCGCCATCTGCCTCGCCACCGGCTCGATCTGGGGTCGCCCGACCTGGGGCACGTGGTGGGAGTGGGACGGGCGGATGACCTCGATGCTGGTCCTCCTCTTCCTCTACATCGGCTATGTCGCGCTCGCCGAGGCGGAGCGGGAGAAAGGCGGGGAGGGGCGGCTCGCCGCGATCTTCGCTTTGGTCGGGGCGGTCAACCTGCCGGTGATCCATTATTCGGTCCTCTGGTGGCGCTCGCTCCACCAGGGCCAGTCGATCGGCCTCGCCGGCTCCAGCATCTCCGGATCGCTGCTCTGGCCGCTCTTCCTCTCGGCGCTGGGCTTCACACTCCTGTTCGCCGCGATCGTCTTGATGCGGATGCGCGCCGCGCTCGCCCGCCAGAAGGTCGAGGCGCGGATGCGGCGGATGGCGGCATGAGCCACTGGGGGTTCGTCGCGGCGGCCTATGCGGTGGCGGTGCTCGGCACCCTGGCGCTGCTCGGCGCGAGCTGGGCGGCGATGCGCGGCGCCGAGGCCCGGGCGGAGCGGCCGAGGGAAGGGACGTGAAGCCCAGGAACCAGCGCCTCGCGCTGCTCCTCCTCGCCGCCGCCGCGATGCTCGGCGCGGTGCTGCTCGCCATGTCGGCGCTGAAGGACCAGGCGGCCTATTTCTACACGCCCGGCGACGTGGCGCGCCGCGGCGTGCCCGAGGGCCGTGCGGTTCGGATCGGCGGCATGGTGCGGGAAGGCTCGATCCGCCGCGCCGCCGACGGCCTCACCATCCGTTTCACCGTCGGCGACGAGACGCCGGGCACGATCGAGGTCGCCTATCGCGGCATCGTCCCCGACCTCTTCAAGGAGAAGAGCGGGGTCGTCGCCGAGGGCCGCTTCCGGCCCGACGGCCTGTTCGTCGCCGACGAGATCCTCGCCAAGCACGACGAGAATTATCGGCCGCCGGTGCTCGACCCGAAGACCGGCGAGCACAAGTCGAAGAGCCTGCGATGATGGCCGAATTCGCCCTCGCCGCGCTCTGGCTGGCGGCGGCGCTCAGCCTCCTCCAGCTGGTGCTGGGCGCGCTCGCGTTGCGGGAGCTTCCGATCCTCCCCGTGAGCGCAGCTCATGGGGAGGGGGACCATGCGAAGCATGGTGGAGGGGCCGACAGGGCCGATAGCCCCTCCACCGCCTACGGCGGTCCCCCTCCCCACGGCTTCGCCGCAGGGAGGACGAGTGCCGTTCTCGCCCGCGCGGTCCGGCCGGTGGCGGTCGCCCAGGCGGTGCTGGTCGGCGCCGCCTTCCTGCTCCTCATCCAGCTCTTCCTCAGGACCGATCTTTCCGTCCAGCTGGTCGCCGAGAACAGCCACACGCTCAAGCCCTGGCTCTACAAGTTCGCCGGCGCCTGGGGGAATCACGAAGGCTCGATGCTGCTCTGGGTGACGGTGCTCGCCGTCGCCGGCGCCGCCGTCGCCCTGTTCGAGCGCAGCCTTCCCGAGCGCACCTTGCTCGCCACGCTGGCGGCGCAGGCGGCGATCGGCCTCGGCTTCTATGCCTTCCTGCTCTTCGCTTCGAACCCGTTCCGCCGCCTCGATCCACCGCCGCTCGAAGGCAACGGCCTCAATCCCCTGCTCCAGGACCCGGGTCTCGCCTTCCATCCGCCCACCCTCTATTTCGGCTATGTCGGCATCTCGATCGCCTTCAGCTTCGCGGTTGGCGCGCTCGTCACCCGCGACGTCGGCCCCGCCTTCGCCCGAGCGATGCGCCCCTGGGTGCTGATCGCCTGGATCTTCCTCACCCTCGGCATCACCGCCGGCTCCTACTGGGCCTATTACGAGCTGGGCTGGGGCGGCTGGTGGTTCTGGGATCCGGTGGAGAACGCCTCGCTCATGCCGTGGCTGGCGGCGACCGCCTTGCTCCACTCCGTGACCGTCCTCGCCACCCGGGATTCGCTGCGCGCCTGGACGGTGATGCTGGCGGTCGTCGCCTTCTCCATGTCGATGGTCGGCACCTTCCTCGTCCGCTCCGGAATCCTCACCAGCGTCCACGCCTTCGCCGTCGATCCGCGCCGCGGCGCCTTCATCCTCCTCCTGCTCGCTCTGTACATCGGCGGTGCGCTCGCCTTGTTCGGCGCGCGGGTCGGCACGGTGAAGGAGGGGACGACGTTCGAGCCGGTCAGCCGCGAGGGCGCGCTGGTGCTCAACAACCTGCTGCTCACCGTCATCCTCGGCCTCGTCCTGGTCGGCACGCTCTACCCGCTCGCGACCGAGGCGATGGGGGTCAAGGTCTCGGTCGGCCCGCCTTACTTCAACAGCGCCGCAGGGCCGATCGCCCTCGCGCTGGTGCTGGCGATGGCGCTCGGCCCCGCGCTGCGCTGGAGGCGCGACCGGTTGAAGGATGCCGGGCGCCGCCTGCGAGTCCCGCTCGCCGCGACCGCCCTCGCCTTGCTCGCGGCGATGCTGCTGCTGCCGGGCATGGGGCTGCTGCCGCTGCTCGGCCTCGTCCTGGCGCTCGGAGTCGGCACGGCGAGCCTGGCGCCGCTCTGGGGGCGCAACCTCAGGCGCACGCCGCTCTTCATCTGGGGGATGGTCGTTTCCCACCTCGGCATCGCCGTCAGCCTCGCCGGAATGGCGTCCAACGCCGCCTTCACCGAGGAGAGGCTGGTGGCGGCCCGGCCCGGCGAGACGGTCTCGGTCGGCCCCTATGCGGTCCGCTTCGACGCCGTACAGCCGGTCGCCGGGCCCAATTGGACGGCGATCGAGGCGAGGCTCACCGCCCGCCGCGGCGGCGGCCGCCCGTTCCTCCTCAGGCCGCAGGCGCGCGCTTTCTTCGCGCCGCCGACCGAGACGAGCGAGGCGGCGATCGCCACCCGCCTCGACGGCCAGCTCTACACCGTCATCGGCCGGACCGACGAGTCGGGGCGCTGGCAGCTGCGCTTGTGGTGGAAGCCGTTCGTCACCCTCATCTGGCTCGGCGGCTTCATGGTCGCGCTCGGCGGCTTCCTCGCCCTCGTCGGCCGAGTCCGCCGCGCGCGCCGCGCCCGCCGCCGCGGAGACGAGGAGGCCTGGGCATGAGGCGGGCGCTCATCTGGCTGCCGCTCGCGGTCTTCGCGGCCTTCCTGCTCGTCTTCCTGCTCGGGCTCGGCAAGCGCGACGATCCCGCGATCCGCTCGCAGATGATCGGCAAGCCGGTCCCCGCCTTCGCGCTGGCGCCGGCGGTCCCCGGACATCCCGGCCTCGCCGCGGCCGACCTCGCCCGCGGCGGCCCGCGCCTCGTCAACGTCTTCGCCAGCTGGTGCCTGCCCTGCCGCGCCGAGGCGCCGCAGCTGATGGCGCTCAAGCGGCGAGGAATTCCCATCGACGCCGTCGCCATCCGCGACCGCGGCGAGGACGTCGCCGCCTTCCTCCGCGATTATGGCGACCCGTTCGAGCGGGTCGGCGCCGATCCGCGCAGCCAGGTCCAGTTCGCGCTCGGCTCCTCGGGCGTTCCCGAGACCTTCCTCGTCGACGGCCGCGGAATCATCCGCCTCCAGCATATCGGCGACATCCGCCCCGAGGAGGTCGACGCCATCCATGCCGCCTGGGAGCGAGCGAAGTGAGCGGGGTGCGTTCCAAATACTCCCCGGGACGGGGAGGGGGACCGCGCGGAGCGGGGTGGAGGGGCTTGCACGGACTCCGCAGCAGCCCCTCCACCATGCTGCGCATGGTCCCCCTGCCGGTTCCGGGGAGGATCGTCGCGGCGCTCGCCTTCGTCCTCGCCGTCCCGGCGCTCGCCCAATCCGCCCTGCCGCCCTCGCCCTACGCCTACACCCAGCTTCCGGACCCCAGGCAGGAGGCCGAGGCCAAGGCGCTGATGGAGACGCTGCGCTGCCTCGTCTGCCAGGGCCAGTCGATCGCCGACAGCGATGCCGACATGGCCGGCGACATGCGGGGCCTGGTGCGCGAGCGCATCAAGGCCGGGGAAAAGCCCGAGGCGATCCGCCGCTGGCTGGTCGAGCGCTACGGCGAATGGGTGAGCTACAGGCCGCCGGTCGAGCCGCTCACCTGGCCGCTCTGGGCCGCGCCCGTCCTCCTCCTCCTGCTCGGCGCCTGGCTGGCGCGGGGCCGCTTCCGGCGGCGGCGGCGCTGATGGGCTGGATCTTCCTCCTCGCCTTGGCGCTGATCGTCTTCGCCGCCTTGTGGCGGTTCGCCCGGCTCGAAGGCGCCGGACTTCAGCTCGTCGGCGCGGCGATGCTGATCGCGCTGGCGGGCTATGCCTGGCAGGGCCGCCCCAACCTCGCCGGCAGCCCCACCCGCGCCGCGGAGCAGCGGGAGGTGCCGGAAAACGCCTTTTCGGCGATGCGCCACGACATGCTGGGCCGCTTCGACAATGCCGACGCCTGGCTGACCATGGCCGACACCTATCTGCGCGCCGGCGACACCGAGGGCGCGGCGCAGCTGATCGGCGCCGCGCTCAAGGCGCACCCGGACAACGCGACCTTGTGGATCGGCTACGGCAACGCCCTCGTCCTCCACGCCGGAGGGCTGATGACGCCGGCCGCGGAGCTCGCCTTCCGCCGCGCCGCCGCACTCGCGCCGCGGCACCCGGCACCGAGCTTCTTCTACGGCCTCTCGCTCGCGCAGGGCGGTCGCCTCGACGAGGCCGAGGCGATCTGGCGCCGCCTCCTCGCCACCGCGCCGCCCGGCGCCCGCTGGCGTGGTCAGGTCGAGGAGCAGCTCATGCTCCTGGAGCGGGCGAGGGCGATCGTCGCCCAGCAAAGGGCGCAAGCGCAGGCGCGCTGAGGCCGCCAACCGGTCGCGCTCGTCATGCCGGACCTGATCCGGCATCTCCCTGCCTTTCGGCTCCCGCCGAAGAAAGAGAGAGATCCGGGATCAGGTCCGGGATGACGACCCGCGACTCCCGCGATCCTACCCGTTCAGCTCAGGGGCACGGGCTTTCGGACCCGATCCGCGACGCCTCAATGGTCCACGCCGCGCCCGGTCTGCTCCTGCAGCGCGTCGATCCGCTTCGAGGCTTCCGCCTTCGTCAGCGTCTCGTCGAACGGCTCGCCGGCCTCCTCGGCCAGGGTCTTCAGGTAGGACGCCTGGGCGCCGGTCATCGTCTCGTCGCCGGTCACCCAGTCGTCCGGATCCTTGGCCGCATTGCCCTGCGGCTGGCTCTTCACGTCGTCGGCCACGTCTCGCTCCTGTCGATGGATATGTCTCCCACCAACGCCAAGCGTTCCGACTCTGTTCCGCTCAGGCGGCCTCGAACGGCAGGTCGAGCGCCTCCGCCACCGCCTGGTGGCGGATCTTGCCGCCCGAGACGTTGAGGCCGGCGGCGAGGTGCGGGTCGGCGGCCATCGCCGCGTCGGCGCCCTCGTTGGCGATTCGAAGCACGAAGGGCAGGGTGGCGTTGTTCAGCGCGAAGGCGGAGGTCCGGGCGACCGCGCCGGGCATGTTGGCGACGCAATAATGGATGATCCCGTCCACCTCGTAGACAGGGTCCTCGTGGGTCGTCGCGCGCGAGGTCTCGAAGCAGCCGCCCTGGTCGATCGCGATGTCGACCAGCACCGAGCCGCGCTTCATCGTCTTCAGCATGTCGCGGGTGACGAGCTTGGGCGCGGCGGCGCCGGGGACGAGCACCGCTCCGATCACGAGCTCAGACTTGGCGACGGCGGCGGCGATCGCGGCGCGGGAGGCGTAGGCGGTCTTGATCTGGCTGCCGAAGAACATGTCGAGCTCGGCAAGGCGCGCGTTGGAGATGTCGTAGATGGTGACGTCGGCGCGCATGCCGACCGCCATCTGCGCCGCGTTGACGCCCGAGACGCCGCCGCCGAGGATCGCCACCGTCGCCGGCGCGACGCCGGGGACGCCGCCGAGCAGCACGCCGCGGCCGCCCTGCTCCTTCTCCAGATAATGGGCGCCGACCTGGACCGACATGCGCCCGGCCACCTCGGACATCGGCTTCAGGAGCGGCAGCGAGCGGTCGTCCGCCGTCACCGTCTCGTAGGCGATGCAGGTCGCGCCGGACTTCATCAGCCCCTCCGCCTGCGGCTTGTCGGCGGCGAGGTGGAGATAGGTGAAGAGCGTGTGGCGCGATTCCAGCATCGCCACCTCGGAGGGCTGGGGCTCCTTCACCTTCACGATCATGTCCGACGAGGCGAAGACCTCCTGCGGAGTCCCGACGATGCGCGCGCCGGCCTCGACATAGTCGCGGTCGGAGAAGTCGATGCCCTGTCCGGCCTTGGTCTCGACCACCACTTCGTGGCCCGCGCCGGTCAGCTCCGCGACCGAAGCCGGAGTCAGGCCGACGCGATATTCGTGAACTTTGATTTCCTTGGGCACGCCGACGCGCATCTTAAGGCTCCTCGTCTCTCTACCGGTTTCGGCGCGCCTATAGCGGCGGGATTCGCCTTTGTCGCCGTTGCGAAGCGGCGGTGGCGGTGCTAAGCGCCGCCGGCCCGGCGGATCCCGGGCTTCGCGCGAGGCACTCCAGCCCTCCTTTGACATGGCCGACATCGCCGCTCCCTCTCCGCCCGCCGAAGGCACGGGCGCCCCGCGGCTGCGGCCGGGCTTCACGGCGCTGACGCTCGGCGCCGTCGGCGTCGTCTTCGGCGACATCGGCACCAGCCCGCTCTACGCTTTGCGCGAGGCCTTCGCCGGCCACCACGGTCTGGCCATCGCTCCCGCCACGGTGCTGGGCATCCTCAGCCTCATCTTCTGGTCGATGATGCTGGTGGTGACTCTCAAGTACATCACCGTCCTCACCCGCGCCGACAACAAGGGGGAGGGGGGGAGCCTCGCCTTGCTGGCGCTGATCTCGCGCAGCGCCGGCGGCGCCGGGCGCACCCGTTCGATCGTGCTGCTCGGCGTCTTCGCCTGCGCCCTCTTCTACGGCGATTCGATGATCACCCCCGCCATCTCCGTCCTGGCCGCGGTCGAGGGGCTTGCCATCGTCCACCCCAGCCTCGAGCCGGCGGTGGTGCCGATCGCGGTCTTGCTGCTCGGCTTCCTCTTCCTCGGCCGTCGCGCGGGCGCGCCTCGCCTGTCGGCGGCCTTCGGGCCGATCCTCCTCGTCTACTTCCTGACCCTCGCGGTCCTCGGCGGCATGGCGGTGGCCCGCCATCCCTCGATCCTCGCCGCGCTCGACCCGGCTTATGCCTGGGCCTTCGTCGCGGCCGACCCGCTGCGCGCGTTCCTTGCCTTGGGGTCGGTCGTGCTGGCGGTCACCGGCGCCGAGGCGCTCTACGCCGAGATGGGCCAGTTCGGCCGCCGCCCGATCGCTGCCGGCTGGGCGTTCGGCGTGCTGCCGGCGCTCGCCCTCAATTATTTCGGCCAGGGCGCCTTGCTGCTCGAGAATCCGGCGACCATCGCCAGCCCCTTCTACAGCCTCGCCCCCGCCGGCTTCGCGCTTCCTCTGGTCGTGATCACCACGCTCGCCGCCCTGATCGCGACTCAGGCGGTGATCTCCGGCGCCTTTTCGGTGACGCACCAGGCGATCCAGCTCGGCTTCGTGCCGCGCCTTCGCATCCTCTACACCGGCGCGCGCCAGGCGACGATCTACATACCGGTGGTCAACTGGGTGCTGATGGTGGCGGTGATCGCGCTGGTCGCCAGCTTCCGCAGCTCCAGCGACCTCGCTTCCGCCTACGGCATCGCCGTCACCGGCGCGATGCTGATCGACACCTGCCTGCTCGGCGTCCTCCTCCTCACCTTGTGGAAGTGGAAGCGCTGGCTCACTCTGCCCCTGCTCGGCCTGTTCCTGATCGTCGACGCGGCCTTCTTCGCCGCGACGCTCACCAAGTTTCCCGACGGCGGCTGGTTCCCGCTGCTGGTCGGGATCGTCGTCTTCACCCTGCTCACCACCTGGTCGCGCGGGCGACAGCTGATGCGCGCGCGGATGCGCGACTCGGCCATGCCGGTCGAGATATTCATCCGCTCGGCCGCCAACAGCGCCACCCGAGTCGCCGGCACCGCCGTCTTCATGACCGCCTCGCCGGAGGGGGTGCCGCCGTCGCTGCTCCACAACCTCAAGCACAATCGCTGCCTTCACGAGCGCGTGATGCTGCTCACCGTCGAGACGGAGGACGTGCCGCACGTCGAGGAGGAAAGGCGCTGCGAGCTGCACGATCTCGGCAGCGGCTTCTACCGCCTCATCCTGCGCTTCGGCTTCATGGATGACAGCGACATTCCAGAGGCGCTGCGGACCGTGCGCTGCGGCCCCAACGTCAGGATGATGGAGACCAGCTTCTTCCTCGCCCGCCAGACGCTCATCGCCTCGCCCAAGCCGGGCATGGCGATCTGGCGCGAGAAGCTGTTCGCCTGGATGCTGCGCAACGCCGAGAGCGCGATGGAATTCTTCCGCCTGCCGCCCAACCGCGTCGTCGAGCTCGGCAGCCAGGTCGAGATCTGAGGATGGCCGCGGCGCCGCTCATCGTCACCGCCCTGTTCGGAGACGGCGACAATGGCTGGCTGCAGGAGCTGCGGCGGGTCCATTACCCGCCCGACCGCAACCGGGTGCCCGCGCACCTCACCCTGTTCCACCAGCTCCCGCCGAGCGCGGAGGGCGAGCTCCACCGCCGCCTCGCGGCCTATGCCGCCGCCCCGCCGCCGCGCGCGGCGATCGCCGGCCTCATGGACCTTGGCGGGGGAACGGCGCTGCGCATCGCGAGCGAGGAGCTCGCCGACATGCGCTACGAACTCGCCCTCGGCCTCTCCGGGCTGCTGACGCCGCAGGACCGCGCGCCCTGGACGCCGCACGTCACCATCCAGAACAAGGTCGAGCCGAAGGAGGCGAGGCGCCTCCAGCAGATGCTCCGCGGCCGCTTCGAAGGCCGCCCCCTGACCCTCCGAGGGCTCGCCACCTGGCGCTATCTCGACGGCCCGTGGGAACAGGCGAAGCACTGGACGTTCAGGGGCTAGGCCCTTCGATACGGGCCCTCGCCTGCGCTCGGTCCCTCCTCAGCATGAGCGGAACGCGCTTCGCTCATCCTGACCAGCCGGTGAGCTTGTCGAGCCGGCGTATCGAAGGACCCGGCTAATCCAGCTGGCCCACCCCGTCGCAGCTATAGTCGAAGGCGGCGAGGCCGGCCTCGAGGTGCGAGGCGAGGAGCGGCATGTCCATCAGCTCGTCGATCGCGCTTTCGGGATCGACGTCGTTGGCTTCGGCGCAGGCGTCGTCCCATTCGCTGACGTCGTAGGTGCCGCGGCCGACCCAGGCGAGGGCCAGCGTCTCCGCGAGCTGGTCGTCGGCAAGGTCGTCGAGGGTGGCGCGAAGCTCCTCCTCGACGCCGGTGTTGAGCTCGTCCTCGAGCGTCGAAAGGGCGCCCTCGCCGCCCTCGTCGTCGAAATCGTCGACATTGTCGGGGTCCTCGTCCGGATCCTGGGCAGGCACCTGCGCCTCGTTCTCCCGGGCGCGGATGATGATCCGGCAAAGCGTTTCGAGCGGGGTCAAAAGGTCCATCGTCTCTCTCCGTCGGGCCCGCTAACGACAGGAGGGGCAGGGGAGTTCCCGCGCCGGAACGGAGAGGCAACGCCGTACGGGCGGAACGCCGCCGCCGCTCCTGTTGACCGGTGCGGCGCCGCTGCCTATAGGCCCGCCACGCCGATGGGGCGGAGTAGCTCAGCTGGTTAGAGCAGCGGAATCATAATCCGCGTGTCGGGGGTTCAAGTCCCTCCTCCGCTACCACATCCGCGTTCCCCGCCCGCCTTACCCTCTCCCTGAATACAGGGAGGGGCCAGGGTTGGCTCGGCCTCCACCGGCAATGCCTTTTCCGAAAACGCACCCACCCCCCAACCCCTCCCTGCGTGCAGGGAGGGGGGTCGTTCCGCGCGCCCCGTCAGGCGCCGGCCTCGCGCGCCTGCGGCCGGGGAGGGGACAGCTCGACGACGCGTCCTTTCTCCACCCGGAACAGGCGATCGCAGCCGGCCAGGGTCGAGCGGCGGTGGGCGATCATGATCAGGGTGACGCCGCCCTCCAGGCCCATGATCGATTCGATGACCTGCGCCTCCGTCTCGTCGTCGAGCGCGCTTGTCGCCTCGTCGAGGATCAGCACCCGCGCCTTTCGGTAGAGCGCGCGGGCGATGCCGATGCGCTGGCGCTGGCCTCCCGACAGGCGGATGCCGCGTTCCCCGACCAAGGTCTCGTAGCCCCGCTCGAGCGAGGCGACGAAGCCGTCGAGGCGCGCCGCCCGCCCCGCCCAGGCGATGAGGTCGCGGTCGATCCGTTCGGGCGGCAGGCCGAAGGCGATGTTGGCGGCGATGCTGTCGTCGGCGAGATAGATGGACTGCGGGACGTGGGCGAGCTGCGCCTGCCAGCCGCCGCGCGTCGCGGCGTCGAGGCGGCGGCCGTCTATCCGTATCTCTCCCTCGTCGGGGTCGATCAGGCCCATCAACAGGTCGAGAAGGCTGCTCTTGCCCCCCCCGGTCGGCCCGACGATTCCGATCTTCTCGCCGCGCCGAACCGCGAGCGACACGTCGCCTAGGGCAAAGCCCCCGCCGGCATAGCGGAAGCCGACGCGGTCGAAGACGATGTCGCGCTCGAAAGGCAGCGGCGCGGCGCTCCCGGTTCGGCGTTCGACAAGCGGCGACCGGACCAGCGCGGCGACGTCGCGCACCGACTGGAGGTTGCCGAGCACCAGGCTCCAGCCGTTGTACATCTGCTGGAGGAGCGGCAGCAGCCGCTGCGCGCCGAGCGCGAGCGCGCCGAGCACCGGGATCGCCTTGACGAGGCCGCCGGGCTGAAGGCTCATGCCGACCGCGATCAGCGCGATCGCGACCATGCCCGCCGCCTCGATGAGGAAACGGGGCCCCTGCGAGATCAGCGCGTTTCCGGCGATCGCTCGGCGGAACCTCAGGTCGATGCGGCGGAACTTCGCCTCGAAGACCGGCTGGCTCCCCTCGAGGATGATGTCGCGTATTCCGCCCATCCCCTCCTGGAGGATCTTGGTCCGCGACACGGCGGTCTCGGCGATGGCGCGCGAGTTGCGCTGCAGCCGCGCCCGGGTCGCGAGGCTGATGGCGACGTAGACGGCGGCGACCGAGGCCGCGGCGATCGAGGCGGCGAAGGGGTCGATGGCGAACAGCAGCGCGCCGATGCACAGGGCGAGGACGGTGCCGGTCACCCCCTGCATCGCCGGCTGGAAGACGCTGCCGACCATGTCGCGCACCTTCTCCATGCCGGCGAGCACCTCGCTCGAATTGCGGCGGACGAACTCGGCATAAGGCTGGCGGAGCGTCCGGGCGAAGATCGCGGTGGCGACGTCGTGGCCGAGGCCGGTGACGAATCGCTGGCCGGTCCACAGCAGCAGCAGCCTTATCGCCGCCGTCGAGACCGCCGCTCCGACCAGCAGCAGCACCGCGAACAGGAAGGGCCGGCCGTGGAAGGCGAGCAAGCCGGGCAGGCGGCCGATCCGCGCCGGTTCCTGGCCGGTGAGCAGGGCGAGGAAGGGCATGGTCGCGCCGATCGCCAGAAGCTCCGCCGCCGCGGCGAGCAGCATCAGCAGCAGGGTCAGCGCCAGCTGCACCCGCCGGCGCCGGCTCATCAGCGCGAACATCAGCCGAAAGGCGCTCATCGCGCCGCTATGGCACAGGCGGGGGCGGGGAGGCCATCCGCCGGGCGCGCCGGCCCGGCGGCGCGGCAGATCGTCCGGGGCGGCGACGTTTGTGCGCGTCAGCCACTTGCATTTCGAGGCAACAGCCGGAATGCATGTGAAACGAAGTAAATCGAGGTCGATGACCCCGGTGCCATCGGTTGGCGTGCAAATCTAGACTAGGAATTGGCGGAATCGATGAGTTTTGGTACGAGGCTTGCCGAGGAGAGGAAGCGGCTGGGGCTGAAGCAGGCGGAATTCGCCGCGCTCGTCGGAACGGACGTCCCGAAGCAGAGCCTCTACGAGAACGACCGGCGCGAGCTTCGTGCCGACTATCTGGCGCGGCTCGCCGCCAACAAGGTGGACGTCGTCTACGTGCTCACCGCCCGCCGCATGGAAGGGGAGTGGCTGCCCGAGGACGCGACCGACCTGCTCTCCACCTATCTCGCTTTGCCGCCCGACCTCCAGAAGGCGCTGCTCACCCTCGCCGGGCAGATGAAGGCCCATGTCGGCCAGGCGAGCCCGCGCACCGTGCACGAGCCGCCGATCGCCTATCGGAGCGAAGGCGCCCGCTGAACGATTCGCCGCGGGAGGGGGACGGTCGCGGGCGACCCTCCCATTCCGCGCCGCTCAGGCCGGCTCGCTGGCGGCGGGCAAGACGCCGCGGCGGATCTGGTCGAGCTCGATCGATTCGAACAGCGCCTTGAAATTGCCTTCGCCGAAGCCCTGATTGCCCTTGCGCTGGATGATCTCGAAGAAGATCGGGCCGATCATGTTCTCGGTGAAGATCTGGAGGAGCAGGCCCTCGCCCGTCTCCGGCGAGCCGTCGATCAGGATGCGCCGCTTCCTCATCTCCTCGATCGAATGGCCGTGGCCGGGCAGCCGCCGGTCGATCATGTCGTAATAGGTTTCGGGGCTGTCCTGGAACTTGATGCCGTTGGCGCGAAGCGCGTCGACGGTCGCGAAGATGTCGTCGGTGGCGAGGGCGAGGTGCTGGATGCCCTCGCCTCTATATTCCCGCAGGAACTCCTCGATCTGGCTGTGCTCGTCCTGGCTTTCGTTCAACGGGATGCGGATCTTGTCGTCGGGGGCCGTCATCGCCCGCGAGACGAGGGCGGTCTGCTGCCCCTCGATGTCGAAATAGCGTATCTCGCGGAAGTTGAAGATCCGCTCGTAGAATTGCGCCCAGTGGTTCATCCGGCCGCGGTTGACGTTGTGGGTGAGGTGGTCGAGCGTGTGGAGGCCGGTGGAGCGCTGGTCGCGGGTGGCGCCCGGCACCGGCTCGAAATCGACGTCGTAGATCTGCTCGGCGCCGTAGCGGTCGACGAGATAGAGGTAGGAGCCGCCTATCCCTTCGATCGCCGGTATGTCGAGCTCCCCCGGCCCGCGCTCGGTCTCCACCGGAGCGGCGCCGCGTTCGGCCGCCATCTCGAAGGCCTTCCTGGCGTCCTTGACTCGAAACGCCATGCCGTTCGCCGACGGCCCGTGGGCCTGCCGGAAGTCCGCGGCCTGGCCCGAAGGCTCCATGTTGAGGATGAAGTTGATGTCGCCCTGGCCGTAATGGCGGACGTTCTTCGACTTGTGGTTGGCGAGGTGGGTGAAGCCCATCGCCGTGAAGAGGCCGGCGAGCGCCTCCGGATCCGGCCCGGTGAACTCCACGAACTCGAAGCCGTCGAGGCCGAGCGGATTGTCGTGGGGCATGTTCACTCTCCTGGCAGCGGGTCGCGCCGGGCTCTCTACCAGCGGCTCCGGGGAGCGGCAAATGGGTTGCGCCGGGGGAGGCGGAGCCCCTATCTCGGCTGCCGCAAATCCCTCCTCCGAAAGACGCGACGATGCCCGCCACCCACTCCACCCGCATGCTCATCCTCGGCTCGGGGCCGGCGGGGCTCAGCGCCGCCATCTACGGCGCGCGCGCGGGAATGGCGCCGATCGTCGTCCAGGGGATCCAGCCGGGCGGCCAGCTCACCACCACGACCGACGTCGAGAATTATCCCGGCTTTCGCGACGTCATCCAGGGCCCGTGGCTGATGGAGGAGATGCAGGCCCAGGCCGAGCATGTCGGCGCCCGAATGGTATGGGACCATATCGTCGAGGCGGATTTGTCGCGCCGGCCGTTCCGGCTGATCGGCGACGGCGGCACGGTCTATTCGGGTGACGTGTTGGTCATCGCCACCGGCGCCCAGGCCAAGTGGCTGAACCTGCCGAGCGAGGAGCATCTGAAGGGCAGGGGTGTCAGCGCCTGCGCCACCTGCGACGGCTTCTTCTACCGCGGCAAGAAGGTGGCGGTGATCGGCGGCGGCAACACCGCCGTCGAGGAAGCGCTCTACATGACCAACCACAGCCACGAGGTGACGCTGATCCACCGCCGCGATTCGCTGCGGGCCGAGAAGATCCTCCAGGACCGGCTCTTCGCCCATCCCAACATCCGCGTGCTGTGGAACAAGGCGGTCGATCGGTTCGTGGCGGGCGGCGACCCGGAGGGGCTGGTCGGCCTCGATCTTCGCGACACCAAAACGGGGGAGATCGACCGGCTCGAGGTGGAGGGCGGCTTCGTCGCCATCGGCCACTCGCCGGCGACCGAATTGTTCAAGGGCAAGCTCGCGCTCGACGCGGACGGCTATATCGAGGTCGAGACGGGCACCACCCGCACCAGCGTCGCCGGCGTCTTCGCCTGCGGCGACGTCATGGACAAGGTCTACCGCCAGGCGGTGACCGCCGCCGGCACCGGCTGCATGGCCGCCCTCGATGCCGAGCGCTTCCTCGCCGAAATGGAGTTCGAGGCCAGCGCCGCAGCGTGACCCTGCGTGCAGGGAGGGGGGGGCGCGCCGAGCCTCACCCCCCTCCCTGAATACAGGAGGGGCCGGGGGTGGGTCGGCCTCCGCCCGCAATGCGTTTCCGGATACGCACCCACCCCCAACCCCTCCCTGCGTGCAGGGAGGGGGGCGGCCGGCGGCTCGCCTCGACGCGGGAAGATGCTAGCCGCCGAGCAGCCTGCGCTTCACCTGGCGCAGCGCATCCTCGACTTTCAGCTGCCAGCGATCCTCCTGGACGCTGAACCAGTACATCCTGGGCCCCGGCGTCCCCAGGCTCGTCTTGTAGCGATGATCGCCGGCAAGAAAGTCAAAGACTTGTGCATTGCTCTTCAGCTTGTGCTGGATGTAGAGGGCGAAGCTGACGAGCCCCGGCCGCGCCTTGTTGTCCGCCTCGTAGGCGAAGCCGCTCAGATAGGAGCCGATCCAGCCGCCACGCACCAGGCAGTGGATGTAGCCGATCGGCGTGCCGCCGCAGGAGATCCGGACGATCTCCACCCCGCCGGCGGGAAAGGCGGTGTCGATCAGGCGGCGGTGGAAGGCGAGGAGGAAGGGGAAGCGCCAGGCGCCGCCCTCGCCCTTCGCGCGCCAGGCCCTCTCGTGGAGGAGGCCCATCGCCTCGAACCAGGCCTTGGCCTCCCCGACCGACGCGGCGGCCTCGAGCGCGAGCGGACCGCGGGCCTCGTAGAACCGGACCGCCCGGCGGATCTGCTGGCGGCTGTTGGCGCTGAGCGTCGCCAGATAGTCGCCGCCCGCCGCGCGCACCGCGGCGAGGTCGACCTGCGCGCTCGTCTTGAGCGCGAAGACGTGGGTCCTGTGCCCTGCCGCTGCGACCGCCGCATAGCGATGCTCGGCGAAGCCGCCGAGCTGGATCTCGTCGAAGCCGCCGAGCGCGGCCGCCTCCGAACGGAGGAAGGCGATCGCCTCCGCGTCCAGCGGGTCGAAACGGCGGTCGGCCAGGAAAGCGTTATATTCTATGTAGATGACGTCCTGTTCTTCACGTCCAGTCTCATGCAGGCAGAGCGTCCGGCTTCGGACGAAGCCGTGCCGGGCCTGGCGGCCCTTCCGCAAAAGGCCGAGGCAGACGATCTCGTCCCCCGCCCGTCCGGTGAGGACGAAGTCGGGCGGGCCGGCCTCGGCGATCCAGCACCCGATCCACGCCCAGGAGAGATAGAAACTGATGTCGGCGCGCGCCTCGAGGTCGCGCCACCAGGCTTCGAGGGCGGCGGCGTCCGGCCGCTCCAGGGCGAAGGAAACCGCGCCGGCGGCGTTCACCTCAGCACCTTGGCCTTCGCGAAGCCGAGCAGCGCGCCGAACGTCTCCATCATGTCGGCGTCCACCTCATGATCCTCGATCAGGATTCCGAGCCGCTCCTCGAGCTCGGTCAGAAGCCCGGCGACCGCCATCGAGTCGAATTCGGGAAGGGCGCCGAACAGGGGCGTCGCCGCCTCGAACGCGGCGACGCGCTCCGGATCGAGACCCAGCACGTCGGCGAGCACCGCCCGCAGCGTGCGCTCCACGTCCCCCGCATCGTCGAGCGCGACGGTCATTCGTCTCCCTCCAGGCCCTGAAGCCGCGCCTAGCCTCTGGCGGCGGGCGCGACAAGCGCGCTTCCCTCCGCCGCGCCCTTGCGGCAGGAAGCCGGCGTGGAGGAACCCGACCCGACGCCGAGGCCGCTCGACCACCTTCCCCTTCGCGGGCGGGCCGCCGCGCCGGCGCTCCTCACCCGCGAGGGACTGCTCGACTATTCGGGGTTGGAGCAGGCGGTGGGGAGGCTCGCGGCGGGACTCGCCGGGCGCGGCCTCGCCGCCGGCGACCGGGTGGCGAGCTGGCTCGCCAAGACCCGCCTCGCGAGCCTCCTGCCGCTGGCCTGCGCGCGGGCGGGTCTGGTCCATGTGCCGATCAACCCGGTGCTGAAGCGCGCCCAGGTCGCGCATATCCTCGCCGACAGCGGCGCGTCGCTGCTGATCGCCGGCGAGGCGCGGCTTGCGACGCTGCGTCCGGACGACCGGTCCTGCGCCCTGCTCGGCGAGGCCAAGGCCGCCGCTCTCGCCGAGGAGGGTGACGCCATGACGCCATCCGCCGCGCCGCCGGACCGGCTCGCGGCCCTGCTCTACACGTCGGGCTCGACCGGCCGGCCCAAGGGCGTGATGCTCAGCCACGCCAACCTGTGGCTCGGCGCGGTCAGCGTCGCGGCCTATCTTCGGCTCGCGCCGGCCGACCGCGTCCTCGGCGTGCTGCCGCTCAGCTTCGACTACGGGCAGAGCCAGCTCCTCTCGACCTGGGCGGCGGGCGCGTGCGCCGTGCCGCTCGATTATCTGGCGCCGCGCGACGTCGTCCGCGCCGTCGAGATGCAGGGCATCACCACCCTTGCCGGAGTGCCGCCCTTGTGGGTGCAGCTCATCGAGGCGCCCTGGCCGGCCAAGGCGGCCCTCTCGCTCCGTCGCCTCACCAATTCGGGCGGGCGACTGCCGGTTTCCATCGTGCGGCGGATGCGCGGGCTGTTCCCGGCCGCCGAGATCCATCTGATGTACGGCCTCACCGAGGCGTTCCGCTCCACCTCCCTCGATCCCGCTTTGCTCGAGAGCCACCCCGATTCGATGGGCGCGGCCATTCCCTTCGCCGAGGTGATGAGCGTCGCCGCCGACGGCCGGCCGACCGGCCCGGACGAGGAGGGCGAGCTGGTCCATGCCGGCCCGCTCGTCTCGCAAGGCTATTGGAAGGATCCGGCCCGCACCGCCGAACGCTTCCGTGCCGCACCCCCGGGATCGCGTCACGGCGGCGTCGCCGTCTGGTCCGGCGACCGGGTGCGGCGGGACGCGGACGGGCTCTTCTACTTCGTCGGCCGCGACGATGCGATGATCAAGACCAGCGGCAACCGAGTCAGCCCCACCGAGGTCGAGGACGCGGCGATGGCGAGCGGCACGGTGGCGGAAGCGGTGGCGCTCGGCTATGCGGACGCGCGCCTGGGAGAGGCGATCGCCCTCGTCGTCCGGGGCGGCGGCGAGGAAGCGGCGCTGCGGAGCTTCCTCAAGCGCGAGCTCCCCAATTTCATGCAGCCCTCGGCGATATTGTGGCGCGACAGCCTGCCGCGCGGGCCGAACGGGAAGATCGACCGCGAGCGGCTGAAGCGGGAGCTGATGGGATGAGCAAGCCGAGCGGCCCCATCCCCGACGGTTTCGCGGCGCAGGACGGCGTGCTCCTCCTCGGAGGACGCCGCGCCGACGCCCTGGTCGAGGAAGCGGGCGGCACGCCCTTGTTCGTCTACGATCCCGGCATCGTCGCCCGCCAGATCGACCGGTTCCGCCGCGCCTTCGACGATGTGCAGCTTCATTATGCCGTAAAGGCAAACCCTTATGAGCCTCTGCTGCGGTGGATCGCGAGCCGGGTCGATGGTCTAGACGTGGCTTCGGAAGGCGAGATGCGCGCCGCGCTCGGGTCCGGAGCGGCGGCGGAGCACGTCTCCTTCGCCGGCCCGGGCAAGCGCGACGAGGAATTGGCGGCGGCGATCGCCGCTGGGGTGACGCTCAACCTGGAAGGCGAGGGGGAGGCGCAGCGGGCGCTCGCCCTGGCGGCGCGCATCGGGATGCGGCCGCGCCTTGCCGTGCGCGTCAATCCGGATTTCGAGATACGCGGCTCGGGCATGCGGATGGGCGGCTCGGCGACGCCGTTCGGCGTGGATGCCGAGCGGGTGCCCGCTTTGGTGCGCAGCCTGGTCGCCGCCGGCGCCGACTGGCGCGGCTTCCACATCTATGCGGGCTCGCAGGCGCTCGAGGCGGAGGCGCTGGTCGAGACTCAGCGGGCGACGGTGGCGCTCGCCGCCTCGCTCGCCCGGGAAGCCGGGGCGCCGCCGCCGCTCGTCAACCTGGGCGGCGGCTTCGGCCTTCCTTATTTCCACGGCCAGCAGCCGCTCGACGTGGAGCGGGTCGGCGCCGCCCTTGGCGAGGCGCTGGCGGCGCGCCCTCTCATCCTGCGGCCGACCCGTTTCGCGATCGAGCTCGGCCGCTGGCTGGTCGGCGAGGCGGGCGTCTACCTCACGCGGATCGTGGAGCGGAAGGAGAGCCGCGGCCGGACCTTCTTCATCACCGACGGCGGCATGCACCACCAGCTCGCCGCCTCGGGCAATTTCGGCCAGGTCGTCCGCCGCAACTATCCGGTGGCCATCGCCACCCGCTTCGGCGCTCCCGCCGAGGAGGAGGCGAGCCTCGTCGGCTGCCTCTGCACGCCGCTCGACCGGCTCGCCGATGACGTCATGACGCCGCGCGCCGAGGCCGGCGACCTCGTCGCGGTCTTCCTGGCCGGCGCCTACGGCCTCTCCGCCAGCCCCCAGGCCTTCCTCGCCCACCCTCCGGCCCGCGAGATGCTCGTCGGCGCCCCCAACTCCCCTCCCTGAGTAGAGGGGAGGAGCGCCTGACCTAACCCCCCTCCCGCGTGCAGGGAGGGGGCGGTGGGGGTGCGTTAACCCCTCTAATCCCGCCGGTCCCGGATCGGGACGCGCTCCGAAAGGGCGTTGTTCCTAACGGTAATTTTACCTCTTCCCAGCATAGCGGAGCCAAATCCCGCCCTCATTGCGCCCGACGGGGCTGGGGCGGGAGGTTGGCCGACTGGAAGAGGATCCCTCGATGCGCGCTTTTAGCCAGACCAAGTTCAGCCTCGCCCTCGGCGTCAGCGCCGCCGCCCTGTCGGCCTGCGCCGGCGCCCGGCCCGCGGGGCACGTTCTTCCTCCCGCCAGCTTCGTCAGCAGCGACGACGTCGCCGCCGAGAAGTACATCATCGGCCCGCTCGATCAGCTCAACATCTTCGTGTGGCGCAACAACGAGCTTGGCGGCAAGGTCCAGGTGCGTCCCGACGGGATGATCACCACGCCCTTGATCACCGACATGCCGGCCGCCGGCAAGACCCCGGCGCAGCTCGCCGACGACATCAAGGTCGCCCTCACCAAATATATCGACAACCCGCAGGTGTCGGTGATGGTCGACGGCTTCCAGGGGACCTTCGCCCAGCAGGTCCGAATCGTCGGCGCGACCGAGAAGCCGGCCTCCTTGCCGTATCGCGCCAACATGACTCTGCTCGACGCGATGATCGAGGTGGGCGGCCTCTCCCAATATGCCGCGGGCAACCGCGCGCGCCTCGTCCGCCACGACCGGGAGACGGGCACGCAGAAGGAATATGACCTGAAGATCGCCAGCCTTCTCAAGAAGGGCGACACGCGGGCCAACGTTCGCCTCGAGCCGGGCGACGTCATCATCATCCCGGAGAGCATGTTCTGAGCCGCGCGGGCACGAGCCGCCTCTCCCCCCGATAAGGATAGTCGTCGCCGATGGACGGACTTTACGAGCAGCTGAGGATCGCGCTCCACCAGGTGTGGCGGCGCCGCTGGCTGGCGCTCGCCGTCGCCTGGGGCGTCTGCCTCGCCGGCTGGCTCGCCGTCGCGCTCATTCCCAACAAGTACGAGTCGAAGGCGCGGGTGGTGGTCGAGCTGCAGTCCATCCTGCCCACCCAGGTCGGCATCGGCGCGCAGCAGCGGCAGGACGATCTGATGCGGGTCCGCCAGACCCTGACCTCCACCGCCAACCTCGAGAAGGTCGTCCGCGCCACCGACCTCAACGGCCTCGTCGCGAGCGACCGCGATCTCGCCGCGCAGGTGACCAAGCTGAGGGAGGCGATCACCGTCACCCAGCAGCAGGACAATCTGTTCGAGATCAAGGCGACGGCGAGCGAATCGGGCTTCTCCAACGCCCAGAACGCCAAGCTCGCGGCGGCGGTGGTCCAGAATTTGCTCGACCTGTTCCAGGCCGGCAACGTCACCGGCGACCGCGAGGAGGCGACCCAGAGCCTCGCCTTCCTCGACGGCGAGCTCAAGCGGCGCGAGGGCGACCTCCAGGCCGCCGAGCAGCGCCGCGTCGAGTTCGAGCAGCGCTACATGGGCCTGCTGCCCGGCGAGGGGTCGATCGAGCAGCGCCTCGCCGCCGGCCGCTCCGAGATGGCGAGCCTCGACCAGCAGCTGATCCAGGCGCAGAGCTCGCTCACCGGCCTGCGCGGCCAGCTCGGCAGCACCCCGCCGACCATACCGGGGGTCGGCGGGCCGGGGGCGGGTTCAATCTCCGGCCAGCTCTCCTCGCTCCAGGGCCAGCTCGCCACCGCCCGCGCCAACGGCTGGACCGACAGTCATCCCGACGTCATCGCCCTGCGCAACCAGATCGAGCGGCTGCGGCCGCTGGCGGCGCGCGAAAGCCCCAATGCGGGCGGCATGGCCAACCCGTCCTGGGTGTCGTTGAAGAGCCTGATCGCCGAGAAGGAAGGGCAGGTGCAGGCCGCCTCGTCGCGCAAGGCGCAGCTGCAGGCGGAGATGAACGAGATGGTGTCGCGCCAGGCCTCCGAGCCGGGCGTCGCCGCCGAGCTCGCAAAGCTCAACCGCGACTATGACGTGCTGAAGCGCCAGTACGACAAGTTGCTCGAGGACCGCGAGCAGGTGCGCCTGAGGACCGACATCGACAGCAAGACCCAGCCGGTCAAGTTCAAGGTGATCGACCCGCCGAGCCAGCCCACCGTCCCCGAATCGCCGAACCGGCCGCTGCTGCTCAGCGCAATCCTCGCTCTGGCACTCGCGGCCGGCGTGGGTGCCGCCTTCGTCCTCGCCCAGTTCCAGAAGACCTTCCCCACCCAGGCCCGGCTTGCCGACGCCACCGGCCTCCCGGTGCTCGGCGCGATCGGCGAGGTGGCGACGCCGGTGCGGCGGCTGGCGGCGCGGCAGCGGCTCGTCTGGCTGGCCGGCGGGACGGGAGCCCTGGCGGCGGCCTGGGCGATCCTGATGGCGGTCGAATTCTGGCAGCGCAGCACGGTCGCGTGAGGGACGAAGCATGAACCAGCACAGCCCCTTGCGGACCGCATCCCTGATCGAGCGCGCGGCGGAGCTTTACGGCTTCGCCCCCGCCGCCGCGCCGCCGGCCAAGCCGGAACCCAAGGTTCAGCCCCAGCCGGAAGTCGTCCGCGCGCCTCAGCCGCAGCCCCGGCCCCAGGCCGAGGCGGCGCGCAAACCCGATGCCGAGCCGGCCCGCGCGCCCCGCCCGCTCGCGGTCCGCGCCGCCGCGCCGGCCGCCCGAACGGTCCGCATCGAACGGGCGCGGTTGCGCGCCGCGGCGCTGATCGAGCCCGAGGCCCCGGTCGGAGCGCTTGCCGAGGAGTTCCGCATCGTCAAGCGCCAGCTCCTCCTCAACCTGCGCGCCGCCACCGAGCTGCCCGAGGCGAAGCGCCGCTCCATCCTCGTCTGCTCGGCCCAGCCCGACGACGGCAAGACCTTCTGCGCGCTCAACCTGGCGCTCTCGCTGGCCGGCGAGAAGGACCTCGAGGTGCTGCTCGTCGACGCCGACTTCCCCAAGCCGGAGATACTCTCGACGCTCGGCGTCGAGTCGGCTGGCGGGCTCGTCGACGCCCTCGCCGACCCGTCGCGCGACCCGGAGGACCTGGTCCTCGCGACCGACGTCAAGGGCCTGTCGCTGCTGCCGGCCGGCCGCCCGGTCGACAACGTCACCGAATTGCTCGCCTCGGAGCGGACGCAGCGCGTCCTCGCCCGCCTCGCCGAGGCGAACCCGCGGCGCATCATCCTGTTCGATTCGCCTCCGGCCCTGATGGCCTCGCCCGCCACCGCGCTCGCCGGCCATGCCGGCCAGCTCCTGATGGTGGTGCGGGCGGACAAGACGACGGAGGGTGAGCTGCGCGAAGCGCTCGACCTGCTCTCCGGCTGTGAGCGTGTCAGCCTCGTGCTGAACGGCACCGGCCTCGCCGCCGGGGGACGCCGCTTCGGCGCCTATTACGGATACGGCACATGAAAAGCTTCCTGAAGCGCCTGCCGCGCCGCGCCCTCGGCGCCGCCGCCCTCGCCGGGGCGATGACCCTGCTCGCCGCCGACGGCGACTCGCAGACCCGCAGCAGCGTCCATCCCTATCTCGAGATCCAGCAGGTCGCGACCGCCGACTTCAACGGCGGCGACGTGCTCACCTATACCGGGATCGGCGGCGGCATCGACGCGACCATCCAGTCGCGGCGGGTCACCGCCACCATCGCCTACGATTACCAGCATCGCATCGCCTGGAACCGCGACCTCGCCGACGACGACGTCCATACCGGCCTCGCCGCGGTGCACATCGACGCCGTGCCCGGGCTGCTGGCGCTCGACGCCGCCGCGGTCGCCACCCGCACCCATGCCGACATCGGCCGGCCGGTGCCGGGCCTCAGGACCGGCGACGATCCCAACGTCGCCGAGGTCTACAGCGCCTATGCCGGGCCGACGCTCAACACCCATGCCGGCCCGGTCGCGATCGGCGCCGCCTATCGCCTCGGCTACGTCTATGTCGACGACCACAGCCTCGCCGGCGGCCCGCCTCCGGCCGGCGCGCCGCGGGCCGAGCGCTACAAGAGCTCGACCGTCCACAACGCCACCGCCAGCATCGGCATGGAGCCGGGCGAGCTGCCCTTCGGCTGGACCGTCGGCGGCGGCTGGGTGCACGAGGACATGGACCGGCTCGATTCCCGCTACGACGCCAAATATGTCCGCGGCGACGTGGTCCTGCCGGTCGGCTCGACCCTCGCCCTCACCGCCGGCGCCGGCTACGAGAAGGGCAGGGGGTCGCAGCGCGACATCCTGCGCGACTCCGCCGGCCTCCCCGTCACCACCCCCGACGGCCGCGTCGTCTCCGATCCGTCCAAGCCCCGCCTCCTCACCTACGACGAGAGCGGCCTCATCTGGGATGCCGGCGTGATCTGGCGGCCGAGCCCCCGCACCGAGCTTCAGGCGCGGGTCGGACACCGTTACGGCGGAACCACTTACACCGGTTCCCTCGAACACAAGATCAACGAGAGCTACGCCCTCTCCGCGCTCGTCTACGACAACGTGTCGAGCTTCGGCCGGCTGATGACGGCGGATCTCGCCGGCGTGCCGCGCAGCTTCCGCATTCCGCGCGGCGGCATCGGCGGGATAGGCGGCATCGGCGGCCCGGGCGGCGGCTGCATCTTCGGCGCCGAGGCCGGCGCCGGCGCCTGCTTCGACGACGCCCTCCAGTCGGTCGACAATTTCAACTTCCGCAACCGCGGGGCGGAAATCCGCCTCTCCGGCGGGCGCGGGGTGTGGAGCTACGGCATCGGCGCCGGCTATGCCAACCGCCGCTACTTCGCGCCTCCGGGAGCCGACTTCGTCCTCCACGGCGTCACCGACCAGAGCTTCGACCTCAACGCCACCCTGTCGCGGCGCCTGACGCGGACCTCCGGCGTCGACTTCGACGCTTATGCCGCCTGGTACGACAGCGGCGTCGCGGGCAGCGACGGCAGCTTCACCACCGGAGTCACCGGCACCTACTATCGCAGCCTCTACCGCGACCGCCTGCAGGGCACCGTCTCGGCGGGGGTCTACACCACCCAGGCGGGCGATTTCGACAGCACCGCCGCCTCGATCCTGGTCGGGCTCAGGTACAGCTTCTGAGGGCGGAGACACGCATGTACACCGAACATTACGGCCTCACCGAACGCCCGTTCCAGCTGACGCCCGACGCCCGCTACTGGTTCGACAGCCGCACCCACAAGAAGGCGATGGCCTATCTCGGCTACGGCCTCGCCCAGGGGGAAGGGTTCATCCTCGTCACCGGAGAGATCGGCGCCGGCAAGTCGACCCTCGCCGCCCACCTCCTCGCCACCATCGACCGAGAGCGGCTCAACGCCGTCAGCCTGGTCTCGACCCAGGTCGAGGGGGAGGACATGCTCCGCCTCGTCGCGCAGGGCCTCGGCCTCGACGTCGCCGGCGCGCCCAAGGCCGAGCTGCTCGACCGGGTCGAGCGCGCCCTTATCGAGGAGGCGCGCCGCGGCCGCCGTACCCTGCTGGTCGTCGACGAGGCGCAGACCCTCGCCCATTCGGCGCTGGAAGAGCTGAGGATGCTCTCGAACTTCACCAGCCAGGGCCGCGCGCTCATCCAGATATTCCTGCTCGGCCAGCCGGAGTTTCGCGATCGCATCGCCGCCGAGCCGGCGCTCGAGCAACTGCGCCAGCGGATCATCGCCACCCATCATCTCGAGCCGATCGAGGCGGCGGAGGTGGAGGGCTATGTCGTCCACCGGCTCGCCGTCGCCGGCTGGAGCGGCCGTCCCGCCTTCCGTCCCGACGCCTTCCAGGCGCTCTACCGCCACTCCGGCGGGATATTGAGGCGGCTCAACCAGCTCGCCGGGCGCGTGCTCCTCTACGCCGCGGTCGAGCAGCTCGAATCGCTCGGCGCCGAGGACGTCGAGGCGGTGGTCGCCGATCTCGGCGCCGATCGCCCGCAGTCCGCCGCGCCCGAGCGGCCCCTGCCGCTGCGCGGCGCGCAGCCCCAGGAGCCGGTCCGCGACCTCGCCCTCGAACGCCGCGTCGCCTCGCTCGAGGCGCGGCTCGACGAGCAGGAGAAGATCGTCCGGCGAGTCTTGACCCTGCTCGTCGAGTGGGTGGAGAACGGCCAGCAGGCGCCCGGCTACACCAACGCGGCCTAGACAAAGGCGTAAAGCCAATGCTGAACGCCCTTTCCGTCGACGTGGAGGACTGGTTCCAGGTCGGCGCCTTCGAGAGCGTCATCGCCAAGGCCGACTGGGACGGCTTACCCCAGCGCGTCGAGCGCAACGCCGATGCGGTCCTGCGCCTGTTCGACGAGGCGGGGGTGAAGGCGACCTTCTTCACCCTGGGCTGGGTCGCGGACCGCTACCCCGCCTTGCTTCGCCGCGTTGCCGCCGCCGGCCACGAGATCGCCAGCCACGGCTGGGACCATGACCGCGTCTTCACCCTCACGCCCGAGCAGTTCCGGGCCGACCTGCGCCGCGCCCACGCCGCAATCGCCGATGCCGCCGGCGCGCCGCCTCGCGGCTATCGCGCGCCGAGCTTCTCGATCGACGCCCGCACCCCGTGGGCCCACGCCATCCTCGCCGAGGAGGGCTATGCCTATTCCTCCAGCGTCGCGCCTCTCGCCCACGATCATTACGGCTGGCCCGAAGCGCCGCGCTTCGCGTACCGGCCGCTTCCGGGAGCCGACCTGATCGAGCTGCCCGTCACCACCGTCGACGTCGCCGGGCGGCGCCTCGCCGCGGGGGGAGGGGGCTTCTTCCGCCTGTTCCCCTATTTTTTCTCCGACTGGGCGATCCGCCGGGTCAATGCGGCGGACGGGCGGCCCGCCGTCTTCTATTTCCACCCCTGGGAAATCGATCCGGGCCAGCCTCGGCTCGCCGCGGCGCCGCTCAAGTCGCGCCTGCGTCATTACAGCCGCCTCTCGGCCATGCGGCCCAAATTGTTGAAACTGCTCAAGGCGCACGCGTGGACGCGTACCGACCGGGTGGTAGAGGCAGAGAAGGCGCGGCTGTCATGAACGCGCTCAGCCCCCACCGCCGGCTCGCCGTGCGCGCCGCGGTGCCGCGGGACGGCCAGGCGATCCGCGCCTTCATCGTCGCGCATCCCGAGGCGACTCCCTTCCACCTGCCGGAATGGAGCGCCGGCGTCGAGCGCGGCTGCGGCGCGCGCGGGCATTGCCTCCTCGCCGAGGATAGTCGGGCGCGGATCGTCGGGATCCTCCCCTTGACCGAGGTGCGCTCGCCTCTGTTCGGCTCGGCGATGGTGTCGGCCGGCTTCGGCGTAGGCGGCGGAGTGCTCGGCCTCGGCGCCGACGCGCTCGGCGAGGCCGCCTGGTCGCTCGCCCGGCGCCGAAATTGCGCGTCGGTGGAGCTGCGCGGCGGCCCTGCGCCGATGCGCTGGCAGCGGAACGAGGGCGTCTATGCAGGCTTCGCGCGCGCTCTTCCCGCGGACGAGGAGGCGGTGCTCGCCGCCATCCCCCGCAAGCAGCGCGCCGAGGTGCGCCGCGCCCTCGGCTTCGGGCTCGACGTCGCCGTCGGCCGCGATCTCGAGGCCCATTACCGCGCTTATTCCGAGAGCGTCCGCAACCTCGGCACGCCGGTTTTCCCGCGCGCGCTCTTCGCCGCGATGCTCGAAGCCTTCGGAGAGGATGCGGACATCCTCACCGTCAGCCGCGGCGGGGAGGTGCTGGCGAGCGTCCTCAGCCTCTATTTCCGGGGCACGGTCTACCCTTATTGGGGGGGCGGCACCCGGGAGGCGCGTCCCGCCCGCGCCAACGAACTGATGTATTACGCGCTCATGCGCCACGCCGTGAGGCGCGGCTGCACCCGCTTCGACTTCGGCCGCTCGAAGCTCGGCACGGGCGCGTTCGCCTTCAAAAAGAATTGGGGCTTCGAGCCGCAACCCCTTGTCTACGCGGTGAAAGGGGAGGCACGGGAAACCAATCCGCTGAGCCCCCGCTACCGCCTCCAGGTCGCGGCCTGGAAGAAGCTCCCGCTCTGGCTCGCCAATCGCCTCGGCCCGCCCCTGGCGCGGGGGCTGGGATGACGGAGACGCTCTTCCTCGCCCACCGCATCCCCTATCCGCCCGATCGGGGGGACAAGATACGCTCCTGGCACCTGCTGAGGCACCTCGCCGGGCTCGGCCCCGTCCACCTCGCCTGCTTCGCCGACGACGAGGCGGACGCCGCCCACCTGCCGGCCCTGCGGGAGGCGCTGGGCGGCCGGCTCGGGGCGGCGCATGTCGAGGTCCGCCGCACTGGACGCGCCTCGGCCGCGGCCCGGGCGCTGCTCGCCGGCAAGCCTCTCTCCCTCACCCTGTTCGACAGCCCGACGCTTCGGGCCTTCGTCGACCAGCGGCTCGCCGACCCGAAGGTGGAAGCGCTCTTCGTCTTTTCGGGACAGATGGCGCAATTCGCGCCGGCGCGGCTCCGCCAGCGCCTCGTCATGGACTTCGTCGACATGGATTCGGCCAAGTTCGCCGCCTACGCCGCCAAAAGCGGGCCGCTCGCCTGGCTCTATCGGCGCGAGGCGGCGAAGCTCTTCGCCTTCGAGCGGGAGACGGCGGCCCGCGCCGACGCCAGCCTGTTCGTCAGCGACGCCGAGGCCGCCCTGTTCCGGGCGCGCACCGGCCTTCCCAACGTCGCCGCCCTCCAGAACGGCGTCGACCTCGATTTCTACGACCCCCGGAAAGGGGACACGTACTTTTCCGCGGAGAAGTCCCTGCCCCCGTCGCGCCCGCTGATCGTCTTCACCGGGCAGATGGACTATGCGCCCAACGTCGACGCGGTGGCCTGGTTCGCCGCCGAGGTGCTGCCCCGCCTGCCGGGCGCCGGCTTCGCCATAGTGGGGCGGAACCCCGTCCGGGCGGTGCGCCGCCTCGCCTCCGATCGGGTGATCGTCACCGGCGCCGTGCCGGACGTGCGCGCCTGGCTCGCCGCCGCCGACGTCGTGGCGGCGCCGCTGCGCATCGCCCGCGGCGTCCAGAACAAGGTGCTCGAAGCGATGGCGATGGGGCGCCCCGTCGTCGCCAGCCCCGCGGCGTTCGAAGGCATAGAGGCGGAGCCCGGACGCGACCTGATCGTCGCCGACGGCGCCCCGGCGCAGGCCGAGGCGATCGCCGCGCTCCTCGCCGATCCCGCCCGCGCCGCCGCCCTCGCCGCCGCCGCCCGCCGCCGCATGGAAGAGGCCTATCGCTGGGACGCGCGCCTGGCGCCGCTGGCGGAGCTCGTCCTCCCCGTGCGCGAAGCGCAGGGGGAGGGGGACCAGGCGAAGCCTGGTGGAGGGGCCTATGGCGCGGGCGAAGCCCCTCCACCGCGCTTTGCGCGGTCCCCCTCCCCATCGCCTTCGGCGACAGGGAGGATAGGGGCCATGTCATGACCGCGATCCTCCCCATCGTGCCGGCGCGCGAATCGGCCGCGCCCGGCTGGCGCGACCATCTCGCCGTCCTCGGCGTCCTTTGGGCCGCGCTCCTGCTCCTCTTCCGGCGCGACGCCGCCGCCATGGCGGCGGTCTGGTGGGAGAGCTCGACCTTCAATCACTGCCTGCTCATACCGCCGCTGATCTTCTGGCTGGTCTGGCAGCGGCGCCCCGAGCTGCGGCGGCTCGCGCCCGCCGCCTGGGCTCCGGGGCTGCTGCCGGTCGCGGCGGGGGCTGCGGCGTGGCTGCTCGGCGAGGCCGGCAGCCTTGCCCTCGCCCGCCATGCCGGGCTCGTGCTGATGCTGCAGGGGGCGGTCGTCGCCTGCCTCGGCAAGGCGGTGTCGCGCGGCCTCGCCTTCCCGATCTTCTACGCCCTGTTCCTGATCCCGCTCGGCGAGGAGCTGGTGCCGCCGATGCAGACGGTGACGGCGCAGATCGCCATGGCCCTGCTGCGCCTGGCGCAGGTGCCGGCCCATATCGACGGCGTCTTCATCTCCACCTCGACCGGCTATTTCGAGGTGGCGGAGGCCTGTTCGGGGGTGAAGTTCCTCATCGCCATGCTGGCCTACGGGGCGCTCGCCGCCAACGTCTGCTTCCGCGCCTGGGGCCGCCGCGCCGCCTTCCTCGCCGCGGCGATCGTCGTCCCCGTCCTCGCCAACGGCGTCAGGGCCTGGGGGACCATCTACGTCGCCTATCTGACCAGCGACAACAGCTTCGCCGAGAGCTTCGACCATGTCGTCTACGGCTGGGTGTTCTTCGCCATCGTCATCGCCCTCATCATGGCCGCCGCCTGGCCGTTCTTCGACCGCAAGGTCGACGACCCCTGGTTCGACCCGGCCGCGCTCCAGCCTCCGGGGGCGGCCGCGGGGCCGGGGCCGCGCCTGGTCCGAGTCGCCGCCGCCGCCGCGACGCTTGCGGCCGCGCCGCTCCTCTGGTCGGCGGCGGTCGCCTCCTCCGGCACCGTCGAGGCGCCCGACTTCGCCTTGCCGGAGGTACCTGGCTGGCGTCGGGTGGCCGTTGCGGGGCGGCCCTGGCAGCCGACCTATGCGGGCGCCGACCGCCTGCGCATCGGCCGCTACCGCGACTCCGCCGGGCATGAAGTGGACCTCGCCCTCGCCGTCTTCGCCCGGCAGGGGGAGGGGCGCGAGCTGGTCGGCTTCGGCCAGGGCGCGGTGCCTGCGGACGGCAGCTGGGCCTGGACCGCCGACGCCGCGCCGCCGCCGTCCGGACGCGCCGAGCGGATCTTCTCCCACGGCGACCTGCGCGAGGTGTGGAGCTTCTACCGCGTCGGCGGCATCCTTACCGGCAGCCCGGCGGCGGTGAAGGTAGAGACGGTGAAGGTGCACCTGGTCGGCGGTCCGCAGCGGGCCGTCGCCCTGGTCGCCTCGTCGGCGGAGCCGGGCGCTCGGCCGGTGCTCGCGGCGTTCCTCCGCGCCCTCGGGCCGGTCGAAGGGCTTGCCGACCGGGCCGCGGGGCTGCCAGGGGCTCGCTGATGTGCGGCATTGCAGGCCTGTTCCATCCCGACGTCCCCAAGCCGGTCGACGCGGCGCGGATCCGCGCCATGGCCGACAGCCTCGCCCATCGCGGGCCGGACGGCAGCGGTGTGTGGACCGGGCGCGGAGTCGGGCTCGGCCACCGCCGCCTCTCGATCATCGATCTCGAGACCGGCGACCAGCCGATGCGCTCGGCGGATGGCGACCTGGTCCTCAGCTACAATGGGGAAATTTATAATTTCAAGGAGTTGCGGGCGGAGCTTGAGGCGCTCGGCCACCGTTTCGCGACTCACAGCGACACCGAGGTGGTTCTGGCCTCGTGGCGGCAATGGGGCCCGTCCTGCCTCGCCCGGTTCAACGGCATGTTCGCCTTCGCGCTCTACGACGGCGCCGAGGACGCCCTGTTCCTCGCCCGCGACCGGCTCGGCGTGAAGCCCCTCTTCCTCGCCGCTTTGCCCGATGGCGCGCTGATATTCGCCTCGGAGCTCAAGGGGTTGATGGCGCATCCTCGGTTCCGCCGCGAGATCGATCCGCGCGCCGTCGAGGACTATCTCGCCTACGGCTACATACCAGATGCGCTGAGCATCATGGCGGGCGTATCGAAGCTTCCCGCCGGCCATTATCTCCTCGTCCGACGCGGCCGGCCGGTACCGGCGCCGGTGCGCTGGTGGGACGTCGATTTCTCCAGCCCCTCCCGGGCGTCCGCCGCCGCCCTGGAGGAGGAGCTGGTCGAGCGGCTGCGGGAGGCGGTGCGCTCCCGCATGGTCGCCGACGTACCGCTCGGCGCCTTTCTCTCGGGCGGAGTCGACAGCTCCGCCGTCGTCGCCTTCATGGCGGAGGCGAGCCGCAAGGCGGTCGAGACCTGCTCGATCGGCTTCGACGAGGCCGATCACGACGAGAGCCGCTGGGCGGCGCAGGTCGCGGCACGCTTCGCCACCTCCCACCGCACCCGCACCGTCGCCTCCGCCGATTTCGCGCTGATCGACACGCTCGTGGCCAGCTTCGACGAACCCTTCGCCGACGCCTCCGCGCTCGGCACCTACCGCGTCTCGGAGCTCGCCCGGGAGAAGGTGACCGTCGCCCTCTCCGGCGACGGCGCCGACGAGGCCTTTGCCGGCTATCGCCGCTACCGGCTGTTCAGCGCCGAGGAGCGGGTCCGCCGCCTGCTTCCGCCGGGCGCGCGGAGCGCGCTCGGAGCCGCCGGCGCGCTCTACCCCAAGATGGACTGGGCGCCGCAATTCCTTCGCGCCAAGACGACGCTCACCGCCCTCGGCCGGAGCGCCGAGGAGGCTTATGCCGACGCCGTCACTGCGACCTCCTTCCCGGTCCGCGCGAGGCTCTACACGCCGGCCTTCCGGCAGCTGCTGCAGGGCCACCGAGCGGAGCAGCTCTATGTCGGGACGATGCGCCAGGCGCCGGCCGACGACGCCTTGTCGCGTGCCCAATATGCCGACCTCAAGATCTGGCTGCCGGGCGACATCCTCACCAAGGTGGACCGCGCCAGCATGGCGGTCAGCCTCGAGGCGCGCGAGCCGCTGCTCGACCACCGCCTGGTCGAGTTTGCGGCGCGCCTGCCGGCGACGCTGCGGCTGCGCGGCGGATCCGGCAAGTGGCTGATGAAGAAGGCCCTCGGCCGCTATCTTCCCGGCGAGATACTCCACCGCCGCAAGATGGGCTTCGTGACGCCGGTCGGTGCATGGTTCCGCGGCCCGCTGGCGGCGGAGGCGGCGGCGCTCGCCCGCAGCCCGGCGCTGGCCGAGCTGGGCTGGCTCGACGGCGCCGCCGTCGCGCGAGTCGCCACCGATCATCGCGCCGGCCGCTCCGACCACGGCCGCCTGCTCTGGCAGCTGCTGATGCTGGACCGCTCGCTTCAGCGCCTGTTCGGCTTCGGCGCCGCTTCGCCCGGATATTCGGCCGCCGTGAAATAGAGGCCGTCGGGCGGAGCGTTGAGGCCGAGCGCCGCCCGGTCCCTCGCCGCAAGCGCCCCCGCGAGGTCGGCCGCCGACCAACGGCCCCGCCCCACGAGCTGCAGGCACCCCACCATCGATCGGACCTGGTGGTGGAGGAAGGACCGCGCCGCCGCCTCGACGAGGATGACGTCGCCCGACCGGCTGACGACGAGCCGGTCGAGCGTCTTCACCGGGCTGTCCGACTGGCAATGGGCGGAACGGAAGGTGGTGAAATCGTGGCGGCCGACCAGCGCCTGCGCCGCTTCTTGCATGGCCTCGGCGTCGAGCGGAACCCGCACCTGCCAGGCCCGTCCCGCCTCGAGCGCCAGCGGGGCGCGGCGGTTGACGATTCGGTAGACGTAGCGGCGGCCGGTGCAGCTGAAGCGGGCGTGCCAGTCCGGTCCGACCGCCTCCGCTCCCAGGATCGCCACCGGCTGCGGCCTCAGCCGGGCGTTCAGGCCCTCGGCGAGGCGGAAGGGCGTGATCGGCCTCGCCATATCGAGGTGCGCCGCCATCGCCACGGCATGGACGCCGGCGTCGGTGCGGCCGGCGGCGTGGACGGTGACCTGCTCCCCGCTGATCGCTTCGGCCGCCTCCTCGATCGCCTGCTGGACGGAGGGGCCGTGGGCCTGGCGCTGCCAACCCATGAAGGGGCGGCCGTCATATTCGATCGTCAGCCGGAAACGGGTCAAAGCCGGGTTCCGGGCGGGATCGGGAAGCCGCGCAGCAATTCCGCCGGGGTCATGACGGCCCGCCCCGCGCGCTGGACGGAGGTGGGAGCGAGGGCGCCGGTGCCGCAGGCGATGGTCAGGCTCCGATCCAGCACCGTCCCCGCAGGCCCGCTGTCGTCGACCAGCTCGGCAGAATGTATCTTTATGCGCTCGCCCGCATATTCGAAGAAGGCGCCCGGCACCGGATCGAAGGCCCGCACCTGCCGCTCCACCTCCTCGGCGCTGCGGCTGAAGTCGAGCCTGGCTTCCTCCTTGGCGATCTTCGGGGCGTAGGTGGCCCAGCGGTCGTCCTGGGGGCGCGGGCCGACGCGGTGGATCGAGGCGAGCACGTCGACCATCAGTTCGGCACCCAGGCGTGCGAGCTCCGCGGTGAGCTCGCCCGCGCTCTTGCGGGCGATCTCGGCGGGCAGCTGGGCGAGCATCGGCCCGGTGTCGAGCCCGCGCTCCATCTGCATGATGGTGACCCCGGTGCGCCTGTCGCCGGCGAGGATCGCCCGCTGCACCGGCGCCGCCCCCCGCCAGCGCGGCAGCAGCGAGGCGTGGACGTTGAGGCAGCCGAGCCGCGGCGCCTCGAGGATGGGCGCCGGGAGGATCAGCCCGTAGGCGGCGACCACCGCCGCCTCCAGCCCGAGCGCGCGGAACGCCGCCTGCGCCTCTTCAGAGCGTAGCGAAACGGGCGTGCGCACCTCGATCCCCATGGCCTGCGCCCGCTGCTGCACCGGCGATACACGCGGCGCCTTGCCCCTTCCGGCGGGGCGGGGCGGCTGCGAATAGACGCAGGCGATCTCGTGCCCGGCGGCGACCAGCGCCTCCAGCGTCGGCACGGCGAAATCGGGAGTTCCCATGAAGGCGATGCGCATGACGCGCGCTGTAGCCAATCCTCTTCTTGAAGGGGAGGGGAAGGATTTACCTCCCGCCACCCACCTCCTACCTAAGATCCATGGCTTCCCCCGAGATCGACGCGCTCACCCAGGCGCTGGCGCGGCTGCCGGGACTCGGACCCCGCTCCGCGCGCCGGGCGGTGCTCCACCTCCTGAAGAAGCGCGAGGCCGCTCTGACGCCGCTGCTGAGGGCGCTGGAGCGGGTCAGCGAGGCGCTTTCGGTCTGCTCGACCTGCGGCAACGTCGACACGGCCGACCCCTGCAGCGTCTGCGCCGATCCGCGGCGCGACGACCGGTTGCTCTGTGTCGTGGAGGAAGTGTCGGACCTCTGGGCGCTCGATCGCTCGCGCCTTTTCCCGGGCCGCTTCCACGTGCTCGGCGGCCGCCTTTCGGCTCTCGAAGGCGTGCGTCCGGAGGATCTCAGCATCGACAGGCTGATCGGCCGTGTCTCGGCCGGCGGTTTCGACGAGGTGGTGCTGGCAACCAACGCCACGCTCGAGGGCCAGACCACCGCCCATTATCTGGCCGAGCGTCTCGAGGGCTTCCCGGTCCGGCTGACCCGCCTCGCCCACGGCCTCCCGGTCGGCGGCGAGCTCGACTATCTCGACGAGGGGACGCTGGCGCAGGCGCTCCGCGCGCGCCGGCCGGTTGGGTAGGCCGCGGGGGGACCCGCGCCGGGACGGCGCCCGGACGCCCTCGCGACCTTGATTTTCGCCCCTTCCGGACCTACTTTTCGACCATGGCCGTCCTCCCGATCCTCGAGACTCCCGACCCGCTGCTTCGGCGCATTTCCTCGCCGGTGGAGGAGGTTACGCCCGAGCTTCAGACGCTGATCGACGACATGTTCGAGACGATGTACGCGGCGCCCGGCATCGGCCTCGCCGCGATCCAGGTAGGCGTTCCCAAGCGTCTCCTCGTCATCGACCTTCAGGAGCCGGAGGAAGAGGGCGGCGAGCCCGTCCGGCGCCCGCTGGTCTTCATCAATCCCGAGATCGTCGAGACGTCCGACCACCTCCAGGTCTACAACGAAGGCTGCCTCTCGGTGCCGGAAATGTATGCCGAGGTGGAGCGGCCGGATCGCATCCGCGCCCGCTGGCTGGACCGGGACGGCAGCTCGCGCGAGGAGGAGCTGGACGGACTGCTCGCCATCTGCCTGCAGCACGAGATGGACCATCTCGAGGGTATCTTGTTCATCGACCATCTCTCGCGCCTCAAGCGGGACATGATACTCAAGAAGCTCGCCAAGGCGCGCAAGCTCGCCGCCTGAGCCTCGCGGCGCGCGGGCCCTGCCGGTTCGCGCAGGGTTTGGCGGAGCCTGCCCTTTTCCTCCCCCCAAGGCGTCCTTAAGAGGAGCCGATGCCCAGCCTGACCCCTGCCGCCCTCGCGCTTGTCGCGCTGTTCTGCGGCGGCTGGCTGGCGGCGGCCTTGTGGGCGACGCTGCGCGGCGTCGCGCGCAGCCGCGCGGCGGTGGCGCAGACCCGTGAGGTGGCGCGGCTCGAGGCCTTGCTCGCCGCCTCTCCGGCGCTGCCGCTCATCGCCCGGCGCGACGGCTCCCTGCAGGGCCCCTCCGCGACGGCTCAGATGCTTGGGCTGGAGGCGCTGCCGGCGACGCTGCAGGGGCTCACCGCCTCCCTTCCGGAGGCGGAGCTGGACGCGCTCTCCTCGGCAGTGGCGGCGTGCGCCGCCTCTGGCGCGCCCTTCACTCTCGAGCTTCGGCCGATGCGGTCGGTGCGGGTCGTCGAGCTGCGCGGCGGCGCCGCGCCGCACCCCTGGGCTGAGGGCGACGTCCTCGCCTGGCTGCAGGACGCGACCGATACGGCCGATCGGCTCGCCGCCAGCGAGCAGCGCGCCCAGCGCCTCTCCGGCGCGCTCGATTCCCTTTCCGGACTGATCGAGGCCGCGCCCTTCCCGATGTGGCATCGCGGCCCCGACCTGCGGCTCGCCATGGTCAACAGCGCCTATGTGGAGGCGGTTGAGGCCGACGATGCCGGAGCCGTCGTCGCCGACGGCATCGAGCTGATCGACGAGCCGGAGGCCGCCGCCGCCCATGCCGCGGCGGCCCGCGACAGCGGCGCGCCGCAGTTCCGCACCGTCCCGGCCACGGTCGCCGGAGAACGGCGGACGATGCAGGTCGTGGAAGTCCCAATCGGCAGCGCCGGGGTCGCGGGCTACGCCGTCGACGTCGAGGACCGGGAGCAGGCGCGCGCCGATCTCGAGCGCTTCGTCCGCGCCCAGCGCGACATGCTCGACCGGCTTTCCGCCGGCGTCGCCCAGTTCGGCCGCGACCGCAGCCTCATCTTCTTCAACCAGCCCTTCGCCCGAATCTTCTCCCTCAAGAGCGACTTCCTCGCCGACCGGCCGGAGTTCAACCGGCTGCTCGACGCGATGCGCGACGCCGGCCACATGCCGGAGGTCCGCGACTATCCGGACTGGAAGCGCGACCACGGGCGCTGGTTCACCGGCGGGCTGGCGGCGGAGGAGGAGGACTGGCTGCTGCCGGGCGGCCGCCACTTGCGCGTCGTCGCCCAGCCGCTTCCGGACGGTGGCCTTCTGCTCATCTTCGAGGACCGCACCGAGCAGCTCCGCCTCGCCTCCGCCCGCGACACGCTGCTGAGGGTGCGCACCGCGACGTTCGACAACCTGTTCGAGGCGGTGGGGGTGTTCGCCTCGGACGGGCGGCTCCACCTCTGGAACAACCGCTTCCGCCAGCTCTGGGAGTTCGAGGAGGAGCAGCTGACCGGCAATCCGCGCATCGACACGCTGACCCCGCATATCGGCCGCAAGCTGAGGAACCCCCAGCATGCCGGCCTGGTGCGCGAGCTGGTGAGGAGCGCCACCGTCGAGCGCAAGCAGCGGGGCGGCCGGGTCGCCTTCGTCGACGGACGCGAGTTCGAGTTCGCCGCTGTGCCGCTGCCGGACGGCAACGCCCTCTTCACAATGCTCGATGTCACCGCCTCCCGCACCGTGGAGGCGGCGCTGCGCGAGCGCACCGCCGCGCTCGAGGAGGCGGACCGGCTGAAGACGGCCTTCGTCTCCAACATGAGCTACGAGCTGCGCACGCCGCTCACCTCCATCGCCGGCTTCGCCGAGATGCTCGAGGCGGGCTATGCGGGGGAGCTGCCCCCGCCGGCGACCGACTATGTGTCCGCCATCCTCCAGTCGGTGGCGCGGCTCGGAGCGCTGATCGACGACGTCCTCGATCTCACCCAGAGCGACAGCGGCAGCCTTCTCCTCGCTGAGGAGAAGATCGCCCTCGAGCCCTTCTGCCGCGAAGCCGCGGCGGCGTTCCAAGCGCAGGCGGAGGCGAAGGGGATCGCCTTCGTGGTCGAGACGGGGAGCGGCCTTGGTTCGATCACCGGCGACCGCCGGCGATTGCGCCAGTCCCTCGACAACATCCTGAAGAACGCCGTCACCTTCACCGACCCGGGCGGGCGCATCCTCCTCCACGCCGCTGGCACCCGCGCCGCGGCGGAGATCATCGTCTCCGACAACGGCCACGGCATCGCGCCCGCCGAGCAGGCGCGTGTGTTCGACCGCTTCCACCGCAGCCGGGAAGGCGGCGACGCGGCGCTCGGCCTCGGCCTGCCGCTCGCCCGCCAGTTCGTGGAGGCGCATGGCGGCACGGTCGAGCTGGTCTCCGAGCCCGGCCAGGGCACGACCGTCACGGTGCGGCTCCCCAGGAAGAAGGGGTGATGATCCTCGCCGACGCCGAGGCTACCGAGGCCTTGGGGCGCTCGCTGGCGGGACTGCTCCGAGGCGGCGACGTCGTCGCGCTGTTCGGCGATCTCGGCGCAGGCAAGACGACGCTGGCGCGCGGCATCCTGCGCGGCCTCGGCTTCGGCGGCGACGTCGCCAGCCCGACCTTCCCGCTGGTCCTGCCCTACGAGGGGCTGTCGCCGCCGGTATGGCACGTCGACCTCTACCGGATCGAGGAGCCGGACGAGGTGGAGGCGCTGGCGCTGGACGAGGCTCTGGAGGATGGGGCGCTGCTCGTCGAGTGGCCGGAGCGGCTCGGCGACCGGCTGTGGCGCCAGGCGCTCCGCCTGACGCTCGTGCCGCGGGCCGCGGGCGGCCGCGCCTTGACAGCGGGGGTGCCCGCCGCTTGGGAAGCGCGATGGCCGCCCCGATGATTCCGCCGGAGACGGCGCCCGACTTCCTGAGCCGCCACGGCTGGGACGGCGCCGAGATATTGCCGCTCGCCGGGGACGCAAGCTTCCGCCGCTATTTCCGAGTGGTGAAGGACGGCCGCACCGCCGTGCTGATGGACGCCCCGCCCGAGCATGAGGACGTCGGGCCGTTCCTCGCCGTCGCGCGGCACCTGCTCGACCGCGGCTTCGCGCCGCCCCGCCCCCTCGCCGTCGACCGGGAGCGGGGGCTGCTGCTGCTCGAGGATTTCGGCGACGACCGGGTCGGGCCGCTGCTCGCCCGCGAGCCGGAGCGGGAGCGGGAGATATACGAATCGGCGGTCGACATCCTCGCCCGGCTCGCCCGGGAGAGGGCGCCCTCGGACCTCCCGGCCTATGACGACGCCGCCAAGGTCCGAGAGGTGATGCTGTTCCCGGACTGGTACGTCCCCGCCGTCGGCCTCGAGGTGGACCGCGAATCCTATCTGCCGGCGTGGCGGGCGGCCTGGGCGGACCTTCTCGAGAGCGCCCAGCGCTCGCCGGTGATGGTGCTGCGCGACTATCATGCCGACAATCTCATGGTGCTTCCCGGCCGCGCCGAGCTCGGCCTGCTCGACTTTCAGGACGCGCTGGCCGGCCATGCCGCCTACGATCTCGTCTCGCTGCTCCAGGACGCCCGCCGCGACGTCTCGCCGGCGCTGGAGGCGGCGATGCTCGAGCGCTACATGGATGCCGCCGGCGTGCCCGACCGCGCCCGCTTCCGCGCCCACTACGAAGTGCTCGGCGCCCAGCGCAACGTGAAGATACTCGGCATCTTCACCCGCTTGTGGAAGCGCGACGGCAAGCCATTCTACCCGACGATGCACCCCCGTCTCTGGGGTTATGTAGAGCGCAACTTCGCCCACCCTGCGACTGCACCGGTGCGGGCGTGGTTCGACGCCAACGTCCCGGCCCGCTATCGCGGCGACGCCTGCCTGAGGGCGATGACCGGGTGAGCCGTTACCGCAGGCCGCTCTCCCTTCGCCCCGCTCCGGCGGGGCAGGTGCCGCAGACCGCGATGGTGCTGGCGGCGGGGCTCGGCAAGCGGATGCGCCCGCTTACGGCGACCCGCCCAAAGCCGCTCGTCGAGGTGGCCGGCAAGCCGCTGATCGACCATTGCATGGACCGGTTGCGCGCGGCGGGGGTGAAGAAGGCGGTGGTCAACGTCCACTATCTCGCGGACGCCCTGGAGGCCCATCTCAGGAACCGCGTCCAGGACATCGAGATCGCGATCTCCGACGAGCGCGAGCGGCTGCTGGAGACGGGCGGGGGCCTGGTCCACGCTTTGCCGCTGATCGATGCAGACCCGTTCCTCGTGGTCAATTCCGACAACCTCTGGATCGACGGGCCGGTCGACGCCCTGCGCCTGCTCGCCTCGGCCTGGGACGAGGCGCGGATGGACGCCCTGCTCCTGCTCGTGCCGCTGGCGCGGGCGCATTGCCATGCCGGGCAGGGCGATTTCCACATGAACGCCGCCGGCGCGCTGCGCCGCCGCAAGCCCGGCGGGATGGCGCCGTTCGTCTATACCGGGGTCCAGATCGTGTCGAAGCGGCTGCTCGCGGGCGAAGTGCCGGCGGGACCCTTCTCGACCAACCTCCTGTGGGACAGGGCGATCGAGGCGGGGCGCCTGTTCGGGGCCGTGCACCAGGGCCTGTGGTTCGACGTCGGCGCGCCCCCCAACATCCGCGCGGCGGAAGAGATACTTGGCACCGCCTGACGCCACGGCGCACGCGGCCCAGCGCCCGGCCCACCCGCGCGTCTACACCATCCCTGCGCACCGACCGTTCGCCGACGCCTTCGCCGCGGGCCTCCTCGCGCGGCACGGCGGCGAGACGCTCGGCCTTGCCCGGGGCGTCGTTCTGGTCCCCAACAACCGCGCGGCCCGGGCCATCACCGAAGCCTTCGTGCGCCGCTCGGCCGGCGGCCTGCTGCTCCCCCGCCTCGTCCCGATCGGCGATGCGGACATAGAGGAGCGGGTCGGCGGCCTCCTCGACCCGGCGGACGAGGAGGAGGCGATACCGCCCGCGATCGAGCCGCTCGACCGGCTGTTCCAGCTTGCAGCCCTCGTCGAGCGCCACCTGCCCGGGGTGGAGGGGGCGGAGGCCCTGCGCCTCGCCGAGAACCTCGCCCAGACGCTCGACCAGCTGCTGGTGGAGGAGATCGCGCCGTCGCGGCTGCGCGGGTTCGCCGCCGACCTTCCCGATCTCTCGCTGCACTGGCAGGCGTCGCTCGAGCGGCTGGCGGTGATCATGGACCATTGGCCGAGACGGCTCGCAGAGCGCGGCCGGATAGACCTTGCCGAGCGCCGCCGGCGCCTGCTCGGCCGGCTGGCCGCGCGGTGGAGCGCCGCGCCGCCGGCCGGCTTCGTCGCCGCCGCCGGGATCACCACGGCCGCGCCCGCCGTGGCGCGGCTGCTGCGCGTCGTGTCGCGGCTCCCCGAGGGGCTCGTCGTGCTCCCGGGCCTCGACACCGGCCTTGCGGAGAGCGAGTGGGCCGCGCTCGGCCCGCACGAGCCGGATCCGGCCACCGGCCAGCGCCGCCGGTCGATCGAGACCCACCCGCAATTCCACCTCAAGCTGCTGCTCGAGCGGATGGGGGTAGGGCGGGCCGAGGTGAGGCGATGGCGCTGGAGCGGCGGCCCGGCGGCGCCCGCCTCGCGCGGGCGCGCCGTCGCCAATGCCATGCTGCCCGCCGCCTCGACCGCCGCCTGGGCGACTCTCAGTCCCGCCGACCGGCGGCTGCCCGGCGTGCGTGCGATCGAGGCCGCCGATCCGGCCGAGGAAGCGCAGGCGGTCGCCGTCGCCCTGCGCGAGGCGCTGGAGACGCCGGCGCGAACGGCGGCGCTGGTCACTCCCGACCGGGCGCTCGCCCGGCGGGTCGCGGCCCATCTCCGGCGCTGGGGCGTCGCCGCGGACGACAGCGCCGGACGGCCCTTGTCGGAGCTTGCGCCGGGAACGCTGCTGCTCGCGCTCGCCGGCGCGGCCGCGGAGCAGTTCGCGCCGGTGCCGCTGCTCGCCCTGCTGAAGCATCCGCTGGTCGCCAAGGGGGAGGGGCGGCTCGCCTGGCTCGAAGGCGCGCGGCTCCTCGACCTGGCGCTGCGGGGGCCGCGCCCGCCGGCCGGGCTCGACGGCATAAGCGCGCTCCTCGCCGACCGGAGCGGCCGCCGCGGCGAGCGCGAGCTGCGCGGCCGCGCCGAGGCGTGGTGGCGGGGCGTGGCGCCGCGGCTGAAGCCCCTCGAGCGGGCGTTTCGCGACGGGCGCTCCGGCTTCGCGCGCCTGCTCGAGGCCTTGCGGGTCCCCGCCTCGGACCTCACCGGCGACGAGGTCTGGGCGGGCCCCGCGGGACGCGAGGCGGCGGACCTGCTTCTGGAGGCCGAGGCGGCCGCGGCGGCCGCCGGCCGGGTCGCGCCGCGCGCCTTCGCCGCGATGCTCGAGCAGCTGCTTCGCTCGCGGGACGTGCGGCCGCCCTACGGCCAGCATCCGCGCCTGTTCATCTGGGGCCAGATAGAGGCGCGGCTGCAGCGCGCCGACCTCGTCATCCTCGCCGGCCTCAACGAAGGGGTGTGGCCGCAGCTGCCGGCGCCCGATCCCTGGCTCGCCCCGCGCCTCCGCCACGAGCTGGGCCTGCCCGGGCTGGAGCGCCGGATCGGGGTTTCGGCGCACGATTTCGCGAGCGGCCTCGGAGCGCCCGCCGTGCTCGTCACCCGCGCCCGCCGCGACGCCCGCGCGCCGGCCATCCCGTCGCGCTTCTGGCTGCGGCTCGAAGCGATGACCGGCGGCCTCACCCGTTCCCCCGTCCATATCGGCTGGGCGCGGGCGGTGGACCGGCCGGCAGCGCTGCGGCCGGCGGAGCGCCCCGCGCCGCGGCCGCCGCTGGAGGCCCGGCCCCGCCGCATCTCGGTGACCGAGGTCGACCGGCTGAAGGCCGACCCCTTCGCCTTCTACGCGCGCAAGCTGCTCGCCTTGCCGTCGCTCGACCCGGTCGACGCCGACCCGACCGCGGCGTGGCGGGGCAGCGCCGTCCACCGCACGCTCGAGGCGTGGATGAAGGAGGACGATTGCGAGCCGTCGAGGCTGCGCGGCCGGGCGGAGGCGCTGCTGCGCGAGGCCTCGGCCCATCCGCTGATGCGCGCGCTCTGGCAGCCGCGCCTCCTGGAGGCGATCGACTGGATCGCCGCGGAGGTGGCGAGGAATGCCGAAGCGGGCCGGCGGCCGCTCGCCGCGGAGGCGAAGGGCGCCTGCGAGCTCGCCGGCGTCAGCCTCTACGGCGAGGCGGACCGGATCGATCGCCTGCCGGGCGGCGGCCTCGCCATCGTCGACTACAAGACCGGGATGCCGCCGGGACCCAAGGCGGTCGCCGAGGGCTATTCGATGCAGCTCGGCCTGCTCGGCCTGATCGCCGAGCGCGGCGGGTTCGAGGGGATCGAGGGTCTGCCCGAGCTTTTCGAATATTGGTCGCTCGCGAAGAAAGCGGGGAAGCTCGGCCATGTCGCGAGCCCGGTCGGTGGGCGGAGCGGGCTCGACGCCACCGACTTCACCGCCCGCGCCGCCCGCAACTTCATCGCCGCCGCGGAGGCGTGGCTGACCGGCGACGCGCCATTCACCGCCAAGCTGCACCCCGAGCACGCCCCCTATGGCGAATATGACCAGCTGATGCGGCTCGACGAATGGTACGGCCGCGAGGGATGAGCGTCAGCTGCCGGAGACGGCGCCGTTGACGTTGGTGAAGGTGGTGTTGAGTCCCGTGCCGAGATTGACGAACGCGGTGATCGCCGCGACCGCGATCAGGCTCGCAATCAGCGCATATTCGATCGCGGTCGCTCCTCGACGGTCGCGCAGCAGGCTTCGCAGGAAAGACATGGCCGGCCTCCTTGGTGAGGCGGAGCATGGCCAAGGCGCCTTAGGAAAGGGTTAAGCGCGAAGCTGCGCCCGAAGGATGGCGGGGGAGAAGAGCGAGCGCCGCTCGTCGCGCATCAGGCGCCGCCGCCGCTCCGGCCAGCGCTCCAGCCAACGCTCCAGGGACGGGGCGCCGCGGCGCGGATCCTCGCGCAAGGCGCGCAGCTCCGCGTCCGCCTCGGCGAGCAGGGCGCGGTCGCGTTCGAGGCCGGGAAGCCGGAAGCGCTCGTCGACGGCGCCGAGCAGCGACCGGGCGGCGGTAATCAGGAAGCGGCCGGTGTCGCGGTCGGAGCCCGCCGCCAGCCGCACCGCGGCCGCGACGGCGTCGAGCCGGCCCTCGAGCGACACGCGGCGGCTCCCGCCCCGGCACGCCTCGGGCCGAAGCGCGCGGACGTAGGCGGCGAGGCCGGCCATCACCGCCGGCGGGGGCTCGGCGCCGTCGAACTCCTCGACGACGAGGCCGTGGATGAACGCCTCCAGCGCGCCCGGCCCGGTGCGGGAGACCTTGAGCCGCTCCGGCGGGCCCGCCAGGTCCGGGATCGGCCGGGGATTGTCCGTCCGGTCGCCGCGATGGCTGCTCATCAGCGACGAGGTCACGTCGGCGGTGCCGGGATCGCCCGAGACGCCGGGGAAGAGGAAGGCGGGATTGTCGCGGCCGCTGCGGTGGCAGGTGGCGCAGCTGATTCCCGCCCGGGCCGCCTGGCCGCCGAGGAGAAGCGGCGCCCGGAAGGCGATCCGGCCGATCTCGACGGAGCGCCGCGCCGCCGCGCCGACCGGGCGCGCGAGGCACTCGGCCGGCTCGCGGCTCAGCGTCTCGAACAAACGGTCGGGCGCGGCCCATCGGGCCTCGCGGATCGGCACGCGCGGCGAATCCGCGGCGGCGAGGAGAAGCAGGGCCGCGCTCGCGGCGCTCAGCGCGCCGGCGAGCCGCCCGCCGCGATCCAACGCCTCAGCTCCTCCGCCTCCGCGCAGCCGAAGGTGCAGCCCTCGTCGAGCTTCGCCAGCATCCGCTCGGCGCCGGCCCTGTCGCCGCGCTCGACCATCAGCTCGCCATAATATTCGGTCGCGGCGCGGTGGCCCGGCGCGGCCGCGAGCGCCGCCCGGTAGTAACGCTCGGCCGTCTCGTAGCGCCCGAGCTTGCGGTTGGCGAAGCCGAGATAGGTGAGGATGTCTGGATGCGGCCCGAACGTCGCCCGCGCCGCCTCCAGGGCGCCGATCGCCTCTTCGTAGCGGCGTTCGTTGATCAGCGACACGGCCTCGAAATAGGCGCGGTCGCCTCCCGCCGCGCTGGCGAAGAGGAGGCTCGGCTGGGTGTCGAGCCGCGCCTGGGTGGGCGCGGCGAGCGCGGCGGCGACCATGTCGACCGCCTTGCCGAGCTCCGCCGCCTTGGCGCAGGCGCCGCCGCACGCCGCCTGCAGCGCCTTCAGCGCGGCAAGCTCCGCTTCCGCCTTCGGCCGGTCGCCGAGCCTGAGATAGGTGAGGGCGAGCTCGCGGCGGGCGCCGACCAGGTCCTTGTCGGCCTTCACCGCCCGCTCGTAATATTTGCGCGCATTCTTGAGGTCGTCGAGGCCGGCGCAGGACATGCCGGCGAGAAGATTGGTGTTGGCGTCCCGCGGGGCGACGGCGAGGACATGCTCGAACGCCGCCTTGGCCTCCTTGAAGCGCTGGGCCTGCAGCGCCTCTATGCCCTTGCGATATTCGGCGGCCGGATCGTATTGCGGCGCGCTCATGCTGGGCGCCGCGCCGCCGCCGCCGCCGCCGGGCGGGTCCGCCAGGGCCGGAACGGCGAGCAGCCCCGCCAAGGCCGCGGCCACGATCAGCTTGCCACGCTTCCCCATCGCACGTCCTCCTCCAGAGGTCGGTCGCGCCATTCTACCAGAGGGGGGCCGCGGCGGCAAACCGCCGCCCCGTCGGAACGGAGACGGCGGCGCCGGCTTCGGGGCGCGATCAGCGGCAGCGGCTGACGACGTCGCGCTCGATCGTTCGGCCGAGCAGGGCGCCGATCGCCGCCCCGAGGACGGTGCCGGTGGTGCGGTCGCCATGCTTGTCGATCTGGCGGCCGGCGAGGACGCCGGCTGCGCCGCCTACGACCAGCCCCGTCGTGCCGCTCGGCTTGCGGCAGTAGGTCCGGCCGTTCGACCCGCGCCACACCTTGCCGTGATAGGTGCCGACGCCGCGCGCCTCGGCGGCGCTCGGCAGGGCGACCGCGGGAACGGTGAGGCTCGCCGCGGACAAAGCGAGGATCAACTTACGCATGTTCACTCTCCTTCATACTCGTGAAGGAAAGCTAGGATTCCCCGCTTGAGCGCCGCCTGAACCCGGCCGACAGGCGAGGTTCAGGCCCGTTCGGCGGCGTTCAGCCGCGACGGTTGCGGTTGGCGTAGAGCAAGGCGGCAACGATCGCGGCCGAGCCGATGCCGATCGCGGCGCCCGTCGCGAGATACTTGCTGCGGCGAGGATCGGCCGCCTTGGCGGGCGCCGCCGCGGCCGGGGCGGCGGGCTCGGGCGACGGTGGCCCGACCTTGGCATCTTCGGGGTAAGTCGGCTCGCGGGACATGGGTCGCTCCAACCAGGGACTGTCGAAGCGCTCTTATGCGCCCCGCACGCGCCAGGGAAGCGGGCGATCAAAGACCCGGCCACAAAGAAAAAGCCCCGGCACTAAGGCCGGGGCTCTGCGTCCGTCAGCGGGGAGGGGGGAGGGGGGAGCTGACGGTCGCTGTGGGGTACAGGCAGAACGCCGACCCCCCGGCGGGGTTCCCGAAAAAACGAAACGCCCCGGATTTTTTTCCGGAGCGTTTCGCGACAGCTGCCCTGGAAGGCGACTATCTCCCGTCCCCGCGACTCCTATACCCCAAAATCGCCTCGCGCGAAAGCGCAAGGCGCGCGCCTGCGCCCGCCTCCCGCGCGAGCGGCCGCCGGCTTGCCGCCGCCGCGCGGAGGGCGTAGGGCGCCGCGGCCCGTCGTAGCGGGAACCGTCGGCGCGACCCGGCTTTGTCACGATGCTCCGTCGGGAGCGGAAGGAAGAGGATGAGCGAAGCGACGGCTGCCGCTGCGACGCCCGACGTCAGGGATCCGCCGCCCGGCCACGCGCCGCACGGCAGCCTCTGGAAGCTGACCCTCGGCGCCATCGGGATCGTCTTCGGCGATATCGGCACGAGCCCGCTCTACGCCTTCCGCGAGACCTTCGCCGGCCATCACCGCCTGCCGGTCGACAAGCTCCACATCTTCGGCGTGCTCAGCCTCATCTTCTGGTCGATGATGATCGTGGTGACGCTGAAATATGTCGTCATCCTGATGCGGGCCGACAACAAGGGCGAGGGCGGAAGCCTGGCCCTGCTCGCCCTCATCTCGCGCAAGACGGAAGGGGCGCGCTGGGGGAAGGGGATCGTCCTGCTCGGAGTCTTCGCCTGCGCGCTCTTCTACGGCGACTCGATGATCACGCCGGCCGTGTCGGTGCTGTCGGCGGTGGAGGGCCTGGTCGTCGTGCAGGCGGGCCTCCAGGCCTTCGTGCTGCCGATCGCCATCGGCATCCTCATCGCCCTGTTCATGATCCAGCGCCACGGCACCGCCGCGGTGGGGACGTTGTTCGGGCCGGTGGTGAGCGTCTATTTCGCGACCCTCGCCACCCTGGGCGCGCTCAGCATCGCTCAGGCGCCGGGCGTGATGATGGCGCTCAATCCGCTCTGGGCGATCCGATTCTTCCTCACCGAAGGGTTCCACGCCTTCGTCGCCCTCGGCTCGGTCGTGCTCGCGGTGACGGGGGCCGAGGCGCTCTATGCCGACATGGGCCATTTCGGCCGCCGGCCGATCAAGGCGGCCTGGATCTACATCGTCCTGCCGGCGCTGATGGTGAACTACCTGGGGCAGGGGGCGCTTCTGATCGGGCACCCCGGCGCGATCGAGAACCCCTTCTTCCTGCTCGCGCCCGAATGGTTCCGCCTTCCGCTCGTCCTCATCGCCACCGCCGCCACCGTCATCGCCAGCCAGGCGGTGATCTCCGGCGCCTTCTCGGTGACCCAGCAGGCGATCCACCTCGGCTTCGTCCCGCGCCTGCGCATCGAGCATACCAGCGAGGCGACCGCGGCGCAGATCTACATCCCCGCGATCAACTGGGCGCTGATGATCATGGTCATCATCCTCGTCCTCGTCTTCCGCAACTCGTCCAACCTCACCGCCGCGTACGGGATCGCCGTGACCGGCGCGATGTTCATCGACACCTGCCTCCTCGCCGTCGTCCTCTTCACGCTGTGGAACTGGAACAGGATCGCGGCCGCGGCCCTGCTGGCGCTGTTCTTCGTCGTCGACGCGGCCTATTTCTCGGCCAATCTCCTCAAGGTGCCGAGCGGCGGCTGGTTCCCGCTGATGATCGGCTTCATCGCCTTCACCTTCCTCACCACCTGGGCGAAGGGGCGCCAGCTTCTCGCCCGGCAGCTGCGACAGGGCGAGATCCCGCCGGCCCTGTTCATCAAGTCCGCCGCCAGCAGCGCCGCCCGGGTGCCCGGCACCGCCGTGTTCATGACCAGCCAGGCGGACGGCGTGCCCCATGCCCTCCTCCACAACCTCAAGCACAACAAGGTGCTCCACCAGCGCTCGATCTTCCTCAAGGTGGCGATCGAGGACGTGCCCTATGTCGACGGCACCCGCCAGATCGAGGTCGAGGACCTGGGCGAGGGCTTCTATCGCATCGTCCTCCATTTCGGCTTCATGGAGGACATGAACGTCCCCGAGGCGCTGGCGAAGATCGACCGCTGCGGCTTCCCGTTCAAGATGATGGAGACGAGCTTCTTCCTCTCGCGGCAGACGCCGCTCGCCTCGAAGGTGCGCGGCATGGCGATCTGGCGGGAGAAGCTGTTCGCCTGGATGATGCGCAACGCCGAGAGCCCGATGGAGTTTTTCGGCCTGCCGCCCAACCGGGTGGTGGAGATGGGCAGCCAGGTGAAGATCTGAAGCGCCGCTTGCGCACCCTCCCGTAGTGTATTATATCAACAATACACCACTGGGAGACACGCCATGGACCTCATCCGCCGCCTCCAGCCCCGCGACTGGACCATCGCCCTCATCGCCTTCGTCGCCGGCGCGATCATCTTCTAAGGCGTGGGTCCGCTTAGGCGGATCGATACTCGGCCCCAAACTCCCTCACCCCCCGGGGAGAGGGGGCATCCGGCGAACGGTGAGGTGATGATGCCACTGCGCCCACCGCCCGCGAGGGACACGCCGGCCTTGCCGCGCGTTGCCGCCCGGAAAGGAGCGGCACATGACCAATGACAGCGGCGGCGCCAGCAACCGGAACGGCGCCTCGGAGCCTGTGAAGGACCGGAACGGTCCGGCCGGCGACCGCGTCGAGGGCCAGGAGCCCTCGTCCGGCCCGTCGGGCGCGGGCGTCGACACGGACGCGGAGCCCGGCCCCGCGATCGACCTCGACACGGCGCACGACCGGGCCAGCTAGGCATGACGTTCGTGGTGATCGGCCGCGACGTGCCCGGCGGCGCGGCGCGGCGGCGGTGCCGGGCGGCGCATCTCGCGTTCGTCGCGGGCCGGCAGGCGGGGATCGTCTATGCCGGGCCGCTGATCGAGGAGGGCGAGATGATCGGCAGCCTGTTCGTCTTCGACCTCCCCGACCGCGCCGCGCTCGACGCCTATCTGGCCGAGGATCCCTATTTCACGACCCCGATCTTCTCGTCCGTCGAGATCTACGAGAGCCGCTGGATGGTCCCGGAGCAAAGCCCCGGGCTGCTCGCCGCGGAGGCGGAGCGGGCCGCCGTCGAGGCGTCCGGCCGGTAGCGGCGGCGCGCACGCCTTCCTATAGAAGGAGGATGCGGGACGGACGGCCGGGATGAGCGCGCGCTTCAAGCCGTTGAACCGGCTCGAGGACGAGCAGCTCGCCGCCTCCTCGCCCGCCGTCCACGCCGCGCTCTCCGCCTCGGCGGGAACCGGCAAGACGCACGTCCTCACCGCCCGGGTTCTGCGCCTGCTGCTGAGCGGGGTCGACCCCGCCTCGATCCTCTGCCTCACCTTCACCAAGGCCGGGGCGGCCGAGATGGCGGAGCGAATCCATACTCGGCTCGCCTCATGGGTGAGGCTGAAGCCGGCGGCGCTGAGGAAGGAGCTGTTCTCGCTCGGCGAGGCGAACGACGATCCCAGCCTCGCGCGGGCGAGGACCCTGTTCGCCCGGGTTCTGGACGCGCCCGGCGGCGGGTTGAGGATCCAGACCATCCACGCCTTCGCCCAGGGCTTGCTCGCCGCCTTTCCGGCCGAGGCGGGGCTGGCGCCCGGCTTCCGGCCGCTCGAGGGGCGGGAGGAGCAGGGGCTGGCCCGCGAGACCCTGGCCGAGCTGCTGGTCGAGGCCGAGGAACGGCGCGACGAGCGGATGATCGCCGACGTCCAGGCCTTGAGCCACCGGCTCGGCGAGGGGGGTGCCGAGGCCTTCCTCAGGGGCTGCGCGCGGGCGCCGGACGGGATGGCGGCGCTCGGCGCGCCGGAGCTGATCGAGGACCGCCTCCGCCGCGCCTTCGGCGTGCCGCCCGGCGAGATAGACGAGGCGATCGCCGGCCAGTGCTGCGACGGGATATTCGACGTCGCGGCGCTGCGGCGCCTCGGCCTGCTCAACCGCGGCTGGGGGACGAAGAGCGGACTCGAGCGGGCCTCCTTGTGCGAGCAATGGGCGGAAGCGGACCCGGCGGGGCGGGCGCGGCTGCTCGGCGCGCTCCACGCCGTCTGGGCCAAGGCGGACGGCGAGATGAGGAGCTTCGCCAAGGGCCACGCGCCGCAGGACGAGGATTATGCCGGGCTCGCCGCCGCCGCCTTCGAATGCTGCGCCCGCCTCATCCGGATGCGCAAGCTCGCCCAGCTGATCGGCTGCTACGCCTCGGGCCTGCGCGCCGGGCAGCGCTTCGCGGAGGCCTATGCGGCCGCCAAGCGGGCGGCCGGGCTGGTCGATTTCGACGACCTCATCCGCTGGGCCGAGAAGCTGCTGGCGGAGCCGGGAATGGGCGACTGGGTGCGCTACAAGCTCGACCAGCGCACCGATCACATCCTGGTCGACGAGGCGCAGGACACCAACGCCGCGCAATGGCGCATCGTCGGCGCGCTCAGCGAGGAATATTTCTCGGGCGCCGGAGCGGCGGCCGGGCGGCACCGCACCTTGTTCACCGTCGGCGACTACAAGCAGGCGATCTTCGGCTTCCAGGGCACCGACCCGTCCGAGTTCGAGGAGGCCCGCGCCTATTTCGAGGCGAAGGCGCGGGCGGTTCGCGAAGCGGCGGAGCAGCTCGAGATCCGGCCGCTGCCGCCCCCCTTCCACGACCTGTCGATGGACCTCAGCTTCCGCTCCTCCCCGCCCGTGCTGGAGGCGGTGGACGCGGTCCTCGACCATCTCGGCCACGGCGCCTTCGGTCTGCCGCGCCCGCCGGGCCGCCACGTCTCCGAGCACAAGCGGCGCGGCGGCAGCGTCACCTTGTGGGCGCCGTTCAACGGCGACGCCGACGTGGAGGACGAGGCCGGCGAGGAGGGGTGGGTCAGCGACACGCTGCGGCTCTACGCGGCGCGCCTCGCCCGGCAGATCCGCCACTGGCTCGACCGTCCGTTCCTCGTCGAGGCGACGGGCCGGCCCCTGCGCCCGGAGGACATAATGATCCTGGTTCGGCGGCGGGGCGACCTTGCCGCCCTGCTCGTCGCCCGGCTCCATGCCGAAGGGGTGCCGGTGGCCGGCATGGACCGGCTGCTGCTGACCGCGCCGCTGGCGGTCCGCGACCTGCTCGCGGCGGCGCGCTTCGCGGTGCAGCCGCTCGACGATCTCAACCTCGCCGCCTTGCTCGTCTCGCCGCTTTTCGGGTGGAGCCAGGAAACCTTGTTCGAGGCGGCGCACGGGCGGGAGGGGGCGCTCTGGCCGCGGGTGCGCGACCTTCCCGGCCAGGCGGACAGCGCGCTCGGGCTGCAATCGCTGCTGGCGATGGCGGACTATGCGACGCCCCACCAGTTCCTGGAGACGATCCTCTCCGGGCCGATTCAAGGACGGCGCAGGCTGCTCGAACGGCTCGGCCCGGAGGCTCGTGACCCGATCGAGGAGCTGCTCTCGGCGGCGCTCGAGTTCGAGGCGGCCTCAGCCCCGTCGCTGCAGCGCTTCCTCGACTGGTTCTCGCGCGGCGACGTCGAGATCGTCCGCGATCCGTCCGCGCCGCTCGACGCGGTGCGGGTGATGACGGTCCACGGCTCCAAGGGGTTGCAGGCGCCCGTCGTGATCCTCGCCGACGCCTGCGCCGATCCGGAGCGGGGGCGGGCGGGGAACCGCCTCGTCTCGTTCGCGCTCGGGACGGAAGGGCCCGCCGTGCCCCTGTTCCGGCCGCGGCGCGACGAGCTGGCCGAGCCGCTCGCCGCCGAGCTCGAAATGCAGGATGTGCGAGAGAGGGAGGAGCATTGGCGGCTGCTCTACGTGGCGATGACCCGGGCCGAGGAACGGCTCTACATCGGCGGCGCGCTCGGCCCGGCGGACCGCGGGCTGGCGTCGGAGCGGAGCTGGCACGCGGCGGTGGCGGCGGCGCTCGGCGCGGCCGGGGCGACGTGGCAGCCGGGCGGCCCCTGGTCGCGGGAGCTTCGACACGGAGATCCGGAAACCTCCGCCAAGGCGGCTCCGCGCCGGGCGCCGCCCTCCCTCGCGCCGCCCGCCTGGCTGGCGCGTCCGGCGCCGGCGGAGAGCCGCCCGCCAAGGCCGCTCGCGCCCTCGGCGATGGCCGACGAGGTGGCCGACCCGCCCCCGTCCCCCCGCCAGCGCGACGCGGCGCAGCGCGGGCGGTGGCTCCACCAATTGTTCGAGCGCCTGCCCGACGTGCCGCCGGGGGCCCGGCTGGAGACGGCGGAGCGGTGGCTCGCCGGCGCGGCGGGGGTGGAGGACGCGGCGCTCCGCCGGGCGATCGCCGCCGACGCCTGCGCCGTGCTCGACGACCCCCGCCACGCCGACCTGTTCGGCCCGGGCGCGCTCGCCGAGGCGCCGGTCGCGGCGGTGGTGGGCGACGGGCTCGTCGTCTCGGGGACGGTCGACCGGCTGCTCGTCGCGCCGGACCGCGTCCTGCTCGCCGAGTTCAAGACCGGCCGCGCCGTGCCGGCGGGCCTTTCGGACATACCGGCCGCGCATCTGCGCCAGGTCGCCGCCTACCGCGCGGCGCTGCGCGTCATCTTCCCGGGCCGGCCGGTCGAGGCGAAGCTGCTCTACACGTCCGGCCCGCGCCTGTTCGCGCTTCCGGGCGACCTGCTCGATCTGCACGCTCCGGCCGGCGCGGAGGTTGAGCGGGAGGCCGAGCCTTCCTAAATGAAGAGCCGTTCCTCCAGGAGATCGAGATGAGCACCAAGAAAGTCACCGACGACAGCTTCGAACAGGACGTGATCGGCTCCTCCAAGCCGGTGCTCGTCGACTTCTGGGCGGAATGGTGCGGGCCGTGCCGGATGATCGCGCCGGCGCTCGAGGAGATCAGCCAGGAGCTGGGCGAGAAGGTGACCGTGGTGAAGCTCAACATCGACGAGAATCCGGATGCACCGTCGCGCTACGGCGTCCGCGGCATCCCGACGATGATCCTGTTCAAGGACGGCAAGCCGGCCGCGACCAAGGTCGGCGCGGCGCCCAAGACCCAGATCCAGGGCTGGCTGGAGCAGAGCCTTCTGGCGGATCGGTCGTCGCCCGCCGGGAGCGGCGCGCTCTAAGCCGGGCGACATCCGGGCCGCGGGGGAGCCCTCTCGTCTCCCCGTGCGCCCGTCGGGACCGGGCGAGCGCTATTCCGGCGGCTCGGTGCCGGCGAGGCCCCGCGTGTCGGGCCGGAACTTCTCGTGCCGGGGGAGGTCGTCCTTCGGCTCGAACCAGGGGATGCGGCTTCCCCAGAAGATGTGGAAGCCGGGCGCCGCCGCGGCCGGATCGTCGAGGGTCGCCACCGAGAAGTCGACGGTCTCGGGCTGGTGGTCCACCTCCATCAGGAAGGGCGTCCCGCAGGCGCCGCAGAAGCTGCGGTGGCCGAAGCCCGACGAGGCGAAGGCGCGGATGAGGTCGGCGCCTCTCGTCCAGACGAGATGGCCGGCGGGAACGCTCGCGAACACCATGGCGGGCGCGCCCGAATTGCGCTGGCAGGTGCGGCAGTGGCACCAGCCCGCGTCGAACGGTGGGCTCTTTAGTTCGTAGCGGACGGCGCCGCAGGCGCAGCCGCCGGTGAGGGGCTTGTCCATAGGCGCGGGCTAGGCCGCGGCGGCGCGGTGCGTCAAGCCATGGACGCGGCCGCCCGCAGCCACTATGTCGGCGCTCGACCCGCGCGCCGCGCCCGAGGGACCTTCACGCTTGGAACTGCTGCTCTTCCTTTCCGCCATGCTGGCCGGCCTCACCGGGTTCATTTCCGGCGACCGGGCGGTGGACGCGCGCCAGGTGGAGCGGGCCGCCGTGACGATCGCCGCGGTGGCGGAGCAGGCGGCGGCTCCGGCCGAGGCGGTGCGCCGGGTCGCCGTCCGCCCGGCGTGGGCGGCACGCGTGGCGGCGCCCTACGGCCGGCCGGCGGATCGGACCGGCCTGCGGGGCAGGACCCCGGTCGACGAGCGGCGGCTGGAATAGCGGCCCCGGCGGAACCGCCTCGTCGCGGATCCGTATCTTCGCGTGAACCCTAGAAGCGGCGCCGGGGAGGCGCGCTTCCTTCCTCTACGACACGACAGGATTCTCCCATGTTCGGCGGATTTGCCAAAGCCATTTTCGGGTCGTCCAACGACCGCTACGTCCGCTCGCTCCGCAAGATCGTCGACAAGGTGAACGGCTTCGAGCCGAGCATTTCGGCGATGACGGACGACGAGCTGCGCAACCAGACGGTCCTCTTCCGCCAGCGGCTCGCGGAGGGCGAAGCGCTCGACGACGTGCTTCCCGAGGCGTTCGCGACGGTGCGCGAGGCGGCGAAGCGGACGCTCGGCCAGCGCCACTACGACGTCCAGCTGATCGGCGGCATCGTCCTTCATCGCGGCGAAATCGCCGAGATGCGCACCGGCGAGGGCAAGACCCTTGTCGCGACTCTCGCCACCTATCTCAACGCGCTTGAGGGGAGGGGCGTCCACGTCGTCACCGTCAACGACTATCTCGCCCGCCGCGACGCGGATTGGATGGGGCAGATCTACCGGTTCCTGGGCATGACCGTCGGCGTCATCGTTCCCAACCTTTCCGACCAGCAGCGCCGCGCCGCCTACGGCTCCGACATCACCTACGGCACCAACAACGAGTTCGGCTTCGACTATCTGCGCGACAACATGAAGTACGAGCGCGAGTCGATGGTGCAGCGGCCCTTCAACTTCGCGATCGTGGACGAGGTGGACTCGATCCTGATCGACGAGGCCCGCACGCCGCTGATCATATCGGGGCCGACCGACGACAAGTCGGAGCTGTACATCTCCGTCGACAAGATCGTGAAGGATCTGGTGCCGGCCGATTACGAGCTGGACGAGAAGCAGCGCTCCGTCGTCCTCACCGAGGATGGCACCGAGAAGATGGAGCGGCTGCTCGAAAGCGCCGGCCTGCTCGTGGGCTCCAACCTATACGACTACGAGAACACCCTGGTCGTCCACCACCTGAACCAGGCGCTTCGCGCCAACGTCATGTTCAAGCGGGACATCGACTACATCGTCAAGAACGGCAAGGTGATCATCATCGACGAGTTCACCGGTCGGATGATGGACGGCCGCCGCTGGTCCGACGGGCTCCACCAAGCGGTGGAGGCGAAGGAGGCGGTGACCATCGAGCCGGAGAACCAGACGCTCGCCTCGATCACCTTCCAGAACTATTTCCGCCTCTATCCCAAGATCGGCGGCATGACCGGCACCGCCGCCACCGAGGCTCCCGAGTTCTGGGACATCTACAAGCTCAACGTCGTCTCGATCCCCACCCACGTGCCGGTGAAGCGGATCGACGAGGACGACGAATTCTACAAGAACCAGAACGACAAGTTCGCCGCCATCGCCCGCTCGATCAAGGAGAAGCAGGAGCTCGGCCAGCCGGTGCTGGTCGGCACCGTCTCCATCGAGAAGTCGGAGCTGCTCGCCGAGTTCCTCCAGAAGGAAGGCGTCAAGCACGAGGTGCTGAACGCCCGCTACCACGAGCAGGAGGCGCATATCGTCGCCCAGGCGGGCCGGCTGGGGGTGGTCACGATCGCCACCAACATGGCCGGCCGCGGCACGGACATCCAGCTCGGCGGCAATGTCGAGTTCCGCATCGGCGACGAGCTTGCCGGCATGGAGGACGGGCCGGAGAAGGACGCCGAGATCGCGCGGATCACCCGCGAGGTGGCCGAGGAGAAGGAGCGGGTGATCGCCGCCGGCGGCCTGTTCGTGCTCGGCACCGAGCGGCACGAGAGCCGACGCATCGACAACCAGCTGCGCGGCCGCTCGGGCCGCCAGGGCGACCCCGGCCTCAGCCGCTTCTACCTCAGCCTCGACGACGACCTGCTGCGCATCTTCGGCCCGCAGACCATGTTCGCGCGGCTGATGAACAAGAATCTCGAGGACGGCGAGGCGATCGTCTCGCCCTGGATCTCGAAGGCGATCGAGACGGCGCAGAAGAAGGTCGAAGCGCGCAACTACGACATCCGCAAGCAGGTCGTCGAATATGACGACGTGATGAACGACCAGCGCAAGGTGATCTACGAGCAGCGCGCCGACATCATGGACGCGGACGCGGTCGGCGACGTGGTCGTCGACATGCGCACCGAGACGGTCAACTCGATCGTCGGCGAGGCCTGCCCGCCCAACACCTATCCCGAGCAGTGGGACGTCGAGCTGCTGAGGACGCGGCTGCGCGACGTGCTCGGCCTCGAGCCGCCGCTCGACGCCTGGCTGCAGGAGGACGCGGTCGATCCCGAGCTGCTCGTCGAGCGGATCGAGGCCATGGCCACCCGGACGATCGAGGAGAAGACGGCGGACCTGCCGACGGAGAGCTACATCCAGATCGAGAAGAGCATCCTGCTCGAATCGCTCGACAACCACTGGAAGGAGCATCTCGCGATGCTCGACGCGCTCCGCCAGGTCATCCACCTGCGCGCCTATGCGCAGAAGAAGCCGATCGACGAATATAAGCACGAGGCTTTCCAGCTGTTCGAGCGGATGCTGGCCGCGATCCGCGAGGACGTGACGCGCACGCTGGCGCTCGCGACCTTCACCTTCCAGGAGCCGGAGCCGCTGCCCGCCTACCAGCAATTCCCCGAGCTGCAGCAGCTACCCGACTTCATCACCCACCATATCGACCCGTTCACCGGCGACGACGATACGGCGGACATCGACGCGGGGAGCGGCAACATCCTCTCGCGCCTGCCGCCGCTCCAGATCGAGCAGCCGGCCATGCCGATCGGCACCAACGTCGCCGAGCTTCCCAACGTCAGCCGCAACGCGCCGTGCCCGTGCGGCTCGGGCCTCAAGTACAAGCACTGCCACGGCCAGCTGGCCTAAGGATCGAAAATCCTCCCCCCTTCGAGGGGAGGACCCTGCGCAGCATAATGGAGGGGTGTCTCGGCTCGGAATTGCTTCCCGAGCTCCGACACCCCTCCGTCGTCTCTTCGTACTGCCGCCTCCCCTCGACGGGAGGATCGGCGGGTCACGCCATCTTGAAGCCTTCCTTGTTCATCAGCGAGGTGAGCTTGGCGTTCTGGGCCTCGCTCAGCGCCTTGCGGAAGGTGGGGAAGACCTCCTCCTCCTCCATCCGGATATGCTCCTGGATCATCGCGCGGAAGTCGCGGACCCTGGCGAGCCATTCGGGGCTGGTGTTGGGGAGGGTCTCCAGCTCGTAGAGATAGGTCTTGACGTAGCCGTGCTCGGAATTGAGCGCGTCGGCGTCGTGGGCGAGGTTGGCCTGGCGCAGCGCCGGATAGATGACGTTCTCCTCCTCGCTGGCATGCTTGGTGAGCGCATATTTGAGCTTCATCAGCAGATGGGAGCGCATCATCGCCTGCGTGTCGTCGGTCGCCTCGATCTTGTCGAAGAGGGCGAGCGTCAGCGCATGCTCCGTCTTCAGCGCGTCGAGCCAGTCGCCGGTGGCGCCGGTCGAGAACTGGACGAACAGCTTGCGGCCGACATTGGCGGCGATGCCCATGGCGGCGCCGGCGAGCGCGGCGCCGGCAAGGACTCCGGCGCTTCCGCCGCCCCAGGAAAAGGCGCCCTCGTCGCTAGAGGAAGCGCCGGAGCGCGACTTGTTGCTGCGCGGGTTTGACTGGGTTTTGGTTGCCATCTGGCCCTCCTGTGGAAGTCGGCTCAGGAACCGCCGGGGGAGGGGCATGGTTCCGGTTCCGAACCTGATCTCGTTTAGGAAAAGCCAGCCGTTTCAGCCGGCTGCGGCCGGCGCCGGGCGCCGGTTGCGACGGAAGGCCCTTGCCGAGCGTCCGCCCGATGGGACCCGGACGCGGCCGCTTCGTTGCTAGGCCAGGCGAACAAGGGAGACTGAGATGAAAGCGCTCGTCTGGCACGGCAAGCAGGACATACGGCACGAAACCGTTCCCGATCCGGCGATCGAGGCGCCGCGGGATGCGATCATCAAGGTGACGAGCTGCGCCATATGCGGCTCCGACCTCCACCTCTTCCACAATTGCATCCCGGCGATGAAGCCGGGCGACATCGTCGGCCACGAGATGATGGGCGAGGTGGTGGAGACCGGCTCCGCGGTCACCAACCTGCGCAAGGGCGAGCGGGTCGTCATCCCGTTCACGATCAACTGCGACGAATGCGACCAGTGCCGGCGCGGCAATTATTCGCTGTGCGAGCGCTCGAACCGCAACGGCGAGCTGGCCGACAAGGTGTTCGGCCACCGCACCGCCGGCCTGTTCGGCTACACCCACCTCACCGGCGGCTATGCCGGCGGCCAAGCCGAATATCTGCGCGTCCCCTTCGCGGATTCGACGCACATCAAGGTCCCCGACGGCATGACCGACGAGCAGGCCCTGTTCCTCGGCGACATTTTCCCGACCGGCTGGCAGGCGGCGATCCAGGCCGACATCCAGCCGACCGACACCGTTGCCATCTGGGGCGCCGGGCCCGTCGGCCAGATGGCGATCCGGAGCGCGATCCTGCTCGGTGCGAAGCAGGTGATCTGCATCGACCGCCTCCCCGAGCGGCTGAGCATGGCCGAGGCGGGCGGCGCCGTGCCGATCAACTTCGAGGACGAAAGCGTGCTCGAGCGGCTGAACGAGCTCACCGACAACAGGGGCCCGGACAAGTGCATCGACTGCGTCGGCCTCGAGGCCCATGCCAGCCAGCACATCGATTCGATGATCGACCGGGTGAAGCAGGCGACCCTGATGGAAAGCGACCGGCCGCACGTCCTGAGGGAGATGATCTACGTCTGCCGCGGCGGCGGCGTCCTCTCCATCCCCGGCGTCTATGGCGGGCTCGTCGACAAGATCCCGTTCGGCATGGCGATGAACAAGGGCCTCACCTTCCGCATGGGCCAGACCCACGTCCGCCGCTGGACCGCCGATCTCACCCGCCGCATCGCGGAGGGGCAGATCGACCCCTCCTTCGTCATCACCCACACGGCGAAGCTCGAGGAGGGGCCCGGCATGTACCGCGTCTTCGAGCAGAAGCAGGACAGCTGCATCAAGGTCGTGCTGAAACCGAATTGAGGAGACAGGGACATGAACGCATCGTCGACTTTGGTGACCAGCCGCCCCGACCGCAGCCTCACCGTCACCGACCGGGTCGCGCGCGGCCTCGGCTGGTTCAGCCTGGCGCTCGGCGCCGCCGAGATCCTCGCGCCCGGCAGGCTCGGCCGCGCCCTCGGCCTCGAGGGCAAGGAGCGCCTGCTCCAGGCCTATGGCGGCCGCGAGATAGGCGCCGGCGTCTGGGCGCTCTCCGATACGCCGGCCCCGGCCATCTGGGCGCGCGTCGCCGGCGACCTTGTCGACCTCGCCACCCTCGCCGCCGGGCTGCGCGGCGCGGACGACGAGCAGAAGCGCAACAACCTCGTCGCCCTCGCCGCGGTCGGCGGGATCACCCTGGTCGACCTGCTCACCGCGCTCAGCCTCACCGCCGAGCAGAGCGAGCGCCGCGGCGACACCGGCCGCGACTATAGCGACCGCAGCGGCTTTCCGCGCGGCGTTGAGCAGGCCCGCGGCCTGGCCGGGCAGCAGGCCGTGCCGGTCGACTTCCAGGTGACGGCGACGGCGGAGCGGCGCGAGGAGGCGCTCGAACCCGCCTGAGCCCGCGACGGCGCGATCAGTCCGGCACGCGGCAGATGTCCACCCAGCCGCTCGAGACGAGGCCGGCCAGCCGCTCGGGGCTGGTCTCGACCGAGCTGGTGAGGGAGCCGGCGGCCGGATAGATCGTGTCGAACGGGCGGAGCGACACGTCGCAATAGACGGGCAGCGGCGTGGCGAGGCCGAATGGGCAGACGCCGCCGACCGGATGGCCGGTCAGCGCCAGCGTCTCCTCAGCCCCCAGCATGCGCGGCCGACCGCCGAAGCGCGCCTTGGTCTTGACGTTGTCGAGCCGGGCGTCGCCGCGCGTCACGAGCAGGAAGGCGTCGGCGCCCACCCTGACCGCGAGGGTCTTGGCGATGCGCGCCGGAGCGACGCCGAGCGCCTCGGCCGCCTCCGCGACCGTTGCGGTGCTCGCCTCGACCTCGATGATCGGCAGGTCGGGCGCATGCTGCGCGATCCAGGTGCGGACGGATTCGAAGCTCATCCCCGCCCTGTCTCAGGCTCGAAGGCCCCGGGCAAGGCCGCGCCGCCCGTCCCCGTCCCCGCATTACCGGTTTGTTTACCAGCACGGCGATAGGAAGGCGGCTGGAAAAGGGGATCGCAATGCTCAACGACGCGGCCGCGCCGCTTTCGCATCTCGGCGCCGGTTCCCGGCAGGCGCTGCTGCTCGACCTCGCGGAGCGGGCCTTCGTGCTCGTTCTCGTCTCGACCTTCCTCTACCGCCTCGTCCCCGGCGTGTCGGATTCGCCGACCAACCTCCTCATCATGGTCTCGGAGGGGCTGACCGCGCTGATGATCCTGATCCGCCGTCCAGGGCCGGCGATGAACACCGGCTACGGCTGGGCGATCGCGATCATCGGCACCTGCGCGCCGCTCCTCGTCGTGCCCGAGGGCCCCGAATGGATCTCGCCGGCCACCGCCATCGGCCTGATGTCGTTCGGCCTCTTGTGCAGCATCTCGGCGAAGATCTTCCTGCGCCGCAGCTTCGGCATCGTCCCCGCCAATCGCGGCGTGCAGCGCGAAGGCCCCTATCGGGTCGTCCGCCATCCCATCTATTTCGGCTACCTGCTCGCCCAGATCGGCTTCTTCTGCGTCAACGTCTCGGTGATCAACGCCGTCGTCTATGCCGCCTGCTGGCTGGCGATGGTGCTGCGCATCCGCGCCGAGGAGGAGATGCTGGGGCTCGATCCCTCCTACGCCGAATATCAGCAGGCCGTCCGCTACCGCCTGATCCCGTTCGTCTGGTAGGAACGCGCCGCGGCCCCGGCGCGGACCCGCCGTGCCGGTGTCGCGCAAGAGGCGAGTGGCTCCCCGGGACGGATTCGAACCATCGGCCATCCGATTAACAGTCGGATGCTCTACCGCTGAGCTACCGGGGAGCAGCCTCTCGGGCGAGGCGGGCCTATAGCAGCCGACTTTCCGATCCCGCAAGGCCCTGATGCGGCTTGGTCAGACGGCGAACTGCTCCATGGTGATCCGCTCGTCGAGCGCGTGCTCGGCATCGAACAGGAGGGTGAGGGCGAGCGCCCGTTCCACGCACACCCTGACCGAGGCGACGTCTCGGACCTCGAGCTGGTCGGCGACCGCCGAGACCGGCCTCTTCTCCGGATCGAGGACGCGCAGCAGGATGGTCAGCTCGTCCGGGATCAGCGCGCCGCGCCAGCGCCGCGGCCGGAACGGGCTGATCGGCGTCAGGGCGACGAGGTTCGAGCCGAGCGGCAGGATCGGGCCCTGGGCGGAGAGGTTGTAGGCGGTGGACCCGGCCGGAGTCGCGACGAGGACGCCGTCGCAGATCAGCTCCGGCAGGACGACCCGGCCGCTCACCGAAATCTCGATCCAGGCGGTTTGCCGGGTTTCGCGCAGCAGCGAGACCTCGTTGATCGCGGGGTGGGAAATAAGCTCTCCCGCCACCGTCTCCGCCTCCATCCTGAGCGGCGCGACGGTGAAGGCGCGGGCGCGGTTGAGCCGCTCGCGAAGGCCGTCGATGCGCCATTCGTTCATCAGGAAGCCGACCGTGCCGCGGTTCATGCCGAAGACCGGGCAGACGCGGCCGCGGGCGAGCATCTCGTGCAGCGTCTGGAGGAGGAAACCGTCGCCGCCCAGCGCGACGATCTGCTCCGCCTCCTCGGGGGGGACGAAGTCATAGGCCTCGCGGAGCATCCCCTCGGCCGCCTGGGCGGCCTCCGCCGGGGAGGCGAGGAGCGCCGTGGCCTTGTCCGCATTCGCCGTCATCGCGCCCGTTGGTAGGGCCCGCGGCGGGAGGCGGCAAGGCCGGGCCGGAACGGGACGGGCTCGCTCATCTAAACCGATTGTTGAGGGCGGTGCGCCAGACTAGGTTGATGGGCAACGAGGCGCCGCACAGGGGAGGCAGGAAAGCCATGGCCGCTCGGAGCGGTGCGCCGCCGCTCTTCATCCTCTCGTTCCGCCATCGCGACGAGCTGACCGGCCTTGCCGAGCGGGCGGGCTGGCAGCCGATCGCCGCCCGGCGCAGCGAGCTTGCCGAAAGCCGGTTCGTCGCGTCGGGCGCCAGCGTCGCCGTCGTCGACGCCCGCGGCGCGCTCGCGGAGGGGCAGGAAGGGGTTCGCACGCTCGCCGATCCCTGCCAGGTCAATGCGGCGGCCCTGCTCGTCCTCCTCTCGCGCACCGACGAGGCGGCGCTGGACGGCCTCCACGCCGCCGGCGCCACCCATTTCCTGGTCAGCCCCTTCTCCGAGCAGCAATTGCTCCAGACGCTGCGCTTCGCCCACCGCCACGCCGAGCGGGTCGGCGGGGGGCGGCCCTGGCGAAAGAGCGACGGCGAGGGCCGCGAGCCGGAGGCGTCATGGCGTTGGGAGAAAGGCTCGCCGACCGTGGAGCTCAGCCCGGCCCTGGCGCGCCGCGCCGGCCTCGGCGAGGAGGCGGGGCGGCGGATCAGCCTGATGGAGCTGTTCCGCAAGCTCGATTCCGACGGCCGCAAGGCGGCGCGCGGCGCCGTCGACCGGCTGCTGTCGACCGGCCGCTCCACCGCCTTCGCCCATGCCGACGGGGAGGGGGCGGGCGCGCGGCTCGCCCACCATCTGCGCGTCGAGGGCGACGGCGAGGCGGTGGTCGGCCGAACCGAGGCGATCGTGCCGCTCGAAGGCGCGGCGTGGCAGAGCCGCGACGCGATGACCGGCGTGCGCGACGCCCGCGCCGCCAGGGCCTGGCTGGCCCGGCAGCTGCAGCGCGCGCCCGGCGAGCCGGCCCTGGTGCTCCTGCTGCTCGCGGTCAGCCGTTTCGACGCGATCAACGCGGCTTTCGGCCGCGCCACCGGCGATTCGGTGCTTCAGGCGGCGGCGCGGCGCATCGAGCGCTGCGTCGACGCCGACGGCCGCCGCCGGCTGGTCGCGCGGATCGCCGGCGCCGAGTTCGCGGTGCTGCTCGCGGCGCCGACCAGCCTCGCCGAGGGCCGGTTCCTCGCCGGCCAGCTGGTCGAGACGATCGGCCGGCCCTTCATGTCCGGCGACCATGTCATCACGCTGGGCAGCCGGGTCGGCGTGGTCGCGGCCGAGCCGGGGGACGACCCCGCCGCCCTGCTGCGCCGGGCGAGCGCGGCGCTGGCCGAGGCGAAGGCCGGCGAGGCCGGGCCGGTCAAGGTCCAGGAAGCCGGGGAGGCGGGCGAGACGGCGCTCGGCGACCGGCTGGAGATCGACCTCAGGCGGGCGCTCGACCAGGAGGAGATAGAGATACTCTTCCAGCCGCAGGTCGCCATCGCGAGCCGTCGAATCGTCGGTGCGGAGGCGCTGGCGCGCTGGCGGCACCCGCAATTCGGCGAGCTGGGGGCGATCACTCTGTTCGGCGTGGCCGAGCGGTCCGACTATCTCGTCCAGCTTTCCGACCATGTGCAGAGGAAGGCGCTCGCCGCCGCGGCGGCCTGGCCGGAGCCGCTGGCGGGGCTGCGCCTGTCGGTCAACATCACCGCCGCCGACATCGTCCGGCCCGGATTCGCCGCTCAGTTCGTCGAGATGGTGCGCTCGAGCGGCTTCGATCCGGCGCGCCTCACCGTCGAGGTGACGGAAGGGGGCCTGATCGAGGATCTCGCCGCCGCCGCCAACCTCCTCGCCGGGCTGAGGCAGAGCGGCCTCAGGGTGGCGATAGACGATTTCGGCACCGGCTATTCGAGCCTCGCCTATCTGAAGGCGCTGCCGCTCGACTATCTCAAGATCGACAAGCGGCTCGTCGAGGACATAAGCGGCTCGCCGCGCGACCAGGTGGTGGTGCGCAGCGTCATCGACATGGCCCGCTCCCTCGGCCTCGAGGTGATCGCCGAGGGCGTGGAGACCGAGGACCAGCTCGCCCTTCTCGCCCGCGAGGGCTGCACCCTCTACCAGGGCTTCCTCTGCGCCCCGCCGGTCGATTCGCGTCGGCTGGCGGCGATGCTCGATCAGGCTTAGCCGGCCTTCTCAACCACTCGTTAACCACTTCCCGCTTAGCTCCCCGGCATGGCGATCTACAAATACCGCAACTATCTCGCGCAGACCAAGCATGCGTCGTTCGACTTGCCGCTGCAGCCCAACGCCTTCGTGCCGTGCGGCGGCATCTTCCGCTGCACCGGCTGCGGCACCGAGATCGCGCTGGAGGGAATCGGCGTCTTTCCCGACCGCAGCCACCACAAGCACAGCCACGCCCAGGGCCCGATCCAGTGGCAGCTGGTCGTCGCCACCGTCTCCACCGTCCCCAAGCCCTACCTCCACGGCGCCGCCTGAACGGCGCCGGCGGCCGCGGCCGTCAGCCCAGGATCCGCGCCAGGCCGCGCGAGAGCTGCACCGCGCCGTTGATCCGGCTCGCCGCGTCGGGCCAGTTGCGGGTGATGACGAGCTTCGAATCGGGACGAAGCTTGGCCGTGCCCTTGAGGCGCTGGACGTAGGCGATGAGGCCCTCGAGGTCCGGGAACTCGTCGTTGTGGAAGTGCACGAGCGCGCCCTTTGGACCGACGTCGAGCTTCACCACGCAGGCCTTGCGGCAATTGAGCTTCACCTCGATCACCTTGAGGAGGTTGTCGGTCTCCTCCGGCAGCTTGCCGAAGCGGTCGATCATCTCGGCCGCGAAGGGCTCGATCTCGTCGGCGGTCTCGAACTCGTTCATCCGCCGGTAGAGGCCCATCCTGAGGTCGAGGTCGGGGACGTAGTCGTCCGGGATCATGATCGGCGCGTCGACGGTGATCTGCGGCGAGAAATCCTCGGCCGCCTTGATGCTACCGCCCGACTTGGCCTCGAGGATCGCGTCCTCCAGCATCGACTGGTAGAGCTCGAAGCCGACCTCCTTGATATGCCCCGATTGCTCGTCGCCGAGCAGGTTGCCGGCGCCGCGTATGTCGAGGTCGTGGCTGGCGAGCTGGAAGCCGGCGCCGAGGCTCTCGAGATTGGCGAGGACCTGAAGTCGCTTGTCGGCCGCCTCCGTGACGGTGCGGCTCTCCGGGGTCGTGAAATAGGCGTAGGCGCGGGTCTTGGCCCGGCCGACGCGGCCGCGCAGCTGGTAGAGCTGGGCGAGGCCGAAGCGGTCGGCGCGATGGATGATGAGCGTGTTGGCCGAGGGAATGTCGAGGCCGCTCTCGACGATCGTCGTCGACAGGAGGACATCGTACTTGCGGTCGTAGAAGGCCGACATCTTCTCCTCGACCTCGGTCGGCGGCATCTGGCCGTGGGCGGTGACGAACTTCACTTCCGGCACCTCGTCGCGCAGGAACTGCTCGAGGTCCGGCAGATCGGCGACGCGCGGGGCGACGAAATAGGTCTGGCCGCCGCGATAATGCTCCCTGAGCAAAGCCTCGCGGATCACCACCGGGTCCCACGGCATGACGTAGGTGCGCACGGCGAGGCGGTCGACCGGCGGGGTCTGGATCACGGAAAGCTCCCGCAGGCCCGACATCGCCATCTGAAGGGTGCGCGGGATCGGAGTCGCGGTGAGGGTGAGGACGTGGACGTCGGAGCGCAACGCCTTCAGCCGCTCCTTGTGGGTGACGCCGAAGCGCTGCTCCTCGTCGACGATGACGAGGCCAAGATTCTTGAACTCGACGCCCTTGGCGAGGATGGCGTGGGTGCCGATGACGATGTCGATCTTGCCGGCCTTGACCCCTTCCTTGGTCTTCTTCGCCTCCTTGGGCGGCACGAGGCGGGAGAGGCGGCCTATCTCGATCGGGAAGCCGCGGAAGCGCTCGCAGAAGGTGTTGTAATGCTGGCGGGCGAGAAGGGTGGTCGGGCAGACCAGGGCGACCTGCAGGCCGGCCATGGCCGCCGCGAAGGCGGCGCGCAGCGCCACCTCGGTCTTGCCGAAGCCGACGTCGCCGCAGACCAGCCGGTCCATCGGCCGGCCGGCTTCCAGATCGGCGAAGACGTCGGCGATGGCGCGGTCCTGGTCCTCGGTCTCCTCGTAGGGAAAGCGGTCGGCGAAGGCGGCGTAGCTGGTGTCCGGCTCCACCACCGCGCCGGCGCGCAGGGCCCGCTCGGCCGCGACCTTGATCAGCTCGCCGGCGATCTCGCGGATCCGCTCCTTCATCCGCGACTTGCGGCGCTGCCAGGCCTCGCCGCCGAGCCTGTCGAGCGCGACTCCGTCGCTCTCGCTGCCGTAGCGGGACAGGATGTCGATATTCTCGACCGGGACGTAGAGCTTGTCGCCGCCCGCATAAGTGAGCGCGACGCAATCGTGCGGCGCCTTCTGCACCGGGATCTGGGTCAGGCCCTCGTAGCGGCCGATGCCGTGATCGGCATGGACGACGAGGTCGCCCGGCGAGAGCGTCGCCAGCTCGGAGAGGAAGATGTCGGTGCTCTTGCGGCGCTTGCGGCGGCGGACGAGCCGGTCGCCGAGCATGTCCTGCTCGGTGAGCAGCGCGATGTCGCCGCTGGTGAAGCCGTGGCCGAGCGGGAGCACCGCGAGCGCGACCTTGGAAATGCCGCTGCCGAGTGATCTGGAGGGCGCCGATTGCCC
>JAFANP010000061.1 GCA_019232625.1 Alphaproteobacteria bacterium | reverse complement strand
CCTCATCGTCCGGCGGAGCGATCGGCGCTGAGCCGACCGGGCTGGTCAGGATATCGTCGGCGCCGAGCAACAGTTCGTCGTTTTCATCGGCGGTCAGTTCGATCGCCTCTTCGGCAGTATCGGCTTCGATAGCCGCAGCCGCAGCGGGCGCGGGAACGGCAGTCGCGGTCCGTGCCGGGAAGCTGAACACCTTGCCGGGATGGGGCGCTGCGACGGCATCGGCTTCGATGCCGGTGGCGACCACCGACACGCGGATCTTGCCGCCGAGGTCGTTGTTGAACGCCGAGCCCCAAATGATGTTGGCGTCGGGGTCGACCAGCTCCTTGATGTGGCTGGCGGCCTCGTCGACCTCCATCAGGCGCATATCCTCGCCGCCGGTGATCGAGATGATGACTCCGCGCGCGCCGCGCATCGAGACGCCGTCGAGAAGCGGGTTGGCGATCGCCTTTTCCGCCGCCTCGATGGCGCGGTTGTCGCCGGACGCCTCGCCGGTGCCCATCATCGCCTTGCCCATCTCGCCCATCACCGAGCGGACGTCGGCGAAGTCGAGGTTGATGAGGCCGGGCATGACCATGAGGTCGGTAATGCCGCGCACGCCCTGCTGAAGCACCTCGTCGGCCATCATGAACGCTTCCTTGAAGGTCGTGTTCGGGTTGGCGATGCGGAACAGGTTCTGGTTGGGGATGACGATCAGCGTGTCGACGTGCTGCTGAAGCTCCTCGATGCCGGACTCGGCCGAGCGGCCGCGCCGGTTGCCCTCGAAGCTGAACGGCTTGGTGACGACCCCGACGGTGAGGACGCCCTTGTCGCGCGCCGCCTTGGCGATGACCGGGGCCGCGCCGGTGCCGGTGCCGCCGCCCATGCCGGCGGCGATGAAGCACATATGGGCGCCCTCTAGCGCCGCCTCGATCTCCTGGATCGCCTCTTCCGCCGCGGCCTTGCCGATCTCCGGCCGGGAGCCGGCGCCGAGCCCCTGAGTGATGCGGAGGCCGAGCTGGATGCGCTGGTTGGCCGGCGAGGCGTTGAGGGCCTGCGCGTCCGTGTTGGCGACGATGAAGTCGACGCCCTGGACGTCGTTCTGGATCATGTTCGCGACGGCGTTGCCGCCCGCGCCGCCGACGCCGATCACGCTGATCCTGGGCCGAAGCTCATCCACTTCCGGACGGATGAAATCGATGCTCATCGGATGCTCTCCCCCTTGGGCTCACGCCCTAGTCAACACACGCTAAACCCTTTTGCACGATGCGATTCTTGGGCGCGAGAAAAAAGTTAACGACCCGGTATTTTTTCGGGGGAAAACGCCTCCGTGAGTCCGAAAAGTCACGCAAGTGAGTCCCGTGCGCCACGCAGTGAATCTCAAAAGCCACTGCGGAAGGCGTTGAGCATCCGCTGCACAACGCCGCCGCTGCCGGCGGGGCGCTGCGCGATCGGTTGCGGCGCCATGACGGAGCGCAGGTCGAGCTCGTTGGAGGCGGCGAACTGGGCGAGGCCGACCAGGGTGGTGAAGGCCGGTCCGCTATGGGCGTCGGGCAGGCCCGGGAGGCTCGGCCGGCCGATCCGGACCGCCCGGCCGAGCACGCCCTGGGCATAATCGGCGATCCCCTTCAGCTCCGCCCCGCCGCCGGTCAGCACCACCTGCCGCCCGAAGGGGCCGGCGAAGCCGAGATCCTTCAGCGCCCCCGCCACCTCGCCGCTCAGATGCTCGAGCCGCTGGCGAATGACGGCGATAAGCTGCGCGCGGGTGATGCGGGCCGCTTCCGTACCCTCCTCGGACCCCGCGATCGGCTTCAGTTCGATCATGTCGTGATTGTCGCGCGGGCTGGTCATCGCCGAGCCGTAGAAGCATTTCATCCGCTCGGCCTCGACCCGGCGGGTGCCGAAGGCGGCGGCGATGTCGTCGGTGATGTCGCCTCCGCCCACCGCCAGCGACTTGAGGCCGACCAGCATGCCGCCGGCGAAGACGGAGACGTTGGTCACCCCGGCGCCGAGCTCGACCAGGGCGACGCCGAGCTCGCGCTCCTCCTCGCTGAGGCACGCCTTCCCGGCCGCCACCGGCGAGGCGACGATGGCCTCGACGCCGAGATGCGCCGAGCGCACGCAGAGGTCGAGGTTGCGCACCGGCGAAGGCTCGGCCGCGATGACATGGATGTCGACCGCCAGCCGGTCGGCGTGGAGCCCGAGGGGCTTCTTGACGCCCTGAAGCCCGTCGAGCGTGTAGAGGGCGGGCATTGCGTGGAGGATCATGCGCCCTTCGGCATCGATCGAATCCCGCCCGACGCCGAGCAGTTGGTCGACATCCTCCTTGCCGACCCGGCGACCGCCGATCTGCACCTCTACGCTGGCGAGCGAGCTGACCAGGCCGCCGGCGGAGAAGCCGACATAGACGTCCTCTATGTTGGTCGCCGCGATCCGCTCCGCCTGCTCGACGGCCTCGCGTATCGCGCCTTCGGTCTTTTCCATGTCGGCGATGAAGCCGCGGCGCACGCCCTGGCTCTGGCGCTGCCCCGTGCCGAGGATCTTGAGCGCGCCCTCCGGACCCGGCTCCGCGATCAGCGCGGACACTTTCGACGAGCCGACGTCGAGGGCGGTGACCAGCTTGCGCGGGGGAGGAACAGAGGGCCGCTTCATCAGATCGTCTTCGTCGCGTCGACGTCGCCCTGCGCGCCGGCCGGAGCCGGCGGGGGAGGCGCGGGCTGGGCGGCGGCCGGCGGCGCATCGGGGGCGATCGAGGGAATGGTGCTGCCCGGCTCGTTCGACACGCGGACGATGAACTTTCCGGGGATGCGCATGTCGAAGCGAACGAAGCCGCGGCCGAGAAGCTGCGTCGCCTGGTCGCGGTGGTCGAAATAGCTCAGTGCGCGCGCCGCGGCGCCTTCTCCTTCCGGCAGGGCCAGCACCTCGCCGGACTGGAACCTCAGGTCCCAGCGCCGGCCGCCGACCCAGGTCGCGCCCTCCATGGCGGGCTTCAGCCGCGGCGCCGAGGCGACGAGGCGGCCCAGCTCGGCGATATGGGCATTGGCCTGCGGCCCGATCACCAGCGGCAGGTCCGGCATCGCGTCCAGCCTCACATAGTCGAGCACCACGCCTTCGGGATCGATCAGCATCAGCATGCCGCGATTCTGCCAGACGGCGCGCGGCTCGCGCTCGACGATGTCGATGACCAGGCCGTCGGGAAGCCGCCGCGACACCCGCGCGTCCTTGACCCAGCCGAAGCGCAGCAATTGCTGCCTCAGCCCCTCGAGGTCGATCAGCGCCTCGGCGCGCGTCTGCCTGAGCTGGCCGTCGACCACGTCGTCGATGCGCTTGCGGTCCATCCGGTGCAGGCCGCGTATCTCCCATCGGCTCACCGAGAAGCCCGCCTCGCCCGCCGTCTCGCCGAGCGTGCCGCCGATCATCTGCGGGACCCTCAGCGCCATCATCGCGGCGAGGACCACCGCGCCGAGCATGAGCAGGAATATCCACCCGCTCATGCGGCGGAACGCGTCCGGCAGGGCCGGGGCCGGCGCGGACCGGCTCCCCTTGCCGCGCGCCGAAGCCTTTCCCCGGGGCTGGCTGCGCGAGCCGCCGCCGCCGCGTGCGATCTTGGCGCTCATAGGGCTTCCTCCACGATCCTCTGGACCAGCTGCGCGTAGGAGAGGCCGCGATACCGCGCCTGCTCCGGAACGAGGCTGAGCGGGGTCATGCCCGGCTGGGTGTTGACCTCCAGCAGATAGAGGCCGGCCTCCCCCCGCTCGTCGTCCCAGCGGAAGTCGGAGCGGGAGCAGCCGCGGCAGCCGAGCAGGCGGTGCGCCTCCCGGGCCATGGCCTTCGCCACCTCGGCGATCTCGTCCGGCACCTCGGCGGGGCAGACGTGCTGGGTGAGGCCGTCCGTATATTTGGCGTCGTAATCGTAGAAGCCCGATTTGGGCTGGAGCTCGGTCACCGCCAGCGCCTCGTCGCCGAGCACCGCCACGGTCAGCTCCCGGCCGCGGATGAAGGGCTCGGCGAGCAGCCGCGGGAAATGCTTCCAGGGGCCCTCGCTGTCGCGCCCGATCGGGCTGCCATGGTTGCCGCCCGCGGTGACGATGGCGACGCCCACCGACGAGCCCTCGTTGACCGGCTTCAGCACATAGGGGCGGGCGATCGGATCGGTTTCGTAGAGCCGCTCGCTCTCCACGATCGTCCCCTCGGGCATGCGGATGCCGTGCGGGACGAGGACCATCTTGGTGAGCTCCTTGTCGATCGCGATCACCGAGGTTTCGAGGCCGCTATGGGTGTAGCGCAGGCCCATCAGGTCCATCATGCCCTGGACGGTGCCGTCCTCGCCGGGTGTGCCGTGGAGCGCGTTGAAGACGACGTCGGGGCTGAGATCGGCGAGCGTGGCGGCGATGTTGCGGTCCATGTCGATCCGGGTGACGCGATGGCCGCGACTTTCGAGCGCGTCGGCGACGCCGTTGCCGGTGACCAGCGACACCTCCCGCTCGGCCGACCAGCCGCCCATCAGGACCGCGACGTGGAGGGGCTCAAGCATTCGAGGGTCCAATAGAAACTCCGTTCGGGCTGAGTTTGTCGAAGCCCTCTCCTTCTTCACGGCCATAAGAGAAGAAATGGGCTTCGACAGGCTCAGCCCGAACGGTTT
>JAFANP010000059.1 GCA_019232625.1 Alphaproteobacteria bacterium | reverse complement strand
CGGAGCCGATGGGGAGGGGGACCACCCGAAGGGTGGTGGAGGGGCCGACGGCGCCCAAGGCCCCTCCACCATGCTTCGCATGGTCCCCCTCCCCATGCGCTTCGCGCACGGGGAGGATCGGTGCTCCTTCCGGCAGCTACGTGCGCGAATGGGGACAGTAACCATTTTCCCGGCGGGCGGCGCGGTCGCGCGCGTTGCGTGGGGGAAAATGGTTACTGTCCCCGGTTCCCCTTCTGAGCGCGTAGTTGGTCCTCCCTGTCGGCGGAGCCGATGGGGAGGGGGACCACCCGAAGGGTGGTGGAGGGGCGACGGCGCCCAAGGCCCCTCCACCATGCTTCGCATGGTCCCCCTCCCCATGCGCTTCGCGCACGGGGAGGATCGGTGCTCCTTCCGGCAGCTACGTGCGCGAATGGTTACTGTCCCCGGTTCCCCTTCTGAGCGCGTGGCTAGTCCTCCCTGTCGGCGGAGCCGATGGGGAGGGGGACCACCCGAAGGGTGGTGGAGGGGCTGACGGCGCCCAAGGCCCCCAAGGCCCCTCCACCATGCTTCGCATGGTCCCCCTCCCCATGCGCTTCGCGCACGGGGAGGATCGGTGCTCCTTCCGGCAGCTACGTGCGCGGATGGTTACTGTCCCCGGTTCCCCTTCTGAGCGCATGGTCCCCCTCCCCATGCGCTTCGCGCACGGGGAGGATCGGTGCTCCTTCCGGGAGCTACACCAGCAGGAAGAAGCCGTTGAGGGTGAGCAAAGTCCCCACCACGCCCAGCGCCGCCGACAGCAGCAGGATCCACCGGTTCGTCGCCAGGATCGCCACCGAGCCCAGCACCAAAGCCAGCTGCAGCGCCACTTCGGCGAGATCGAAATTGTTGTCCTGCGCGGAGGCGACGGCGAAGGCGTCCTCGTAGGATTGCGCCCGCGCCTTGATCTCCTTCTTGCCGTCGCCCGCCAGCGGGTCGTTCGGCGCCTTGGGATCGGGCTCGCTGTCGTAGCGGTCGACGGTCTTCTTATACTCCGCCAGCCTCTTCTCCGCCGCCGCGCGGCCCTCCGCGGTGAGCCCGCCGGTGGCGAGCTGCTGGCCGAGATCGTCCACCGCGATTTCGTACATCGTCTGGCGGACGTTCTTGGCCTGGTAGAAGGCCCAGCTGTCCGACGCCTTGATGTTGTTCGCCACCATGTCGTCGGTCGCGTTGCCGCCGCCCAGCCCGCCGATCGCCAGCACCGCGGCGAGGATCGCGATCATCAACGCGGCGCGGTTCCTGAACTTCTCGGTCGCTTCGTTCTCCGCCCTTTCCTCGTGGATTTCGGCGATCAGGTCGGCGGCGTCGTTCGAATCCATGTTTTCACCCATTCCCCTTGTGCGAAGAGGCGCCTGGCTCGCAAAGTTTCGCCGCCGTGTCGAGGCTTGCCCTCGCCGCCGGCTGCTGTAGAGCGGGCCCGTTCCAAAGGGGGACCCCACGCCCATGAAATTCCGCCGCCTCGCCGCTCTGCTCGCCGGCCTCCCCATCCTCGCCGCCCTCGCCGCCCCGCCGGCCGCCGCCCAGCCCGCGCGGCCCCGGCCGAAGCTGGTGGTCGCGATCTCGGTCGACCAATTCTCCGCCGACCTCTTCAACCAGTATCGCCAGCATTTCGACGGCGGGCTGAAGCGCCTCTCGCAGGGGATCGTCTTCCCGCTCGGCTACCAGTCGCACAACGCCACCGAGACCTGCCCGGGCCACTCGACGATCCTCACCGGATCGCACCCGGCGCGGAGCGGGATCGTCGCCAACAACTGGTTCAACCTCAACGCCGCGCGGGACGACAAGAACGTCTATTGCTCCGAGGACGAGCGCGTGCCGGGCAGCAACCACAACGATTACACCGTCTCCAGCTACCACCTGAAGGTGCCCGCGCTCGGCGACTATATGAAGCGGGCCGACCCGAGGAGCCGGGTCGCCGTCGCCTCGGGCAAGGACCGCGCGGCGATCATGATGGGCGGCTACGGCCCGGACCAGCGCTGGTATTGGAACGGCAAGGAATATACCGGCACCGGCGCGCCGGCGCCGGCCGCCGTCGCCGCAGCGAACCGCGACGTCGCCGACGCGCTGACCCGGCCGCGCGAGCCGCGGGCGCTGCCGGGCGTGTGCGAGGCGCACAGCCGAGCGGTGCCGGTGGCCGGCTCGACCCGCACCGTCGGCGACGGCCGCTTCGCCCGCGAGGCCGGCGACCGCACCGCGTTCCGCGCCTCGCCGGACTTCGACCGGGCGACGCTCGCGCTCGGCGAGGGGCTGAGGCGCGAGATGAGGCTCGGCGAGGGCGAGGCGACCGACCTCCTCATCCTCGGCATGTCGGCGACCGACTATGTCGGCCACACCTACGGCACCCAGGGCAGCGAGATGTGCATCCAGCTGATGGCGCTCGACGACGCGCTGGGCGAGTTCTTCCGCGGCCTCGACGCGACCGGCATCGACTATGTGGTGATGCTGACCGCCGACCATGGCGGCACCGACATTCCCGAGCGGCACCGCGAGCATGGCGCTCCCGACGCGGCGCGGGTCGACCCGGCCCTGAACGCCGACAACATGGGCAAGGCGCTGGCGGCGAAGCTGAAGCTCCAGGGCCCGGTGCTGTTCGGCGACGGCGCGTTCGGCGACATGTATGTCGACCTCAAGCTCCCGGCCGCCCAGCGGACCCGGGCGCTGAACGAGGCGATCGCCGCCTATCGCCGGCACCCGCAGGTCGCCGCCGTCTGGACCCGCGCCCAGTTGCGGGCGGCCCCCGCGCCGACCGGCTCGCCCGACACGTGGAGCCTGCTCGACCGCGCCAAGGCGAGCTTCGACCCGGAGCGCTCGGGCGACTTCGTCGTCCAGCTCAAGCCGCGCGTGACTCCGATCTTCGACACCAGCCGCGGCTATGTCGCCACCCACGGAAGCCCGTGGGACTATGACCGGCGGGTGCCGATCCTGTTCTGGCGCAAGGGAATGCGGCCCTACGAGCAGCCGCTTCCGGTGGAGACGGTCGACATATTGCCGACGCTGGCGGCGCTGATCGGGGTCGGCGTCGACATGGCGAAGATCGACGGCCGCTGCCTCGACCTCGACGAGGGCCCGGGCACGACCTGCCCGGCCGGGTGGGAGCGGCGGTAGGGGGTGGAATGGGGACGGTAACTAAGGGGGGATGGGGACAGTAACTATTTTTCCATGGCACAATGGGAAATGGGGACAGTAACTATTTTTCCCCAGCGTCCGCGGGTCGTGAGGCTCGGTGCCTTGGAAAAATAGTTACTGTCCCCGTTCGGCGGCGCGCGGGGGTGGGAATGGGGACAGTAACTATTTTTCCCTGACGTCGGCGGGACGTGAGGCTCGGTGCCATGGAAAAATAGTTACTGTCCCCATTGGATGTCCCCATTGATCAGGGGGACAGCGCCTCGACTTTTTCGGCGAGCTCGAGCCAGCGCTCCTCGGCGGCGTCGCGTTCGGCGCGCGCCTTGTCGATCGCGGCGGTGAGGGCGGCGAAGCGGTCCGGGTCGCGGGCGTAGAGGTCCGGGTCGTGCAGCGCTTCCTCGTCGCGGGCGATCTGCGCCTCGATCTCGTCGATCCGGCCCGGAAGCAGGTCGTAGTCGCGCTGGTCCTTGTAGGTGAGCTTCCTTCTCGAGGCGGCCCCTCCACCAGGCTTCGCCTGGTCCCCCTCCCCTGCCGATGCAGGGGAGGAATATGAATTCTTCCGGCTTTCCGGGGAAGGACGGTGGAGGGGTTCGTTGCGCCGCTTCCTCTCCCAATCCTCGTAGCCGCCGGCGACGATGTCGATCCGGCCCGAGCCGTCGAGGCCGAGGGTGATGGTGACCGTGCGGTCGAGGAAGTCGCGGTCGTGGCTGACGAGCAGCACCGTGCCCTCGAAATCGGCAATCATCTCTTCGAGCAGATCGAGCGTCTCCAGATCCAGATCGTTGGTCGGCTCGTCCAGCACCAGCAGGTTCGACGGACGCGCGAATTCGCGGGCGAGGAGGACACGCGAGCGCTCTCCGCCCGACAGGGTGCCGATGCGGGCGTCGGCAATCGACGGCTCGAACAGGAACTCCTTGAGATAGCCCTGGATGTGCTTCTTGACGCCGCGCACCTCCAGCCAGTCGCCGCCGTCGGCCAGCACGTCGCGCACGCGCTTCTCGGGCGCCATCAGCCGGCGCTGCTGGTCGATGACGATGCCGTCCAGCGTCTTCGCCAACCGGACGCTGCCCTCGTCAGGCTGCAGTTCGCCGGTGAGCAGC
>JAFANP010000064.1 GCA_019232625.1 Alphaproteobacteria bacterium | reverse complement strand
CCTCGACCCCCAATCGGGAACGGCCGCGCGATCCGGAGCGCTACCAGGCCAGCAAGGAGGAGATGCTCGCTTTCTACAAGCAGATGCTCCTCATCCGCCGCTTCGAGGAGCGCGCCGGCCAGCTCTACGGCCTCGGCCTGATCGGCGGGTTCTGCCACCTCTATATCGGCCAGGAGGCGGTCGCGGTTGGTCTGCAGTCGGCGCTGTCCGACAAGGACTCGGTGATCACCGGCTATCGCGACCATGGTCACATGCTCGCCTATGGGATCGATCCCAAGGTGATCATGGCCGAGCTGACCGGGCGCCAGGCCGGCATCTCCAAGGGCAAGGGTGGATCGATGCACATGTTCAGCGTCGATCATAAATTCTACGGCGGCCACGGCATCGTCGGTGCTCAGGTGAGCCTCGGCACCGGCCTCGCCTTCGCGCACAAATATCGCGAGGATGGGGGCGTCTGCCTCACCTATTTCGGCGATGGCGCGGCGAACCAGGGGCAGGTCTATGAGAGCTTCAACATGGCCGAGCTCTGGAAGCTGCCGATCATCTACGTGATCGAGAACAACCAATATGCCATGGGCACCAGCGTCAACCGCTCGTCGGCGGAGGACCAGCTCTACCGCCGCGGCGAGAGCTTCCGCATCCCCGGCCTGCAGATCGACGGCATGGACGTGCTCGCCGTGCGCGGCGCCGCCGAGACCGCGCTCGAATGGGTGCGCGCCGGCAAGGGGCCGATCCTGCTTGAGCTCAAGACCTACCGCTATCGCGGCCATTCCATGTCGGATCCCGCCAAGTACCGCTCGCGCGAGGAGGTGCAGGCGGTGCGCGAGAAGTCGGACCCGATCGAGCATGCCAAGCGCGAGCTCGAGGCGCTGGGCGTCGCCGGGGACGACCTCAAGAAGATCGACGCCGACATCAAGCGGATCATCGTCGAGGCGGCCGACTTCGCCGAGCAGTCTCCGGAGCCCGAGCCCGCCGAGCTTTACACCGACATCCTTGTCGAGGCCTACTGATGCCCCTTGAGATCAAGATGCCCGCCCTCAGCCCCACCATGGAGGAGGGGACTCTCGCCAAATGGCTGGTCAAGGAAGGCGACGAGGTGAAGTCCGGCGACATCCTCGCCGAGATCGAGACCGACAAGGCGACGATGGAGTTCGAGGCGGTCGACGAAGGCAAGGTGGCGAGGCTGCTCGTCCCCGAGGGCACGGACGAGGTGAAGGTCGGCACCGTCATCGCCCTCCTTGCCGCGGACGGCGAGGCCCTCCCTCCCTCTCCCACCGAGGGAGAGGGACAGCGGAGCGAAGCGACGCAGGGTGAGGGCACGGCCGTTCCCTCACCCTCGGCCGCTGGCGCGGCCTCTTCCTCTCCCCTCGAGGGAGAGGGGAAGAAGGTCGAGACTCCGAGCGACCAGAAGACCGAGGCCACCGCTGACAACAAGCCGCAGGAGAGCGGCGCCCATGTCTTGGTCGCGGCGGCGGAGCACAATCCCGAGCCGCCCGAGGTGCCGCAAGGCACCGAGACGTTCCGCCAGACGCTGCGCGAGGCGCTGCGCGACGCGATGGCGGAGGAGATGCGCAAGGACGAGCGCGTCTTCGTGATGGGCGAGGAGGTCGCCGAATATCAGGGCGCCTACAAGGTCACCCAGGGGCTGCTCGACGAGTTCGGCGCGAAAAGGGTGATCGACACCCCGATCACCGAATATGGCTTTGCCGGCGTCGGCACCGGCGCGGCGATGGGCGGACTCAGGCCCGTCGTCGAGTTCATGACTTTCAACTTCGCCATGCAGGCCATTGATCATATTATAAATTCCGCGGCGAAGACCAATTATATGTCGGGCGGGCAGATGCGCTGCCCGATCGTCTTCCGGGGCCCCAACGGCGCCGCCGCCCGCGTCGCCGCGCAGCACAGCCAGGACTATTCCGCCTGGTATTCGGCGGTGCCCGGCCTGAAGGTCGTCGCGCCCTATACCGCCGCCGACGCCAAGGGGCTGCTGAAGAGCGCGATCCGCGACCCGAACCCGGT
>JAFANP010000016.1 GCA_019232625.1 Alphaproteobacteria bacterium | reverse complement strand
AGCTTGGCGAGGCCTGTCCTGAGCGACGCCGCAGGCGGCGTCGAAGGGGACCGTATCGAAGGACCGTCCTTCGAGACGCCGCTTCGACTTCGCTCAGCGGCTCCTCAGGATGAGCGGAAGCAGTGCGTCAACCTAATTCCTCAATGCACCAGAGCGGCCGGCGAGGAGGTTGCCTGCCTCCGTTCGGGCTGAGCCTGTCGAAGCCCCTTCCTTCTGCCTTGCGCAAAAGGGAAGGCGAGCCCTTCGACAGGATCGGGGCGGACGGTGCGGGCGATTTCGATCAGTCCTCATCGCCCTGGGCGACGGCGCCGCCCGTCCGCATCCGGCTCGGCCGGGGGCGGAATCGTTGAGGCAGGTTTGATTGTTGCGGCGCAGCAACGAATATTGTGCCAGGAAGGCGCGGCTGCCTCGGGCGGGCGCGCTTTCCTTTTGACTCGCCTCCGCCTCCTGACGTTAGATGAAGGTTGGCGCGAGCCGCGAGTCACATCGCAAAACAGGGGTTCGGGACAGATGAACAAGCAGGAGCTTATCGGCACCGTCGCCGAGACGACCGGTTTGAGCCGGGGGGACGCCGGCCGCGCGGTCGAGGGCGTGTTCGACGCGATCACCGATGCCCTCAAACGCGGCGACGAAGTCCGCCTGGTAGGCTTTGGCACCTTCTCCTGCTCGAAGCGCAAGGCGTCGACCGGGCGCAACCCGCGCACCGGCGAGCCGATGCAGATCAAGGAATCCACCCAGCCCAAGTTCAAGGCCGGCAAGGTCCTCAAGGATTCCGTCTCGCGCTGACCGGGCGCTGGACAGGGGCTCGGGCGCTGGCTAAGGACCCGGCGCAGCGGCCCGCCACAGGCCGTTTATGAATCGTCTCGGGCGTGGGCGCGTAGCTCAGTGGTAGAGCACTGTGTTCACACCGCAGGGGTCGCAAGTTCAATCCTTGCCGCGCCCACCACGCCCTTCCTCCTCCGACGGCTCATTCTCCGACGACTCCGCCGAACCAGGCCGGTGCGCGCGCAGGCGCCCGCTCAGTGCCGGTCGCTTGTGGCGGCGCCGAGGTTCTTCGCCATCCGCGCCACCTCCTCCTCGCTCGGCGGCTCGGGCAGCGCCTCGCCGGGCGCCAGCGCGTCGTCCGGAATGCCCGGGCCGGTGCCGGCGATGGTCTCGTTCCTCGCCCGGTCGTTGGGGCCGTTCGAAATCTTGGCTTTGTCGTCCATGGGTGCGCCTCGCAGCTTGTGCTAGGAGGAGCGCGCGACGGGGAAAGCGGTTCCGGACGAGGGGAAGGCGATGAGCGAGGATCCGACGCGGGCGCTGAGGGCGTGGGGCCTCACCCTTCCGGGCGCGCATTCGAAGTCGCCCTGGCCGGGGCATGACGACCTGGCGGTCAAGGACAAGACCTTCGCCTATCTCGCCGCCGACGGGGAGCCGTTCAGCCTGTCGTGCAAGCTTCCCTACACGCACGAGGTGGCGCTCGACCTGCCTTATGCCAAGCCCGCCGCCTACGGCCTCGGCAAGTCGGGCTGGGTCACCTTCACTCCGGCCGAAGCCGACATCCCGCCGCTCGCGCAGCTGAAGGAATGGGTGGAGGAGAGCTACCGCGCCCAGGCGCCGCGCAGGCTGGTCAAGGAATGGGACTCGAGGGCCTAGAGCGGTCGGCGACGAGGCTTACGCACCTCCGCAGGGCGAACGGTGCGGGCGTTTCAATCCAATCCCGCATCGCTCTACCCGATGAAGTCCGCGACGATCTCGTAGGAGCGGCGCCGGGCGGCGTGATCGTGGATCTGCGAGGTGATCATCAGCTCGTCGGCCCCCGTCCGCGCGACGAACGCCTCGATCGCGGCGCGCACCGTCGCCGGCGCGCCGATCGCCGAGCAGCTCAGCACCTGGTCGAGCATGGCCCGGGCCGGGGCCGGCAGCGCGTCGGCATAGCCCGGGACGGGCGGCGGCAGCCGGCCCGGATTGCCGGTCCTGAGATTGACGAAGGCCTGCATCAGCGAGGTGCTGAGGAGGTGCGCCTCCTCGTCCGTCTCGGCGGCGAAGGCGTTGAAGCCGAGCATGACGTAGGGCCGGTCGAGCTGGGGGGACGGCCGGAAGCGCTCCCGGTAGACGGCGATCGCCTCCATCATCTGGGCCGGGGCGAAATGCGAGGCGAAGGCGTAAGGGAGGCCCAGCATCGCGGCGAGCTGGGCGCCGAACAGGCTGGAGCCGAGGATCCAGATGGGAACCGAGAGGCCCTCGCCGGGGATGGCGCGGACGCGCGGCTGTTCGTCCTCGGGCGCGAAATAAGCCATCAGCTCGACGACGTCGCGCGGGAACTGGTTCTCGTCGGAGGCGAGGTTGCGGCGCAGCGCCATGGCGGCGGCGCGGTCCGTGCCCGGCGCGCGGCCGAGCCCCAGGTCCACCCGCCCCGGGAAGAGCGCCTCCAGCGTGCCGAACTGCTCCGCCACGACCAGAGGGGCGTGGTTGGGCAGCATCACGCCGCCCGCGCCGATGCGGATGGAGGACGTGCCGGCGCCGACATAAGCGAGGGCCACCGCGGTGGCGGCGCTGGCTATGCCGGGCATCGAATGATGCTCAGCCATCCAGAAGCGCCGGTAGCCGAGGCGCTCCGCATGCTGCGCGAGGTCGAGCGAGTGGCGCAGCGCCGTGCCGGCGTCGCTTCCTTCTGGGACGGGGGCGAGATCGAGGACTGACAAAGGTATCATGGCAGCCAGATGGGGAGCCGTGCCCGCCTCCGAAAGGCGGCCGCCCGCCATTCCCGCGGAAGGGGCGCCCCCAAGGAGGGAAGTGGGATCCCGGCTTTCGCCGGGATGACGAACAAGGGCGAGGGCCTTCGCCGGGGTGGGGGGTCGGGGCCCCTGCAGGGAGCAGTGCGGGGCGTGTCAGGCGGACGCGAGGTTTCGCTTCCCGTCCGCAGCCGCTACTGCCGCCGCCATGCTTCAGCGAAGCGACAAGGAGAGCCGCCTCTGGCGCGAGGAGATTCGCGCGACGACGGCGCTCGCCTGGCCGTTGATCCTCACCAACCTCACCCAATCGCTGATCCAGTCCACCGACGTGCTTCTGCTCGGCTGGGCGGGCTCGGCGGTGCTCGCCGCCGGCACGCTCGGCATCAACCTCTATTATGCCTTCCTGATCTTCGGCATCGGCCTGGTCATCGCCGCCGCGCCGATGATCGCCAGGGAGCTGGGCGCACGGCGCCACAGCGTCCGCGACGTCCGGCGCACCGTGCGGCAGACGATGTGGGCCGCGGTGGCGATCGTCGTCCCGGTCTGGGTCGTCCTCTGGCACAGCGAGGCGATCCTCCTCGCCATGCACCAGGAGCCGGCGCTCGCCGCCGGCGCCGGCCGCTTCGTTCGCGCGCTGATGTGGGGCATGCTTCCGGCGCTCTGGTACCTCGTTCTGCGCTCGTTCGTGTCGGCGCTCGAGAAGCCGGTCTGGTCGCTGATCGTCGGCGCCGCCGGGGTCGCCTTCAACGCCGTGCTCAACTACAGCCTGATCTTCGGTAAGCTCGGCTTTCCGCCGCTCGGCCTGCGCGGCGCGGGGATCGGCAGCACCTGCGCCAACAGCTTCATGTTCGTCGCCATGGCGCTGGTGGTGAGCTTTCATCCGCGCTTTCGCCGCTACCGCCTGTTCGGCCGCTTCTGGCGCGCCGACGGCGAGCGGTTCGCGGCCGTCTGGCGGCTCGGCCTGCCGATCGCGGTGACGCTGGCGCTGGAGATCACCATCTTCAACGCCGCCGTCTTCCTGATGGGGCTGATCGGCGCCGCCTCGCTCGCCGCCCATGCCGTGGCGCTGCAGATCGCCGCCTTCAGCTTCATGGTGCCGCTCGGCGTCAGCCAGGCGGTCACGGTGCGCGTCGGCCTCGCCTTCGGCCGCGGCGACCCGGCGGGGATCGCCCGCGCCGGCTGGACGGCGTTCGTGATCGGGGTGGGCTTCATGGCGCTGATGGCGATGGTGATGCTGGCCATCCCGCACCGTCTCGTCGGCCTCTTCCTCGATCCCGCCGATCCCGCCAACGCGCCGGTCATCTCGCTGGCCGTCTCCTTCCTGTTCGTCGCCGCGCTGTTCCAGATATTCGACGGCGCGCAGTCGGTCGGCGCCGGAATGCTGCGCGGCCTCCACGACACCAAGACGCCGATGCTGTTCGCCGCCTTCGGCTATTGGGGCGTGGGGCTGGTGACCGCCGTCGGCCTCGGCTTCGGCCTCGGCTGGAACGGCTTCGGCATCTGGGTCGGACTCGCCACCGGCCTCGCCGTCGTCTCGGCGCTGATGCTCGGCCGCTGGGTGCGGCGCGAGCGGCTCGGCCTGCTCGGCGGATAGGCGCCGCGCTTGACGGCGGAGCCACCGCGCTCCTATGGGCTCCTCCGCACCTGGCGGCGCAATGCGGCGATCGTAGCTCAGCTGGTTAGAGCATCGGTTTGTGGTACCGAGGGTCGCGGGTTCAAGTCCCGTCGATCGCCCCACCCGCGCCCCGGGGTTCAGCCTATTTCAGGACAGCGCCTCCATGCATTCCCCGTGGGATTATCCCGACTTCGACGATCATGAGATCGTCCACTTCGTCACGGACCGCCAATCCGGGCTTCGCGCCGTGATCTGCGTCCACTCGACCCATCTCGGCCCCGGCGCCGGCGGAGTCCGCTTCTGGCATTATGCGGAAAGCGGCGAGGCGCTGCGCGACGCGCTGCGCCTGTCGCGCGGCATGAGCTTCAAGAACGCCATGGCCGGGCTGCCGCTGGGCGGCGGCAAGGCGGTTATCCTCGCCGACGAAGCGCGCACCAAGACTCCGGAGCTGCTCGCCGCCTACGGCCGCGCGGTGGAGCGGCTCGGCGGCGCCTACGTGACGGCGGAGGACGTCGGCGTCGCCGTCCCCGACCTCGTCGAGGTGGCGAAGCACACCCGCTTCGTCTCCGGCCTGCCGGTGGCGGAAGGCGCGGTCGGCGGCGATCCGGGCCCGCACACCAGCTACGGAGTCTACCTCGGCGTGCGCGCGGCGGCGCGGCGGGCGCTCGGCAAGGACAGCCTCGAGGGCCTCCACCTCGCCGTGCAGGGCGCCGGAAGCGTCGCCGGCGGCCTCGCCCGGCTCGCCGCGAAGGACGGCGCCCGGATCAGCATCGCCGACATCGACTCGTCGCGGGCGCAGCGCGTCGCCGACGAGGTCGGCGGCACCGCCGTCCCGCCGGACTCGATCATGACCCTCGAGGCCGACATCCTCAGCCCCAACGCGCTCGGCGCGATCCTCACCGAGGAGAGCATCGCCGCGCTGCGCGTGCCGATCGTCGCGGGCGGCGCGAACAATCAGCTCGCGACCCCGGCCGACGGCCAGCGGATCCACGAGCGCGGAATCCTCTACGCGCCCGATTACGTCATCAACGCCGGCGGAATCATCAACGTCTCGACCGAATATCTGGCGGACGGGGACATGGCGACGGTGCGGGGCCGGATCGAGCAGATCCCGGCCCGGCTGGAGCAGATCTGGTCGGAGAGCGAGGCGACCGGCCGAAACCCGGCCGAGGTCGCCGACGCGATGGCGAGGAAGCTGATCGGCCGCGCCTGATCAGGCGCCTCGCCGCCATTGGTTGATCACCTCATAGGCCATGACGGCGGTGGCGACGGCGGCGTTGAGGCTGTCCGCCTTGCCGAGCATCGGCATCTTCACCAGGAGGTCGCATTCCGCCTCGTAGGCGGCGGGGAGGCCCTGCGCCTCGTTGCCGACGAGGATGAAGGCGGGCGCCTCGTAGCGCGGCGCCTGATAGTCCAGCTCCGCCTTGAGGCTGGTGCCGATCAGCTGGCCCACGCCGGCGCGGAGCCAGGCGCGGAACGCGTCCCAGGAGGCGGTCGCCAGCTTCTGGGTGAAGAGCGCGCCCATCGTCGCCCGCACCGCTTCGACCGAGAAGGGATCGACGCATTCGTCGACCAGGATCAGCCCGCCGGCGCCGACGGCGTCGCCGGTGCGAAGGATGGTGCCGAGGTTGCCGGGATCGCGAAGCGACTGGGCGACGATCCACAACGGCGCGGCGGTCCGGTCGATCCGCTCGAGCCCGGTGTCGAAGACGCGATAGACGCCGAGCACCGTCTGCGGATTGTCCTTGCCGCTTAGCTTGTGGAGGATGTCGGGAACGGTCTCGACGACGTCTCCGCCCGCGGCCTCCACCTCGGCCACCAGGCTGTCGAGAAGGACGTGGCGCGTCCCCGCCGCGTAGAAGAGATGGACCGGGACGTGGCCCGCCTCCCGCGCCTCGGTGAGGATGCGCAGGCCCTCGGCGATGAACAGGCCGGTCTCGCGGCGGCGCTTCTTGTCGCGGAGCGCTCGGACCTCCTTGACCAGGGGATTGGAGAAGGCGGTGACCAGGCGGGGCATCATTCCTCGCCGAAGCGGTCCTCGACCAGCCGGGCGAGCGCCGCCACCGCGTCCTCCGCCCCTTCGCCCTCGGCGCGGATGGTGATCGTGTCGCCGATCGCCGCGCCGAGCATCATCAGCCCCATGATCGACGTGCCGCAGACCTTGGAGCCGTCCTTCTCGACCTCCACCGCGGCGGAAAGGCCGGCGGCGAGGGTGACGAATTTCGCGCTGGCGCGCGCATGCAGGCCGCGGACGTTCTTGAGCGCGACGGTGCGTTCGGCGAGGCTCAGACCGTCTCTCCGAGGATTTCCGAGGCGACGGAGATATATTTCCGTCCCGCCTCGCGGGCGGCGGCGACGGCGGCGCGCACGTCCATCGTCTTGCGCGCGCCTTCGAGGCGGATCAGCATCGGCAGGTTGACTCCGGCGATCACCTCGACCTTCTCCGACTTCATCAGCGAGATGGCGAGGTTGGACGGCGTGCCGCCGAACAGGTCGGTGAGGATGATCACGCCCGCGCCGTCGTCGACTCGGCCGATCGCCTCGGCGATGTCGTTGCGGCGGCCCTCCATGTCGTCGTCAGGGCCGATGCAGATCGGCTCGATCCGCTCCTGCGGTCCGACGACATGCTCCATGGCCGTGACGAATTCCGCCGCCAGGCGACCATGGGTAACCAGCACCAGTCCGATCATTCACACTTCCCAATCCTGGGGCCCGCCCCCGCGGCCGCCTTCGACCCCCTCGCGCGGGCGCGAGGTCAGGTCGCGATGTTCGACCGTGGGCGAAAATCCCGCTTCGCGCAAGCGCATGGCGACGCGCTCGGCGACGTGGACGGAGCGATGCCGCCCGCCCGTGCAGCCGAACGCGACGGTGATATAGGATTTCCCTTCGGCCCTGTAACGGGGGAGAAGGGTGAGGAGCAGCGCCTCCATGTCCCGGATTGCGCCATAGCCTTCGTCCGCGGCGATGTAGGCGGCGACCGCCTCGTCCCGCCCGGTGAGGTCGCGCAGGTCGTCCTGCCAATAAGGGTTGCGGAGGAAGCGGACGTCGAGCACTAGGTCGGCGTTGCGCGGCAGCCCGCGCGCGAAGCCGAACGACATGACGGTCAGCGTCGGCGCGTCGCTGCGGCTGCCGAAGCGTTCCCGTATCTGCTGCTGCAGCGCGTTCGGACTCGTGTCCGTGGTGTCGATGACGTGCTCGGCCCAGCGCCGCAGCGGCTCCATCAGCTCACGCTCGGCGGCGATGCCGTCGGTCGCCGGCCGGTCTGGGGCGAGCGGGTGGCGGCGGCGCGTCTCCGAGTAACGGCGCAGCAATTCCGATCCGGCGCAGTCGAAATAGAGCGTCTCGACGGGGAAGCTGTGATCGCCCGCGAGCGCCTTGATCTGCTCGACGATGCGGCGGGCGTCGAAGTCCCGGGTGCGGCTGTCGATGCCGATGGCGAGCGGCCGCCGCCGCCGCGCGCTGCCCTTGGACAGGGGCGTGGAGAGGAGGTGGTCGAGCAGCGACAGGGGCAGGTTGTCGACCACTTCCCAGCCGAGGTCCTCGAGCGTCCGCAGCGCCGTCGACTTGCCGGCGCCCGAGAGGCCGGTGACGAGGAGGATGCGTTTGGGGGCGGGGCCGGCGTTCACTCGAGGGGCAGTCCGAAGCGCAGAAGCGCCTCCTCTACCTTGAGCGGGGCCGAGGCCTCAAGCGCGCTGAGCGCGACGGCCGGCACCGGAAAGCCGGCGACGTTGCGCGTCTCCGCCTCGGGCAGGCGCTCCGGCGCGCGGTCGAGATCGACCAGGAGGCAGACCGGCGCTCGCTCGGCGACGGGCCGCCGGACGAGGCCGACGCCGCGCATCTCTATGCGGCCGGCGATGCTCGGCGGGGCGGTGGCGACGAGGCGGCCGCCGGTCTCCTCGACGATCGTGTAGTCGTCGCTGACGAGGACGGCGCCGCGGTCGATGAGGCGGAGCGCGAGATCCGATTTCCCGGCGCCCGAGCGCCCGGCGATGAGGATTCCGCGCCCGCCGATCGCGACGCAGCCGGCATGGATCGGGCTGCCGGTCACCCGGCCGCCGGGAAGCGCATGACGAAGCGGGCGCCCGGGCGGCCGTCGCGGCGGCCCTCGGTGGCGAGGCTGCCGTTATGGCCCTGGACGGTCGCCCGGGCGATGGCGAGGCCGAGGCCGGAATGCTGGCCGAAGCCCTCGCCCTCCGGACGGACCGAGTGGAAGCGCTCGAAGATCGCCTCGCGCGCCTCTTCCGGGACGCCGGCGCCTTCGTCCTCGACGCTCAGCACCACTTCCGCGCCGATTTTGGCGGCGGCGATCTCGACCACGCCGCCGACGGGCGAGAAGGAGATGGCGTTGTCGACCAGATTGTCGACGGCGCGGGCGAGCCGCCCCTCGTCGCCCAGCACCACCGCGGTTCCGACGCGCGGCCGGGCGAAGGCGATGCCGACGTCGCGCAGCGCTGCGCGAGCCTCCCAGCTTTCGATCAGCCGTTCGACGAGGCCGCCGAGATCCACGGGCTCGAACCGCGCCCGCGACAGCTCTGCGTCGAGGCGCGACGTCTCGGCGATGTCCACCACGAGCCGGTCGAGGCGCACCACGTCGTGGCGGACGACGTCGAGCAGCCGGTGGCGCAGCGCCGGATCGTCCACCTTCTCGAGGCTGTCCACGGCGGAGCGGAGCGAGGCGAGGGGGTTCTTGAGCTCGTGGGTGACGTCGGCAGCGAACGCCTCGGTGCCGTCGATCCGCTCCCTCAGCGACTGGGTCATGTCGTGGAGGGCGCGGGCGAGCAGGCCGATCTCGTCGCGACGGGCGGGGAGGGTTGGGACGTCGACCTCGCGGTCGCGGCCGAGGCGGACCCGGTGGGCGGCGCGGGCGAGCCGGCGCAGCGGCAGCGCGATGGTCCGGGCGAGGAAGAGCGACAGCAGCACCGACACGGCGATCGTCACCAGCAGCACGATGACGAGGGTGGTGCGCTCGTCGCGAACGACCTGGCGGATGTCGCGGGCGTTGCGGGTGAGGAGGACGACGCCGCCGGCGCGCTCCACCGGCGCCGCGGCGGAGAGGAAGGGCGTGCCTTCCGGCGCGCGGCGGATCATCGACTCGAGGCGGCGATGCCGAAGCGCGTCGGCCGCCTCGGGCCAGGCGACGAGGGTCGAGCGCTCCGGGGCCGCGAGCGGCGGCGGCGAGGGCGCTCCGACGACGGCGTCGAGCGCGTTGTCGAGGTTGCGGGCGACGGCCTTGCGCCAATTCTCCAGCGCCGGGTCGCGAAGCTGGTAGGTCTCGGCCGCCCCCTGCCAGCTGTCGAGCGCCAGCCGTCCCTCCGGATCGAAGAGGCGCAGGCGCGTGCGCGAATGCTGGCCGAGGCGGCGGAGCAGGTCGGCTCTCTCGCCCGGTTCCGCGAGCGCGAGGGAATCCGCGACGATCCGGATCTGGGTCTCGGCATTGGCGAGGCCCTCGTCGGTCAGCCGCCTGCGGAAACCGTCGAGGTAGAAGATGCTGCCGGCCAGGATGGCGAGCACGAAGATGTTGACGGCGAGGATGCGGTGAAGGAGCATCCACCGCCCGGTCCAGCGCAGCGCCAGGTCCCGGTCGTCATTCCTCGCCAAAGCGGTAGCCCACCCCGTAGAGGGTCTCGATGCCCTGGAATTCCGGATCCACCGCGCGGAACTTGCGGCGCAGGCGCTTGATGTGGCTGTCGATGGTGCGGTCGTCCACGTAGATGTCGTCGTGATAGGCCACGTCCATGAGCTGGTTGCGCGACTTGACCACGCCGGGACGCTGAGCCAGCGCCTCCAGGATCATGAACTCGGTGACGGTGAGGGTGACCTCCCGCCCGTCCCACGTCACCCGGTGGCGGGCCGGATCCATAGCAAGCCGCCCCCGCTCGAGCAGCGGCGCCTCGGCCCCTCCGTCCGGCTCCCCCGCCGCCTCCGCCCTCAGCTCGGTGCGCCGCAGCAACGCGCGGATGCGGGCGATTAGGAGGCGCTGGCTGAACGGCTTGGTGATATAGTCGTCGGCGCCCAGAGCGAGGCCCAAGGCCTCGTCCAGCTCCTCGTCCTTGGAGGTGAGGAAGATGACGGGGAGATGGCTCTTCTCCCGAAGCCGGCGGAGCAGCTCCATTCCGTCCATCCGCGGCATCTTGACGTCGAGCACGGCGAGGTCCGGCGGGTTGTCGAGCAGCGCCCTGAGCGCCGTCTCCCCTTCCGAATAGACGCGCGTCGCGAAGCCCTCCGCCTGCAGCGCGATCGACACGGACGTGAGGATGTTGCGGTCGTCGTCGACCAGCGCGATCGTTGACATCGGTTACCTTCGCCACCCGGCCCGTTTCGAACCCTTATCCGACCGCAAATGCCGGCGCTACCCTTTGACGCAAGGGGGTGTTGCCGATATGCGGGCGCCACAAAAGGGGCGGCGGTTGAGCGCCGCCCTTCGCAATTTTCAGGAGAGTGAACGTGGCCAATCGCGTGCCGGCTTTCGGGCTTGCCGAACAGGGTTTGATGACGGGGGCCGAGGTCGCTTGGAACCTGCAGACGCCGCAGCTCGTCGAGGAAGCGCTGCGCCGCGGCGAGGGCCTGCTCGCCAAGGACGGCCCGCTGGTCGTGCGCACCGGCAAGCATACCGGCCGCTCCGCGCAGGACAAATATATCGTCCGCGACGCGGAGACCGAGAACACCATCTGGTGGGACAACAACCGGTCGATGACTCCCGACCAGTTCGCCGCGCTTAAGGCGGATTTCCTGAAGGCGGTGGGCGAGAGCGACAGCCTGTTCGTCGCCGACCTCTACGGCGGCTCGCAGCCCGAGCACCGCGTCCGGGTCCGCGTCGTCAACGAGCTGGCCTGGCACAACCTCTTCATCCGCACCTTGCTGGTGCGCCCCGAGACGGCCGAGCTCGCCGGCTTCGAGCCCGAGTTCACGATCATCGACCTGCCGAGCTTCCGCGCCAATCCGGAGCGGCACGGCACCCGCTCGGAGACGGTGATCGCCGTCAACCTGACCGAGCGGATGATCCTGATCGGCGGCACGGCCTATGCCGGCGAGATGAAGAAGTCGGTCTTCGGGATCTTGAACTACCTGCTGCCGGCCGAGGGCGTGATGCCGATGCATTGCTCGGCCAATATCGGCGCCGACGGCGACACGGCGGTCTTCTTCGGCCTCTCCGGCACCGGCAAGACGACGCTCAGCGCGGACGCGAGCCGCACCCTGATCGGCGACGACGAGCATGGCTGGTCGGACACCGCCGTGTTCAACTTCGAGGGCGGCTGCTACGCCAAGATGATCCGCCTCTCGCCCGACGCCGAGCCCGAGATCTTCGCCACCACCAAGAAGTTCGGCACCGTGCTCGAGAACGTCGTCATCGACCCCGAGACCCGCGAGCTCGACCTCGACGACGCCACCCATGCGGAGAATACCCGCGGCGCCTATCCGATCGAGTTCATCTCCAATTGCAGCCGCGAGAACATGGGGCCGGTGCCGCGCAACATCGTCATGCTCACCGCCGACGCGTTCGGCGTGCTTCCGCCGATCGCTCGCCTGACGCCCGACCAGGCCATGTACCATTTCCTCTCCGGCTACACCGCCAAGGTGGCGGGCACCGAGATCGGAGTCACCGAGCCGGAGGCGACCTTCTCCACCTGCTTCGGCGCGCCCTTCATGCCGCGCCATCCCAGCGTCTACGGCAACCTCCTCAAGGACCGGATCGCCAAGGGCGGCGTCACCTGCTGGCTGGTCAATACCGGCTGGACCGGCGGCAAGTACGGGGTCGGCAGCCGAATGCCGATCAAGGCGACCCGGGCCCTGCTCAATGCCGCGCTCGACGGATCGCTCAACGGCGCGACGTTCCGCACCGACGAGAATTTCGGCTTCGAGGTGCCGGTGGCGGTGCCGGGCGTCGACTCGGCGATCCTCGACCCGCGCGCCACCTGGGCCGACAAGGCGGATTACGACTCGACGGCGGCGAAGCTGGTGAAGCTGTTCATCGACAATTTCGCGAAGTTCGAGGCGCATGTCGACGCCGGAGTGCGCGAGGCGGCGCCGCGCGCGCAAGGCGCGCAAGCGCAAGCGGGAACCCCGCAGCCGGCCGCCTGACGCCAAGCCCAAGACCCGAAGGGGCGCGTCGGCACCAAGCCGGCGCGCCCTTTTGCTATTCTCGTCATGCCGGACTTGATCCGGCATCCACCTTCTTCCTCCGGCACCGGAAGGGGAAGGTGGACCCCGGGTCGAGCCCGGGGTGACGGATAAAGCCAAGGACCAGGAACATGACCGACAAGCACGAACCCCGCTTGTTCCCCGACGACGCGTCGATCCGGAGCGTCGGCGAGCGGATGCTCGCCCGCACCCTTCCGAAGCCGGAATGGACCCACGAGGCCCATCTCGCCACCACCCTGTGGCTGATCGTGGAACGTCCCGACATCGTCCCCGAGCGCGACCTGCCGAACCTCATCCGCGCGTATAACGAGAGCGTCGGCGGGGTGAACAGCGACAGCGAGGGCTATCACGAGACCATCACCCAGTGCTTCCTGCGCGCGGTGCGGCTCTATCTGGCGCGGACGGATCCGACCTTGCCGCTCCACGAAAAGGTCAACCGCCTGCTCTGCTCGGAGGAAGGGAGGCGCGATTGGCCGCTCTGCTTCTACGATCCGAAGACCTTGTTCTCGGTCGAGGCGCGGCGAGGGTGGGTCGAGCCGGACCTGGCGGCGCTGCCGGAGCTGTAGCGGCGAGCGGCGGTGCGGCCCGGAGGCATATTGTTTCACCCGAAGCACCAAAGCACCGAAGGGGCCGTGCCGCTGAAGAGGCTGCGACTACTTACCTCCGCTGAAGACTGGAGGCGCTTTGCTCGTCATTTTCTGCGTCGTAGGCGAGCTAGCGCTGAGGTCCTTGCGGTGCGCAACCTCTTTGGTGCTTTGGGTGAGCCATTCCTCCGGCGTCAGCGCGGTGGGAAGCTGTTTTTGGCTCACGCGGAGGCGGCGCGCCAGTACGCCATTCAGGTCACAGGCGCGATGCTGCTTGGATCTGACCCTCCCTATCAAATCGAGGCGGGCCAGGAAGTGTCCACCTAGGTGGCTATGCAAGATGTTCTAAATCACTGTCGTGAGCGAAAGGGCAGACCCTTTTTCAGCCGTGTGATTCCCGTTCTTGGTCACTGCCGAGCGCCGATATGGGGATATGTCTACACAGCCGACGGATACACGATCCATGCTCGGGCGGAGACAGGCTTCGCCGAAGCGGTATTTGCCGCGGAGGGTGAAGTGTGGGGGCACGGAGAAGGAGAGGTGGACTCCGAAAAAAGTGCGGGGTGACGGGATGGGAAGCGTCACGGCACCATTGTGCCGTGACGTCGGACGGGCTCGGACGGGCTGGGCCGACCGCCCCGCCGGCCGGGCGGGGCGACTCCGGCCCTAGCTTCGGGGTCGCTTCGCGTCCGCGGCGCTAGGGCAGGGTCGGCCTCGCTTTACAGCCGCCGAACCCGCGGCTCCGCCTGCTGCTTCTCGAACAGCTCCGTCATCGCCCAGACCATGGCGTCGGCGCGGTCGGGGGAGCCGGGGCCCTGGTAGCCGTTCCAGGTGAGGGCGCAGAGCTGGTCTTCCAGCTCGGGGAAGTGGCCGGCGAGGCGGGCTCCCCCGGTTTCGAAGCGCAAGGCTATGGGTTCGGCTCTCGCGGCCTTGCTGGCGCCGGCGTGGACGAGCTTGACGGGGAGGTCGGCGTCGACGGCGCGGAGGATGCTGGCGATCATGTCGCCGCCCTGGTTCTTCTCGGCGACGACCTTGACGGCGCCGTAGAGGCGGGCGGCTTCGGCGACGCGCCTCGCCCAGGCTTCGGGGGAGAGACCGCTGGCGGTGAGGTCGGCGAGGACCCAACAGATGCCGTCCTCGTCCCTCGCGCAGACGACGATGCCGCAGCTGTCGCCGCCGGTGGAGGCGGGCGGATCGAGGCCAATCACGATTCGGGTGAAGCCCTCACCCCGCTCGCCTTCGGCGAGTCGACCCTCTCCCCAAGTGGGAGAGGGGTGGCGCGCTTTCTCGAGGAGGTCGCGGGTCCAGAGGGCGCCTTCGAACTCGTCGAGGAGGAGCCCGTCGAGCTCCTGGCGGCCGAGGCGGGTGTTGGCGAACATGGCCTGGACGGCGTGGCGGAAATCGGCGGGGAGGTGGGGGTTTTCGTTCGTCCGGCCTTCGGTCCTGGCGCAGCGGGGGAGGCCGAGGAGGCGCTTGAGCAGCGGGACGGGCCTGGGCGTGGTGGTGACGACGGTTCGCGGGCGCTCGCCGAGGCGCAGGCCGAGCATGAGGTTGTTCCAGGTGTCGTCGGCGTGCGGCCATTTCGCAAGCTCGTCGCACCAGGCGAAGTGATGCTGGGGGCCGCGCAGCTTTTCGGGGCGCTCGGCCGAGAAGGCATGGGCCTCGGCCCCTGAGGGAAAGAGGAGTATGTTCTTGCTCGCGATCCAGCGCGGATGCTCGTGGGCGCGGCCGATGTTGAGGAGGCCGCTTTCGCCTTTCACCATCACCCGCTCCACCTCGTCGATCGTCGCGGCGACGAGGGCGATGCGGGCGTTCGAATCCTCCCTCGCCCGGGCCCAGACCCATTCGGCGCCCGCCCGCGTCTTGCCGAAGCCGCGCCCGGCGACGATCGCCCACACCCGCCAGGGCTCGCCGTTGTCGGCCGCCTTTGGCTCGACCTGCCCGCCATGGGCGCCCCACCACCATTCCTCGGCGAGCGCCTGGACCATCGCCGCAGGGAAGGTTTGAAGCGCCATGCGGCGCTGGTCGCGGGTTAGCCGGGCCAGGGCCCTGAGCACCGCCAGCTTTTGCGCGCGGGTGAGGTCGCCACCGCCGGCCGGGATGGCGGATTTGATGCAATATGGCAGCCCGTCCATCCAGCCGATGAAGGCGGGGAGGTTCATGAGCCGCCGCCCTCGTCTACTTCATCCTTCTCCTCTCCCCTGAGGCCGAGGGCGCGAAGGCGCTTGTCGAGGGCGGCGATCGCCTGGTCGAACGTCCAGGCCTGGCCGGCGAGGGGAGCACGCTCGCGGGTGCCGATCCGGCCGCCCTTGCGGTCGTAGCGGGCGAGCAGCTTCATCACCCGCTCGAACTCCTGCGCGATCTCGCCGGCCGGCTCGAGATTCTCGGAGAGACGGCGTTGCGCTTCGAGGCGCTGGCGCAGCGCCTCGGCTTCGAGCGCGGCGTAGCCCATCCGAAGCGCCTCGTCCCAGAGCGCGGCGAATTCGGGGTGGCGGCGATAGTGGACGCGGACGGTGGCGTAGGTGACGCCCGCCGCGGCGGCGGCGGCCTGGGCGTCGGCGGTGCCGGCGAAATGATCGAGGAAGATCTGCTGGCGGCGCTCGGTGAAGCGGACCCAGCTCATCCGCCGCCGCTGCAGCCGCCGCTTGTTGTGGGGAACGATGCGGACGTCGTCGCCGTCGGGGACCTTGCGGGCAAGCTCGCCGCCGCGTTCGTCGACGGCGTTGAGATCCATCGCCCATTCCCAGGCGAGGCGGAAGACCGGATCGCGGGCGCGGGCGGCGTAGAGGCTCTTCAGCGGGAAGCCGACCCGGGCGGCGGCGGCCTCGCGCGGCGCGCCGGCGCGCAGGGCGGCGACGAAGCGGGCCTTGGCCGTCAGGTCGATCAGGCGGCGGGGCGGCGGCGGCGAATCGGGCGGGTCCATCAGGGGGATTAGAACATAGAGGGAACAGATAGGAAAGACCCTTTAGAGCGCATTCCACTCGCTGCACGCAGGGAGGGGTTAGGGGTGGGTGCGTCTGAGGAGGGCGGTGTCTTTGCGGAGGCGTACCCACCCCCGGCCCCTCCCTGCGTGCAGGGAGGGGAGAGGGGGGTGTTCCCCTCACTGCGTGCAGGGAGGGAAGGGGGAGGGGAGAGAAGGGGGCGTTGCCGGGGGGAGAGGTGGGGCTTAGGCTGGGGCTTTTCTTCGCCCGGAGAGCGCCATGGACCATCTCACCCGCCCCGAAGGCTCGCAGCCCGAGGATTTCCATTTGACCCGGCGCGCCGCGGCGGGGCTGTTCTTCGCCGGATACGCGCTCGCCGCCGTGTCGGCGGAGGCGTCGCCGATCACCACCTCGGACGAGGGGCTGTCGATCGGGGAGGCGGCGATCGCCAACGGCGCGGCGAAGCCGCTCCCCGCCTATGTCGCCCGGCCGGCCAATGGCGGGCGGCACGCCGCCATCGTCGTCGTCAACGAGATTTTCGGAATCCACGACTATATCAAGGACATCTGCCGCCGCCTCGCCCGGCTCGGCTACGTCGCGGTGGCGCCCGACTTCTTCTACCGCTCCGGAGTCAGCCTGCCGGCGCTGAGCGACATCGCCCAGATCCGCCCGATCGTCGCGCAGGCGACGCCGGAGCAGGTCGACGGCGACGTCCGCGCCGCAACCGGCTGGCTGAAGGCGCAGCCCTTCACCCGCAAGGAGCGGATCGGGATCACCGGCTTCTGCTGGGGCGGCGCGGTGACCTGGCGCTCGGCGATGGTCAATCCCGACATACGCGCGGGCGTCGCCTGGTACGGCCAGCTCAAGCCCCTCATCCCGCGCGCGGCGGAGCTCAAGGCGCCGGTGCTCGGCCTCTACGGCGGCCTCGACAAGGGCATTCCGGCGGCCGACGTCGAGGCGATGCGCGCCGCGCTCAAAGCGGCGGGCAAGAAAGGCTCCGACATCATCGTCTATCCCGACGCCGAGCACGGCTTCCACGCCGATTACCGGGCGAGCTACAACGAGAAGGACGCCAAGGACGGCTGGGCGCGGATGCTGGCGCATTTCAGGAAGCACGGCGTGGCCTGATCCGCGGCGCTTGGCCGCGATTGCTTATCTTGCACTCCGGTTGCGCGGGCGCCGCCGGCGCTTATGTTGGCGCCGCTTTTTCCGCGAGAGGGACATGAAGATGCGCCGTACGTCGTTGCTGGCCACCGCCGCCACCCTGGCCTTCGCCGTTCAGGCCGCCGCCCAGGACCCGTCCGCCGCCCCGGCCGCCGCTCCGGCGGCGACGGCGGCCGCGACAGCCGCAGCGACGGCGCCGCGGCCGAGCTACGACCCGTGGGGCGTCGACCTCTCCGCGCGCGACCCCAAGGTGCAGCCGGGCGACGATTTCGACGCCTATGCCAATGGCGGCTGGGCGGCGCGAACCGAGATTCCCGCCGACCAGGGATCGGCCGGCGTCGGCTACGACGTCTTCAACCTCTCGCAGGACCAGCTGCGCACGATCATCGAGGCGAGCGCGCCCACCTCGCCGGTCGGCGGGCTCTACCGAAGCTTCATGGACGAGGCGCGGGCCGAGCAGCTCGACTCCAAGCCGCTGGCGGCGGACCTCGGACGAATCGCCGCCGTCTCGTCCAAGCTCGACTTCGCCCGGCTGATGGGCCGCACCCGCGGCGCCTTCGGCACCTCCGTCTACTCGCTGACCGTCGAGCCCGACCCCAAGCAGCCGGACATGAACGTTCTCTACGTCTACCAGAACGGCCTCGGCCTGCCCGAGCGCGACTATTACCTCACCGACACGTTCAAGGCGCAGCGCGACGCCTACCGGGCCTATATCGAGCGGACGCTCGCCAATATCGGCTATGCCGACCCCGCCGCGTCGGCCGATGCGATCCTCGCCTTCGAGACCGAGATCGCCAAGGTGAGCTGGCCGGTCGCGGACCGCCGCGACATCGACAAGACCAACAACCCGATGACCCTGGCGGAGCTGCGGGCCTATGCGCCGGGCTTCCCCTGGGCCGAATATCTCGCCGCCGCCGGGATCGCCCGGCCGGGGCGGATGATCGTCTCGGAGAACAGCGCGATCAAGGCGATCGCCGGAGTCTATGCGGCGACGCCGCTGCCCACCCTCAAGGCGTGGGAGAGCTTCCGCCTCGCCTTCGAGGCCTCGCCCTACCTCTCCAAGCGCTTCGTCGACAGCCGCTTCGACTTCATCAGGACGCTGAGCGGCGCCGCCACCCTTCGCCCGCGCTGGAAGCGGGCGGCCGGCCTGCTCGACAACGCGCTCGGCGAGGCGCTCGGCCACGAATATGTCGACCGCTATTTCCCGGCCTCGTCGAAGGCGCAGATGAACGCGCTCGTCGCCAATCTGAAGGCGGCGATGGCGAACCGGATCTGGGCGTCGGACTGGATGAGCCCGGCGACCAAGGCGCAGGCCCTGCTCAAGCTCGAGCGGATGAAGGTGATGGTCGGCTATCCCGACAAGTGGCGGGACTATTCGGGCCTTCGCATCGACCCCGCCGACCTCTACGGCAATGTCGAGCGCAGCGCCGCCTTCGAATGGGCCTACCAGCTGGGCGACCTCTACAAGCCGGTGGACGGCGGCAAGTGGGGCATGACCCCGCAGACGGTGAACGCCTACAATGGCGGGCTCGAGAACAAGATCGTCTTCCCGGCCGGGATCCTCCAGCCGCCCTATTTCAACCCGGCGGCGGACCCGGCGGTCAATTACGGCGCGATCGGCGCGGTGATCGGCCACGAGATCAGCCACGGCTTCGACGACCAGGGCCGGAAGATCGACGCGACCGGCGCGGTGAGGGACTGGTGGACCGCCGAGGACGCCCGCCGCTTCGAGGCTCAGGCCGCCGGCTTCGGCCGCCAATATGACGGCTACGAGCCGGTGCCCGGCATGCACATCAACGGCAAGCTCACCATGGGCGAGAACATCGCCGACCTCGCCGGCGTCCTGATCGCGCTCGACGCCTATCACGCCTCGCTCGGCGGCAGGCCGGCGCCGGTGATCGACGGGCTGACCGGCGACCAGCGCTTCTTCCTCGCCTTCGCCCAGGCCTGGCGCGGCAAGTACCGGCCCGACAGCGTCAAGCAGCAGGTCGCCTCGGACCCGCACAGCCCGGACCGCTTCCGGGTGATCGGGCCGCTGCGCAACGTCGATGCCTGGTACGCGGCCTGGAACGTGCCGGCGAGCGCGAAATATTATCTGAAGCCCGAGGAGCGCACCCGCATCTGGTAGCGGCCGCGGCCGGGGGCTGGGAGGGCCGCACGGGCGGGCCGGGTGCCCTGGAGGGGTCGGCGATGAGCTTTTCCCACCTCCGTTCGGGCCGAGCCTGTCGAAGCCCCTTGCTTCCGCTTCGGGCAAGGAAGGAACGCCCTTCGACAGGCTCGGGGCGAACGGTGCGGGCGAGCCGATCCAGTCCCTCGCCGCTCCAAGATCCTCCTCCCTTCGCGCAGGGAGGGGGAGGGGCGCCTCCCTCGCCCGAGCTCGCCTGCAAGACGGACTCGCCTGCAAAACGGATGTAAAAATAGTCCCGAGGACTATTGACGGGCGTTTCCTATACATGCTCCGCCTGTGGAACAAACAGGGAATAGGGACATGTCCAGGACATTTCGCAAGGCCGAGCTTGCGCTCATCTTCGCACTGGCCGGCTCGGTCCCGGCGATCGCCATCGCCGCGGAGACGATCACCTACAGCTACGATTCCAAGGGCCGCCTGGTGAAGGTGGAGAGGAGCGGCAGCGTCAACAACAACGTCGTCGCCAACTACAGCCACGACAAGGCCGACAACCGCACCAGCGTGACGGTGACCGGCTCGCCCAACCCGCCGCCGCCCTAGGCGAAAAGGGCGGGGCATCGCCCCCGCCCGGCCGCCGTCCCCGGCCGCCATCCCCCCCCCCGCCGCCGCCGCCGCGGCGCCCCGATCCGGAGTGAAACCCCATGACCACGTCCTCGCGGGCGCGCACCATCGGCTGCGTCCTTCTCGCCGGCACGATCTATGCCGGCCTCGCCGCCCCGCCGGCGCGCGCCCAGGCCGCCCCGGCCTTCCGCCAGCTCGACCCGAACGGAGTCGATGTGGTGAAGGGCGACTTCCTCGCCTCCTTCGCGGAAGGGTCGATCGGCTCGGGCGAGGCGGAGCTCGCTTTGCTGCGAATGGTCGGAGCGACCGGGACCAACGGCTCGCCCGGCTTCAGCCAGTTCGACCACATGCTGCTCAGCGTCGGCGCGTCGGGCACCTATGTCGATTTCGGCCCCCGCGCCGACAAATTCCCCGGCGCCGAGGCGCGGGGCGCGACCCTGTCGGGCGGCGGCGATTCCTACGCCTATGCAGCGCCCGACGGAAGCGTCGTCGCGTTCGGCGACCCGAGCGGCAACCCCGCCGGCGGCTCGACCAATTTCTGCGACACCAGCGGCACCCAGGCCTCCTGCGTCCTGCTTCCGACCTCGATCGCCTCGCCCGACGGCAAGACGGTGATTCTCGACTACGAATTCTGGCGCTTCTGCATCCGCTCGACCGATCCCGACGTGCCGGTCAATTGCAACTACACGCCGCGCCTGTCGCGTATCTCCAACAGCTACGGCTATTCGATCGCCTTCGCCTACGCCTCCGCGGCCGGGAGCTCTTTCACCTCCAACCCGCCGGCCACCTTCCGCCAGCGCACCGGCGCCGCCTTCTACAATAACGCCGCGGGAAGCGCCGCGCTCGCCGCCGTCTCCTACGCCTACCCCTCGGCCGGAGTGACCGACGTCACCGACACGGGCGGGCGGGTCTGGCGGGTGACGAGCGGGACGGGCTATTACGGCCTCCGCCGCCCCGGCGCCGCCTCCGACACGCTCGGCGCGACCCTCAGCGGCGGGATCGTCGCGTCGGCGGTCAATGCCGGGTCGACCACGACCTATTCGCGAAGCCTCAGCGGAACGACCGCGACGATGACCGTCACCGACGCGCTCGGCCAGGCGACGACCATCGTCTCCGACGTCAATGTCGGCCGCCCCTCCTCGATCACCGATCCCCTCTCGCGCACCACCGCCTACCAATATGATTCGTCCGGCCGGCTGACCCGCGCGACGGCGCCGGAGGGCAATTACACCGACTACGCCTACGACTCGCGCGGCAACGTCACCCAGGTGTCGGCGGTCGCCAAGCCCGGCTCCGGCCTCCCGCCGATCGTCACTTCGGCGAGCTACGATGGGACCTGCGCCAACGCGCTCACCTGCAACCAGCCGAACAGCATTACCGACGCCCGCGGCAACGTCACCGACTATAGCTATAGCGCGGCCCATGGCGGAGTCCTCGCCGTCACCGCGCCGGCGCCCGCGCCGGGCGCGCCCCGGCCGCAGACCCGCTACGCCTACACCCTCGTCAGCGGCGAATACCGGCTCACCGGCACCTCGCAATGCCAGACGGGCTCGAGCTGCGCGGGGACGGCCGACGAAGCGGTGACGAGCCTCGCCTACGATGCGAGCGGCAACCTCGTCTCGACCTCGAGCGGCAACGGCGCCGGGACCCTGAGCGCGGCCGGCGCGATGACCTACGATGCGGTGGGCAACCTCCTCACCGTCGACGGCCCGCTCGCCGGCGCCGCCGACACGGTCCGCTACCGCTACGATTCGGCGCGCGAGCTGGTGGGGACGGTCTCGCCGGATCCGGACGGCGGCGGCGCCCTCAAGCCGCGCGCCGTCCGCAACGGCTACACGAACGGCCTCTTGACCAAGGTCGAGCAGGGCGTCGTCGACAGCCAGTCGGACTCCGACTGGGCCGCCTTCACGAGCCTTCAGGAAGTGGACACCGCCTACGATTCCAACGCGCGGCCGGTGACCCGGAGCCTGGTCGCGGGCGGCGCGACCTATGCGCTGACCCAGACCAGCTACGACTCGCTCGGCCGGGTGGAATGCGTCGCCCGGCGGATGAACCCGTCGGCCTTCGGCGCGCTCCCCTCCAGCGCCTGCACGCTCGGGACGAGCGGAAGCTACGGCCCGGACCGGATCGCGAAGACCTTCCGGGACGCCGCCGGCCAGGTGACGAAGACGACGGTCGCGCTCGGCGTCGCCGGCGTGGAGGTGGACGAGGCGACCAGCAGCTATACGGCGAACGGCCTGGTGCAGACCGTCACCGACGCCGAGAACAACAGGACGACCTACGTTTATGACGGCCACGACCGGCTCAGCCAGACCCAATATCCCAGCGCCACGAAGGGGGCGGGGACGAGCAACGCGTCCGACTATGAGCAGCTCACCTACGAGACCACCGCCGGCGGCACCCGGACCTCGGCGACGGTGGCGGGCTTGCGCAACCGCGCGGGCGAGACGATCGGCTTCGCGACGGACGCGCTCGGCCGGGTGATCGCGAAGGACCTGCCCGGCAGCGAGCCGGACGTGACCTATGGCTACGACCTGCTGGGGCGGATGACGGCGGCGAGCCAGACCGGCAACAGCCTCGCCTTCACCTACGACGCGCTCGGCCGCAACCTCACCCAGGCGGGCCCGCAGGGCACGTTGACCTCGGCCTGGGACCTGGCCGGCCGCCGGACGCGCATCACCCATCCCGACGGCTTCTACGTCGACGAGGAGCATCTCGTCACCGGCGAGACGAGCGTGCTTCGCGAGAACGGCGCCACGTCGGGCGCGGGCGTCCTCGCCACCTATTCCTACGACACTCTCGGCCGCCGGTCCTCGCTCACCCGCGGCGACGGCTCGGTGCAGAGCTACGGCTACGACGCCGTGTCGCGCCTCACCGGCCTCGCCGACAACCTCGCCGGCACCGCCTACGACCAGTCGCTCGGGTTCGGCTACACCCCGGCGAGCCAGATCGCGTCGAACACCCGAAGCAACGACGCCTACGCCTGGACCGGCCACTACAACGTCAGCCGCGGCTACACCGCCAACGGCCGCAACCAGTACACGGCGACCGGCTCGGTCACGCCCACCTACGACTCCAAGGGCAACCTCACCTCGGCGGGGAGCACGACATACAGCTACAGCTCCGAGAATCTGCTCACCTCGGCGACCGGCGGCATCGCTTTGGCCTACGACCCGGCGCTGCGCCTCTACCAGACCTCCGGCGGCACCGCCGGCACCACCCGGTTCGCCTATGACGGCGCCGACCTGGTCGCCGAATATAACGGCTCCAACGCGATGCTCCGCCGCTACGTCCACGGCCCCGGCACCGACGAGCCGCTCGTCTGGTACGAAGGCTCGGGCACCAGCGACCGCCGCTTCCTCCACGCCGACGAGCGCGGCTCGATCGTCGCGGTGACCAACAGCGCGGGCACCACGCTCAACGTCAACGCCTATGACGAATACGGCATCCCTTCATCGGGCAACGCCGGCCGGTTCCAATATACCGGCCAGACCTGGCTCGCCGAGCTCGGCATGTATTATTACAAGGCCCGCATCTACTCGCCGACGCTCGGGCGGTTCCTGCAGCCGGACCCGATCGGGTTCAATGGTGGTATGAATCTCTATGGCTATGCTGGCGGAGATCCGGTGAATGCAAGCGATCCAGCCGGGCTCGCTCCCAAAGAGCCGAGCGTGACGTGCACGGGAAGTAGGATAGCGGGCGCCTGCGGCGCCTATGGAGGCATTGCCAGCGGTCTGAGTGGCTTCAGCAGCGCGGGTCCAGCCGGGCGAGACGGGCCCACAGTAGGGGACGCCTATGATGCAGCACGTAACCTGGTGGGTGGGTATGGCGGCACCGCCATGCAGTCGGTCGTCAATTACCTTCTCGGCACCGGCGGTCTCGGTCAGGTGGCAGCAAATCTTCCTGTGCCGCCTCGTCCGGGAGGATTCGCCTTCGCAGATGACGGTAATTTCTTGCTTGCGGGAGCCAACAGTCCCGCCGGACGCATCTACGGAGATCGCTACACTGGCACGAACCGCTATCGCGGCGCATTGACTGATCGTTCTGGCGGCTACCTCCGTGCTGCGATCGATATCGATGAACTGGCGGTGTTGAACGGAGCTTTGCCACTGGGGCTAAAAAACGGCATTTCCGCTCCCCCTGCGGGGTGGCAGAGGATCGACCCTCGGGGAGGAGGAGTGATTTTCAGGCATCTTACCTCAGGAATCCAGCTTCGGATAACAGGGGGACAGGTGCATATCGATTTTCCGGCTGGAACAAGGATTGGGACTGGCGCCTTTGACGTCTCCGAATGGGGAGAGGTAGTGCACTATGATTAACGGGGATAATATGCTGAGCTGCACACAAATTCGGAGATTGTGGCTCCTAGCGCCTCAGATTGATGCAAAAAATCCGACGTACGTCATTAATGCGTCTGCTATCATAGCAGAGACCGCGTCCGCTATGGCTCTGATTCATGCGTTGCAATATCTTGAATATGAACCGCTGAGTATACAGTGTTCCTTGATACTTTCTCAAGGAAGATCGTTTGACGAGTTTCGCAATATTTCAGACGCGGTGCTCGGGTTTGCTGGCTTGCATTTGGAACACGCGGTTTGGGAGGCTGTATCCCTTCCCTCGGAAACGAGCATGGACTTAGCAGCGATCATGGAAGCGTCGGGTAGGTTTGGAAAATATGATCTTGATAGATTGACTGCCATCAACTCGAGAATCATTCACCTGAGGCAAAGAATGGATACGCTTCAGCTCATCTCCAATGCGGAAATTATCGGGCTCATCGTCGATAGTATATCGGGCGGGCGGACTCACACTGTCACCTAGCCGTCACGTGATGGCGCTCATCATCTTCACGGTGCTTATGGGCGCTCTCGCTGCCCGTGGCCCCCTCCTGCATTTGATGAGGGTCAACTACGTCCCCAGGGCCATGGTGAGCTGGATGATCCTCACGGTGACCCTGATCATTTGGCTGAGAGTGTTAGGCGTCGGCGCCTGCGGGCGAGGCCGGAGCCCTATCTGCGATGACACGGCTTGGTTCTACATAGCCATCGTCGCGGCTGTGGCGACCGCATCGCTTTTGTACGGCTTGATCCGGGAGCTCCGGGGAAATTTTGGCAAGGATCGGGCGCTTCGTCATTCCTCGAAATGAGCAGACTAACGCCGTGAACGCTACGAGAACACCGGGAGCGGCACGCGTACCTCGGCGACGGTGAGCGCCTCCCGCAATCGCGCGGGCGAGAAGATCGGCTTCAACGTGAATGCGCTCGGCCGCGTGACGTGAAGGACCTGCCGGGCAGCGAGCCGGACGTGAGCTACGCCTACGGCCCGCTGGGGCGGATGAGCTCGGCCTCGCAGACCGGCAACAGCCTGCCCTTTATCCTACGAGGCACTCAGCCGGAACCTGACGCTCGCGGGGCCGTAGGGGACGCTGACGTCCACCTGGGACATCGGGCGCCGCGGGACGCGCCTCGCTTATCCCGAAGGCTTCTACGTCGACGAGGGGCATCTGGTGACGGGGGAGACCAGTATGCGCGATTATCCCCTTGGCCCACGTGGAACAAAGCGGTATCCGGGGGAATGGAACGCAACAGCCCCTCCGCCAGCCCCGCCCTTTCGGTCCGGGAGTTCTTCGCCCGCTTCCCGAACGAGCAGGCCTGCCTTGAGCATATCATGGCCCTTCGGTTCGGCGGGACGAAGCTGGACTGCCCGTCTTGCGGCGCGGTGAAGTCTGAGTTTCACAAGCTGCGCGACCGCCGCGTCTATGCCTGCTCGCACTGCCTGTTCCAGATCGCTCCGACCGCCAACACGATCCTCCAGGACACGCGCACCCCGCTGGTTTCGTGGTTTTTCGCAATGTATCTCTTCTGCACGACCCGCCACGGGGTCAGCGGCAAAGAGCTTCAGCGCCAGTTAGGTGTCACCTACAAAACCGCTTGGCGGATCGGGCAGCAAATCCGCAAGCTGAGTGGCGAGGCGGACTTTGCGGGCCTTCTGCGCGGGCACATTAGTGCGACGAATCCTTCATCGGGGGTCGGCGCACCGAAGGGGGCAATTCCGCCACGGGCAAGACCATCGTCCGCGGCATGAAGCAGCGCGGCGGCCCGATCGCCACCGCCGTCATTCCGAACGTGAAGCTGGATACGCTGTGGCAGCATGTGGTTTCCAAGGTCGAGCGGGGCTCCACCGTCTCGACCGACGAGCTACGTCCTACAACTTACTGACCGAGGAACTATACGAACGGCAGGGTCAAGCACAACCGCAAGAAGTAGTCGCGTGCTAAGGCGGACGGCACCCTCAACAGCGTCAATCAGGTTGAGTCATTCTGGCAGCTTTTCAAGAATAACGTCCGCTTGAGGCACATCCATGTGTCGCCGAAGTACATGGACCGCTATCTGGACGAATCAGTTTCCGGGCGAACCACCGCGAACGGGTGAATGGGATGTTTGGCCTGCTTGTGGGGGCGCCTTGATGAGCGCCCCTAAGCGCGCGTCGAACTCTTCCCGATCCGCGGCGCCTAAGCCGTCAGCCTCGGCTTGCCGCACGAAGGACTCCAAGTCGCCACCCTCGAGGGCTTCGCCCAAGGTGATCCGCTCCACGTCCTGTCCTCTCGTCATGGTGGAGTGGGAGGATAGCGCCCCACCATTCCAAGCTGGCGGCTTTTAGCAGATTTCGAGGCTCAAGCATCCTCCGGTGCGCGCCGGTGGGATGGCTCATTCAGGACGATGGCGTAAAGGTTCTCGCGCCGAATATGGGCGGCGTGAATGTGGAAGGCAGCTTGCAGGTCTTCGGTGCCATTCGGATTCCCGCAAGCTGCGTCCTACGCGTTACTAGGCTTGAGGAGCCGGGGCTTACTTGCCTTTAGGATTCTGTCCTTTGGTCTGGTCCTGACCCACCAGGGAAGCTGCCATGGAGACAGTCTCAGCGCGGGTCGGTTTATAGCCCGCCATCGTTTTGCCGGCGATCGTGGAGATGCGCGGGCTGGTCTGGCGGGGCGGCGGTTTGGAAGGCGTCTTAGCCATATCTTAGGTTCCTTTTGACTACTGAATTCTCAGTGTGGTAATAGGAACCGCGCCGGGGGACGTGAGCCCCCGGACGCGGCCCCTGCCGGTTCAACCGGCTAGGGTCTTAACAAGGCCGTCATGGCCGCACCTTCCTTTCTCCCTGACCCGGGACTGGGGGTTGCATTTGGATCTTGGTCGGGGTTCCAGCCCTTCCTCGATCCGGCGAAATCTGACCCCGGCGGCTTCTGCTGCCGGGGTTTTCGTTTAAACCCTCCTCACTTCGGATGAAGGGTTCAGGGTATACATCAGGTCTGCGGCGCCTCCCCACCGTCGCCCAGCATGACTCGTGGGAGCCGCGTCGCGCTCCTCCTGCTCCTCTCGCGCCGTTTCCCGCTCGGGAAGACCCGCAGCTTCTCGACCGGCGCTAGTGACAGAGAACTTCCCGCCCCCGAGCGACTCGACAAGACCAAGGCCTTTGTAGCCCGACATCTGGGAGCGAAGGGTGTCGCGGTTTACTTCGTGCCCGATCTCCGCAGCAAACCGCTCCAGATTGTCGTAGTCGAAGGAGTGCACGTCGGCCGCCTGCGCCATAATTGCCTTCCAAGGTCCAGACAGGGGCCGATTGCGTTGCCGGACCTTCGGCTTCTCTGCCGCCGCCTCCAGCGCCGCCTTCGCCTCAGAGATCGCCTCGATCTTGGCCTCGACCAGCTTGGCCTGAGCCTCGACCTCATTGCCTTGGCGATAGAAAGCCTGCGCCCTCGACCTTAGTTGGCCGAGTTCGAGCTGATAGCGCTCTATCATGGGGGTCAGAGTGTCCATCCCCGGCATATAGCAGGCTCCGGGGTCGCCGCATAGCCCTTATGTCCAACGTGGCACTTAAGGTTCGTCGCTCGTTCTCGTTCATCATATGTTCTAGTGTGCAATCGACGTGGATGAAAGGGATAGTCATGCACGCGCGAGAACGGCGCCACGTCGGGCGCGGGCGTGCTCGCCGCCTATGCCTACGATGCTCTCGGCCGCCGCGCCTCGCTCACCCGCGGCGACGGCTCGGTGCAGAGCTATAGCTACGACGCCGTGTCGAGGCTCACCGGCCTCGCCGACGATCTGGCGGGCACCGCCTACGACCAGTCGCTCGGGTTCGGCTACACCCCGGCGTCGCAGATCGCGTCGAACACCCGAAGCAACGACTCCTACGCCTGGACCGGCCACTACAACGTCAGCCGCGCCTACACGGCGAACGGCCGCAACCAGTATACCGCCACCGGCTCGGTCACGCCCACCTACGACTCCAAGGGCAACCTCACCTCGGCGGGGAGCACGACATACAGCTACAGCTCCGAGAATCTGCTCGCCTCGGCGACCGGCGGCATCGCGCTCGCCTACGACCCCGCCCTGCGCCTGTACCAGATTTCCGGCGGAAGCGCCGGCACCACCCGGTTCGCCTATGACGGCGCCGACCTCGTCGCCGAATATAACGGCTCCAACGCGACGCTCCGCCGCTACGTCCACGGCCCCGGCACCGACGAGCCGCTCGTCTGGTACGAAGGCTCGGGGACGAGCGACCGCCGCTTCCTCCACGCCGACGAGCGCGGCTCGATCGTCGCGGTCACCAACAGCGCCGGCACCACGCTCAACGTCGACGCCTATGACGAATATGGCATTCCCTCGGCGGCGAACGTCGGCCGGTTCCAATATACCGGCCAGACCTGGATCGCCGAGCTCGGCATGTATTATTACAAGGCCCGCATCTACTCGCCGACGCTGGGGCGGTTCCTGCAGACCGATCCGATCGGGTACGGTGATGGGATGAATATGTACAGCTATGTTGGCGCAGATCCGGTTAACTTCCGAGATCCAAGCGGCCAGTGCAGCTGGGAAATGGGAAATATTTGGGATGTATTCAATGGTGCTACCGGAGCGTATCTAGGGTCGGAGGAAGGAGACACTTTCTATGTCCTTAGGAATTGCAATCCCGGGGATTTAGGAGGAAGTGTCCAGTTGGCTAGTGCAGGGACTGGAGAGGGCGACGGCGGAGGAGGTAGCGGCGAGGGAGGTAACGATGATGGCTCGCAGGCGGCCATTCCACCTGTCTACTTGATGTGCAGCGGTCCGGCACGAGTCCTAAAGGGAAATACGAATCTTGTCGGTCGAATCGGGGGGTTCGGCTCTGGCGTAACCGTGCGCTTGGGTTCTGCTGCTGTCATTCCCCGCCAATTCACCGGCGAGTATCTTGCAGGTCCTCGCATGCGTACGATCGGTCGCGGAGCTTTCGGGTGGACGGCTTCTGGACAGGCATTCGCCGGTTTTACAGATACGATCGATCATAACGATCTTGCACCCACCGCACGCGCAGCACAGGATATCATTATGAGCAGGAACCCAGATCGGCTCATCATCGAGATCGTGGGGGGCAAGCGAGACGAGTTTACGAACGTCACTATGATGATCCCCGCGACGCCGTCCGGGTGTCCGGCTCACACGTCTCAAGCAGGGAGGATGCCGTGAGGTCCCTCTATCTCAAGGGAAATTACTCGATCGGAATGATGCGTTTATTCGTGTTGAGTGTACTGCCAGTATTGAATTTTAGCGTGGAAGCCGGCGCCTATCCCAATAGGCCCCATGTTCCTGTGATAGCTGGTCGAACAGATATTGCTCAATGTAACGCCGCAAGAATTGTACGGACGAGTCTAGGCTCGGGGCGGCTGCTGTCGCTCCGTGCGGGCCCGGGGACTTCCTACGCCCGCATCGGCAGGATCACCCCCGGACAGACTGTTTTTACCTGCGATGAGCGTGGTCAGTGGATAGGGATCGTGTTCAGTCACCATGGCGCCTCTTGCACGTTGAGGAGTGCTAGGCGTGTCGGCATTGACTTGCCGAAGGGCTGCCAATCGGGCTGGGTCGCCCGTCGTTGGGTGGAAGTCATTTCCGGATGACTGGCTTCGGGGCTTGTCTACGCTGACGCTTGCGATTTGGTAAGCGAGCCGGTTAGGCTCTGCGAACCCCGACGGAGGAAAAGCGTTGCCCGACAGAGAGATGGTGAATCGGGATGCGTTTAACCCGAGGGCCGAGTTGCCGTTCCAGCTCCGAATCGACGACTTCGCGCTGGCGATGCAAGACGTTTACGACTTCTTCTTCGACGTAAATTCGCTGTTCCAGGAGAAGGGACTGCCGCGTCTGGAAGAGGTGCTACGGGCTGCGAATATGTCAGGCACCCTGTCCGACATGGTCACCGCCAGCATGGCCCGGCACTCACGATCGCTGTGCCAGAACAACTTCCACAACGGACACCCCGACCTGATCGTCCAAGGCCGGTATGAATTGGACAGCACTCCGTCCGGGTCCGATGGGGTGGAGATTAAGACGACCCGGAAGCGGGGTGGTGCTGTCGATACGCATGGAGCGCGGGATCAGTGGATGTGCGTATTCGTGTACGACATCGATAACGTGACGGAGCCGGCGCAAAGTCGCCGCGCTACCCGCTTCACGGAGATTTATCTGGCACACGTCACGGTTGACGATTTTCGCAGTAATTCGAGGGGCGCACTAGGAACCCGTACGGCAACTCTACACCGAGACGGCATTATAAAGCTGCGTCAAAATTGGATCTACCAAGCGAGAGAGAGCCTAGTTTCGGGATCGCCGCCTCTGCCACTCGAACAAATTTAGGGTCGGCCTCTACCCCGATGCTACTGTACCCGACGGCATTGGCCGCGGCGAGCGTTGAGCCCGATCCGGCAAACGGGTCCAGCACTGTACCCTCTCCCAACGGCAGAGACGCACGAACCAGTTGTCGCATGAAGTCTTGAGGCTTGAGGGACGGGTGTGGCGCTATGGTCCGCTCGGCGGCCGTGGTAGGATTGGACCTTATAACGTCGCCGAACGGACGTTCGTCCGATGGGCGTCGGAAGCCGCCGGTTTTCCACTTCCGCAGATTATCTTGAACCCTCCCCTCAAGCGGCCGGCGCAACACCACCCAAGGCTCCCACTGAGAGCGAGGCATGACGCTGACGCCGCTAAATTCCTTGTGAGCGTTTTTCGGGCGGTCGCCGCCGCGCATCGTCATTGTGAGACGGGCAACGTGGCCGCGAAGCTCGAGACCGCCTTCGGACATTGCGGAGGCCACGATATGGGCGAGGAGCGGATTGCTGGCGACAACCACGTTAGCGCCTGGGACGACGACCCTTGCCACCATTGCACCAAACCGGCGGAAGAAGGCGAATAGCTCCTTTCGATCCTCTTCCGTCATGATGGTGAACCGGGGCAGTGGCGAACGCTTGTGCCCGTCGAATGATGGTGGAATGCGCCAAACGCCACCCTTGCCACTTCGAAGCTTCTTGATCTCACGCTCGCTATATTCCGTCAGCCCATAAGGCGGGTCCGTTATTACGGCATGGACCGATGACGGGTCGCAAGCCGCTAGCCAATCGAAACAATCGGCGTGATACAGGACCGCCTTTCCATGTTTCACCGCCGGGGCAAGCGCGACGTGCGTGACGTTCCGCGCCTCCGCCGCCGCAAGCCTGTAGCGGCCGCGGGCCGTCCGCTCGAATCGCTTGCCGACGTTCAGGTTAAGGTAGGAGCGAATGGAGGAGTCGGGCACCGGGCCGAGCCTTACCGTCAGCGCTTCCCTAATCTGACGAAGGGACGCTTCCCCGTCGAGCGCTTCCATGTAAGTGAGGATCGAATCCCGAATCACCCCCGGTGCGACGACCATCCAACCCTCCACCGCAACAGCGTTGAAGGGTCTTTTGACGTCTAGACGTCAAGTGGTCAAGGCGAGATTTTGACGCACTCTCAACCGCCGGCTGCCACCCCGCCCGGCGCCGCCGCCGGCGCCGCCGCCTGGAGGGTGGAGGCGAACCAGAGCTCGTAATTGCCGCTCTTCACCCGGGGGCTCGTCTCGTAGCGGGCGCTGAGGTCGCGGACCGTCACCGCCGTGCCGAGCTGGACGCCGATATAGGCGGCGAGGTCGGAGGCGCGGGCGCAGTCGGCCTTCTTGAGGCAGCGCAGCTCGGTGTTGCGGAGCCGGTAGCCGGGCACGAGCTCCGGCCCCTCGGCGGCGAGCCTGGCCCCGCCGACGGTGGACCGGGAGAGGCGCTCGATCAGGGCGCGGGCGGAGTCGCGCTGGCCCTCGGCCGTGATCTGGACGTAGACGCGAAGGCCCGGGGCCTGCTCCAGCGAGGAGGCGGTCCGGGTCTGCGGCGCGAGGGGAAGCGGGCCGGCGATCGGCCGCGCGGCCTTCGGGCGAGGGGCGCCGGCGGCCTGCTGCAGGTCGGCGGAGAGCTTGGCGTCGGTGACCTGGGCGCTCGCCGTCGCCAGGACCTGCCGGGTCTGGGTGACCGGCGCGATCCCGGCCTGCCTGCAGCGGCCGCTGATCAGCCGGTCGAAGCCAATGAGGGTGGTCGCGCGGTCCTCGGTCACGGTGCAGGCGCGGTCGGCGCAGCCGAGGCTGAACAGCCTGATCTGGAGGTCGAGGCAATTCTCCGCCGCATGGGCCCTGGCCTGGCGGTCGTTGAACTGGAGGGTGGCGACGAACAGGACGACGGGAACGGCGAGCTTGGCGGCGAGATCGGCCCAATCCATCCAGGGCGGCTTGTCCGGCATGTCTCTTCCCCTCGGCGCTGCGGCGGACCCTGATGGCACGGAGGGGCGAGGGGCGGGCGTGACCGGCGTCACGGGGGGGCGGGGGCGAGGGGGCGAGGGACTTCCCCGGCCCGGCGCTTGCCATACCTTCCCGCGGCGGCTATGCGCCCCCACATCCCCTCGAGGGTGACTGTCCCGCGCCGGTAGGCGCATGCTGGCCGGCGAGTTTCGCCCGCCGGCATTTTGTGCGTTTCGGGCGCGGGCAAGACGGAGTGAGCGCATGTTCGACAGCCTGAGCGACCGCCTTGCCGGCGTGTTCGACCGCCTGCGCGGGCGCGGCGCGCTCAGCGAGGCGGACGTGCGCGCGGCGATGCGCGAGGTGAGGATCGCCCTCCTCGAGGCGGACGTGGCGCTGCCGGTGGTGCGCAGCTTCGTCGACAAGGCGACCGAGGCCGCGGTCGGCCAGCAGGTGCTGAAGTCGGTCACGCCCGGCCAGCAGGTGGTGAAGATCGTCCACGACGCGCTGGTCGACATGCTCGGCGCCGACGCCTCCGAGCTCGACGTCGAGGTGACTCCGCCCGCCGTGATCATGCTCGTCGGCCTTCAGGGCTCGGGCAAGACGACGACCACGGCGAAGATCGCACGGCGGCTGCGCCTCAAGGGCGGCAAGAAGGTGATGATGGCCTCGCTCGACGTCGCCCGGCCGGCGGCGCAGGAGCAATTGCGGGTGCTCGGCGAGAAGGCGGAGGTGGCGACCCTGCCGATCGTCGCCGGGCAGCAGCCGGTCGACATCGCCCGCCGGGCGCTCCAGGCGGCGAGGCTGCAGGGCTTCGACGTGCTCCTCCTCGACACGGCCGGCCGGCTCCACGTCGACCAGGCGCTGATGGACGAGATGAAGGCGGTGGCCGACGTGTCGCGGCCGAGCGAGATATTGCTCGTCGTCGACGCCTTGACCGGCCAGGACGCGGTCAACGTCGCCGGGAGCTTCTCGGAGCAGGTGCCGCTGACCGGAATCGTCCTCACCCGGCTCGACGGCGACGCGCGCGGCGGCGCCGCACTGTCGATGCGGGCGGTGACGGGCAAGCCGATCAAGTTCGCCGGCGTCGGCGAGGGGATCGACGCGATCGAGGGCTTCCACCCCGAGCGGGTGGCGGGGCGGATCCTCGGCATGGGCGACGTCGTCAGCCTGGTCGAGCGGGCGCAGGAGACGATCAAGGTCGAGGAGGCCGAGGCGCTGGCGAAGCGCATGGCCAAGGGGCAGTTCGACCTGAACGACCTCAGGAACCAGCTCGGCCAGATGCAGCGCATGGGCGGAATCACCGGGCTCGCCGGAATGCTTCCGGGGATGAAGAAGGCGCAGGCGGCGATGGCGGCGTCGGGGGTCGACAACAAGATCCTCGTCCATCTCGACGCGATCATCGGCTCGATGACTCCCAAGGAGCGCAGCCGGCCCGAGCTGATGAACGCGAGGCGCAAGATCCGCGTCGCCAAGGGCTCGGGAACGACGGTGCAGGAGGTCAACCGGCTCCTGAAGATGCACCAGGAGATGGCCGGCGCGATGAAGAAGATCCGCAAGATGGGCGGGCTGGGCAAGCTCGGCGCGCTGTTCGGCGGCGGCGGGGGCGGCGGCATGGGAGGCATGGGCGGCCTCGGCGGCCTCGGCGGCGGCGGCATGCCCGGGCTTGGCGGCGGCGGCGGGGCGGCGGGGCTGCCCGGCCTCGGCGGGTCCGGTGGGCCGCCGATGAACCTCCCGCCCGGCTTCGAGAAATTCCTCAAGAAATAGAATTCAGATCACTAGAAAGGATCATTAGAATGGCAGTTTCCATCCGGCTTTCCCGGGGCGGCGCGAAGAAGCGTCCTTATTACAAGATCGTCGTCGCCGACGCGCGCACCGGCCGCGACGGCAAGTTCATCGAGCGCATCGGCAGCTACAATCCGATGCTGCCCAAGGACAGCGAGGAGCGGGTGAAGCTCGACGCCGAGCGCGCGCGCCACTGGCTGAGCGTCGGCGCCCAGCCGACCGACCGCGTCGCCCGCTTCCTCGACGCCGCCGGAGTCAAGGAGCGCGCCCAGCGCAACAACCCGAAGAAGGCGGAGCCGGGCGAGAAGGCGAAGGAGCGCGCCGAGGAGCGCGCCGCCCGCGACGCCGAGGCCGCCGAGGCCGCCGCCGCCGAGGCGGAGGCCGCCCCGGCCGCCGAGGAGGCTCCCGCCGAGGCCGAGGCCGCTCCGGCCGCCGAGGAAGCGCCGGCCGCCGAGGAGGCGCCTGCCGAGGCCGAGGCCGCTCCGGCCGCCGCCGAGGAGGCTCCGGCCGCCGAGGAGGCTCCGGCCGCAGCGGATGAAGCGCCCGCCGCCGAGGGCGACGCCGCCGAGGCGACGCCGGCCGACCAGGCCTCGAACGAGGGCCGCTCGACCAGCGAGCCGGCCGAGGGGTCGGAGGAGTCCGCTCCGGCCGAGGGCGCCGAGAAGGCGGAATAGTCCTGGCCGGCGCCCCCACCTCGCCGCCGTCCGGCGCCGGGGCCGAGGGCGCCGTCGCCCTGGCCGCGGTCGCCGGCGCGCACGGCGTCGGCGGCGAGGTGCGGCTGAAGCTCTTCGCCGAGGGGCTGGAGAGCCTCCGGCGCCAGGCGCGGGTGAGGGTGGGCGACAGCCTCCTCACCCTCGCCTCGGTGAAGCCCGGCCGGCAGCCCATCGCCCGCTTCGCCGAGGTGACCGACCGCTCGGCCGCCGAGGCGCTTCGCGGCCGCCTCGTCACCGTGCCGCGCGACGCCCTGCCGCCGCTCGCCGACGGCGAATATTATCATGCCGACCTGATCGGCCTTCCCTGCGTCGGCGCGGAGGGCGAGCCGCTCGGCGCCGTCGTGGCGGTCGAGAATTTCGGCGCGGGCGACCTGATCGAGGTGGAGCGGGCCGACGGCCGCCGCGCCCTCGTCCCGTTCCGCGAGGGGATCGCCGACCTCGCGGACGGAAGGATCGTCCTCGACCCGGCGTTCCTCGCCTGACGCTCGCCCCGCGGGGGCCGAGCGGCCCGTCGCGCGATCCGTCATGCCGGACTTGATCCGGCATCCACCTTCTTCTCGCCTGCGCCGCAAGGAAGGCGGACCCCGGATCAAGTCCGGGGACACTCTGGTGACAGTCACGTGACGGTCACGTGACTGTCACCAGAGTGTCCCCGGCTTGTTTCACCCGAAGCACCACAGCACCAAAGGCGCTCGAGGACGGTTCGGTGACTGTCACGTGACTGTCACCAGAGTGTCCCCACCAGACGCGGTCGAGGGAAGGTGGACGCCGGATCGGGTCCGGGGTGATGATGGGCCTTGCGAGGTGGGCGCGGCCGAGGCGGGCGACGGTCCCTTCGCGGTTCCGGCGCGGGGGTCAGGGGGAGGGGCGGCTGCCCTGGGGCGGACCCGGGACGCGGTCGCGGATCCATTGCGAGAAGATCCATTTCTCCCCCCGCGTCGGAGGCTTGCCCCAGTGGAGGGTGAGCGGGTCGGGGCGGCCGTCGGGCAGCACGTTGGCGAAGAACAAGGCGTCGCCAATGCCGCCGCGATAGGAGAGGCCGGCCTTTGGGAAGTCGGTCTCGCCGCCCTCGAAATCGTCGTTGAGGTAGATGAGGAAGGTGCCGATGCGCTGGCCGCGCCGGGCGAGGTCGGCGCGGTGGCCGGGCAAGGCGGGATCGAAGAAATCGTGGTGCGGCGTGAATTGCTGGCCGACCGAATAATGCATCACCTGCGGCACCTCGAAGATCGCCTCCGGAAGCCCCGTCGCAGCCGCGATCCGCGCCCGCAGCACCTCGATGACGACGTCCATCTCCTCGAGGCGCAGCTCGACCGCGCTGCTGTCGCGGCTCGGGTCCAATCGGCCGACGCCGCTCTCGCCGTCATAGACCAAGGCGGGGGCGAGCCTCGGCCGCAGCTTCGCCGTCACCCAGCGGCACTCCGCCGCGCTTGCGAAGCCGGGGAAGACGCGCAGGCGGGGCCGCTCCGAATAGGCCACGCGCTCGGGGACTCGCAGGAGGGCGGCGACGTCGCCCTCGCCGAGCAGGCGGAGCTGGGCGCCGGCCTCCGGCGAGCCGAGCCCGGCCGCGCGGCGCAGCAGGGCGAAGGCCTTGCCCCAATCCTGTGCGCGGTTGGCGCCGATCGCCTCGATCGTCGCAAGCATGGCCGTGGCGGCGGCATGGCCGCCCTCGGCCGCCTCGGCGATCATCGCGGCGCCCCTTGCGAAGGCGCTCGGCGAATCCGGATGGGCGGCGAGCCTAGCGCCGAGGGCGAAGCGCGCCTCGACGTCGCCGCGGGCGGCGCGCCGCTCCAGATCCCCGGTCGAATCCATGGCGGCGTTATGCCGCGCAAGGGGAAAGCGGGAAAGGCCGCTCAGCCGGCCTTGGCGGCGATCGACCCGCTCAGAGTCTCGCGAACGATCGGCCGCTCGCGCGCCAGGTCGTTGCGGATCGTCGTCGCGGCGACCCCGCCTTCGCCCATGGCGTGGCTGATCTGGTCGAGGCCGAGGACGACGTCGCCGGCGGCGTAGAGGCCCGGGACGGAGGTGCGCTGGTGGCTGTCGACGACCAGCACGTCGTCCTTGAGGGCGGCGCCGACCTGCTGCGCCAGCTCGATATGGGTGTCGGAGCCGAGCGCGGGATAGACGCTGTCGAAGGTCTGCGGTCCTTGCGCGGTGTCGACGACAATGCAGTCGTCGTGCGCGGCGACGGCGTGGCACGGCCCGTCCACCGCCTTGATCCCGAACTCCCGGAGCCGCGCCAGGTCCGCGTCCGACAAAGCGTGGGACGCATGGGGCGCGATCAGGGTGACGTCCTCGGTGAAGCCGCGCAGGAACACCGCCTCGGCCACGCCGTGGGAATCGTCGCCGATCACGCCGACGCTCTTGTCGGTCACCTCGTAGCCGTCGCAGATCGGGCAGTAGCGGATGAGGCCTCGCTGCAGCGCCTCGTCGTGCAGGTCCTCGTCCATCGGCGGCCGCCGGTTGGTGATCCCGGTGGCGAGCAGCACCGTCCTCGCCTTCACCGATCCCTCGCCCCATTCGGCCTCGAAGCCGCCTTCGACCCGGTCCAGCCGGGTGACCCGCCCGGTGACGATCGAGGCGCCGTACATCTGCGCCTGCTCCGTCATCCGCGCGATCAGCTCCTTGCCCGATATGCCGCCCGGATAGCCGGCATGATTGTGGGTGCAGGGAATGAGGCTCGCCCGGCTCTTCCCCGCGTCGACGACCTTGATCGAGAGGTGGAAGCGGGTGAGGTAGATGGCCGCGGTGAGGCCGGCGGGACCGCCGCCGATCACCAGGCAGTCGAAGATGGGTTCGTCGCTCATGGTGCGGGTAGCGCTTGCGAACGAGCGGGGTTCCGCTTGAGATGTATATACCGGATGTATATACATTCGAGCATGAAGAAGACGAAGACCTTCAAGTCGGGCAACTCGGTCGCCGTCCGCCTCCCCAAGGCGCTCGGCGTGGAGCCGGGCGTGGAGGTGACCGTGCGCGAGGAACGAGGCCGCTACATCGTGGAGCCGGTGGAACAGGAACCGAAGAGGATCGACCTCACCGGCATCTATGGCGCGGGAGCGGGCTTGCGTCCCCTGACGGACGAGGAGCGAGAGATAGATCCGAGTCCGATCGATCATCCGAACTGGTATCGAAAGGGTGGCTGAAGCTCCACGGCCGCGCGTCCTGCTCGATTCCAACATCTGCATCTATCTCATCGAAGGGCTGTCGGAAGAAGCTCGGCTCAGGGTGGAACGGTTCGCGCCGGGGGAGGTCGTTACCTCGGCCGTTGCGTTCGCCGAGGTCATGTTCAAAGTCGATGCTGTCGATCCGCTCAGCTGGAAAACCGTCGAGGCGTTCTTCGCTGCGATACCTGTTCTTCCGTTTGAACGTGAAGCCGCGCTCGCATACCGGCGCGTTCCGTTCGAGCGGCACCGACTCGATCACCTGATCGCCGCCCACGCTCTGGCGTTGGACTTGCTGCTGGTGACACGTAACACTCGGCACTTTGCGAGGGTGCCGGGTCTGCGCGTCGAGAACTGGATCTTGGAAGATGGAGGGTCGCCGACATGAGCTGGTCGGCGCACGTCCTCACGCTCTATCCGGAGATGTTTCCCGGACCCCTCGGCGTAAGCCTGGCCGGGCGGGCGCTGGCGGAGGGGATCTGGTCGCTCGACACGGTCCAGATCCGCGACTTCGCGACCGACAAGCACCGTTCGGTCGACGACACGCCGGCGGGGGGCGGGGCGGGGATGGTGATGCGCGCCGACGTGCTCGCCCGCGCCGTCGACCAGGTGCTCGAGCGGCGGCCGGAGGCGCCGGTGCTGGCCATGACCCCGCGCGGCCGGCCGCTCGACCAGGCGCTGGTGCGCGAGCTCGCCGCCGGGCCCGGAGTCTCGATCCTGTGCGGCCGCTTCGAGGGGATGGACGAGCGGCTGCTGGAGGCGCGGCCGATCCTCCCGGTGTCGATCGGCGACTACGTCCTGTCGGGGGGGGAAGTGGCGGCCATCGCCCTCCTCGACGCTTGCGTTCGGCTCCTTCCCGGGGTAATGGGCGCGGCCTCCAGCGGAGAGGAAGAGAGCTTCGAAACGGGGCTGCTCGAATATCCGCATTATACCCGACCTTATGAATGGGAAGGGCGCACGATCCCTGAAGTGCTGCGATCGGGGGATCATGCGAGGATCGCGGCGTGGCGCCACGAGCGCGCGCTTGCGGACACACGGTCAAGGCGGCCGGACCTGGTCGAGCGTCACGGGGACGCGCGAAGGCCACCGCCCTCTGACGCGCGGCGCGAAGACTAGAGAGCCAAAGACGATGAACCTCATTCAGCAGCTCGAGGCCGAGCAGATCGAAAGCCTCACCCAGGCCCGGGCCATTCCCGAGTTCCGCCCCGGCGACACGCTCCGAGTCGGAGTGAAGGTGGTCGAAGGCGACCGCACCCGGATCCAGAATTTCGAGGGCGTCTGCATCGCCCGCGCCAACAAGGGCCTCGGCTCGTCCTTCACGGTGCGCAAGATCAGCTTCGGCGAGGGCGTCGAGCGCGTCTTCCCGCTTTATTCGCCGAACGTCGATTCGATCGAGGTCGTGCGCCGCGGCGCCGTGCGCCGGGCGAAGCTCTATTACCTGCGCGGCCGCACCGGCAAGGCCGCCCGCATCGCCGAGCGCCGCGACACGCGGGGCGACGTGAAGCCGGCCGCCGCCGCCACTCCCGAGACCGAGACGGTCGAGGGCTGAGCCTTCCTGTCCTCCCCTGCCTCGGCAGGGGAGGGAGACCGCGCGAAGCGCGGTGGAGGGGCGGCGCGCAGGCGCCCGCTATCCCCGGCAAAGGCGCTTCGCTCGTGCCCCTCCGCCACCCTTCGGGTGGTCCCCCCCTCGAAAACGAGGGGAGGACGAGGCTTGCCCGCTTTCCTTTTGCGGCGCCGACCCTATGGGAAGCGCCATGCGCAAAACCCTTTTCTCACTGCTTTTCCTCGTCGCCGCTCTGCCTGCCGCGGCCAGGGACCTTCCGCTCGAGCGGGTCTTCCAGAGCCCCGCCCTCTCCGGCCCGACGCCGCGCCAGCCGCGGCTGTCGCCCGACGGCACGCTCGTCACCCTGCTCAGGAACCGGCCCGACGAGAAGGACCGTTTCGACCTCTGGGCGATCGACGCCGCCACCGGACAGGCGCGGATGCTGGTCGATTCGAAGAAGATCGGCAGCGGCGGCGAGATATCCGAGGACGAGAAGATGCGGCGCGAGCGCGCCCGCATCGCCGGCACCAAGGGGATCACCGCCTATGAATGGGCGCCCGACGGCCGCTCGATCCTCGTTCCCATCGACGGCGATCTCTACGTCGCGACGCTCGACGGCAACGTCCGCCGCCTGACCGAGACGGCGGCCACCGAGATCGATGCCAAGATGTCGGAGACCGGCCGCTATTTCTCCTTCCTGCGCGATCGGAACCTCTACGTGATGGACGCCGCCTCCGGACGGGAGCGGGCGCTGACGAACGACGGCGGAGGGACGCTGAGCTGGGGCGCCGCCGAGTTCGTGGCTCAGGAGGAGATGGGCCGCGACACCGGCTATTGGTGGTCTCCGGACGATCGGTGGATCGCGGTGGCGCGGGTCGACGAGAGCCCCGTCGCCGTCGTCGCCCGCGCGGCCATCGGCGCCGACGGCACCCGATTGGTGGAGCAGCGCTATCCCGCCGCGGGCACGGCCAACGCCCTCGTCGACCTTTATCTGATGAGCCCCGACGGCGCGCAGCGGGTGAAGGCGGACCTCGGCCCCAATCCCGACCGGTATCTCACCCGCGTCGACTGGGCGGCCGACGGAAGGAGCCTGCTCGTCCAGCGGATGAGCCGGGACCAGAAGAAGCTGGACCTTCTGCGCGTCGATCCGGCGACGGGGCGCTCGACCGTGCTGTTCAGCGAGACGTCGCCGAGCTGGGTCAACCTCACCGACAATCTGAAGCCCCTCAAGGACGGCAGCCTGATCTGGTCGTCCGAGCGTTCCGGCTTCTCGCACCTTTATCGCTGGAAAGCCGGCAAGTGGACGCAGCTGACGCGCGGGGCCTGGGCGGTCGAGAAGGTCGCCGGCATCGACGAGAAGGCCAAGCGCGTCTTCTTCACCGGCACGATGGAGACCCCGATCGAGCAGCAGCTCTATTGGGTGCGCTACGACAAGCCGGGAAGGCCGGTTCGGGTGACCGAGGCGGGCTGGTCGAACCAGGCGGTGATGGACAAGGGGGCCGCCCATGCGCTCGTCACCCGCTCCAACCCGTCGCAGCCGGCCCAGGTCTATCTCGCCGACGCGGGCGGGCGCCGGCTCGCCTGGGTCGAGGAGAACCGGCTCGGCCCGGACCACCCCTATTCCGCCTATCTCGACAGCCACGTGGCGCCGAGGTTCGGCACGATCGCCGGGCCCGACGGCTCGCCGCTCCACTACCGCATGCTGACTCCGCCGCTCGAGCCCGGGAAACGCTATCCGGTCTTCTTCTACGTCTATGGCGGCCCGCACGGCCAGCAGGTGACGAACGCCTGGTACGGCGCGCTTCCGCTCCACGAGGCGATGGTGGACCGGGGCTGGATCGTCTTCACCGTCGACAATCGCGGCACCAACCGCCGCGGCACCAGGTTCGAGAGCGCCATCTACCGGGCGATGGGCGGCGCCGAGGTGGAGGACCAGCTCGCCGGCCTCGCCTGGCTGAAGCGCCAGCCGTTCGTCGACCGGGCCAAGGTGGCGGTGATGGGCTGGTCCTATGGCGGCTACATGACCCTGAAGCTGCTCGAAAAGGCGCCGGGGGCGTTCGCCGCGGGGGTCGCCGTGGCGCCGGTGACCAAGTGGGAACTGTACGACACCTTCTACACCGAGCGCTATCTGGGCGATCCGCGGACCGACCCCAGGGCCTATGCCTCCTCCGACGCGCTCGACGAGGCTTCGAGCATCGCCGACCCGCTGCTCCTCGTCCACGGCATGTCGGACGACAATGTGGTGTTCGAGAATTCGACGGCGCTCTACGCCAAGCTTCAGCGCGAGAAGAAGCCGTTCGAGCTTATGGTCTATCCCGGCGCCACCCACGCCATCGCCGGCGAAGGGCCGCAGACCCACGTCTGGACGACCATCAACCGCTTCCTCGACCGGACGGTGAGGGACAGGCGCTAGGGCGTCGAAGGATCGGATTGAATCCCGCCACCGTTCGCCCTGAGCTTGTCGAAGAGCCTCTCTTCCTACCTTTCAGGAGAGAGAGAGGGGCTTCGACAAGCTCAGCCCGAACGGCATTGGGTCGATCTAGGCCGCCCCAACTCTAGAGCCGCAGCTTCGCGACGACGTAGGTCGCATCGGCGCTATACTGGGGCTGGGCCGTCGCCGGGCGGCCGGCGAGCAGCGCCGCGCCTTGCGGGGGCAGGCCGCTGCGCATACCGGTCGCGATCGCGGCGAGGGGAGCGTGGCCCCGCACGCCCAGAGCGAAGACCAGCCCGTCGCAGCCGCGGCCGTGGCAGCGGAAGACGTAATCCTGCTTGTCCTTGCCGCGGCCGAACCGGCGGACCGCCCCGCCGACATCGACCCAGGCCAGGGCCGCGGTCGAGGGGAAGCGCAGCCGCACGACCTCCGAGCCGCGCGCGTGGAGGCGAAGCACCAGCGTGCGGCCGCCGCCCCGCCAGGCGATCTCGCCGAGCCGGTCGACCGTCGGCGGCGCAACGGCCGGCCCCCGGGCCGGCGCGGCCCACCTTTCGTAGGGAGACCAGGGCGGCTCGACCTCATGCTCGAACGGCCCGAGCGCGGCGATCGCCTCGGGCAGCGGGCCGCCCTCGGGATAGACCATCCAGCGCGCCTTGGCGGCGTCGGCGTCCCAGACATATTCCAGGCTCAGGCGCTGCGGCCGCTCGGCGCTGTAGGCCGGTGCCGCGGCCGGGACCGCCCAGGCCGCCGCGGCCAGGGCGGCGAGGAGCATCGCCGCCGGCCGGCGGTGCCTGCGGAGCAGCGGTTGCAGCTCGATCAGCGGCGGCAGGACGAGCAAAGCGGAGACGGGCGCGAATATCCAGGCCGCGTCGAGATCGAGCAGGATCTCACTGAGGTGGAGGAGCGGCGCCCAGCTGAGGAAGAGCAGCAGCCAGGCGAGGAGCGCGAGGAGGCGGCCTCCGCGGCCCATGGCGAGGCCGAGGCCGGCGAGCAGGGGAGGGGCGAGGAAGAAGACGATCGCGCCCGGCACGACGAGCCCGATCGCCGTGCCCAGGACGAGGAAGGCCAGCCAGAAGGCGAGCCGCAGCCCGTCGCGCGGCGCGTCCGCGCCGAGCCGGAGCAGCGCGGCGGCGGCGACGGCGAGCGCGGTGACGTCGACCGCAAGCGCGAGCCCGCCGGGGTGCGCCCGCCAGAATTCCCCGGGCCGCAGCAGCCCGAGCAAGGACTGGAGGAGGAAGACCGCCGCCGGCGCCGCGGCCAGCGCCGCCCCGACGACGGCGAGGCTCCGGCCCGGCCGCCGCCGCCAGGCGAGGACCGCGAAGGCGAGCAGGAGGATCCAGAGCAAGGCCGTGCCGAGCCAGGCGGGAACGACGAGCAGCGCACGCTGCAGCAGGTCGGCATAGAGCCGGCCGCCCCTCGCCTCGGGGGCCTCGCCCTCGCCGAGCGCACGGCCGAGGGCGAGCGCCTGGCGGCCCATATGGGCGAGGCTGCGCGGGTCGAGCCGGTCCAGCGTGTCGCCGGGGCTGTGATAGCGGGTCTCGTTGCCGATCACGGCGAAGTTCAGGATCGTCCAGCGCCGCTCCTCGAAGACGGCGACGTCGGTGGAATTGGGGATGAGCTTGTAGAAGCCGGTGGTGAGCGAGTTCGCCACGGGGCGCACCAGCGCGCGCTGGAAGGCGGCGACGGCGGCGCCGTTGGGGAGGCTCGTCTCGAACATGATCGCCGGCCCGGCGACGCCGCGGGATTCGAGGTTGACGAGCGTGTCCACCCGCGCCGCGAGCGGGTTGCGGGCGAGGAAGGCGCGCGCGCCGATCAGGCCCGTCTCCTCGCCCTCGTCGAACAGGAAGGTGACGGGGCGGCGCAGCGGGCGGTCCTTCAGCAGCGCAGCGAGTTCGAGCATCGAGGCGACGCCGATCCCGTCGTCCGACGCGCCCGGCCCCACCGGCGTGCTGTCGTAATGCGAGACGAACAGCAGGTGCTTGCCCTGCGCGGGCCCGATCGTGACGAGCAGGTTGCGAATGCGGGCGCAGGCGATCGTGCGCTCGCGCGGCGGACCGTTGCAGGCGAAATCGTCGGTGACGACCGGATCGAGCCCCATCGCCCGCAGCTCGGCGACCAGCCTGGCGCGCACGCCGTCCTGCGCGGCGCTGTCGACCGGATGCGGCCGCTGGTCCCCGAGGATGCGCGCGAGCCGCGCGAGCGCGCGCTCGGTGTCGAACGCGCCGGGCGCGGCGGCGGGCACGTCGGGCGCCGAGACGAGCCGCCCCTTCAGCCCCATCGCCGCGGCCAGCAGCACGAGCAGAGCCAGCAGAAGAAAGGCCGAGCGCTTCATCTTGTCCCCCCGTCGCCCGACGCCATATCGCTTCCGGCCCCGCGTTGCGATAGAGGCGGCGGCAAGCTTCACGGAGAGACTTCATGGGTTACCGGATGGTCGTCGTCGGCGCGACCGGCAATGTCGGGCGCGAGATGCTGAACATCCTCGCCGAGCGCGAATTCCCGCTCGACGAGATCGCCGCCGTCGCCTCGCCCCGCTCCACCGGGGACGTCATCGACTTCGGCGATTCCGGCCGCGAGCTGCGCGTCAGGAACATCGAGCATTTCGATTTCGCCGGCTGGGACATGGCGCTGTTCGCCGCCGGCTCGGCCGTGTCGAAGGAACATGCGCCGCGCGCCGCCGCCGCCGGCTGCACCGTCATCGACAACAGCTCGCTCTTCCGCATGGATCCCGACGTGCCGCTGATCGTGCCCGAGGTGAACGCCCAGGCGATCGACGGCTATCGCCGCCGCAACATCATCGCCAACCCCAATTGCTCCACCGCCCAGATGGTGGTCGCGCTGAAGCCGCTGCACGACGCCGCCGGCATACGCCGGGTGGTGGTCTCCACCTATCAGTCGGTCTCCGGCGCGGGCAAGGCGGGTATGGACGAGTTGTTCGAGCAGAGCCGCAACATCTTCGTCGGCGACGCCAACGAGCCGTCGCATTTCACCAAGCAGATCGCCTTCAACGTCATTCCGCACATCGATTCCTTCCTCGACGACGGCTCGACCAAGGAGGAGTGGAAGATGGCGGTGGAGACGCGGAAGATTCTCGACCCCGATATTCGCGTGATCGCCACCTGCGTGCGCGTCCCGGTGTTCATCGGCCATGCCGAGGCCGTGACTGTCGAGTTCCACGACGCCGTCACCGTCCAGGAGGCTCGCGCGGCGCTACGGGAGGCGCCGGGGGTGACGGTGCTCGATCAGCGCGAGGACGGTGGCTACGTGACGCCGCTGGAGAGCCAGGGGGAGGACGCCACCTTCGTCAGCCGCATCCGCAGGGACCCGACGGTCGAGCACGGGCTCGCGATGTGGGT
>JAFANP010000021.1 GCA_019232625.1 Alphaproteobacteria bacterium | reverse complement strand
GCGGTGCGGCGCTGCGCCTATGTGGCGCAGATCGTCGAGCCCGACGGGACTCGGCTCGGCTTCGACTATGTACCGGCGGGCAGCGGGGTGCGGCTGGCGCGGGTGACGAGCTCGCGCGGCTATGCGCTGATCCTCGAGGGAAGCGGGACGCTGGTCACAAAGGCGTGCGTCCTCAACCTCGCCGCGGCGCCCGCGCCGGCCGGCAATGCCTGCCCGGCCGGCGTTCCGACGGCGAGCTACGGCTATGCGCCGGGCGAGAGCGCCGCCCGCCTCGCCACGGTGACCCGCGCGACCGGCGGAATCGACGCCTTCTTCTATTCCGCCGCCGCGCCGCCGCCCACCAGTCTCACCGCCAAGCCGGCGACCGCCATGGCCTTCTACAAGGCCGGCCAGCCCTCGCCCTGGCTGATCAACACCCTCTTCCCCTGGGCGGACGAGGAGGGCGTGGAGCAGGAGGTGGTGGCGCGCCAGGACCTCGCCGGCGGCGCGCGCTACGACTACAGGTTCGACCTCTCGCCGCCGGTCGACCTTCGGGCGCGGACCCTCGCCGGCGGCGCCTGGACGGACTCGCTCGGGGCTGGCGCCTCTGTCGCCTACGACTGGCCGGCGGCGCCCGGCCAGACCACGCCCGGCAGCCGCTGCGCGATCCGGCCCTGCGCCCAGCCGATGCCGGACGATCAATATGCCTATGTCTACCAGCAGACGCCTGGGCCGGTGGCGGTCTCCGACGCGCTCGGCCGCGCGACCGTCTTCGCTTATTGCGACGGGGCGGCGATGGCGTCGGCCGACTGGCAAGAGAGGCACCGCTGCATCGTGCTTCCCTCCGCCCAGTCCTTCACCGGGCCGGACGGGGCGCGGACCGACCTTCGCTACGACGGCAACCGCAACATCGTCGAGGTGCGGCGGCACCCGCGGCCGGGGGCGCTGAACCCCGACGGGAGCGTGCCGGCCGACCTCGTCACCTCGGCGGTCTACGACGTCGCGCATCCCAAGTCGGCGTCGCGGCCGCTCTCGATGACCGACGCGCGGGGGAACCGGACCGACTGGACCTATGCGCCCGAGCATGGCGGGGTGCTCACCGAGACGGGACCCGCCCCGTCGCCGGGCGCGCCGCGGCCGCAGACCCGCTACGCTTATGCCCAGCTCACGCCCCGCTATGCCGACGGCACGGCCGGCGCTCCGGTCTGGCTGCCGGTTCGGACCAGCGCCTGCCGGACGGGCCCGCCGGCCGCCGACGGCAACGGCTGCGCCAACGGACCGGCCGACGAGGTGGTGACGCTGTTCGACTACGGCCCGGCCACCGGGCCCAGCAACCTCCTGCTGCGTAGCAAGCTCGTCGATGCGGGCGGCCTCAACCTTCGCACCTGCTTTTTCTACGACGCGCTCGGCAACAGGATCGCCGAGACCAGCCCGAGGGGCGCCGCCAACGGCTGCCCGGCCGCCCTGCCGGCGCCCTTCACCGCCGCCACCCGCTACGATGCGGAGCGACACGTGACTGGGACGATCGCGCCCGATCCCGACGGCGAGGGGCCGCTGCGCCACGCGGCCGTGCGCAACAGCTACGACCCGGCGGGGCGGCTGGTGAGGGTTGAGACGGGCGAGCTCGCCCAGTGGCAGAGCGAGGCGGTGGCGCCGCGCGACTGGCCCGGCTTCACCGTCTTCCAGACGATCGACACCGCCTACGACCCGCTCGACCGCAAGCTGTCCGAGCGCGTGTCGGGGCCGGCGGGCGCGGAGAGCCTCACCCAGATGCGCTACGATCCGGCCGGGCGGCTGCTCTGCACCGCGGTGCGGATGAACAAGGCGGCGTTCGGTGCGCAGGACGACGCCTGCGCGCTCGGCCCGGCCGGGAGCCAGGGCCCGGACCGGATCACCCGGAACGAATATGACGCGGCGGGCGAGCTGGTCGCGGTCTGGAAGGCGTGGGGGGTGACCGCCGCCGCCGGCTTCCCCGAGACTCTCCAGCAGCGCGAGGTCGCCTACGAATATGGGCCGACCGGGCAGCGGACCGCGGTGATCGACGCCAACGGCAACCGGGCGGAGCTTCGCTACGACGGATTCGACCGAGAGGCGCGCTGGGTGTTTCCCTCGCCTTCGAGCGCGGGCGCGGTCAACGAGAGCGATTACGAGGCTTATGGCTACGACGCGAACGGCAACCGCACCAGCCTGAGGAAGCGCGACGGCGCGGTGCTGGCGTTCGACTATGACGCCTTGAACCGGGTGACCAGGAAGGTCGTGCCGGAGCGGGCGGGGCTGGCCGCCGCGCAGACCCGCGACGTCTTCTACCGCTACGACAATCGCGGCCTGCAGCTCGGCGCCTGGTATGACGGCGTCGGCGGGGAAGGGGTTTCAAGCGGCTACGACGCGGCGGGGCGGCTCGTC
>JAFANP010000020.1 GCA_019232625.1 Alphaproteobacteria bacterium | reverse complement strand
GCGGTGCGGCGCTGCGCCTATGTGGCGCAGATCGTCGAGCCCGACGGGACTCGGCTCGGCTTCGACTATGTACCGGCGGGCAGCGGGGTGCGGCTGGCGCGGGTGACGAGCTCGCGCGGCTATGCGCTGATCCTCGAGGGAAGCGGGGCGCTGGTCACCAAGGCGTGCGTCCTCAACCTCGCCGCGGCGCCCGCGCCGGCCGGCAATGCCTGCCCGGCCGGCGTTCCGACGGCGAGCTACGGCTATGCGCCGGGCGAGAGCGCCGCCCGCCTCGCAACGGTGACCGGCCCCGACGGGGGCACCGACGCCATCTTCTACGCCGCAGCCGCGGCGCCTCCGACGAGCCTTGCCTCGACCGCCACGTCGATGTCCTTCTACAAGGCGGGGCAGTCCTCACCCTGGCTCGTCAACACCTTCTTCCGTTGGCCAGACGAGGAGGGGGTGACGCAGGAGGTGGTAGCCCGCCAGGAGTTCGCTGGCGGGGAGCGCTACGTTTATTCCTTCGACCTCTCGCCGGAGGTCAATTATCGAGGGCAGACCATCGCCGGCGGCCGCTATACGAACGCGCTCGACGCCGAGGCTATCGTCGCCTACGACTGGCCGGCCGCACCCGGGCAGTCGACTCCAGGCACGCCTTGCGCATCCCTACCCTGCGCGCGGCCGATGCCTGACGATACTTATAATTACGTCTATCAGCAGACGCCGGGACCGGTGGCGGTCTCCGATGCGCTCGGCCGAACGACGAGCTTCGCTTATTGCGACGCTGCGGCAATGGCCTCGATGGAGTGGCTGGAGCGGCACCGCTGTATCGTGCTTCCCTCCGCACAATCCTTCACCGGCCCCGACGGCGCCCGGACCGATCTCAAATATGACGGCCATCGTAACGTGGTTGAAGTGCGACGGCACCCGCGGCCGGGTGCCACCAACCCAGACGGCAGTGTGCCGGCGGACATCATCACCTCGGCGGTTTACGACGTCGACCACCCCAAATCCTCGTCAAAGCCGCTGTCGATGACCGACGGGCGCGGCAACACGACCAACTGGACCTATGACCCGGTTCATGGCGGGGTGCTAACCGAGACCGGCCCAGCGCCGTCGCCCGGCGCGCCGCGGCCGCAAACCCGCTACGCCTACGCTCAGCTGACGCCGCGCTATGCCGACGGCAGCGCCGGCGCCCCGGTGTGGCTTCTCGTGCGGACCAGCCTGTGCAAGGCCGGCGCGCCGGCCGCGGACGGCAATGGCTGCGCGAATGGGCCTTCTGACGAAGTAGTGACGGTGTTCGACTATGGCCCGGCGGCCGGGCCCAACAACCTCCTTTTGCGCAGCAAGGTGGTCGACGCAGGCGGGCTCAACCTCCGCACCTGCTATTTCTACGATGCTGCCGGGAACAAGTTGGCGGAGACGGGCCCACGCGGCGCGGGGTCTGGCTGCCCCGCCGCCTTACCGGCCCCGTTCACGGCCGCCACTCGCTATGACCTGAGGCGGCGGGTGACCGGGACCATCGCGCCTGATCCCGATGGAGCGGGACCAATTCACCATGCAGCTGTGCGCAACACCTACGACCTCGCCGGGCGTCTGATACGGGTGGAGACGGGCGAGCTCACCCAGTGGCAGAGCGAAGCTGTGGCTCCGAAGGACTGGAGCGGGTTCACGGTCTTCCAGACGGTCGACACCGCCTACGACCCGCTCGACCGCAAGCTGTCGGAGCGGGTGTCGGGCGCAAACGGGCCGGAGAGCCTCACCCAAATGCGCTATGACTTGGCCGGGCGGCTGCTCTGCACCGCCGTGCGGATGAACAAGGCGGCGTTCGGCGCGCAAGACGACGCCTGCGCTTTCGCGCCAACGGGGAGCCAGGGTCCGGACCGAATCACCAAGAACGAGTACGATGCGGCCGGCCAGCTGGTCGCGGTGTGGAAGGCTTGGGGCGTGACCACAGCCGTCGGCTTTCCCGAAGCGCTCCAGCAGCGCTACGCCGCCTATGAGTATAGCCAGACCGGGCAGCGAAAGGCGATAATCGACTCCAACGGCAACCGGGCCGAGCTACGCTACGATGGCTTCGATCGGCAAAACCGCTGGGTCTTCCCGTCACCATCGGTGGCTGGGCAGCTGAATGAGGCCGACTACGAGGCTTATGGCTACGACGCGAACGGCAACCGCACCAGCCTGAGGAAGCGCGACGGCGCGGTGCTGGCGTTCGACTATGACGCCTTGAACCGGGTGACCAGGAAGGTGGTGCCGGAGCGGGCGGGGCTGGCCGCCGCGCAGACCCGCGACGTCTTCTACCGCTACGACAATCGCGGCCTGCAGCTCGGCGCCTGGTATGACGGCGTCGGCGGGGAAGGGGTTTCAAGCGGCTACGACGCGGCGGGGCGGCTCGTC
>JAFANP010000023.1 GCA_019232625.1 Alphaproteobacteria bacterium | reverse complement strand
TGAGTAGGGACTGAGCTTGGCGGAGCCTGTCCTGAGCGACGCCGCAGGCGGCGTCGAAGGGGACCGTATCGAAGGACCGTCCTTCGAGACGCCGCTTCGACTTCGCTCAGCGGCTCCTCAGGATGAGCGGAAGCAGTGCGTCAACCTAATTCCTCAATGCTCTAGGGCCGCTCTCAGGCGTCGTAGTCGACCTCCAGGCCTTCGCCCTTAGGCACGGACTGGCAGGTGAGGACGTAGCCGGCGGCGATCTCCTCGTCGGTGAGGCCGTAGCGGGCGGCCATCTCGACCGCGCCCGAGACGATGCGGGCCCGGCATGTCGCGCAGACGCCCGCCTTGCAGGCGAACGGGGCCGGAAGGCCGGCGAGGCGGGCGCTGTCGAGGATGTTCCCCGCCTTCGCGTCGAACGGCACCCGCCGCTTCCGCCCGTCCAGGGTGACCAGCATGGTCAGCCCCTCGGCCTGCCGCGACATGGCGTCGAGCTGGGCCTGGAGCGCCTCGGGCGGCCGGTCGGCGGTGAACCGCTCGAGGTGGATCGCCTCCGCCGCGACCCCCCTCGCCTTCAGCGCCGCCTCGGCCGCGTCCATCATCGGCCCGGGGCCACAGATGAAGAAGGCGGCGGCGCCCTGCGGGTCGACCAGCGCGTCGAGCACCTCGTCGCACTTGGTCCGATCGAGCATGCCGTTGAACAGCGCGATATCCTCCGATTCCTCGGCGAGGAAATGGTGGACGTCGAGCCGGCTCATGTAGCGGTTCTTGAGGCGGGCCAGCTCCTCCAGGAAGATGACCGACTGGCTGTCGCGGTTGCCGTAGACCAAGGTGAAGCGGCTCCGCGGCTCCTCGATCATCGCCGTCTTGAGCAGCGAGATCACCGGCGTGATGCCCGAGCCCCCGGCGAAGGCGACATAGTGATTGGCGGCGTCGGCGCGGAAATCCCAGGTGAAGCTGCCGTGCGGCTCCATCACGTCCAGCCGGTCCCCCGGCTTCAACGCCTCGTTCGCCCAGGTCGAGAAGAGTCCGCCGGCGATCCGCTTCACAGTCACCGTCAGCCGCCCCTCCTCGGGAGCGACGCAGAGCGAGTAGTTGCGCCGCACCTCCTCCCCGCCGATCCTTGCGCGCAGGGTGAGGTGCTGGCCTGGACGGAAGCGGAAGGCCTCGCGCAGCTCTTCGGGAACGCTGAAGCGGATCGACCGGGCGTCGGCCGTCTCGGGGACGATCTCGGCGACTTCGAGGCTGTGGAAGTTGACGCTCATCGCCGCCGCCTCAGTGGCACTTGAACAGGTCGAACGGCTCGGCGCAGTCTCCGCAGCGCCACAGGGCCTTGCAGGGGGTCGAGCCGAAGCGGCTTATCTCGCGGCTGTTCGAGGAGCCGCATTGCGGGCATTGCACCGGCCCGCGGCCCGGCGGCGCGATTCCGTAGGCGCGCAGCTTCTCCCGCCCGGCCGGGGTGATCCAGTCGGTCGTCCAGGCCGGCGCCAGCGCCGTCTCGATGCGCAGGTGGCGGTATCCGGCGGCGTCGAGCGCCTCGCGGACGTCCCGCTCGATGACCTGCGTCGCCGGGCAGCCGGTATAGGTGGGAGTGATCACGACCCGGTCCGGCTCGACGGCGCGGACGATGCCGAGATCGACGATCGACACGACTGGGATCTCGGGATCGGCGACGGCGGCGAGGACCCCCCACACCCCCCTCGGATCATCCCGGCGAAGGCCGGGATCCGCCTCCGCAACCTCGCTTGCGGAGAAGGGTGATTCCGGCCTTCGCCGGGATGACGGGAGTGAGGCGCTCCTCACCATCTCGCGTCCGGATAGGTGCGGGGGAGGAACTGCATCGTCGCCAGCAGGTGGCCGAGATGCTCCGAATGATGGCCGCGCCGCCCGCCGAGGATCGGGCGCTGGTCGGGCGGCGGCGGAAGCGTCGCCTGCTCGATCACGGCCCGCACCGCCGCGTCATAGTCCGCTCGGAAGGCGGCGAGGTCGGTGCCGATCCCCTTTTCCGCCATGAAGCCGGCGAGCGGGTCCATCTCGAACAATTCGGCCACGAAGCGCCACGTCCAGTCGAGCCCGTCGGCCATGCGGCGGCGGCTCTCCTCGGTGCCGTCGCCGAGCCGGATCACCCATTCCGACGCGAGCTCGCGGTGGTAGGCGACCTCCTTCACCGCCTTGGCGGCGATCGCGGCGATGCGCTCGTCGGCCGAGCCGGCGAGGCGGCCGAACAGCAGATGCTGCCAGGTGGAGAAGAGGCACTGGCGCGCCATCGTCCGCGCGAAGTCGCCATTGGGCTGCTCGACCAGCCAGCAGCAGCGGAAATCGAGCACGTCGCGGTGGAAGGCGAGCGAGTCGCCGTCGCGGCCCTTCCCCTCCACCTCCCCTGCATAGTCGAGAAACAGGGTCGCCTGGCCGATCAGGTCCAGCGCCATGTTGGCGAGGCTGAGGTCGACCTCGACCGACGGGGCGTGGCCGCACCATTCGGAGAGGCGCTGGCCGAGCACCAGGCTGTCGTCGCCCAGGCGCAGGAGATATTCGAAGAGCGGATTGCCCTCCACTCCGGCCGGCGCGTCGAAGGCTCCGGCGCCGGTGGCGTTCGAGGGCAGGTCGATGGGCGGAAGCGAGGCCATCTAACTAATCCTCCCCTTGGAGGCGAGGTGGCCGGCGCAGCCGGACGGAGGGGTGCCGGCTGCTCCGGACAGGCCGATACCCCTCCACCGCGCTGCGCACGGTCCCCCTCCCCTTCCAGGGGAGGATCGAGAGGCGGATCGCACCCTCATATATGCTTCACGTCGTCCGGGACCGTGTAGAAGGTCGGGTGGCGGTAGACCTTGTCGGCGGCGGGATCGAACATCGCCGCATCGTCCGACGGATCGGACGCGGTGATCTGCGCCGACGGCACCACCCACAGGCTCACCCCTTCCATGCGCCGCGTATAGGTGTCGCGCGCGTGGCGCAGGGCGATCCCGGCGTCGGGGGCATGGACCGAGCCGACATGGCGGTGCGAAAGCCCGCCCTTGGAGCGGACGAAGACTTCCCAGAGCGGCCAATCGGTCACAGCGCGTCCTCCCCTGCTTTTGCAGGGGAAGGGGACCATGCGAAGCATGGTGGAGGGGCCCCCTTGCCGGAAGAGGCCCCTCCGCCGCACTTCGTGCGGTCCCCCTCCCCCGGAAGTCCGGGGGAGGATTGCGCGCTGCCCCTCACGCCGCTTCCCTCCGTCCGTGCTTGCGCGCGTGGGCGGCGGCGGCGTCGCGGACCCAGGCGCCGTCCTCCCAGGCCTGTCGGCGGGCCGCGATACGCTCCTTCGCAACCGGGCCCTCGCCGCGCACGACGGCGTAGAATTCCTCCCAGTCGATCTCGCCATAATCGTAATGGCCGCGCGCCTTGTCCCAGCGCAGCGCGGGGTCGGGGACGGAGAGGCCGAGCGCGTCGGCCTGCGGGACGGTGATGTCGACGAACTTCTGCCGGAGCTCGTCGTTGGTCTCGCGCTTGATCCGCCAGCGCATCGACTGGGCGGTGTTGGGGCTGTCCGCGTCGGGCGGGCCGAACATCATCAGCGACGGCCACCACCAGCGGTTCAGCGCGTCCTGCGCCATCCTCTTCTGGTCGGGCGTGCCGGCGGCGAGCACCATCATGATCTCGTAGCCCTGGCGCTGGTGGAAGCTCTCCTCCTTGCAGACCCGCACCATGGCGCGTGCGTAGGGGCCGTAGGAGGTGCGCTGCAGCGGCACCTGGTTCATGATCGCGGCGCCGTCGACCAGCCAGCCGATCGCGCCGATGTCGGCCCAGGTCAGGGTCGGATAGTTGAAGATGGTCGAATATTTGGCCTTGCCGGAGTGGAGCGCCTCGATCATCTCCTCGCGGCTCGTCCCCAGCGTCTCGGCCGCGGAATAGAGGTAGAGGCCGTGCCCCGCCTCGTCCTGCACCTTGGCGAGCAGGATCGCCTTGCGCCGGAGCGACGGGGCGCGGCCGATCCAATTGCCCTCGGGAAGCATGCCGACGATCTCCGAATGGGCGTGCTGCGAGATCTGCCGGGTGAGGGTGCGGCGATAGGCCTCGGGCATCCAGTCTTTCGGCTCGATGAACTCGTCGGCCGCGACGCGCGCCTCGAAGGCGGCGAGCCGCTCCGGATCCTCGGTCGCGCCGAGGGAGGCGGTCTTCTGGAGCTCGGTCGTATACATCATGGTCTCCCGGCCGCGGCGCTAGCAGAGCCGGCCTTTCCCGGCAAACAACGCGCGAAACCCGCCGTGGTGGCGCGCGCCCGCTTCGGGCGACCAGCGGAGCGGCAGGGGGGCTCCACGGCCCCGCGCGGGCCGCAGCGAAGCGGCGCGGCGACGCCCGCCGCGGCCTGCGACGCGGAGCCCGGCCGCGTCGCCGCGGCCGGGCTCCTTCATTCTCGCGGCCGGCGGGGGCCCGGAAGGTCGAAAGGCTCGCAAGGCTCGCCCCCGTGCGCAGGGAACGCGCCGGTCGGACCTTCCACCCTTACACGTCGTCGTCCGCGCTCGGGCCGGTCATCAGCGCCTCGGCGACCTCGTCCGTCTTGCCGCGGATGGCGCGCTCGAGCCGGGCGGCAAGCTCCGGATTCTCCTTGAGATAGGTCTTGGCGTTCTCGCGGCCCTGGCCGATGCGGACGCTGTCGTAGCTGAACCAGGCGCCCGATTTCTCGACGATGCCCGCCTTGACGCCGAGATCGAGTATCTCGCCGATCTTCGAGATCCCCTCGCCGTACATGATGTCGAACTCGACCTGCTTGAACGGCGGCGCGACCTTGTTCTTGACCACCTTGACGCGGGTCGTGTTGCCGATGATCTCGTCGCGGTCCTTGATCTGGCCGGTGCGGCGGATGTCGAGGCGAACCGAGGCGTAGAACTTGAGCGCGTTGCCGCCGGTCGTCGTCTCAGGGTTGCCGTACATCACGCCGATCTTCATCCGGAGCTGGTTGATGAAGATGACGAGGCACTTCGATTTGGAGATCGAGCCCGTCAGCTTCCTCAGCGACTGGCTCATCAGCCGGGCCTGGAGGCCGACATGGCTGTCGCCCATCTCGCCCTCGATCTCGGCGCGGGGGACGAGCGCGGCGACGGAATCCACGACGAGCACGTCGACCGCGTTGGAGCGCACCAGCGTGTCGGTGATCTCGAGCGCCTGCTCGCCCGTGTCGGGCTGCGAGACGATCAGCTCGTCGATGTCGACGCCCAGCTTCTTGGCATAGACCGGGTCGAGGGCATGCTCGGCGTCGACGAAGGCGGCGGTGCCGCCGTTCTTCTGCGCGGCGGCGATGACGTGGAGCGCCAGCGTCGTCTTGCCCGAGCTTTCCGGTCCGTAGACCTCGATCACCCGGCCGCGCGGCAGCCCGCCTATGCCGAGCGCGATGTCGAGCCCCAGCGAGCCGGTGGAGATGGTCTCGATCTCGACGGTTTCGCGCGAGCCGAGCTTCATCGCGCTGCCCTTGCCGAAGGCCCGGTCGATCTGCGCGAGGGCGGCCTCGAGGGCCTTCTGCTTGTCCATATTGTCGGAAGTTCCCGTCACCACTTTCAGAGATGCCGTCATGGCGTCACTCCCCGTAGGCACAACGCGCCGTCCATTCAACGCGCTTTGTGGCGCCGACGTACCATGTTCGTTCCCATAGAACAATATGGAAACCTACTTCCTCGGCGAGGTGAAGAACAGCCCGAGGAAGGTGGTGGCGGCGCCTTGGAGCGGCGCCAGGAACAGGTTGGTCGGCTGAACCGCCGCCACCGGCGGCACGCGCAGGAACAGCAGCAGGACGCACAGGGTGAGGACGAGGAGGTAGACGGCGCTGATCCCGATCGTCGCGGGCAAGAGCGGGCCGGCGCTCTCGGCGGCCGCGGAATCCCGCCCGCCGTCCTTGTAGGCCGCGGCGCCGACGAGCGTGAGCACGGGCAGGATGTCGGGCAGGAACCAGCTCCAGGCGGCGGTGGCGAAGGCCGAGGTGGCCTCGTTGACCGTGAAGAAGATGAGCGGCGCGAACAGCAGGAGGCCCCAGCCCCACCACAGATAGGTGAGAAGCAGCTTCGCATTGCGCTTGGTCATGGCGCGCTCCTAGAATCTTATCCCCGCCTCGCGGAGGTGGCCGACTCCGTCGAGGCCGCTCGCGCCCGCCGGCAGCAGCCGCGCTTCGGCGCCGATGCTCGGCCTCTTCATCTCGTAGACGAGCGCACGCACGGCATAAGGCGGGGCGAAGGGGATGGCTCGGAAGTCGGCGGTGAGGAAGGCGGCTCCGCCCGCGGGGGCCGGGACGTCCGCGCCGCCGTAGGATGGCGGCACCGGGGCGACGTGGAGGACGATGGTGCGGTAGCGTCCCGCATCGGCGTGGCGAAGCGCTTCGAGCAGGCTTTTCAACGACCCGAAGTCCTGGGGGTCGAGCAGGGACCGAGGACCGGTCTGCCATCGCCGCGGCGGCGGCAGCGGCTTGCCGTCCGCCCTGATCCGCTCGAGCCGGGTGACGAGGGCGAAGCCGCCCGGCACCCTGTAGAAGCCCCAGGAATCGAAGCCCGCCCGGCGCACCGCCGCCTTGATCCGCTCGCCGACGTCGTAGAGGCTCAGCCGGCCGCCCAGCCCCTCGCCGCCGACATAGCCCCAGGTGGTGGGCGTCGGCAGCCGCTCGAGCGTCGGCAGGCGCGGCGGCAGACGCTGCGCCGGCGTGGCGAAGCCGCCCAGCCCGCCGGCGATGAGGAGGTCGATCCGGGTGGTGCCGGCGAGGCTGATGCTCCTGCCGCCGTAAATCCCGTCCCAGGTGAAGGGCGGCGGAGCGGGCGGAGGCGGCGGGACGGGTGCGGGCGGAGGCGGCGGCGTGGACGGCGGCGGCGGGGCGTGCTCTGTCGCCGCCGCCGCTGCTTCGGGCGCGCGACCGCCGGTGGTGCAGCCCAGGAGCAGGCCGGGCGCCGCGGCGCACAGAAGCGCCCATCGGCTCGCGATCAGGCAAAGGCGTCTCCGGGCCAACCGCGTCCCCCTTCCTGGCCGGCCATTCTATCCCTGTTTGGGCCGGGAGGGAACGCGGATGATCGCGCGGAGCGCCTCGCGCATGGCCTGCTGGAACGCCGAGGCGCGGTAGATGTCGTTGTGGCCGAGCCCCGCGAGGGTGCGGTCGTAGACGAGGCGAGGCACCGCCCGCCGCAGCGCGTCGGTGCGGGCGGCGGGGACGAGGCGGTCCCGGCCGCCGGCGAGGATGGCCACAGGCACGTTCGCGCCGCGAAGATCGGCGGCCGGCTCGATCCGGTTGCGCCACAGCAGTCGGACCGGCAGCCACGGCGCCTGCGCGGCGGCGACCCCGGCGAGCGAATCGAACGGCGTGACGAGGATCGCGCCCGCGAGCGGCCGGCGGGCGGCGAGATGGGCGGCAAGGCCGCTGCCGATGCTGAAGCCGACGGCGACGACCGGCCGGCCCGGATAAAGCCGCGCGACCGAGTCGTGGACGAGGAGCGCATCGGCGAGCAGCGCCTCCGCGCCCGGCCTTCCGCCGCTCGGGGCGTAGCCGCGATAGTGGAAGGTGACGATGTCCGCCTCGGGATAGAGGTCGCTCAGATATTCCGCGGCGGAGTCCGCGTTCCAGGCGTTGCCGCCGAAGCCGAGGACGACCGGCAGGGCCGGACCGGGATGGACCGGCGCAAGCCGCAGGCCGACGAGGCGGGTGCCGTCCGCCGCCGCGAGCTCGAGCCGCTCCGCGCCCGGCGGCGGCGGGCCGGCTCGCCGGGCGGCGTCGACCGCGAAGAGCAGCCGTCCCTGGAACAGGAAGGCGAGGCCGCAGAGCGCGACGTAGAAGATGAGGAGCCCGAGGAGCAGCTTGGTCGCCATCGCCGGACTCTAGACCATGTTCGCGCGCGCAATTCACCCTTTAGGTTGAAACGCCGCCCGCGCTTCGACCCTTGACGCGCCTCCGCCTCGCGCGGCGTTCGCAGCGCCTCCCCTTCGGCGAGGGGAGCGCCTCACGAGCAGCCGCAGCGCGCCGCGCGCGGCTTGGGCTTGGGAGCGGTGGAGGCGTATTCGGCCTGGTTGAGCCAGCCGGAATGATCGCTGTCGGCCTCGGCGAACCTGGCGCTCGTCCGGCCGGTCCATTCCTCGAAGCTCAGCTGGCCGCTTCCGTCCTTGTCGAGCTTGGCGAAGGCCTTGCGACGCGGCTCGATCAGCTCGGCGAGGACGAGGCGGCCGTCCCTGTTGCGGTCGGCGCGGGCGAAGCGGCGCTCGTCCTTGCTGCGCTGCGAGGCTTCCGGCGGAACGAAGGCCGGCGTGCCGGGCAAGCCGCCGCCGGAGATCGACGCCGCCACCGCCGCCGCCTCGGGCGCGGCGGGCAGGCCTTCGTCGGCCGAGGCCCGGCTCTTCCAGAAAAAGACCATGGCGAGGACCAGAAGGACCGCCGCCCCAGAACCGATCGCGATACGCATCATCTCGACCTCTCCTCCTTGTGGACGAGGAGAAGTCAACGCTTTTCGCAACATGAGTCAAGCGATTCCGCGAAAAAAGCCTCAACGTCCGGTGAGGCGGTGCCGCAGCATCCGCAGCATCCGGCGCGGCGCGCCCTGCGGCTCCCAGGGGGGCCGGCCGGGCTCGGCGTCCCGCCGGGCCAGCGCCGCCAGCATTCCGAGCGGGCGGAGCGGCCCCGGGACCGGGCGGAGGGGATAGCGGCGGGCGGCGGCGAGCGCCGCCTCCGCGTCGGGCCAATTGCCGCTGTGGCGGGCGAGATCGACCAGCGCCCAGGCCTCCCCGCCTTCTCCGCCCTCTCCGGCCGCGCCCCCTTCCCCGCCGAGCAGCCGCGCCGTGCAACGGAAAAGGGTCGCGCCGCGGGCGGCGGCGTAGAGCGCGAGATCCGCCTCGGTCAGGGCCTCGCCCGAAAGGAGGACCGACCAGCCCGCCTCCATCTCCGCCAGCTCGGCGCCGGAGACCCCGCGCGCAAGGACGTGCTCGGCCAGCGCCTGGAGCACCGGCTCGGCCGGCGCCGGCGCTCGGTCGAGCTTCTCCAGCGCCTCGCGCCACCAGGCGAGCTTGATGCGGCTGATCATCGGCTCGCGCCCGCCGGCGAGCACCGCCCCCATCGCCGCGTCGAGCCGCCACAGCGCCTCCACCGCCGGCCGCCGGCGGGACGGCACGTAGGAGAGCGCGAGCACTCGGTCGGGATCGAGCGGGGCGGCGGACACGGGGCAGGCCCCTAGCCGTTCCCGCCGGGCTTGTCGAAGCTCCGGCCCCGGCCTGAGCGACCGAGGCTAGCGGTAGCAGACCTTCTTCGCCGCCTCGACGACCTGGGCCGGGCGGATCAGCGCCATCTTCTCGAGATTGGCGGCGTAGGGAAGCGGCACGTCCTCGTCGGTGACGCGCAGCACCGGCGCGTCGAGGTCGTCGAACCCCTCCTCCATCGCCACCGCCATGATCTCGGCCGAGATGGAGCAGACCGGCCAGCCTTCCTCGACGCAGACCATTCGGTTCGTCTTGGCGAGGCTCTTCAGGACCGTCGCGCGATCGAGAGGGCGCAGCGTCCGAAGGTCGATCACCTCGGCGTCTATGCCCTCGCCGGCGAGCTGCTCGGCCGCCTCGAGCGCCACGCCGACTCCGATCGAGTAGCTGACGAGGGTGACGTCCTTGCCGGGGCGGGCGACCCGCGCCTTGCCGATCGGCAGGACGTAGTCGTCGAGCCTGGGCACGTCGAAGCTCTGGCCGTAGAGCAGCTCGTTCTCCAGGAACACGACGGGGTCCTCGGAGCGGATCGCCGCCTTGAGGAGGCCCTTCGCGTCGGCGGCGCTGTAGGGCGCGATGACGATCAGGCCCGGCACGCTCGCATACCAGGGGCCGTAATTCTGGCTGTGCTGGGCGGCGACTCGGCTCGCCGCGCCGTTGGGGCCGCGGAAGACGATCGGGCAGCGCATCTGGCCGCCGGACATGTAGTTGGTCTTGGCGGCCGAGTTGATGATGTGGTCGATCGCCTGCATGGCGAAGTTGAAGTTCATGAACTCGACGATCGGCCGCAGCCCGCCCATCGCCGCGCCGGTGCCGATGCCGGCAAAGCCATATTCGGTGATCGGCGTGTCGATCACGCGCTTGGCGCCGAACTCGTCGAGCAGGCCCTGGGTGACCTTGTAGGCGCCCTGATACTCAGCGACTTCCTCGCCCATCACGAACACGCGCTCGTCGCGGCGCATTTCCTCGGCCATGGCGTCGCGCAAAGCCTCGCGGACTGTGAGACGAACCATGTTGGTGCCGGCGGGCACCTCCGGGTCCTTGGCCGGCTGCGCCTTGGCGGCGAGCTTGTCGGTGCCGGAGGGCGCGTCACCCTTAGGAGCCTCGGACTCCGCGGCCTTCTGTTCTTCGGCCGGTGCTTCCGCCTTGGCGGCCGGCGCTGGAGTCGGGCTCGCGGCCTCGCCCTCGCCATTGAGCACCGCGATCACCGTGCCGACCTTCACATTCTCCGAGCCCTCGGGGACGAGGATCTTCCCGACCGTGCCTTCGTCGATCGATT